>NZ_JBFTIJ010000004.1:0-606541 GCF_056394705.1 Variovorax sp. 10N420 | reverse complement strand
GGCCTGGCGCAGGTGCCGGTCATCAAGGTCGCCACGCGCGAAGACCTCGCGCGCCGCTGGCACGACTTGATGGACATCAATGCCGGAACCATCGCCACCGGAGAGAAGACCATCGCCGACGTCGGCTGGGAGATGTTCAGGCTGATGCTCGACGTCGCCAGCGGCCGCAAGAAGACCTGGGCGGAGCAGTGGAAGCTGCACAACGCGCTCGTGCTTTTCAACCCGGCGCCGGTGACCTGAACCAAGTCCACAGCAAGATCACAGCAACACCACGCAACCAAGTTCCGCGACCTCCAACAATCACAAGCGCGGCATTCCAACCCCGGAGACAAATCATGCGACGTCGCACCCTCATCCAAACCGCCACTCTCGCTTCGCTCGGCGGAGTCCTTGCGCAACTGCCCGCCTTCGCAGAAGGCCAGTGGCCGACGGGAAAGGCCATCACCTATCTCGTACCTTTCCCCGCGGGCGGCACGACCGACGTGCTCGGCCGCCTGATCGCCCAGAAGCTGGGACCGGCGCTCGGCACCAATGTCATCGTCGACAACAAGGGCGGCGCCGGCGGCAGCGTCGGCTCCGAGGTGGCCTCCCGGGCCGCGCCCGACGGCTACATGCTGCTGGGCGGCACGATCAGTTCGCACGCGATCAACGTGAGCCTCTATCCACGGATCGGCTACGACCCGATCAAGTCGTTCACCCCGGTCACGCTGATCGGCACCAACCCGGTGGTGCTGGTCGTCAACCAGGCCAGTCCATACAAGACGCTGAAAGACGTGCTTGCGGCCAGCAAGGCCAAGCCAGGCGGCTTGTCGTCGGCTTCGGCCGGCACGGGCACCTCGCAGCATCTGGCGCTCGAACTGCTGGCCTACAAGTCCGGCGTCAAGTTCACGCACATCCCGTACAAGGGAAGCGGCCCGGCCATCCAGGACGTGATCGGCGGACAGGTCGACATGATGTTCGACACCACGGTGGTCGCCGGTCCGCACATCCAGAGCGGCAAGCTGCGCGCCATCGCCGTGACTTCCGCCAAGCGGCTGCCTTCGATGCCGGATGTGCCCACGGTGGCAGAGTCGGGCGTGCCCGGACTCGCGGATTTTGAAGTCGTGTCGTGGCAGGCGATCTTCGTGCCCGCCGGCACACCCGCACCGATCGTCGACCGCCTGCACAACGAGATCCGCAAGATCCTCGCGCAGCCCGACATGCAGGAAAAGCTCAAGAGCTTCGGCATGGAGCCGGCCGACATGACGACCGCGCAGATTGCTGCCTTCCAGAAGGCCGAGGTCGAGAAGTGGGCGCAGGTGATCAAGGCCGCGAACATCAAGGCGGAATGAGCTGGCCCCACGCTCCGTCACTTCGTGTACTCGCTGCCCCCCGAGGGGGCCGCAGGCCGCCTTGGGGCGGCCCGGCGTCGGCCTGAGCGGTCTATAGAATCGTCGATCCCCTTGTCGAAAACGCAGCCTTGTCCGATCGCTTTGCCGTCCTTCCGCAGTACCTGCTCCCCAAGCAAGCGCTGACCTCTTTCGCCGGATGGGTTGCCGGCAAGGAGCGCGGCGCCGTGACGACCTGGATCATCCGGCGCTTCGTCGCCAAATACGGCGTCGACATGGGCGAAGCCCTCGACAGCGACATCGCCAGCTACCCGAGCTTCAACGCCTTCTTCACGCGTGCCCTGAAGCCCGGCGCGCGCCGGATTGCACAGGCAGATCTGGTGTCCCCCGTCGATGGCGCCATCAGCCAGTTTGGCGCGATCCAGGGCGACCAGATCTTCCAGGCAAAGGGCCACAGGTACTCGACGACCACGCTGGTCGGCGGCGACGCCACACTCGCCGCGCAATTCGCGCACGGCAGTTTTTCGACGCTGTACCTGAGCCCCAGGGATTACCACCGCATCCACATGCCATGCGACGGCCGCCTGCTGCGCATGATCCACGTGCCCGGCGACCTTTTCTCCGTGAATCCGACCACGGCGCGCGGCGTGCCCGGCCTCTTCGCGCGCAACGAGCGTGTGGTTTGCGTCTTTGAGACGGCACGCGGCCCGTTCGTGCTGGTGCTGGTCGGCGCAACCATCGTCGGCAGCATGGCGACGGTATGGCATGGCGTCGTCAATCCGCCGCGCGGCGGGGAAGTGCGCGAATGGCACTACGCCGACAAGCAGATCACGCTTGGGCAAGGCGAGGAAATGGGCCGCTTCCTGCTTGGCTCGACGGTCGTGATGCTGTTTCCGGCGCCGCCGGTGGTGTTCAACCCGGCCTGGGCGCCGGCGCGGCCGGTGCGCCTCGGCGAGGCCATGGCGAACTACGCCGACTAGGCCAATCCAGCCACGCGGTGTAGCCAAAGGGCTACAGCCCGCAGCAGGCTTGCACCGACAGCTATAAAACTTGTAGCAGCCTACCTTTCGGGCTATAGTCGCCGGCCATTTCGGGTGGTCACGTACCCGTCACAAGAAAAACAGGCGGACATCAGCCCGCCGCTCCCCGAGGAGATGAAGTCGATGAGCAGCAAGGAAAACGCAGCCGTCAGCCAATTGCTCGCGCTGCTGGAAGCTCGCTACGCGCTGCGCGTCCTCTGGGCTCTTCGGGACGGACATGCGCAAACCTTCCGGCTTTTGCAGGACAGCGTCGGCAGCATCACACCCAACACGCTCAACACCCGCATCAAGGAGCTCCGCGAAGCGGGCCTCGTCAATCACGGAAGCGAGGGCTACAGCCTGACCCTCAGCGGACAGGATCTGCTCAAGCGCCTTTCCGACCTTCAAGCCTTTGCCGGCAAGTGGCAGCAGGGGCGGCAGCAGGGTCAGCAGCAGGGGCAAGTCAAGAAAACGCCGCCCTCCACGCCCTGAGCCAACGCGCCCTTCTTCGGGCCCTGGCAAGCGGCTGGCCCGGGCTCGTTAAACTGCGCGGTTTCCTTCCACATTCCCAAGGAGCGCACCATGCCCACCACTCCCTCTGGCCTCCAGTACGAAGACACCACCGTCGGCGACGGCGCCGAAGCAAAGGCTGGCCACCACGTACACGTGCACTACACCGGCTGGCTCTTCAACGACGGCGTGCAGGGCGCCAAGTTCGACTCCAGCCGTGACCGCAACGACCCGTTTGCCTTCTCGCTCGGCGCCGGGCAGGTCATCAAGGGCTGGGACGAAGGCGTCGCCGGCATGAAGATCGGCGGCAAGCGCACCTTGATCATTCCGGCCGCCCTGGGCTATGGCGCCCGCGGTGCCGGCGGCGTCATCCCGCCGAACGCGACGCTGAAGTTCGACGTCGAGTTGCTCGACGCGCACTGAGCCGATCCGGGCTCCTCAAAATGCGCCTCACGGCGCATTTTTTTGCCTTGAAAACCCCTGCGGCAGGCCCAAGATGCCTGTCTATCCATCGTTTTCGTTGATTCCCGGCCTGGCCGCCGGCTTTTATGAGCATGTCAGACCCGCAAAACCCCCCATCGAATCCTGAAATCCTGCAAGGCGAGCCCAGCCCCGAAGAGCTGGAAGCCGCGCAAGCCGCCAACGAAGCCGACGCGCTGGACGCCGCCCAGGCCGAAGTCGCCGCGCTCAAGGCAAAGAACGCAGAGCTGACCGACCAGGTCCTGCGCGCGCAAGCCGACGTGCAGAACGCTCGCCGCCGCGCCGACGAAGAAGTCAGCAAGGGCCGCAAGTTCGCGATCGAAGGATTTGCGGAAAGTCTTCTGCCTGTGCTGGACAGCCTCGAAGCCGGTCTCGCGGTGCAGGAGGCGACGATCGAGCATCTGCGCGAAGGCACCGAAGCCACGCTGCGGCAACTCAAGAGCGCGCTCGAGCGCAACAAGGTCATTGAAATCGCGCCGCCCGCCGGAAGCAAGTTCGACCCGCACCTGCACCAGGCGATTTCAGTTGTGCCCGCTGCGGGACAAGCGCCCAACACCGTCGTGGGCGTCCTGCAAAAGGGCTACACGATCGCCGACCGCATCCTTCGCCCCGCGCTCGTGACCGTCAGCAGCCCGAGCTGAAACCCACAAGAAACCCACAGGAAAACCCCGTTTCATCCCTTGAATCGCACCCGGTTATCCACAAGTTCACAACAACCTTATTTCAGATCCCAGGAGCAACAACATGGCCAAAATCATCGGCATCGACCTCGGCACCACGAATTCGTGCGTGTCGATCATGGAAGGCAACGTCACGCGTGTGATCGAGAACTCTGAAGGCGCCCGTACGACGCCTTCGATCGTGGCCTACCAGGAAGACGGCGAAGTGCTGGTCGGCGCCTCGGCCAAGCGTCAGGCGGTCACCAACCCCAAGAACACGATCTACGCCGTCAAGCGACTGATCGGACGCAAGTTCGAGGAAAAAGAAGTCCAGAAGGACATCGACCTGATGCCCTACAGCATCACCAAGGCCGACAACGGCGACGCCTGGGTCGAAGTGCGCGGCAAGAAGCTCGCTCCCCAGCAGATCAGCGCCGAAATCCTGCGCAAGATGAAGAAGACCGCCGAAGACTATCTCGGCGAAACCGTGACCGAAGCGGTGATCACCGTGCCGGCCTACTTCAACGACAGCCAGCGCCAAGCCACCAAGGACGCCGGCCGCATCGCGGGCCTGGACGTCAAGCGCATCATCAACGAGCCGACGGCGGCAGCACTGGCCTTCGGCCTGGACAAGCAAGACAAGGCCGACCGCAAGATCGCCGTGTATGACCTCGGCGGCGGCACCTTCGACATCTCCATCATCGAGATCGCGGACGTCGACGGCGAAAAGCAGTTCGAAGTGCTGTCGACCAACGGCGACACCTTCCTGGGCGGTGAAGACTTCGACCAGCGCATCATCGACTACATCATTTCCGAGTTCAAGAAGGACCAGGGCGTCGATCTGAGCAAGGACGTTCTCGCACTGCAGCGCCTGAAGGAAGCCGCCGAAAAGGCCAAGATCGAACTGTCGAACAGTGCCGCGACCGACATCAACCTGCCCTACATCACGGCCGATGCATCGGGTCCGAAGCACCTGAACATCAAGCTGACCCGCGCCAAGCTCGAAAGCCTGGTCGACGAACTGATCGAGCGCACCATTGCGCCCTGCCGCACCGCCATCAAGGATGCCGGTGTGAGCGTGACCGAGATCAGCGATGTCATCCTGGTCGGCGGCATGACCCGCATGCCGAAGGTGCAGGACAAGGTCAAGGAGTTCTTCGGCAAGGACCCGCGCAAGGACGTGAATCCCGATGAAGCCGTCGCCGTCGGCGCTGCCATCCAGGGCCAGGTGCTCTCGGGCGACCGCAAGGACGTGCTGCTGCTGGACGTGACCCCGCTGTCGCTCGGCATCGAGACGATGGGCGGCGTGATGACCAAGATGATCACGAAGAACACCACGATCCCGACCAAGTTCGCGCAGACCTTCTCCACGGCCGAGGACAACCAGCCGGCGGTGACGATCAAGGTGTTCCAGGGCGAGCGCGAAGTCGCTTCGGGCAACAAGCTGCTCGGCGAATTCAACCTCGAAGGCATTCCGCCGGCATCGCGCGGCACGCCGCAGATCGAAGTCAGCTTCGACATCGACGCCAACGGCATCCTGCACGTCGGCGCCAAGGACAAGGGCACCGGCAAGGAAAACAAGATCACCATCAAGGCCAACTCGGGCCTGTCGGAAGACGAGATCCAGAAGATGGTGAAGGATGCCGAACTGAACGCGGCAGAGGACAAGAAGAAGGTCGAACTGGCGCAGGCCCGCAATCAGGGCGAAGCCATGGTCCACAGCGTGAAGAAGTCGCTCGGCGAACACGGCGCGAGCCTGGAAGCCGGCGAGAAGGAAAAGATCGAAGCCGCGATCAAGGACGTCGAGGAAGCCCTCAAGGGTGAAGACAAGTCCGCGATCGAGGACAAGACCAACACGCTGATGACCGCCAGCCAGAAGCTCGGCGAGAAGATGTACGCCGACGCGCAGGCTGCGGCCGGCGCCGCAGGCGGCGCGGCCGGCGCCAACCCGGAAGCTGCAAGTGCTCCGGCGGACGACAACGTGGTCGACGCCGAAGTCAAGGAAGTCAAGAAGGGCTGATCTGCATGCCCTGAACCAAGGCTGGACCCGCTGCAAGGTGGTCCAGCCTTTTCCGCTTCCTGACCCTGCTTCCTGAAGACGACTCCGCCCGACCTCGACCATGGCCACCAAACGCGACTACTACGAAACCCTCGGCGTTCCCAAGAACGCCAGCGAAGAGGAAATCAAGAAGGCTTATCGCAAGCTTGCGATGAAGCACCACCCCGACCGCAACCACGGGGACTCCAAGGACGCCGAGATCAAGTTCAAGGAGGTCAAGGAAGCTTACGAAATGCTGTCGGATCCGCAAAAGCGCGCCGCGTACGACCAGTACGGCCACGCGGGTGTCGACCCCAACATGCGCGGCGGCCCGGGTGCGGAAGGGTTCGGCGGCTTCGCTGAAGCGTTCGGCGACATCTTCGGGGACGTCTTCGGGCAGCGCGCCGGTCGCCAGGGCGGGCGGCAGGTGTATCGCGGCAGCGACCTGAGCTACGCGATGGAAGTCACGCTCGAGGAAGCGGCCGACGGCAAGGACGCCCAGATCCGCATTCCCACCTGGGACGATTGCGGCACCTGCAAGGGCACCGGCGCCAAGCCGGGCACCAAGCCGATCACTTGCACGACCTGCCACGGCCAAGGCGCGGTGCAGATGCGCCAGGGCTTCTTCAGCGTGCAGCAGACCTGCCCGACCTGCCATGGGTCCGGCAAGATCATTCCGGAACCGTGCACGACCTGTCATGGCCAGGGAAAGATCAAGAACAACAAGACGCTGGAAGTGAAGATCCCGGCCGGCATCGACGACGGCATGCGGATTCGCAGCACCGGCAACGGCGAGCCCGGGACCAATGGCGGGCCGCCGGGCGATCTCTATATAGAGATACGCCTCAAGAAGCATGAGTTGTTCGAGCGCGACGGTGACGATCTTCACTGCGTCGTGCCGGTCAGCATCACGACGGCGGCGCTTGGCGGCGAAATCAGCGTCCCGACGCTCAAGGGGCCGGCCGCGATCGACATTCCCGACGGGACCCAGAGCGGCAAGCAGTTCCGCCTGCGCGGCAAGGGCATCAAGGGCGTGCGGTCGAGCTACCCGGGCGACCTGTATTGCCATGTGCGCGTCGAAACGCCGGTCAAGCTCACGGAGCACCAGCGCAAATTGCTGAAGGAACTCGACGAGTCGCTCAAGAAGGGTGGCGAGAAGCACAGCCCCACCGACAAGGGGTGGTTCGACAAGGCGAAAGAATTCTTTAGTTAGGTGTTGCTCGCCCCCAGGCTGCGCGCACTTCGTGTCGCTTCGCCTACCCCCTGACCGGGGGCAACACCGGCGGCCTGGCGAAGCCAGTTCCGCGGTGTTTCACGAAAGGCGGGGCTGGAGAGGGCTTGGGCTGGTTAGAACATTAACGCTTCGCCGGGTTGGCGGTAGCCAGCGCGATCTGGCCAACCAGTTGCGGGCGCCGACAGCCAGCCGGCTCAGCGTTTGCAGAATCGTCATGCGCTTTTCTCCGTCGGTTGGATCATGAAAAGTTCCCGTCCGCTAGGGGCCGGGTGCGGTGAATTCGAAGCCGCCCTGCGCGCGAAGGCAGCGCGACCGGGGGCCTGCGATCAAGTCCACGAAACGCCGTGCAAGTTCGGGCTGCTGCGCCTTCGCGCTGACTGCGGCCGTGTAGACGGTGGCCAATTCAAAGGCATCCGGCAGAGGCCCCACGAGTGCGACGCCCGGCGTGTAGTTGATTTCGGTGATCTGGGTGCAACCGATGGCGCCCGGCCCGACGTGGGAGGCGAGTTCTTTCATGGCTGTGGCGCCGTTGGGAAACGTGCGCAGGCGCGACGCTACTGTCTCGGCGATCCCGAGCTTCCCAAGAACCGCCGCGAAATGGATGCCGGCGGTCGAGCGCAATGCATCCGGAAAATAGATCGCCTTCGCGGTCAGCAAACTGGCTTTCAGCGCCTCGGGCGAGCCGACTTGCGGCAACGGCTCGCCCTGTCGGACGGCGATGCCGGTGCGAACGCGCCCTAGCGCAGCTTCCGAGTCTTGCACCAGCCGACGCTCGGCCTGCAGATCGGCAACCATGGCGGCCGTGGCGATCATCACGTCGCAAGGCTCTCCGGCAAGCAGCGCTTCCTTCATGGCGCCGACCGCGCCGAAACGGCCCTCGACCTTGGCGCCGGTGAGTTCCAGGAACACGCCTTGCAGCGCCCTCACCAGCCCCTGGGCCGCCCCCGCACACAGGATGTTCATTGGTCCGCCTTTGCGCCCGACACCTTGACGACCCGCGCCCATTTCGCGATGTCCTGATTCATATATCGCGTGAAATCGGCGACGTTCATCTGCATGGGTGTCGCGCCTTGCGCTTTCCAGGCCCGAATCACGTCGGGGTTCGACGCGATTTTCTGGACCTCGGCGTTCAGGCGGTCGACGACGGCGGCGGGCGTACCTTTGGGCGCCATCAGGCCCAGCCAGATCGTCGCTTCGTATTTGGGCACGCCGGCTTCGTCCACGGTCGGCACGTCGGGCATGACGGCCGAACGCGTGAGGCCGGTGGTTGCGATCGCCTTCACGCGGCCGCCGCGCACATGCTCGGTCATGGTCGGTACGGCGTCGAACATCATGTCCACCTGGCCGCCCAGCACGTCAGTGCGCGCACCGGCGCTGCCCCTATAGGGGATGTGGAGGATCGACACCCCTGCCATGGCCTTGAAGAGTTCGCCCGCCAGGTGATAAGGCGTGCCGGGGCCGGAAGACGCATAGGTCAGCGCGCCGGGCTTGGCCTTTGCCAACGCGATCAACTCGCCCAGGTTGTTGACCGGCAACCCGCTGCGAGTGACCAGCACGAGATCCGACGAGTTGATGGGCGTCACCGGGACAAAGTCGCGCATCAACTGATAAGGCTTGTTCGGGATGAGCGATTCGTTGACCGTATGCGCGTTCGACATCAGGAGCAGCGTGTAACCATCCGGCGGGCTCTTTGCCGCAGCCTCGGTGCCGATGACCGATCCCGCGCCCGGCCGGTTGTCGACCACGAACCCTTGCCCGAGGGCCTCCTGCAGGCGCACCGCAACAATTCGTGCGTAGACGTCGGCCGGTCCGCCGGCGGCAAACGGCACGATGATCCGCACCGGATGCGACGGATAGTCCTGCGCATTGGCCGCCACGAACGGGGCCGACGCAATCAAGGCTGCAGCCCAGCAGTGCGGCGCGAGGCGCAGACATCGACTCCATAGTGTGTTCACGATTGTCTCCAGGAGCGCCCCGGCCCGGGAGGCTCAGTCAATTGGTATGAATTGGTATGCCTCCACGCCAATCCAGGCCAATATACCGGCGGGCTCGGACCGGGTCAACGCGAGGGCGGGTTTCCGCTAGTCCAATGGCGCGCAGGCTCGCTGTCCCAGCGTTACGGTGCGCCACGCACCGTCAATAGCCGAGCAAGTTTTTCCGCACATGAACTAGGTGGCCGAGGCAGAGTTCGCTCGCTCGCGCACCGTCGCGATCCTTCAACGCCGCCACAAGGTCGCGATGCTCGCGCTGGTAGGCGAGCCGGCGTTCGGGCGTTGCGCTGCGCCGCTTCAGCATGCCCCATTCGCTCTGCGCACGGACTTCGTTCATGCGTTGGAAGACAGTGGAAATGAACGCGTTGTGAGCGGCATCAGCGATCGCCTCATGCAGCTTGCCGTCCCACAATTCGAACTCCTCGATGGTGGCGGCGGCCTCGCCTCGCTCGCAGCAGTTTTCCATTCTTTCGAAGTCTGCAGTGGTCGCGTTGCCGATCACCATGGCGATGATGGCGGGTTCGAGCACCAGTCGGGCGCTCATCAGCTCGGCCGGACTGGTTGCCAGCGGCGACTCGCCACTGCTGATGTCGGCGAGCGCGCGGCCCACTTCGTCGCTCACGTAGGTGCCGCTCCCGACCGTCTGAGTGATCAACCCCCTGCCCTTCAGGTCCGCGAGCACGCGGCGAACGGTCGACCGGCTGAGCCCATATTGGCTGCTCAACTCCCGTTCCGTCGGCAAGCGATGGCCGGCCCGCCACGCGCGCGACTTCAGGTTTTCGAGGATGGCTTCCCGCAAGTTCAGGGCACTGTGCACGATCGCAGGTGGATTGAAATGAAGAGAGCGCGCCGACCCTGGCGGTCCGGACGCGGGCTGGGCTCTATTGTGGACTTGGTATCCGATTGGTAGCATTTGGTCGCCATAGAGGAGATCATTGTGCGCATTGCAACCTATCAATATCAAGACCGCAGGCACGTCGGCCTTGTCTCGGACGATCGACTGACCGTCACGCCGCTTCAACTCGACCCCGCCGCGGCCCTTCGCGGGGCGTTGCCCCTCATCGAAGCACACGCTTCTGGCGCATCCGCGCTGCCGACTGCGGGCAGCCCCATGGCTCTGGGTGACGTCAAGCTGGAAGCGCCGATCCCGCTGCCGCGCCGGAACATCTTCTGCGTCGGCCGCAACTACCACGCGCATGCAAAGGAGTTGTCGGGCTCGGTGTTCAAGAACAGTGCGGCCAGCGTCGATGCGTGGCCCATCGTCTTTACCAAGGTGCCCGAGTGCGTCGTCGGGCCCGACGACCCGGTGCAATTGCCCGGCGAGGCCATTTCGGCGCAGATCGACTACGAAGCGGAACTGGCGGTGGTGATCGGCAAAAGCGGCCGCAACATTTCGCGGGCCGACGCGATGTCGCATGTGTTCGGCTACACCATCGTCAACGACGTCACGGCGCGCGACGTGCAAATGCGGCACCAGCAGTGGGACCTGGGCAAGTCCTTCGACACCTTCTGCCCGATGGGGCCCTGGATCGTGACTGCCGACGAGCTTGATGGCACGCGTACCCGGGTGCGCTGCTGGGTCAACGGCGAGCCGCGGCAGGACGGCCAGACCACCGATCTCATCTTCGACATTCCCACGCTGATCGAAACCTGCTCCCGCGGCATCACGCTGCACGCGGGGGACATGATCGCGACCGGCACCCCCGCCGGAGTCGGCATGGGTCTGACGCCGCCGCAGTACCTCAAGCCGGGCGACGTCGTTCGCATCGAGATCGACGGGCTGGGCGTGCTCGAGAACCGGTTCGTGTGATTACCCGACACAACGGAGACAACAAACATGCACCCCTCACGACGTGCGCTGCTGGGCGCCGCGCTGATCACCGCTGCTGCGAGCGCACTCGCGCAAGGCTCATGGCCTGAAAAACCGATCACGATGATCGTGCCCTTTCCGCCCGGCGGCGTCGCCGATACCGTGGCGCGGCCAGTTGCCGAAGCCTTGTCACGCGAGCTCAAGCAGCCGGTCATCGTCGAGAACAGGGCCGGCGCCGGTGGCGCGGTCGGCATCGGCTACGTCGCGCGAGCACCGGCGGACGGTTACACAGTGCTGATGAGCCTGTCCTCCATCTCCATCCTTCCGGAAGCCGACGTCATCCTGGACCGCAAGCCCGCTTACCAGATGAGCCAGTTCAAGCCGATCGCGCGCTTTACCGCCGATCCGACCGTACTGGTCGTGCGCGCGGATGCGCCATGGAAGACGCTCGCCGACTTTGTCGCGGACGCACGCGCCAAGCCCGGTGCCTACAACTACGGGAGCTCCGGCAACTACGGCACCATGCATGTGCCGATGGAAATGCTGAAGAACGCCGCAGGATTTCGCATGACGCACATTCCTTACACCGGAGCGGGTCCGGCGGTCGTTGCGCTTCTCGGAGGCCAGGTCGATGCGGTCGCGAGCGGACCGTCCACGGTGGTGCAGCAGATCAAGGGCGGCAGACTGCGCGCGCTCGCGCATTGGGGCGATCAGCCGCTGGCGGCGCTTCCGGATGTGCCGAGCCTTTTACAGTCCGGCTACAAGGTGAAGTTCGCGCAGTGGTCGGGGCTCTTCGTTCCTGCGGGAACGCCCGAAGACATCGTTCGCAAGCTCAGGGCCGCATCTGCAAAGGTTGCAGCGGACCCTGCCGTCGCGCAAGTGATCGAAAAGGCGGGAAGTCCGATCGCCTATCTGGATGCGCCAGAGTTCCAGACCTACTGGAATGCGGATGCAAGCGCCATGACAGAGGCTGTGCGAAAGATCGGCAAGGTCGAATGACCCTTCGAAAATCGGCGAAAAAAGGCGGCCCAATGGCCGCCTTTTTGTTGTGCGCCGGCCATCTTGTGAATACCGATGCGAGATTCTCACCTCTTCAGTGTTTATTCGTAAGCCGGCAGCACGGCTCAAGCGTTGCAAACCCATAGAAATAGATCTTCAAGATATATGGAAAGCACCGACAGCCGCACGCGACGAAACCGGACAGGTTACGCTGGTGTGGACGCGTGAGCATCTTGTGCATCTCGTGCGGGAGGTCCGCCATGCGCGTCATGCGGACTTGGAAATTGCGATTGATCGAGGTTCGTGCAACTTTTACTCTGAACTTTCCAACTTCGTTGTGGTTCTTATCCGAAAAGCAATTTGCTGGACGCGTTCTTTGTTCTATGCTTTGAGCGAGTTCCTGCTTGAGGAGTTAATCCAAAGCGTGCACACATCACCTGGCACCATTCCTGCGAACGATGCAACGTGTGCAGCACGGAGACTCCGGGCAGCGCCCCGCTGACTCGATGGAGGTGTCTATGGATGTCATCAGTAACTTCGCCGCTCGTTACGAGCGTACGCGCGAAGAGGTCCTGTCCCTGCAGGAATATCTTGAGGTCTGCAAGCGGGAGCCCATGGCGTACGCCACCGCGGCCGAGCGCATGCTCGAAGCCATCGGCGAGCCCGAACTGGTGGACACTCGAAACGACCCTCGCCTGTCGCGAATCTTCGCGAACAAGGTGATCAAGATCTACCCTGCGTTCCGCGAGTTCTACGGCATGGAAGATGCCATCGAACAGGTGGTGTCGTACTTCCGGCACGGCGCGCAGGGCCTCGAGGAAAAAAAGCAGATCCTCTATCTGCTTGGCCCCGTGGGCGGCGGCAAGAGTTCCATCGCGGAGCGTCTCAAGCAGCTCATGGAACACGTGCCCTTCTACTCCATCAAGGGCTCGCCGGTGAATGAATCGCCGCTCGGTCTCTTCGATGCGTCGGAAGACGGCGAGATCCTCGAGAAGGAATACGGCATCCCGCGCCGCTACCTGCAACGCATTCTGTCGCCATGGGCGGTGAAGCGGCTCGAAGAGTACGGCGGGGACATCCGCAAGTTCCAGGTGGTCAAGCGCTACCCCTCGGTGCTGCGGCAGATCGCGGTCGCCAAGACCGAGCCTGGCGATGAGAACAACCAGGACATCTCGTCGCTGGTCGGCAAGATCGACATCCGCAAGCTGGAGGACTACGCGCAGGACGATCCTGACGCCTACGCCTACTCCGGCGGCCTCTGCCTCGCCAACCAGGGCCTGCTCGAATTCGTCGAGATGTTCAAGGCGCCCATCAAGGTGCTGCATCCGCTGTTGACGGCCACCCAGGAAGGCAACTTCAAGGGCACTGAAGGCTTCGGCGCCATTCCGTTCGACGGCATCGTGCTCGCGCACAGCAACGAGAGCGAGTGGAAGGCCTTCCGCAACAACAAGAACAATGAAGCGTTTCTCGATCGGATCTACATCGTCAAGGTGCCGTACTGCCTGCGTGTGTCCGAAGAGATCAAGATCTATGAGAAGCTGGTGCGCAACTCATCACTGGCGCATGCGCCCTGCGCGCCTGGAACGCTACGCATGATGGCGCAGTTCTCGGTGCTCACGCGCCTGAAGGAGCCCGAGAACTCCAGCATCTTCAGCAAGATGCAGGTCTACGACGGCGACAACCTGAAGGACACCGACCCCAAGGCCAAGTCCATTCAGGAGTACCGCGACTACGCGGGTGTCGACGAAGGCATGAGCGGTGTCTCGACACGCTTCGCGTTCAAGATCATCTCGAAGGTCTTCAACTTCGACAGCAGCGAGGTCGCGGCGAATCCGGTGCACCTGATGTATGTGCTCGAACAACAAATCGAGCGCGAGCAGTTCGCGCCCGAGACCGAGCAGAAGTACCTGTCGTACATCAAGGAGCTGATGGCGCCGCGCTATGCGGAGTTCATCGGCAAGGAGATCCAGACGGCGTACCTCGAAAGCTACTCGGAGTACGGCCAGAACATCTTCGACCGTTACGTCACCTACGCCGACTACTGGATCCAGGACCAGGAGTACCGCGACCAGGACACGGGAGAAGTCTTCGACCGTGGATCGCTCAACGCAGAACTGGAAAAGATCGAAAAGCCCGCGGGCATCAGCAATCCCAAGGACTTCCGAAACGAAATCGTCAACTTCGTGCTGCGCGCGCGCGCCGGCAATGCAGGCAAGAACCCGCTGTGGACCAGCTATGAAAAGCTCCGCACGGTGATCGAGAAGAAGATGTTCTCGAACACCGAAGAGCTTCTGCCGGTCATCAGCTTCAATGCCAAGAGCAGCGCCGACGAGCTCAAGAAGCACGAGGATTTCGTCAATCGCATGGTGCAGAAGGGCTACACCGCCAAGCAGGTGCGTCTGCTGTGCGAATGGTATTTGCGCGTACGCAAGAGTTCATGATGAGTTGAAGAAGGAGGTCTGGCGTGGCAATGCTGCAGCAGATCATCGACCGTCGGTTGTCAGGCAAGAACAAGTCCATCGGCAACCGCGAGCGTTTCCTGCGGCGCTATCGCGAGCAGATCGGCGAAGCCGTGCGGCGCGCGGTCAGCGGCCGCGGCATCCGCGATCTCGAGCAGGGCGAGGACATCACGCTCCCCAAGCGCGATGTGTCGGAGCCTGTGTTCGGTCACGGCCAGGGCGGCGACCGTGAATATGTGCATCCGGGCAACAAGGAGTACGTCAAGGGCGATCGCATCGAACGGCCGCAGGGCGGCGGCGGCTCTGGCAGCGGCTCGCAGGCCGGTGACGGCGAAGGCGGCGAGGACGATTTCGTCTTCCGCCTGACAAAGGAAGAGTTCATGCGGGTCTTCTTCGAAGACCTCGCCCTGCCCCATCTGGTTCGCACGCAGCTGGCCGAAGTCCCCGAGTGGAAGAGCCATCGGGCTGGCTTCGTAAGCGACGGCAACCCGAGCAACCTGCATGTCGTGCGCTCGATGCGTGGCGCGCTGGCGCGACGCATCGCGCTCGGCGGCGACTCCCGGCGCGAGATCCGCGAACTCGAAGCGCACCTGCTTCATCTGCAGCGCAGCCCCCGTGTCGCCGATGCCCTCGTGCAGCGTGAAATCCGCGAAACCGAAGCCAAGCTCGAAGAGTTGCGCAGCAAGGCCAAGCACGTGCCTTTCCTCGATCCGATCGACCTGCGCTATCGCAATCGCGTGCGGGTGCCGGTTCCTTCCGCCAAGGCGGTGATGTTCTGCCTGATGGACGTCTCGGGTTCAATGGACGAGTCGCGCAAGGACATGTCCAAGCGCTTCTTCATGCTGCTGTACATGTTCCTGACGCGGCACTACGAGAAGATCGACCTGGTCTTCATCCGCCACCACACACAGGCTGCCGAAGTCACCGAAGAAGAGTTCTTCCACGCGACGGAGACGGGCGGCACAGTCGTTTCGAGCGCACTGACGCTGATGCTCGACATCGTTCGGGCGCGCTATCCGAGCAGCGAATGGAACATCTACGGTGCGCAGGCCAGTGACGGCGACAACTGGCACCAGGACAGCGGCCGTTGCCGCGAACTCCTGAGCGAACACCTGTTGCCGCTGGTGCGCTACTACGCCTATGTGCAGGTTGCCGAAGCCGAACAGAACATGTGGGAGGAATACAGCCAGCTGATCGACTCGCACAAGAACTTCGCGATGCGCAAGGTTTCCGACGCGCAGGACATCTATCCGGTGTTCCGCGAGTTGTTCAAGAAAGAAAGAGGACCGGCGTGAACGAAAAGACACGAACGCCCTTGCCCAGTCCTTCGGACTGGACTTTCGAGCTGATAGAGCAATACCACGGCGAGATCGCCCGGGTGGCGCGCGGCTACAAGCTGGACACCTACCCCAACCAGCTCGAGATCATCACCGCCGAGCAGATGATGGACGCCTATGCCTCAGTGGGCATGCCGGTCATCTATCGCCACTGGTCATACGGCAAGCAGTTCATCTCGACCGAGAAGAACTATCGCCGCGGCCACATGGGACTGGCCTACGAGATCGTCATCAACTCCGATCCGTGCATCGCCTATCTGATGGAAGAGAACACCATGGCGATGCAGTCGCTGGTGATCGCCCATGCCGCCTACGGCCACAACAGCTTCTTCAAGGGCAACTATCTCTTCAAGATGTGGACGGACGCGTCCTCGATCATCGACTATCTCGTCTACGCGCGGCACTACATCAGCGAATGCGAGGAGCGCCATGGGGTGTCGGCGGTCGAAGACCTGATCGACTCCTGCCATGCGCTGATGAATCACGGGGTCGACCGCTATCGCCGTCCTCAACGGCTGTCCCTCAGCCAGGAACAGGCACGCCGCGAGGAACGCGAGCATCACCTCCAGCAACAGGTGAATGACCTCTGGCGCACGCTGCCCAAACGCGCCGGCCGCACCGCCGAGGAAGAAGAAGCAGCCAAGCGCTTCCCGGCAGAGCCGCAGGAAAACCTTCTCTACTTCATCGAGAAAAACGCACCATTGTTGGAGCCTTGGCAACGCGAAGTGGTGCGTATCGTGCGCAAGATCGGGCAGTACTTTTATCCGCAGCGGCAGACGCAGGTCATGAACGAGGGCTGGGCAACCTTCTGGCACTACACGCTGCTCAACACGCTCTATGACGAAGGCCTGCTGGCGGACGGTTTCATGATGGAGTGGCTGCAGTCGCACACCAACGTTGTCTTTCAGCCGCCGATCGGCCATCGGGCTTACAGCGGCATCAACCCTTATGCGCTCGGTTTCGCGATGTACACCGATCTGCGGCGCATCTGCGAGAAGCCGACCGAAGAAGACAAGCGCTGGTTCCCGGACATCGCTGGATCCGACTGGCAGACGTCGCTCGACTATGCGATGCGCAATTTCAAGGACGAGAGCTTCATCGGGCAGTTCCTGTCGCCCAAGCTGATGCGGGACTTCCGCTTTTTTGCGGTCAGCGACAAAGAAAGCGAATCCGAGCTCGAGGTGTCGGCCATCCACGACGACAGCGGCTACCGCCAATTGCGCGAATCGCTGTCACGCCAGTACGACCTGAACCATCGCGAGCCCAACATCCAGGTCTGGAGCGTGAACCTGCGCGGCGACCGCTCTCTCACGCTGCGCCACACGCAGCACAACAACCGTCCCCTGCACGACGACTCGCAAGAGGTGCTCAAGCACGTCGCGCGGCTGTGGGGCTTCGACGTACACCTCGAAAGCGTCGACAGCCAAGGCCGGATCAGCCACCGGAAAGTGTCGGGGCCGCAGGCGGCTTGAGGCAGTTGCTCAGCGCGGAAGCTTCAGCTTGGCGCGGGCGGCCAACGCCGACTCGCGCGCATGGCAGCCTTCGACGTGATCGTTGACCAGGCCCATCGCCTGCATGAATGCATAGACGGTCGTCGGGCCGACGAAGCTCCAGCCGCGCTTCTTCAGGTCTTTCGACATCGCGATCGACTCGGCGGATGTGGTCATCTCTCGCAGCGCGTCATGCGTGATGCGCTTCGGCCGCGTCGCCACATCCGGCTCAAAGCGCCACGCGTAGGCCGCGAGAGAGCCGAATTCCTCTCGCAGTTCGATCACGCGCTTGGCGTTGTTGATGGTTGATTCGATCTTGCCGCGATGCCGCACGATGCCAACATCGGCCAGCAGGCGCTCGATGTCCTTGGCGCCAAAGCGCGCCACGCGCTCGGCATCGAACTGCGCAAAGCCGCGCCTGAAGGCTTCGCGCTTGTTGAGAATCGTCAGCCAGCTCAAGCCCGCCTGAAAGCCCTCGAGGCACAGCTTCTCGAAAAGCCGGCGATCGTCCGTGACCGGAAAGCCCCACTCGCTGTCGTGATAGTCCTGGTAAGTCTGGGTCGATTCGCACCAGCGGCAGCGCAGGGTGCCATCGGGTGCCTCGAAGAGCCCTGCTTGCGTGCTCATCAGGCGGCGGCGCTCACGCGCACCAGCGCTTCGATCGCGAGCGGATAGCCCTTCACGCCGAACCCGACGATGATCCCGCGCGCGGCTGGCGAGATGTATGAGTGATGCCTGAATTCCTCCCGCGCATGCACGTTCGAGATATGAAGCTCGACAAGCGGAACGCTCGCCCCCTTGATCGCATCGTGCAACGCCACGGACGTGTGTGTGTAGGCGCCCGGGTTCATCACCACGCCGAGCATGCGGCCAGCGGCGACCTCCCGACCGGCTTCATGGATCCAGTCGATGAGCATGCCTTCGTGATTGCTCTGGCGGCACTCGATCTCCACACCGACCTTGGCCCCCGCTTCCTGGCACATCCGCTCGACATCCGCGAGAGTTTCGTGCCCGTATTGCGCAGGCTCACGCGTTCCGAGCAGATTGAGATTGGGGCCATTGAGGACGAGGATCTTTATCATGGCCCGTTTTTATCAGGTGTCGCAGCGCTCTACCACCAGTGCCAGTGCTACTGAACCTCTGGCCCTGGCCTCTGGATCCGCGGTAAAACACGCCATGCTGAAAACACTGGACCCCCTGCTCGGCGCCGACCTGCTTTACCTGCTGGCCTCGATGGGCCATGGCGACGAGATTGCCGTCGTCGACGCCAACTTTCCGGCAGCGGCTTGTGCGCGCAGGCTGGTGCGCATGGACGGCTGCGCCGCCGTGCCGGTGGTTCAGGCCGTGCTGAGCATTTTGCCGATCGACGATTTTGTCGACGCGCCGCTCGCCACCATGGCGGTGGTCGGGTCACCTGACGAAGTCCCGGACATCGTGCGCGAATTTCAGACGGCGGCCGAACAGGCGGAGGGCCGCGCGCTCAGCGCCGAATCGCTGCCTCGCGAAAGTTTCTATGCCAGAGCCCGCGAAGCCTTCGCGATCGTGCAGACCGGGGAAACGCGCCTGTACGGCAATGTGCTTTTGCGAAAAGGCGTCGTACGCGCAAAAGCCCAGGCTTGACCATGCGCATCGATTCGCACCAGCACTATTGGTCGCCGGCCTTTGGCGACTACGGCTGGCTGGAAGACACGCCTGCGCTGCACCCGATCCACCGAGATTTCGCCCCGGCCGATCTCGCACCCTTCCTCGATGCGGCCGGCATCGAAGGCACGGTGCTGGTGCAGGCGGCGCCGACAGAGGCCGAAACGTGGCGCCTGCTGACGCTGGCCGCTGACCCGGCCAGCCGTGTGCGCGCAGTCGTAGGCTGGACGGATCTTGCGGCGGCAGACGCGCCCCAGCGCATCCGCCGACTTGCGCAAGCGCCCTTGTTCAAGGGATTGCGTCCGATGCTGCAGGACTTGCCTGATGCGCAATGGATTCTCGACCCGCGCCTCGGACCGGCGATCCAGACGATGACGGAGCTTGGTTTGCGCCTGGACCTCCTGATCAAGCCTCACCAGATCGGACCCGCATTGGCGTTCGCGCAGCGCCATCCCGAGTTGCCGATGGTGATCGACCATGCCGCCAAGCCGGACATCGCACACGGCCAGTTCGAGTCCTGGGCCGGCGACATCGCGGAATTCGCGCGCTCCACGCCCGTTTTCTGCAAGCTTTCGGGCCTCGCCGCAGAGGCCGGACCCGGCTGGGGCACGGCCACCCTGCGCCCGTACGTTGATCATCTGCTTCGGCATTTCGGCCCCTCGCGGCTGATGTGGGGCAGCGATTGGCCGGTGTTGAACCTCGCAGGCAGCTATCAAGCGTGGATGAGCGCCACGCTCGAATTGCTCGACGCCCTTTCGCCTGCCGAACAGGATCAGATACTGGGTGCGAATGCGGCCAGGTTCTATGGCATAAAGTGACGCATCGGGGACGTCCCCGCATCTTCACTTTTCCTGTCTTGCCATGAAAACCAAAGCCGCCGTCGCGTGGAAATCCGCCGCGCCCCTGACCATCGAAACCGTCGACCTCGAGGGCCCCCGCTTCGGCGAAGTGCTGGTCGAAATCAAGGCCACGGGCATCTGCCACACCGACTACTACACGCTCTCCGGCGCTGACCCGGAAGGCATCTTCCCCGCCATCCTCGGCCATGAGGGCGCAGGCATCGTGGTCGACGTCGGCCCCGGCGTCACCACCCTCAAGAAGGGCGACCACGTCATCCCGCTCTACACGCCGGAATGCCGCCAGTGCAAGTTCTGCCTGTCGCGCAAAACCAACCTGTGCCAGCTCATCCGCGGCACGCAAGGCAAGGGCCTGATGCCTGACGGCAGCAGCCGCTTCAGCATCGACGGCAAACCCATCTTTCACTACATGGGCACCAGCACCTTCAGCAACTACACAGTGGCGCCCGAGATTTCGCTGGCCAAGATCCGCGAAGACGCACCCTTCGACAAGGTCTGCTACATCGGCTGCGGCGTGACCACCGGTATCGGCGCGGTGATCTTCACGGCCAAGGTGGAAGCAGGCGCGAACGTTGTGGTCTTCGGTCTCGGCGGCATCGGCCTGAACGTGATCCAGGGCGCCAGGATGGTTGGCGCCGACAAGATCATCGGCGTGGACCTGAACCCCGCGCGCGAGGCAATGGCACGCAAGTTCGGCATGACGCATTTCATCAACCCGAAGGACACGCCCAATGTGGTGGACGCCATCGTGCAGCTCACCGATGGGGGCGCCGACTACAGCTTTGAATGCATCGGCAACACGCAGGTGATGCGCCAGGCGCTCGAATGCACGCACAAGGGTTGGGGCCGAAGCATCATCATCGGCGTGGCCGAAGCGGGCGCGGAGATCAGTACGCGGCCGTTCCAGCTCGTCACTGGCCGCAAGTGGGAAGGCTCGGCCTTCGGCGGGGCGCGCGGACGCACCGATGTGCCGAAGATCGTCGACTGGTACATGGAAAACAAGATCAACATCGACGATCTCATCACGCACACCATGCCGCTGGAAGACATCAACAAGGGCTTCGACCTGATGAAGCGCGGCGAATCGATTCGCGGAGTCGTTCTTTACTAGTCGGGCAAGGAGCACGGCCATGAAGCGCATGGAAATGACCGACAGCCTGAAGACTCTCTCTGAACACCGTTGCTTTGGCGGGGTGCAAAGCTTTCACGAACACCCGTCCCGCGAGATCGGCCTGCCGATGCGGTTCTCGACTTTTCTGCCGCCGCAGGCGGAACGCGGTCCGGTGCCGGCGCTTGTCTATCTTGCCGGCCTGACCTGCAACGAGGAAACCTTCATGGTCAAGGCGGGCGCGCAGCGCGTGGCCGCTGAACTCGGGCTCGCTCTCATTGCACCGGACACCAGCCCAAGAGGACCGAAGGCAGAAGGCATCGAAGGCGCGTCTTCGAGTTGGGACTTCGGCATCGGCGCCGGTTTCTATCTCGACGCGACGTCCGCTCCATGGGCCGAACACTGGCGCATTGAAAGCTGGCTGATGAACGAGCTGCTGCCTCTGGCAACGCAGGCGCTGCCCATCGATGTGAAGCGCATCGGCATCTTCGGCCACTCGATGGGCGGACACGGCGCGCTCACGCTCGCGTTGCGGCATCCCGGCCGATTCAAGTCGCTTTCGGCGTTTGCGCCGATCTGCGCACCGAGCCAATGCCCGTGGGGCGAAAAGGCGTTCAGCGGCTACCTCGGGGAGGATCGCGATGCGTGGCTCGCCCATGACGCATCGGCACTGATGCAATCGCAGACCGAGCCGCCCTTCCCCGGCGGCATCCTCATCGACCAGGGGCTTGCCGACAAGTTTCTCGCCGAGCAGTTGCATCCGCATGTGTTCGAGGCCGCCTGCCGCGCGGCCGGCCAGCCTCTCACGCTGAGGCGCCATGAAGGCTATGACCACGGCTATTACTTCATCCAGAGCTTTGTCGCCGAGCACCTCGCGCGCCACGACAAGTTGCTGCGAGCCTGAGCGGCTTCCTGAATGAACGACAGCCTTCACCCGCTACCCGAACGCGAGCAGATCGCGCTGCTTCAACCCTTCGAAGGCCTTGGCCTTCGGGACATCAGGGTGGTCGCCACGCAGCAAGACGCCGAAGCCGCGGCCACCGCGCTCCTGGCCAGTCGCGTCGTGGGCTTCGACACCGAATCGAAGCCGACCTTCGCGAAGTTCGAAGTCTCCAGCGGGCCGCACGTCGTGCAGTTCGCGACACCGTCCGAGGCATGGCTGTTCCAGCTGCACCGCACCGAACTGCATGGCGTGCTCCGCGAGTTGCTGGCCTCGGCGGATCTGCTGAAGGCCGGCTTCGGGCTCTCCAGCGACTTGAGCCTGATCCGTCAGCGGCTGGACATCGAGCCTCGTTCCGTGTTCGACATCGATTCGGAATTCCGCCGCCGCGGTTATCGCAAGTCCATTGGCGTGAAGACCGCAATCGCGCTTGTCTTCGATCAGCGCTTCGTCAAGTCGCGCAAGGCAACCACTTCGAACTGGGCCAACCGGCAGCTCACCGATGCGCAGCTGCGCTATGCAGCCAACGACGCCTATGCGGCAATCCGCGTGTTCGATGCCCTCGGGTTGCGCCAAGGCGCTTGAGCGAAGCCAGAGAGCCAGCCAAGCCAGCCGAGGGAACGTAAAGGTGCTGCGCCGGCTCAATGGCGCAGGTCATCTCTCTTTATGATGGCGGCCTCTTCTTGCAGAAGTAACAAGTCGTGTCCATGGTCCAACTGGCTCTGCGTCGTCCATACACCTTCATCGTGATGGCGATGCTGATCGTGTTGGCCACTCCATTCGTGCTGCTGCGGATGGCGACCGACATCTTTCCGGAAATCAACATTCCGGTCATCAGCATCATCTGGAACTACGGCGGCCTGCCGGCGCAAGAGATGGGGCAGCGCATTTCGGGCCAAACCGAGCGCGGGCTGACGACGACAGTCAGCGACATCGAGCACATCGAATCGCAATCCCTGGCCGGCGTGTCGGTCATCAAGGTGTTTTTCCAGCCGACCGCGAGCATCGAGACTGCCATTGCGCAGGTCGTCGCTTCGATGCAGACGCAGGTGCGCCAGTTGCCGCCGGGCATCACGCCGCCGCTGGTGATCAAGTATTCGGCATCGAGCATTCCGGTGGTTCAGCTGGCGTTGTCCAGTCCCACCAGGGCCGAGAACGCGCTGTTCGACGCCGCCATCAACCAGTTGCGGCCGCAACTCATCACGGTGCCGGGCGCGGCGGTTCCTTTTCCGTACGGTGGCAAGAACCGGGTGATCTCGGTCGATCTCGACACGCAGGCGCTGCAGGCGCGCGGCCTCTCGCCGGCCGACGTCGTCAATGCGGTCAACGCGCAGAACCTCATCCTGCCCTCGGGGACCGTCAAGTTCGGTGCCACCGAATACAGCGTGCGCATGAACGGTTCGCCCGAAGCCATCGCGGGCCTCAATGATTTGCCGGTGCGCACCACGGGCGGCGCCACGACCTACCTGCGCGACGTGGCCTATGTGCGCGACGGCTTTTCGCCGCAAACCAATGTGGTGCGACAGGACGGCGTGCGCGGCGTGCTGCTGTCGGTGCTCAAGAACGGCGGCGCCTCGACGCTGGACATCGTCTCCAACATCCGCGCCCTGTTGCCGGCCGCTGCGCAAGGAATGCCGGCGGACATCAAGGTGACGCCGCTGTTCGACCAGTCGGTCTTTGTCAAAACCGCAGTGAAGGGGGTTGTGTTCGAGGCCCTCATCGCCGCGGCGCTGACTGCGGCGATGGTGCTGCTCTTCCTCGGCAACTGGCGCAGCACGCTGATCATCGGGCTGACCATTCCGCTGTCGATCCTGGCGTCGATCCTCGTGCTCTATGCCTTGGGCCAGACGCTCAATCTGATGACGCTCGGCGGCCTTGCGCTCTCCGTCGGCATTCTGGTCGACCAGGCGATCGTGACCATCGAGAACATCGAGCGCCACCTGCACATGGGCACGGAACTGAACGAAGCCATCCTCGTCGGCGCGGGCGAAATCGGGCCGGCGGCATTCGTCTCGACACTGTGCATCTGCATCGTCTTCGTGCCGATGTTCTTTTTGTCGGGCGTGGCGCGATTCCTCTTCGTGCCGCTGGCGGAGGCCGTCGTGTTCGCCATGCTGGCGTCCTACCTGCTCTCGCGAACGCTGGTGCCAACGCTCGTCATGCTGCTGATGGGCGGCGTCCATGCCAAGGCGGCCGCCGACGCGAACCCGAGCATGCTGCAACGCGTCTACCGGAGCTTCGACGCGCGGTTCGAGCGAGTACGCCGCGCCTATACGCTGGTGCTCTCGGCCGTGCTGTCGCGCCGCAACCGCTTCATCGCCCTCTTCCTGGGCTTCTGCCTGCTGTCGTGCCTGCTGTATCCGGTGCTCGGCCGGGACTTCTTCCCGAGTGTGGACGCAGGCCAGATCCGCCTGCACATGCGCGCACCCACCGGCACCCGCATCGAGGAAACAGCCCGACTTGCGGATCAGGTGGAAGCCGTCATCCGCGAACTGGTGCCCCACGACCAGCTCGAAACCATCCTGGACAACCTGGGCGTGCCCAACAGCGGCATCAATCTGTCCTACAGCAACGCCGGCACCATCGGGACGCTCGACGGCGAGATCCTGCTTTCGTTGCGCGAAGGCCATCGCCCCACCGAGGAATTCGTATCGCTGCTGCGTGCCGAATTGCCCAAGCGTTTTCCGGGTACGGAGTTCTTTTTCCAGCCGGCGGACATCGTCACGCAGATTCTCAACTTCGGCTTGCCAGCGGCCATCGACGTGCAGTTCAGCGGCAACGACCTCAACGGCAATGCAGCACGCGCGGCGGAGTTGGTGAAGGCCATCCGGCAGATCCCCGGCGCAGTCGATGCCCACGTCCATCAGCGCCTGGACGGACCAGGTCTCAAT
Source organism: Variovorax sp. 10N420 (assembly GCF_056394705.1). NCBI lineage: Bacteria > Pseudomonadati > Pseudomonadota > Betaproteobacteria > Burkholderiales > Comamonadaceae > Variovorax > Variovorax sp. 10N420. The sequence goes on along the minus strand of NZ_JBFTIJ010000004.1, from coordinate 581,750 downwards.
CTGCAGATGGATCGGACGCGCCTACAGCAGTTCGGATTGACCGCGGCCAACGTCGGGCAGAACGTGCTGATCGCGCTGTCCGGCAGTTCGCAGACGGCGCCGGCCTTCTGGCTCAACCCTCAGAACGGCGTGGCCTACAGCGTTGCGGTGCAATCGCCCCAATACACAGTGGACTCCCTCGATTCCCTGCTCAACATTCCGGTGGCGTCCGGCTCGGGTGGCGCGGGGAGCGGCGCGCCTCAATTGCTCGGCAATCTCGTCGACGCGCAAGCGGGCCGGCAACCGGCGGTCGCATCGCGCTACAACATCGCGCCGGTGATCGACGTCTATGTCAGCGTGCAGGGCACGGACCTCGCGAGCGTCGCTTCGAAGGTCAAAGCGCTGGTGGACGACATGCGGCCCAAGCTCTCGCGCGGCAGCCAGGTGACCCTTCGCGGGCAGGTCCAGACGATGCAGTCGTCCTTCATCGGCCTGGGGGTCGGACTGGCGATGGCGATCGTGCTGGTCTATCTGCTGATCGTGGTGACCTTCCAGTCGTGGATCGATGCGGCCATCATCATCACGGCGCTGCCGGCTGCGCTGGCCGGCATCGCATGGATGTTGTTCATCACGGGCACCACGCTCAGCGTGCCGGCGTTGACCGGCGCGATCATGACCATGGGCGTGGCGACCGCCAACAGCATCTTGTTGATCGCATTCGCGCGAGAGCGATTGGCGGCAGGCATACCGCCGTTGTCGGCCGCACTCGAAGCGGGCGCGACGCGCATCCGTCCGGTGCTGATGACGGCGCTGGCGATGATCATCGGCATGATCCCGATGGCGCTCGGCCTCGGCGAAGGCGCCGAGCAGAACGCGCCACTGGGCCGCGCAGTGATCGGCGGCCTGCTCTTCGCGACGGTGTCGACACTCTTCTTCGTGCCGGCCGTCTTCGCAGAAATCCACAGCCGCCGCGCTCATCGCCAGGCGGCGCGCCAAGCCACACCACCTTCGCTCGGGGCCGAGCCCCAGGAGACCTGACCCCATGACGGAGCAACGCCACGCGGCACTGGGCATCCACCCCATCGCCGCCGACGAAGACGGCGATCACCACGAGTTGCCCCGCAGGCGCCAGATCGTCCGGCGCACGCGCATCGCCGTGCTGATCGTGCTGGCGCTTCTCACCATCGGCGCGGCGCGGATCGTGTTCGTTCGCATGAGCAATGCGCGCGCACTCGAAATAGGCACCGCCGAGCGCGCAGCCCAATACGTCAAGACTGCACTGCCCCAAACACCCGCCGCCGGCCAGACACTCGCGTTGCCGGGCACCTTGCAAGGCTATGTGCAGTCGCCGATTTCGGCGCGCGCCAGCGGTTACCTACGCCGGTGGACCAAGGACATCGGCAGCCATGTCGAAAAGGGCGATCTGCTCGCGGAGATCGAAACCCCCGAGATCGACCAGCAGCTTTCGCAGGGCATCGCCGCGCGCCAGCAAGCCGCGTCCAGTCTCGACCTGGCGAAGAGCACCGTCGCGCGTTGGGAAAACCTGCGCAAGAAGGATGTGGTTTCGCAGCAGGACCTTGACGAACGCCGCAGCGCCCTCGCGCAGGCCACCGCCAACGTCGCGGCGGCGGACGCCAACGTCCAGCGCCTGAAGCAGACCGAAGGATTCAAGCGCGTGCTGGCGCCCTTCGCCGGAATGATCACGCGGCGCAATGTCGACGTCGGCGACCTGATCGACGCGGGCAGCGGGCGGTCCTTGTTCCTGCTCGCGCAGACCGACCCGTTGCGCGTCTACATCAACGTGCCGCAAGCCTATGCGCAACTCATCAAGGCGGGGCAGCCTGTGATCGTCACGCAAGCCGAACTGCGCGACCAACGCTTTCAGGGCGAGGTGGCACGGACGTCGGGCGCCATCGACAGCGCCACCCGGATGATGCAGGTCGAGGTCTCGCTGCCCAACAAGGACGGCGTCTTACTGCCTGGCGCTTACGTGCAGGTGTCGCTGCCGCTTGCCGCGAGCAAATCACTGACGATTCCGGCCAACGCGCTGCTCTTCAGGGCCGAAGGCACCCGGGTTGCGGTCGTCGATGCACAAGGAAAAGTCCACCTGCGCCCGATCAATCTCGGACGCAACTATGGCGAGACCGTGGAAGTGCTCGATGGAATCTCGGGCACCGATCGGCTGGTGCTGAATCCTTCCGACTCGCTGGCCGAAGGCGACGTTGTCGTGGTGGCCAAGGAACCAGCGTGATGTTCGTGCGAGCCGCGCTGATCGCGCTGGCGGTTGCAGCCGTGGCTGGATGCGCCGTCGGGCCGGACTACAAGAAGCCATCCTTCGACGTGCCCGTGAGCTGGCAAGTCGAAGAACCATGGCGGCAGGGGACGCCTAGCGATGCATCCGACAAGGGGCCGTGGTGGGAGCGCTTCGGCGATGCGCAGCTCAATGCGCTCGAACAGAAGGCGCTCGCTGACAGCCCCACGCTCGCCGCATCCAATGCGAGGCTTGCGCAGGCCCGCGCCACGCTCGCAGGGAGCGAGGCCGCCCGCTATCCACAACTGGGTGTCGGCACGCGCGCCCAGCGGTTCAAGATTTCGGCCAACCGTCCTTTGACCAACTATGCGGTGCCGAACCTGTCGACGGTGCAGAACGATTTCAACGTGATCTTCACGGCCAGCTATGAAGCCGATCTGGCGGGACGCGTGCAGCGATCGGTCGAAGGCGCAACGGCATCGGCTGCGCAATCGGCGGCCGACCTCGAAAACACGCGACTGCTGCTCACGACGGATCTCGCGTCGAGCTACTACAACCTGCGATCGACGGACATCGAACTCGACGTGCTGGCGCGATCGATCGAGCTTCAGCGGCGAGCGCTCCAGTTCGTCACTGACCGGCATGACTTGGGCGCGGTGTCGGGTCTGGACGTCGCGCAGCAGCAGGCGCTGCTCGACAACACGCTCGCGCAGGTCGACACGCTGAAAAAGCAGCGCTCCCAGTTCGAGCACGCGATTGCCACGCTGTCGGGAACGCCGGCGCCTTCGTTTTCCATCGCCCCGGATGTGAAGCCGCTGGCGCCGCCGGCGATTCCGATCGGCGTTCCCTCGGACGCGCTGGAGCGCCGTCCGGACGTCGCGGCGGCGGAACGCGCCATGGCCGCCGCCAATGCGCAGATCGGCGTTGCGACGGCGGCCTTCTATCCGAGCGTGATGCTGCTGCCCACCGGCGGCGTGGACAGCAGCACGCTCGCCACGCTCTTCGACGCAAGAAGCCTGCTCTGGTCGCTCGGCGTCTCGGCAACGCAGACGATCTTCGACGGCGGGCGCATCCGGTCGAATGTCGATTTCACTCGCGCGGGGTATGACGTCGCCGTGGCCAACTACCGGCGCATCGTGCTCACCGCGATGCAGGAAGCGGAAGACGGCATCACCGGCGTCGCGTCGCTCGACCATGCGTCGACGCAGGCTTTCACTGCCGTCGAAAGCGCGCGCCGCGTGCTGGACATGGCCTCCACCCGCTACCAGGGCGGCGCCACGACCTTCCTCGACGTCATCACAGCGCAGCAGGCCGTGCTCTCGACGGAGCGCCAAGCCGCGCAGATCATGGGGCAGCGCATGCAAACCTCGGTATTTCTCGTGAAGGCGCTGGGCGGCGATTGGTGCGGGGTCGAGCCGCGCGGTTCGGCGGAACTTAAAACAGACTGCCCTGCCCCACTGCGCCAGGTGGTCGGAACGCGCTGAGGTCGAGCACGATGCGATCGCGATTGAACCCGATGCGGGCCGTCGCCTTTTCGAACCGCTGACGAATCAGGTCCGCCCACAGTCCGCTGCCCTTCATGCGCGTGGCGAAATCGGCGTCGTAGTCCTTGCCGCCGCGCATTTCGCGGATGCGCGCCATGATCCGGTCCGCGCGCTGCGGGTAGTGCAGTTCGAGCCATTGCTTGAACAACGGCGCGACCTCCCATGGCAGCCGGACGACCGTGTAGAAAGCGCAGCGCGCGCCGGCATTCCAGGCGGCTTCGAGAACCTGTTCCATGTCTTCGGTCACGAAGGGAATCTGCGGCCCCACGCTCACGCCCACCGGAACGCCCGCTTCGGCTAGCGTGCGCACGGTGCGCAAGCGCCGATGCGGCGCGGCGGCGCGCGGCTCGAGCTTGCGCGCGACCTCGCCATCGAGCGTGGTGATGGTGACGTACACCGCCGCCAGATGCTCGGCCGCCATGGGTGCGATCAGGTCCAGGTCGTGCTCGACCGCGCTCGATTTCGTGACGAGGCCGAAGGGATGGTGCGTCTCCTTCAGCAATTCGATGACCGAACGAGTGAGCCGGAGTTCACGCTCAATGGGCTGGTAGCAATCGGTCGCAGTGCCGATCGCAAGGTGGCTGGGCCTGTAGCCCTTGCGGCCCAGCTCGCCGCGAAGCACCTCGACGATGTTGCGCTTGGCGATCAGCTTGGTTTCGAAGTCGAGTCCCGGCGAAAGATTGAGATAGCTGTGCGTGGGCCGGGCGAAGCAGTAGATGCACCCGTGTTCGCATCCCCTGTACGGATTGAGCGAACGGTCGAACGGAACGTCCGGGGAATCGTTGTGGCTGAGCACGGATTTGACGTCCTCGAAGCGGACCTCCGTGGCGAGCGGAGGCAATGCGTCTGCGTCGGCGGCGCCCTCTTCCAGAGTGCCCCAGCCATCGTCGAACGCATTGCGCGCGTCGCGCTCGAACCGATGCGCAAGGCGCGTGGCCGCACCTCGGCCCTTGAGGGCATGAAGAGGGATGATGGTGTCGGTCATGGCGGCGCCCCCGAAATACTGTATGGACAAACAGTATTTCACCATTTCAAGATTGCCGCAGCAAGCGCGTGTGGCGGCCGCAAGTACGTCACACGGCGTAAGCTCTGGCTCTCCTGCCCCGCCTGACCAACGATGCCGCGTCGACCTGAAAACCTCTATCCGCAATACCACGCGCACATCTATTTCGGCCCCGCAACGGTCGCGCAAGCGAAGCAGTTGGCCGAGGATGCCGGGCGCAGTCTGCTGGTCGTGGTCGGCAGGGTGCACGAGCGGCTCGTCGGTCCGCACCCGCACTGGAGTTGCCAGCTTGCTTTCGACGCTGCCGAATTCGACGAAGTAATCGGCTGGCTGGACGAGCACCGCAACGGGCTCGATGTGTTCGTCCACGGCGTCACCGGCGACGACTACACGGACCACACGGCGCACGCGATGTGGCTCGGCAACGAGTCGCCGCTCGATCTGCGCATGTTCCGCAAACCGGCGGACTGAACCAGGCCCACAAGCAACAGCGTTTCAGCGCCCCTGCGGGTGGGCTTTCGATCGCCTTGTCGCGGCGGCTTTACGTCCGACCCGCAAAAATATCTAGTACTTAATATTTAACAAAAGATACACTCCGACGCGTCTGAATACGAAATGTTCCATTTTTAAGCAACAAGAGTCGTGTCTCAATGAACCGTATCTATCGCCTCGTCTTCAATCGCTCGACGGGAAGCCGTCAAGCTGTCTCCGAACTCGCCCGGACATCCGGTCCCGGCGGTTGCGCAACCGGAAGCGCTGCCAGCGCGGCCTTCGGCGCCGCGGGAGCCGCCGTCCTGATGGCGGTCACCGCCCTGGCGCCTACCGCGCATGCGGATACCAACCTGCTCGTCGGCGCCGGTGGCGCAGGCGGCATTTCGAGCACCAATGCGGGGAACGGCGGCGCAGGTGGCATCGGTGGCGGAGGCGGTGGTGGATCGGGTGGTGCGATCGCCGGCGGCGCCGGCGGCGGTTTCGGCTCGGGCGGCGGCGGCAATGGATTCGTCATTGGCGGTGACATCGGAGTGCCCGGCAATGGCGGCGCCAATGGCGCTGGCGTCACCGGCGGCAACGCGTTGGTGGGCGACACCGTCCAGCCCAACTCTTTGACCTTGACCGGCACCACCGACGTGACCGGCTCCGTCTGGGTCGGCGGGGGTGGCGGCGGCGGGAGCGGCGGCGGGGGGACGACGCCTGGTGCCGTCGGTGGGGCCGGGTCGAATGGCGTCCTCGATGTGAGCGCTGGCGCCGTCCTGAATGTCGCCGGTGCAATCAACCTCGGCGGCTCAGGCGGCGGCGGCGGCGGCAGCACGCCCAATGGGGGAACCGGCGGTACGGGCGGCGCGGGCGGCAACGGCACGTTGTCGATCAGCGGCACGGTCAATGCCTCGGGTGACGTGAACTTTAGCGGCGTTCAAGGCGGAAACGGTACGAGCGGCATCGCCGGTGTCGGCGGTGCGGCCGGCACAGGCAATCTGACGATCAACACAGGCGGAACCCTGCAGATCGGAACCGGCGGCACCACTGGCTCACTGAACGGCGACGTGACGGACAACGGACGGTTGGTCTTCAATCGGTCTAACGCATACGACTACGCAGGCGTAGTTTCAGGCAGCGGCAGCCTGGTGCAGCAGGGCACGGACGTCTTGACGCTGAGTGGCAACAACACCTATAGCGGCGGCACGACCGTCAACAGCGGCGTGCTTCAGGTCAGCGCCGACAACAACCTCGGCGCTGCGACCGGTGGCCTCGCGATCGACAACGCCACATTGCGCTACGGGTCCGGCTTCGCCAGCGCACGCGCAGTGACGATGGGCGCGGATGGCGGCACCTTCGACACCAACGGCAACGACGCTTCGCTCAACGGCGTGATCAGCGGCGGCGCTCTCACCAAGACCGGTGCTGGCGCCCTGACCCTGTCTGGCAACAACACCTATAGCGGCGGCACTGTGCTGAACGCCGGAATACTGCAGGTGTCCTCGGACAGCAACCTGGGCTCGACCGGCCCCAATGCCGGCCTGACCTTCGATGGCGGCACCTTGCGTCTGCCGGCGCCTCTTCCGCTGCCGGCCGTGAACCCGCCGCCCTTCGTTTCGGCGCGTGACATTGCCGTGAACGTCAACGGCGGCACCATCGATGTGAACGACAGCCAAGGCAATATCTTCAGCGGAGAACTCAGCGGAGGTGGCACCCTGACACTGAAGAACGGCGGATCGAACACTGGAGATCCGACGCGCCTGACGTTGAGCAGCAGCAACAACACCGCATTCACGGGCGCCATCCAGCTTGGAACGAGCGGTCAGGTCGGCCGCATCAATGTCGAGGTGACCGGCTCGGGCACGCTGGGCACGAACAGCAACCTGGTCGACATCTACAACAATAGCGAACTCGACTTCAACGGTGGCGGTGCCAGCGCCGGCAACCTGAAAATCACGACCCATGTCAGCCCCAACAAACTGGGGCTCAACTCCGGCGTCACCTTCTCGAACGGCGCCAGCGCGGGGACGGCCACAATCATCAACGCAGCGGGTAGCGCGTTGATCCTCTTCCGGGATGCCACGGCAGCCGCGTCCACCCTGGTCAACGGCACCGACTCGCGCATCTATTTTTTGGGCACCAGCACGGGCGGCAGCGCGGCGATCGCCAACAACGGCGGGCGCGTTTACCTGCAGGACTCCTCCGATCTCAGCGGAGCAGCCATCGCCAATGGCGTCGCCGGCACTGTGAACATCAGCGAAGCGACAAGCGGGATATCGATCGGCGAGCTTTCCGGCGACGGGAACGTCGTGCTCGGCGGCAAGGTCTTGACAGTCGGTGCGCGGGGCACCAATAGCACGATCGGCGGAGTCATCTCCGATACTGGCCCAGGGTTCGTCGACAAGGACGGAGGTGTGTACAACCCCCCGGTCAGTGCGACCGGAGGCTCGCTCGTCAAGACGGGCGCCGGCACGCTGACCCTGACGGGCGTCAACACCTACAACGGCGGCACGACGGTCAACGGCGGCGTGCTACAGGTCAGCGCCGACAACAATCTCGGCGATGCGGCCGGTGGGCTTGCGCTCGACAACGGCACGTTGCGCTACGGAGCGGGCTTCGCCAGCGCGCGCGCAGTGACCATGGGCGCGGGCGGCGGCACCTTGGACACCAACGGCAATGACGCTGCGCTCAGCGGCGCGATCAGTGGCGGCGCTCTCACGAAGGCCGGCGCCGGCACCCTGACCCTCGCGGGCGCCAACACCTACAACGGCGGCACCACTGTCAATGGCGGCGTGCTTCTGGTCGGCGCAGACAACAACCTCGGCGCTGCGACCGGTAGTCTTGCGCTCGACAACGCCACATTGCGCTACGGAGCCGGCTTCGCCAGCGCACGCGCAGTAACGATCGGCGCGGGTGGCGGCACCTTCGACACCAACGGCAATGACGCTTCGCTCAGCGGCGTAATCAGCGGCAGCAGCATCACCAAGACAGGCGCCGGCACCCTGACCCTCGCGGGCGCCAACACCTACAACGGCGGCACCACCGTCAGCAGCGGCGTGCTTCAGGTCAGCGCAGACAACAACCTCGGCGCTGCGACCGGTGGTCTTGCACTCGACAACGCCACATTGCGCTACGGAGCCGGCTTCGCCAGCGCACGCGCAGTGACGATCGGCGCAGGCAGCACCTTCGACACCAACGGCAATGACGCTTCGCTCAGCGGCGTGATCAGCGGCAGCAGCTTCACCAAGACAGGCGCCGGCACCCTGGCCCTCGCGGGCGCCAACACCTACAGCGGGGGCACGACTGTCAAAGCCGGCGTGCTTCAGGTCAGCGCAGACAACAACCTCGGCGCCGCGACCGGTGGCCTGGCGCTCGACAACGCCACGTTGCGCTATGGGTCCGGCTTCGCCAATGCACGCGCAGTCACGATGGGCGCGGGTGGCGGCACCATCGACACCAACGGCAATGACGCTGCGCTCAACGGCGTGATCAGCGGCGGCGCTCTCACGAAGGCCGGCGCCGGCACCCTGACCCTCGCGGGCGCCAACACCTACAACGGCGGCACCACTGTCAATGGCGGTGTGCTTCAGGTCGCCGCGGACAACAACCTCGGCGATGCGGCTAGTGGGCTTGTGCTCGACAACGGCACGTTGCGCTACGGCGCCGGTTTCGCGAGCGCACGCGCAGTGGCCATGGGCGCGGGCGGCGGTACGTTGGACACCAACGGGAACAACTCTTCGCTCAATGGCGTGATCAGCGGCGGCGCTCTCACGAAGACTGGCGCCGGCACGCTAACCCTAACCGGCGCCAACACCTATAGCGGCGGCACGACCGTCAACGCCGGCGTGCTCCAAGTCAGCGCCGACAGCAACCTCGGCGCCGCGACCGGCGGACTTGCCCTGAACAACGCCACATTGCGCTACGGAGCCAGCTTCGCCAGCGCACGCGCAGTGACGATCGGCGCAGGCAGCACCTTCGACACCAATGGCCATGACGCTTCGCTCAATGGCGCAATCAGCGGCAGCAGCCTCACAAAGACAGGCGCGGGCACGCTGACCCTCGCAGGCGCCAACACCTACAGCGGCGGCACCGCTCTCCAATCAGGTCAGATCAACCTAGGCAGCAGCACCGCCCTGGGCACCGGCGCGCTCTCGATGGACGAAGGCACCACATTGGGCTTCACCGTCAACGGTTTGACAGTCGCCAATGCCGTGGTGCTCACCGGAATCACCGACCCCATCATCGACACAGGCAGCTTCACTGAAACGCTGACCGGCGCGATCTCAGGTGCCGGCGCCCTGACGAAGAACGGCAGCGGCACGCTGGTGCTCTCCGGCGCCAACAACTACAGCGGCGCAACGGCCGTGGCGGCAGGTACGTTGCGCGCGGGCGCGGCCAACGCGTTCAGCGCGACTTCGGCGCACACGGTGGCTTCCGGCGCGACGCTGGACACCGGCGGCTTCAGCCAGACCGTTGCATCCCTGACCAACAGCGGCACTGTCTCGCTGGTGGGCGCTGCGCCGGGCTCGACCCTGACCATCAACGGCGCCTATTCCGGCAACGCCGGCGTCATCCGCCTGGGAACTGCGCTGGGTGACAGTGGCAGCGTGACCGATCGATTGATACTGAACGGCGCAGGCGCCAGCGCGAGCGGCAAGACCACCGTGCAGATCACCAACCTCGGTGGCCTCGGCGCACGAACCGCGGGCAGCGGCATCAACATCATCAGCGCCCAGAACGGCGCGACCACGACCGCCCAGACGACCAAGGACGCATTCGCATTGGCAAACGGCCACGTTGACGCGGGCGCCTTCGAGTACCGGCTCTATGCCGCCGACAACAGTGGCGCAGGCGAAAACTGGTACTTGCGCTCCGACGGCGGCCCCGTCACGCCGACCACTGCAACGGGCGCCGCAGTCGCTCCCGCAGCGGCATCTGGGCCCGCATCCATAGCGGCAACGCCACTGCCGGCCTATCGCGCCGAAGTGCCTCTCTATGCTGCGCTGCCGAGCGTGCTGCGCCAAAGCGATCTCACGATGCTGTCGAACCTGCATCGCAGGATGGGCGACGAAACGGTCACGACCGAAGCTTCCGGCAGCACTTCCAATCGCCGCGGGTGGGCCCGTGTCATCGACGGGACCACCACCATCGAACAAAGCGGCATCACCGCGCCGGAAAGCAATGCCAGCACGCAAGGAGCGCAGGCCGGCGTCGACCTTTACACCGACACCACCTGGCATGCCGGGTTGTATGCCGGCTACCTGCGCGCCGACACCCATGTGGACGGCTTCTACGGCCTGAACTCCCTCAGCCGCGGCTATGCCGGCAATCTGCGCGCGGACACCACCTACCTGGGCGGCTACGCCACCTATGCCAATCCGCAGGGACAGTACGCCGATTTCGTGCTGCAGTACGGCCATCAGGACATTACGGGCACGCCCCCGCTCGGCTTCGCAAGCGACAGCAGCGGCAACAGCGTGACCGCGTCAGCCGAAGTGGGCCAGCGATTCGCACTGGGCAGCGGCTGGGGAGTCGAGCCGCAGGCCCAGTTGATCGTCAACCGCCAGGCGCTGGGGAATGCACGGATCAGCGGCGCGGTCGTGGACCAGGACACGGCCACAGCGGTGATCGGGCGCATCGGCGTGCGCATCACCGGCGACTACACCACCGGCATCGGTCGACTGCAGCCGTACGGACGACTCAACGTCTGGCATGGCTTCGGCGGCACCGATACGACCAGCTTCATCGCTCCGGTCGCGACCACGCCGATCTCCAACGAAATCGGCTACACGTCCACCGAGGCGGCCATCGGCTTCACCCTTGGCCTGACGCCGGCGACCAGCGTGTACGGCGAACTCGGCAAGCTCTTCCACTCCGGCGGGGACACGCGAGTGAGCTCCTCGGTGCAGGGATCGATCGGCCTGAAGGTGAAATTCTGATCTGCGGGTTCCGAATCCGGCCGGCATGAACCGGTCGGACGGATTCAGAACTCAGCGTCGAGCTCGTCGATTTCTTCGGGCTCCTGCTTGGCCGCCTTGATCCACTCCTGCATCGCGGGCAGTTCGGCGATGCGCTTGCAGTAGGCGGCGCAGGTTCGATCGAGGTGTACGTCGTAAGTCATGAAGCGCGTCACCACCGGCGCATACATCGCATCGGCCATGCACGGTGTCTCGCCGAAAAGGAATGGACCGCCGTAAGCCGAAAGGCACTCGCGCCAGATCTCGACGATGCGGTCGATATCGGTCTGCGCACGCGACCAGATCTTGAAGCCCGGAAACTTGGCCTTGACGTTCATCGGCAGCGATCCGCGCATCGCGCTGAAGCCCGAATGCATCTCACCGCAAATTGCCCGGCAATGCGCGCGCGCCTTGGCATCGGCGGGCAGAAGGCCGGCCTTGGGCTTGATCTCGTTGAGGTATTCGCCGATGGCAAGCGTGTCCCACACCTTCACGTTGCCATGCTGCAGTGACGGCACGAGCATCGAAGCCGAGAGCAGCAGCATCTCCGCCTTCATTGCCGGGTCATCGGGCGGGATCACCTTTTCCGAAAAATCGAGTCCGGCAAGGCGGCACATCAGCCAGCCGCGCAGCGACCACGCGCCGTAGTTCTTGCTGCTGATGGTGAGAACGGGTTTGGCCATGCTGACGCTCCTCATTGCCGGATCGGCCATGCAGCCGTGCAAGGCTTGTGCCAGAAAGGTGCGCCTCGCGCGTCGTGCCGCGGAACTTGGCCCGCAACTTGCCTGCGTCACGGGCATGCTGTATCGGGCCTATCAAACCAACGCCGACTTGCTTTCGCCGTCACGGCTTGCGGCGCAATACCTCGGCAGCGCGCTGTGGCATCCGCATTCGGACCGCAGCATGGCTCGCCGCATCTCGGCGGCGATGGAGGTCTATTCACGCTTGCGGCTCACGCACACACGTCCGGCCTACGGCATCGACAGCGTCATGGTCGACGGCGAAGAAGTCGCCGTCCACGAAGAAGCTGCGTTGGCTGCCCCCTTCGGGACCCTTCTGCACTTTCGCAAGGACACCACGGCGGTGCATCCGCCGGTGTTGCTGGCCGCACCACTGTCGGGCCATTTCGCCACGTTGTTGCGCGAAACCGTGCGCACGCTGCTGCGCGACCACGATGTCTATGTGACCGACTGGCACAACGCGCGCGACGTGCCGCTCTGGCATGGCGGTTTCGGGCTGGACGAGTACACGCTGCAGATCATTGCGTTTCTGGAGGCGATCGGTCCGGGCGTGCACATGGTGGCCGTGTGCCAGCCCTGCGTCGCGGCGCTGGCTGCCACCGCGCTGATGTCCGAAGACGACAACCCGGCGACACCGCGCAGCCTCACGCTGATGGCAGGCCCGGTCGATTGCCGCATCAATCCGACCATGGTGAACAAGCTCGCCACCGACCGCTCCATCAGCTGGTTCGAGCGCAACCTGATCAGCCGCGTGCCTTGGCCGCACGCAGGAATGATGCGCCGCGTGTACCCCGGCTTCCTGCAGCTCAGCGCGTTCATGAGCATGAACCCGGATCGGCACAAGCAGCAGTTCAGGAAGCTGTACCAGCATCTGATCGACGGCGAAATCGAACAGGCCACGACCATCCGCACGTTCTATGACGAATACCTGGCGGTGAACGATCTGCCGGCGGAGTTTTATCTGGAAACAGTGGAGCGGGTCTTCCAGACCTACGATCTGCCGCGCGGAGAACTCACCGTGGGCGAGCGCAAGGTCAACCCCGCAGCGATCCGCCGCACTGCGCTGCTGACGGTTGAAGGCGAGCGCGACGACATCTGCGCGGTCGGCCAGACGGTGGCCGCGCAGGACCTGTGCACTGGCGTGCGACCGTATCTCAAGACCCATCACCTGCAAGCCGGCGTCGGGCACTATGGTGTCTTCAGCGGCAGCAAATGGAACACACAGATCTACCCGCGCGTGCGGGAGACGATTCATGCGGCTGCGGAGTTGCACTAGCGCAGGAGCCGGCCCGCCGGCCTAGACTGTGCGTCATGACCCAGCCCGCGCACGACCCCGCTTCACCGCTCGAATCATTCCTTCACGCGATTCCAAAGGTCGAACTGCATTGCCATCTGTTCGGCACCGTTCGGCATGACACTTTCGCCGCACTCAATCGCGCTGCCGGCGCGCCACTGGCCGACGATGAAATCGAGAGCTTCTACACACGGGGTGAAAAGCCGGTCGGCGTCTTGAGGGTGCTCCGAGCACTCGATTCGCATCTGGTTCGCAGTGCGGACGACCTGCATCGGCTCACGCTCGAATACCTTCAGGATGCCGCCAGTCACAACGTTCGCTACAGCGAGTTCTTCTGGAATCCGACCGGGACCGTGCATCAATCAGGCATCGGCTATCGAAAGGCGCAAGACGCGATCGTGCGCGCCATCCACGACGCCGAACAGCAGTTCGGCATCACAAGCCGCCTGATCGCGGCCATCGATCGAGAGGCCAGCCCCGAAGCAGCTGTCGAGATGGTGCAATGGGTCGTTGGCAACCGCTGCGATGAAGTCATCGGCATCGGCATCGACTACCGCGAAAACGATCGTCCGCCGGAACTGTTCATGCAGGCTTACAGCGACGCGCGACGCGCCGGTCTGAAGACCACCGCGCACGCCGGCGAATTCGGCATGCCGTGGACGAATGTGCGTACCGCGCTCGACGTACTGAAGGTCGATCGCATCGACCACGGCTACACCGTCGTCGACCGCCCCGAATTCGCGCGGGAGTGCGCGGAGCGGGGCGTGATCTTCACGGTCGTGCCGACCAACTCGTACTACTTGCGGACCCTGCCGCCCGAGCGATGGGCGCTTGACCATCCGATCCGCCGCATGCCTGGGCTCGGCCTTCGCATTCACCCCAATACGGACGACCCGACCCTGCACAAGGTCACGCCCACGCAAGCGTGGTTGATGATGGTTCGAGATTTCGGGTTCAGCCGCGACGACCTCCGAGGCTTCATGCTGAATGGCCTGGACGGCGCGTGGATCGACGAGGCGCAGCGCCGGAAATGGCGCGGAGAATGGAGCGCCGAGTTCGACGCCCTTCGCACCCGCTTTTGAGCTATTCCTCCGCGGGCCAGTCGCGGATGTACGCCTTGAGCATCTTGTTCTCGAAGTTCTGGCTGTCCACCACGGCCTTTGCGACGTCGTAGAAACTGATCACACCCATGAGCATGCGCTTGTCCATGACGGGCATGTAGCGCGCGTGGCGCTCCAGCATGATGCGGCGGATTTCGTCGAGGTCGGTTTCCAGCGTGCAGGTAACGGGATGGTCGTCCATCGCCTTGCGAATCAGGGTGCCGCCGACCTGGCCGCCGTTGGCGACGATGGCGAGGATCACTTCGCGGAAGGTCAGCATGCCGACCAGATCGCCATGCTCCATGACGACGAGCGAGCCGATGTCCTTCTCGGCCATGGTGGTGACGGCGTCGGCCAGGGGTTGATCGGGCGTGGCCGTGTAGAGCGTGTTGCCCTTGACGCGCAGGATATCGCTGACTTTCATCGTGTTGCTCCTCACTTGCTCGGCGGCGTGCCGATTTGAATATAGCCCACAATCACCGCCCATCCACAGGCCCACGACGGCGTCGCAGGGATTGCGCGCGTAACGGGGCATTGCAGCAACGTCACTGAAAGGTCCTCATGCCCGGCTATTCCGACCCCGGCTTCGACACGCTGGCACTGCACGCCGGCGCAGCGCCCGACCCCGCCACCGGCGCACGCGCGGTACCGATCCACCTGACCACCTCCTTCGTCTTCGAGTCGAGCGACCACGCGGCGGCGCTCTTCAACCTGGAGCGCGCAGGCCACGTGTATTCGCGCATCAGCAATCCGACGAACGCGGTGCTGGAACAGCGCGTCGCGGCGCTCGAAGGCGGCATCGGCGCGATCGCCACCGCGAGCGGACAGGCGGCCCTGCATCTGTCGATCGCGACCCTCATGGGCGCCGGTTCGCACATCGTGGCGAGCACCGCGCTTTACGGCGGCTCACAGAATCTTTTGCACTACACGATGCGCCGATTTGGCATCCAGACCACCTTCGTCAAGCCGGGTGATCTCGACGGCTGGCGGGCCGCCATCCGGCCGGAAACCAAGCTGCTCTTCGGGGAGACGGTCGGAAATCCCGGCCTTGACGTGCTGGACATCCCCGCGGTCAGCGAGATCGCCCACGCAGCCAAAGTGCCGCTGCTGGTGGACTCGACGCTGACTTCTCCCTACCTCATCAAGCCCTTCGACTGGGGCGCTGACCTCGTCTACCACTCGGCCACGAAGTTCCTGTCGGGCCATGGCACCGTCATTGGCGGAGTCGTGGTCGATTCCGGCAACTTCGACTGGGAGCGCTCGGGCAAGTTTGCGGAGCTGACCGAGGCCTACGACGGCTTTCACAACATGGTCTTCAGCGAGGAAAGCACCGTCGGCGCGTTCCTGCTGCGGGCTCGGCGCGAAGGGCTGCGCGATTTCGGCGCATCGATGAGCCCGCACACCGCATGGTTGATCCTGCAAGGCATCGAGACATTGCCGCTGCGCATGGAACGCCACATCGACAACACGCAAAAGATCGTGGAGTTTCTTGCCTCGCACCCGTTCGTCGCCCGTGTGGGGCATCCACTGCTCGAATCGCACCCCAGCCATGCACTCGCGGGCAAGCTACTACGCCATGGCGCAAAAGGCGCCGGCTCTGTCTTCAGCTTCGATCTCAAGGGCAACCGCGAACAGGGCAAGAAGTTCATCGAAGCGCTCAAGCTCTTCAGCCATCTCGCCAACGTGGGCGACTGCCGCAGCCTGGTGATTCATCCAGCGAGCACGACGCATTTCCGGATGACTGACGAAGCACTCGCAAGCGCGGGTATTTCGCAGGGGACGATCCGCCTGTCGATCGGCCTGGAAGACCCTGCCGACCTCATTGAGGATCTCAAGCGCGCGCTGAAAGCGGCAGAAAAGGCGGGTACCTGATGGAACTGCTCGTCAATGGCCACGCCACCTATTGCTACACGGGCGGCAAGACGCTCGACCCTGCAAAACCTACGGTTGTCTTCATCCACGGTGTGCTCAACGATCACAGCGTCTGGATTCTCCAGAGCCGCTGGTTCGCCAACCATGGATGGAACGTGCTGGCGGTGGATCTGCCCGGCCACTGCAAGAGCGAAGGGCCGCCGCCGGCGACCGTCGAAGACGCGTCCGGCTTCGTCATCGGCCTGCTCGATGCGGCCGGGGTCAAGAAGGCGGCGCTGGTCGGTCACAGCTTCGGCTCATTGATCGCGCTCGAAACCGCTGCGCGCGCGCCGGAGCGCGTCAGCCACCTCGCGCTGGTCGGCACGGCCTATCCGATGACGGTGTCGCCCGCCCTGCTCGATGGAGCGCTCAACGATCCGCAGCGGGCGATCGCGATGGTCAACAACTTTTCGCATTCGCTTCTCGCACCGCCACCGTCATCGCTCGGTCCAGGGACTTGGCTCTACGGCGGCTCTCGCGCGCTGATGCGGCGAGTGCTGGCAAGCAATACAAGCGCCAATGTCTTTCACATGGGCTTCAGGGCCTGCAACGACTATGCCAATGGCGAAGAAGCGATGGCAAAGGTGCAATGCCCAATGCTCTTCGTGCTGGGTGCCGCCGACCAGATGACGCCACCACGCGCTGCGAAAACTCTGATTGCGAAAGCGCGCGGCGCCAAAGTCGTGACAGTGAATGCCGGGCACGCACTGATGTCCGAAGCGCCGGACGAAGTGCTGTTCGCGCTGAACGCTTTCCTCAAGAACTGAGGGCGGGCGGCTGCTGTGGTTGCCTCGGCAGCTTCAGCGAAGCGCGTTGATGTCGGGCACTTCGATCAATGGTGCGGGGCCACCGCGCTTGGCAACCACGAGCATCGCGCGTCCAACCTGCACGGTCGTCGTGACCCGGTCGGGCATCCACCGGCGAAGCAGGCCAAAGATCGGCCGGGCGATCACGTACACGGCCTGGTAGAGCGCCGTCTTCGACCGCACGCGATGCATCGGCTCGATGAACCCCGGCCGGAACATGTACGCCGCCTTGAAGGGAAGCCGCATCAGCGCGTTTTCCGTCGCGCCCTTGACGCGCGCCCACATGACCCGGCCGCGCTCCGTGCTGTCGGTCCCCGCGCCCGACACATAGACGAAAGTCATCTGCGGATTCAGGCGCGCCAGCGTTTGCGCCGCCGCCAAGGTGAGGTCGTAAGTGATGCGGCGGTAGTCTTCTTCTTTCATGCCGACCGAGGAAACGCCCAGGCAGAAAAAGCAGGCGTCGAAATCGGTGAGTTGGTCTTCGACGGCCGTGTAGTCGGTCAGGTCCGGCAGGATGAGTTCGCGCAGCTTGGGATGTTGCTCGCCGAGCGGTCTGCGGCCGACGCTCAGCACTTGGGTTACATCGCCGTCGACAAGGCACTCGCGCAGCACGCCCTGCCCCACCATTCCGGTGGCGCCAAAAATCATGATTCTCATCGGGCGCTTTCGACGGATCGCTTCAGGCGACCGAAAAGGTTTCAGGTTCGCGCCTCAGCGCACTCAGGAGCGTATGAACTTCGGGAGTGGAAGCCTGCGGCGGCTGCAAAGCGGTGAGCAGGCGCGCAAGCGTTTCGGCGTGCGGCAGCAAGGGGCCGAGAAAGCGCGTGCCGTCGCGGTTCGCGATCAGCATCGTCGGAAAGGTCTCGACGTCGAAGTCGTCCGCCACGTCTGCATGGTCCTCCACATCGACCCAGGCGAAGCGAAACTGCGGATGCGCGCGCGCCACCTGCTCGAACAGCGGCCGGTATTCGCGGCAGGCGCCGCACCATTCGGCGCACAGGCAAACGACCCACAGCGGATCGCCAGTCGTCTCGGAGGCTGCTGAAGTTGTTGAGTCGGTCAAGGCCAGTTCGGTCGTTGATGCGGTCGGAGTCGTCGACGGATGGTCGGGATCGACGGAGCGTTCGCCGCCATTATCGATAGACCAGCAGATCCTGCAGCCGGAGCCCGATCAAAGGGCCTTTGCGCCAGAGGCTGTCGAGCGGCGGTGCCTGCGGCATGAGCAAATCCACGAGCAATGGCTCTACCGGCGTGATGGCCGGTTCCGCCAGCAGCACGAAGCGCGGATCCTCGTCGTTCTTGTCCTCGGCAATCTGCGCGATCCAGTCGATGGCCACCAATGTTTCGAGCACCGGCGCAAGCTGGAGTGCATCGACGCGCATCCGCGCCACCAGTTCAGCCGCGCCCAGTCCCTTTACCGGCGTTGCCCTGACATCGGCCAGGTGCTGCAGGGCTTCGATGGCCAGTTGCAAGGGCCATCCCGCCGCGCCGCCGCGGCGCGCCACGCCGGCCAACAGGCTCGGCAGATAGGCTGAGATCACCGCGCCAAAAAGCACGATCAACCACGCCACATAGATCCACACCAGCAGGATCGGCACCGTCGCAAAGGCGCCATACAGCACTGAATAAGTGGGCACCAAGCTGAGGTAATAGCCCAGCACGCGCTTTGAAATCTCGATCGCCGCCGCGACGAACACCCCGCCAGCCCACGCATGCGTCCACTTCACGTGCGTGTTCGGAACAAAGCGATAGAGCGCCGCCACACCGCCCGCCAGCAGGAAGAATTCGAAGGCATCGAACAGAAGCTTGACCACGCTGCCGCCGAATACTTCGCGCGAAGCCGAAAAGAAAGCCGCCGTGGTGCTGAGACTCAACGCAAGCACCAGTGGCCCCAGCGTGATGGCGGCCCAGTAGATCAGCACCCGCTGGGCAAACGGCCTCGGGCTGCGCACGCGCCAGATGTTGTTGAGCGTCTTGTCGATGGTGAGGATCAACGCGACGGCAGTGACGAGCAACACGACGAGGCCCGCTGCGCCCAGTCCGCTCGCCTTGCTGGCAAATTGATTCAGGTAGCCGAGCACCTGCCGCGCGATGTTGTCGGGGATCAGACTCTCGATCAGCCACCGCTGCACCCGGCCCTGCATCTTCGCGAACATCGGGAAAACCGTGAAGAGCGCGAGTGCCACCGTAAAGAACGGCACCAGTGCGATCGTCGTGGTGAAGGTCAGGCTACTCGACGTGAGACCGAGCCTGTCTTCCCGAAAACGTTCGCGGAGCACCGCTGCAGTGTTGGCCCAGGGAAAGTTTTGCAGGTCCCTCCAGAAATTCATGGCCGGTATCATGCCGTACTGGCTCACCCCAGCCGCGCAGAGCCGGTTCTGCGGTATTTCTGGATCGGTGACGCCCCTACTTTTTTCTCTTGTGATCAGTTCCTCCGCCCCTTCCGCATCCGTTTCCGCGACCCGCTGGCTGGCCGTCGGCAGCCTCGTCGGGCTGATTGTGCTTGGGCTCGCCTGGGAACTGTGGCTGGCGCCCTTGCGCCCCGGCGGCTCCTGGCTGGCGCTCAAGGTGCTGCCGCTCGTGATTCCGCTCTCGGGTCTGTTGAAGAACCGGATGTACACGTACCGCTGGGTCAGCCTGATGATCTGGCTTTATTTCACCGAAGGCGTGGTGCGCGCCTGGAGCGACACGAATCACGTCAGCCAGATGCTGGCGCTGTTGCAGGTCGTGTTGTGCCTCGCGCTCTTCACTGCCTGCGCATGGCACGTCCGGCTGCGCCTGCGACATGCCGCAGTGGCCAGAGGCCTTGAAGGAGCGACGCAATGAGCGTCCTGATCGACAAACTCCGCGCCATCGTGGGCGCATCGAACGTCCTGACCGAAGGCGATCTCACCGCCTGGGAACAGGACTGGCGCAAGCGCTCGCGCGGCAAGGCGCTGGCGGTCGTCCGGCCAGCCGATGCACGGCAGGTCGCCGAAGTAGTCAAGGCCTGCGCCGCCGAAGGAACATCCATCGTGCCGCAGGGCGGCAACACGGGCCTTGCGGTCGGATCGATTCCGGACGACAGCGGCAAGCAGGTGCTGCTCAGCCTGCAGCGCATGAATGCGATTCGCAGCATCGATGCCGCGAATCTCACCATGACCGTCGAATCCGGCTGCGTGCTTCAGACCTTGCAGGAAGCGGCCCGAAACGCCGGTTTTCTATTTCCGCTGAGCCTTGCGGCGGAAGGCAGCTGCACCATCGGCGGCAATCTCGCGACCAACGCGGGCGGCACGCAGGTCGTGCGCTACGGCAACACCCGCGATCTGTGCCTCGGCCTCGAAGTCGTGACGCCCCAGGGCGAAATCTGGGAAGGCACCAGCGGGCTGCGCAAGGACAACACCGGCTACGACCTGCGCGACCTGATCATCGGCAGCGAAGGCACGCTCGGCATCATCACAGCCGCCACGATGAAGCTCTACCCGCTGCCGGCCGCGCAACTCACGGCTTGGGCGGCAGTGCCGTCGCTCGAGCACGCGGTGACGCTTCTGGGCCTCGCGCACAAGCGCCTCGGCCCCGGTCTGACGGGCTTCGAGGTCATGGGCAACTTCGCGCTGAGCCTCGTGGCCAAGCACTTCCCCGCGATGCGCGTGCCTTTCATCGACGATGCGGCCGTGCCCTATTGCGTGCTACTCGAAAACTCCGACAGCGAATCCGAAGATCACGCCCGCGCCCGCTTCGAGGCGTTGCTCGAAACGGCATTCGAGAGCGGCTGCGTGACGGATGCCGTCGTCGCCGAGAACCTCACGCAGGCGCACCAGCTGTGGCACGTGCGCGAAAGCATTCCGCTCGCGCAGGCCGAGGAAGGGCTCAACATCAAGCACGACATCTCGATCGCCGTGTCGCGCATTCCAGCCTTCGTTGCCGACACGGATGCGCTCCTGCAACGGGAGGTTCCCGGCGTGCGCCTCGTGAACTTCGGCCATCTCGGCGACGGCAACCTGCACTACAACGTGCAGGCGCCGGCGGGCGGAGACAACGGCGCCTTCTTGCGCGAGCACGAAGACCGGATCAACACGCTCGTCTACGACGCGGTGGAAAAGTTCGACGGCTCGTTTTCGGCCGAGCACGGCGTCGGCTCGCTCAAGGTCGACAAGCTCGAAAAACACAAATCGCCCGTGGCGCTTGGCATGATGCGTGCCATCAAGCGCGGGCTCGATCCGCAGAACATCCTGAATCCGGGTCGTGTGATCCGGACGGAGACCCTTCAATGAACCGCCCCATCCGCTCGCAATACGAAGACTTCATGCGCCACGTCGACACGACGGGCGTGCAGAAAGGCGACCGCACCGGCACCGGCACCAAGAGCGTGTTCGGCTACCAGATGCGCTTCGATCTCAATGAAGGCTTTCCGCTGGTCACCACGAAGAAGGTGCACCTGCGGTCCATCATCCAGGAACTGCTCTGGTTCCTGACCGGCTCGAGCAACAACAACTGGCTCAAGGAACGAGGCGTCACCATCTGGGACGAATGGGCGCGCGAAGACGGCGACCTGGGCCCCGTCTACGGCGTGCAATGGCGCAGTTGGCCCACGCCGGACGGTGGCCATATCGACCAGATCCAACAGGTGATCGACACGCTTCGCAGCAATCCCGATTCGCGCCGCATCATCGTCAGCGCGTGGAACGTCGCCGAGTTGTCGAAGATGGCGCTGATGCCTTGCCACGCGTTCTTCCAGTTCTATGTGGCGCCGCCGCAAGCGCCGGGCGAGCGCGGCAGGTTGAGCTGCCAGCTCTATCAGCGCAGCGCCGACATCTTCCTCGGGGTGCCGTTCAACATCGCTAGCTATGCGCTGCTCACGCACATGGTGGCGCAGCAGTGCGATCTGGACGTCGGCGATTTCATCTGGACCGGCGGCGACTGCCATATCTACAGCAATCATGCCGAGCAAGTTGCGCTGCAATTGAGCCGCGAGCCCCGGCCTTATCCAACCCTCGTCATCAAGCGCAAGCCACCGTCCATCTTCGACTACGAGTACGAGGATTTCGAGGTGGTCGGCTACGATCCTCACCCGGCCATCAAGGCGCCAGTCGCCGTCTGAATCGTGGGCACTCGCATCAATCTGATCCTCGCTCGCGCCGCCAATGGCGTGATTGGTCTGAACGGCCATATGCCCTGGCACCTGCCGGAGGATCTGGCGCACTTCAAGAAGCAGACGGCGGGAGCGCCCGTGATCATGGGGCGCAAGACCTGGGACTCGCTGCCCGTGCGCTTTCGGCCGCTGCCCGGGCGCCGCAACATCGTCATCACGCGCCAGGCGGACTGGCAAAGCGCGGGCGCTGAAAAGGTGTCGAGCCTGCCGCAGGCGTTGTCGCTCTGCGAGCAAGATCGAGCGCCCGAAGCGTGGGTGATCGGCGGCGCGCAGATTTACGCTGAAGCCGAACCGCTGGCACGTCGTGCAGTCATTACGGAGATCGCCCGCGACTTTGAAGGCGATGCCTGGGCGCCGACGTTCGGTGCCGGTTGGCACGAGACTGCGCGCGAATCGCACGTGGCGGCCAGCGGGCTTGCATTCAGCTTCGTCATGCTGGAACGATGCTGAGTGCCCCTGACAGCAAAAAAGCCGCTCACCGAATCAATCGCCCTCGTTCTCACCGACCATTTCTGCGGATGGTGCCCGCAGAGCGCGGAACGGAAACCGAAATCTTGCTGCAATCACTTGAGAGATCGAGTTCGAATGGCTGCCCGGGCGACTGGGCGAGGCCGCAGTCCGGGTTAGAGCGCACACAGCCGTGCATTGAGCGCAATTCCTGTTCTTCGGATGCAGACCGAAGCGAAGCAACTGCCGCCTACACGCTCATCGACGACGACGGCAACACGGAGCAGAGGTCACGTGCCTGTCGCATCGTTGCGCGATGACAAAGCCGGCGCAGGCGGCAGACTTCAGAGTCTTCGAAACCGCGGCCGCGCAGGAGTTGGCCGCGGAGTGAGCAAGGCGCCATGGCATCGGCCAGCGTGAGACAAAAATCCGGAGCGTCGAGCGCGAGCATGTCCTGGACGCACAGGATCTGCGCCTCGGAGAACTGTGCTGGCGAGATCCGCAGCAGCCAGGTGGCGTCGTCACGTTCCACCTCGAGGTCCTTCAGGGCCAGGATGAATCGGGCCTGCATCTCCAAGAAAGTCGCCGGAATGTCCGTGACCGGCCGGGCCTGCGTACCTTTTTGCCGCAAGGCGAGCAGGCACGACTTCAATGAACTCAGAATGCGAGCGGGAGCATCGGTGTACATAGGGGATGGTGCGTCCGTCAAGTTGATCTGGATAGGGACGGCGACTGCGTGAGTCGCCCTCTTTTTGAATACTTTCATCGTATTCCCGCATGTGAGGCGGGCCTATCAGAGTCGTCTCAAAGAGCACCGCTCCCTCGCGCTTTCCGGCACAAGGGATGGTGTCGGGCACAGCCCTGGCCATCAACGCGGTCGTCAGTCTGCTACGCGTGATATGGCCTGGCTGGCAGACCGGGCGGCGCCCATGACAGGGATGCCGTCCGGCAAGCTCGCCTTCCCGATCAGCTCATGCCCGCGTACTTCAACGTCCAACTGAAGGAGCGGTTGGTGCTCGGAGTCATGACAAAGGCATTTGTCGTGCAGGCGAACTTCGAATGCAGCTGGCCGATCGGCGTGGTCGACAGCGGATTCGTGACACCCGCTGCCAAATCGAAGTTCGACAAAGCGCAGGTGTCGAAGCCCGTCGTGCCGAAGCCGGTTGCATCGCTGTTCGCGTAAGTCACCGAAATACCGTCGGGGCCGGCCGCTGTGTTCTGGAAGTCGGCAAACGATGTGAAGTCGGTCTCGACCGACATGTTTCCGGCCAAGGTCGCTGAACTCAGCGTATCGGTGCGCGTGATGGTTCCCTGCGCGAAGGTCAGGACCGTGTGCGCTTGCAGATCGATGTCGGTCGTGTAGAGCGCGTTCTTGGCCGCTTGCCTGAACTTGGTCGTGTCGAACGAGACGACGACCTGTCCGTTCGTCTCCTGCACATTCAGGTTCTTGTAGTAAGTGACCGGGATGTACGTCTTGCCGCCATAAGTGACTTGAGGAACCAGCAGTGCATAGCCCAGGTCGGTCGTGCCGTAGATCAGCTTGTCCGCAAACGGGACAGGGTAGTAAGGCGTGAACGAGTTGTAGTCGGGCGCCTGGCTCAGGTTCAGGTTGATCACGCGCTTGCCGTCACGCACACTGATCAGCGCCGCGCTGTATGGATGCGCGGTGTCGGACGGCTGGTTGTACCAGGTGAGCGTGTAGTGCGGCTGGGTTGTGTCGAGCCACGCCTGGAAAGCTGAATCATCGAGCGATGGCTTGCCGCCGTAGCCCAGCTTGTTCCACCAGTTGTTTACGTACATGAACTGGTGCAGCAGGCTGAAGTTCTCGCCCATGACGCGCGGCTTCCCGCGATATGCGTCTGTCCCGCGGCCCTTGACCCACATGTTCACCGACGGCGTGGGCAAGGTCGGGTCATACCAGAAGGTCTCGTAGCGGTAGGCCGCCTTGTAGATGAACGAATAGGCAATCTTCATTTCCTGCTCGGTCAGAACGCCCGCGTTGGCGGCCGCTGTCAGGATTTCCATGAAAGCCGTATCGCCGTATGGGCCGATCGACCGTCCATAGTTGAAGCCTTCGCCGCTGGTGTTGAGTTGTGGAAGGATCAGGTCGACGGATTTGCGCAGGTAGCCCTTGAGTTCGTCCGTCAGGTTGGCCTCGTTCCCCATCTCGAAGGTGCGCTCGGTCACTTCGGCGATCAGCAAAGTGCTGTAGCGATCGAAGCGCGCCTGATCGTAGTAGGTGGCGTGGGTGTTCGAGGCTTCGTCGGAGAACCCGCCCGATGAGTCGTTGCGGATGTGAGTCGTGAGCGTATGCAGCAGCGCATCGCGCGCACCCAGTGTGGCGACGGTCGGATCAGTTGGTGACGCAAAGCTGGGGTTGCCCCAGCCGAGCTTCTGCCGCAATCCCGCAATGCCGTAGGAGACTGCGTAGTAGTTCTGCGCGGTGTTGAGCGTCGTGACGTCGATCGGCGTTCCGGCAGTTGGGCAAGTGTCGGCCTTGCCGCTTGAGTCCGGACCGAACATATCGCAGAAGGTGAGGCGCTTTTCCAGTGTCGCGAGCACCGCATCGCTGAACACCTCGTTGAGCATGCCGCGCGCCTTCAGGTTGGTGAGCGCCACAAGATAGTAGTACTCGCCCCACGAGGTGTTGGCATAGAGATAGTTGGCGCCACTCATCTGCGTGATCATTGCCGTCGTGACGCGCTGATAGGTCGCCAGGTAGTCCGCGTACTGCGGATCGTTCTTGGCCTTCATGTCGATCAGGATGTACGACAGGCCGAGCGCTAGCTTGCCGGGCAGGAATTTGTCGCCCGTGTTCGTGTCGAGCACGTGGACGGGGGTGCCGTCGCCCAGGTCCATCACCACCTGCGTGAAATCCGGTGCCTTCTTGATGAGGTCGAAGAGCGCACGCATCTGGCCCATCATCGTGATCGGGATGCCGGCGCCTTCGGGAACGCCGGTGTCCGCTGACCCGTAGACGATCGCTTGCAGCGATTTCGCATTGGTGGACTGCGATGGTGGAGGGGTAGTGGTTCCGCCCCCGCCCCCGCCGACGCCGCCGCCGCCGCCGCTCGCCGGTGGAATCCACCCCCCGGAGTTGCCGCCGCCACCGCAGGCAGCGAGAAAAAGGGTGAGCGTGCCGAGCGCGATGGCAATGGGCTGTTTGCGTGGCGAAAACATTGATGTCTCCTTGGCCTTTGTGATAAATCGGAGCCGACGCACACTTACGTTATCAGTCATCGTATGAGTGGGGCGGCCTGCGATTATGTTGAGGCGCTGCAGAACGGGTCAACGGAGGGAAGCTCCCTAAATAGAAAGCATGCGTCGACCTCTGGTGTAGGAGTTGTCGTACATCATGCGTGCAATGCGTGCTTCTGCCCCGCCTTCCGACCGCCGGGCGAAGCTAGACTTCACTGCAAAGCTTTGGAGAAAACCTTGCGCATAGCCACCTGGAACGTCAATTCCCTCACCGCGCGCCTTCAGCACGTCCTTGACTGGCTCATCGCCAATCCGGTCGACGTGCTTTGCCTGCAAGAGCTCAAGATGAGCGACGACAAGTTTCCTTTGGACGTCCTGAAATCGGCCGGCTACCACGCTGCGGTGTTCGGACAAAAAACCTATAACGGCGTCGCCGTGCTGAGCCTCGCGCCGGTTCGGGACGTGGTGAAGAACATCGATGGCTTCACGGACGAACACTCGCGGGTGATCAGCACGACCATCGATACGCCATCGGGCGAACTGCGCATCGTCAACGGCTACTTCGTCAACGGGCAAGCGCCTGGGACCGACAAGTTCGCCTACAAGATGAAGTGGCTGGAAGCTTTGCGCGACTGGCTGCGCGCTGAACTTGTCGCGCATCCGAATCTCGTGCTGCTGGGCGACTTCAACATCGCGCCGGAAGATCGCGACAGCTTCGACCCGGTCGGGCTCGCCGAAACGATCCATCACACGACGGACGAACGCAATCACTTCAATGACTTGCTGAAGCTTGGCATGACCGACAGCTTTCGCCTCTTTGAACAACCCGAGAAGAGCTATACGTGGTGGGACTACCGCATGCTGGGCTACCAGAAGAACCGCGGGCTCCGGATCGATCACATCCTGGTCAGCAATGCGCTGGTTCCGCGCGTCAAGGGTTGCGTGATCGACCGGGCGCCGCGCAAATGGGAAAAGCCCAGTGACCACGCGCCGGTGACTCTCGAACTCGACGCATGAGACTCGCCCTTGCCCTGACTGCGTGTGCCGGCGTGATCGGCCTCGCCGGCTGTTCGGCGTTGAACGCCGACAAGAAGAGCGAAGGGACGACGACGCCGGCTCAAGCTACTCAGGCAGGGCCGTCGGACCAAGTGGCCAATGTGCGCTTGATCACCGCGCAAACGCCAGCGGTGCGGGCCTACCGCAGGATCGGTGCATCCCACATCTACAAGGCCTATCCGAAGCGCATCTACAAGGGCAAGATTCCGCCGTTGGTCTATGCGGTGGTCGTGACGGAAACGGACATCGACGCGACGGGCCGCGTCACTGGGGTGTACTTCAGCCGAACGCCCAGCCATGCGCCAGAGGTCGCGCCGATGATCGCCGAGCTGATCAAGGGAGCGTCGCCTCTGCCGAGCCCCGGAAAGCTCGGCGCTCACACCTACGTCGAGACTTGGCTCTGGGACCGGAGCGGGCAATTCCAGCTCGACACGCTGACGCTGGGCCAGCGCAGCCGCTGAACGCGCCCTTCCCTGTCTGTCCGGCGAATTACTCCAGGCCCAGTTCCTGGATCTTGCGCGTGATGGTGTTGCGGCCGATGCCGAGCTTTTGCGCGGCTTCGATACGGCGCCCCCTGGTGCTGGCGAGCGCAGTCAGGATCAGGCGGGATTCGAAGCGACGTGTCAGCGCATCCCACACATCCGTGCGACCGGCAGCCAACATGCTCTGCGCTTCCGCTTCCAGCCCGCTTTCCCATGAAGCAGCGGCCGCACTCGCATAAGGCGCGGGCGCTGCTGCCGTCGGCACTCCCGGCGAAATCGTTGGCATCTCGTGCTCGGCAGTCGAGAGCGGCAGCGATGCATGCGCAGGCAGCGACAGAGCGGGCGCTGCAACACCGCCAGGCGCTTCATTGCCAGTAACGGCCATCACTTCAGGCGGCAAATCCTTGGCCTCGATCAATTGCGCCGGCGCCATCACCGTCAACCAATGGCAGATGTTTTCGAGTTGCCGAACATTGCCCGGAAAATTGAAAGCCGCCAAACGGGCAAGCGCCGCATCGGAAATGCGCTTGGGCTCCACGCCCAGTTGCTTCGCGCTCTGTTGCAGGAAGTGACGCGTGAGCGCCGGCACGTCCTCGCCGCGTTCGCGCAATGCGGGCAGCCGCAGACGGATCACGTTGAGTCGATGAAACAAGTCTTCGCGGAAGCCGCCCTGCTTCACGCGCTGCTCAAGGTCCTGGTGCGTCGCCGCGATCACGCGCACGTTGGCTTTGACCGAGTTGTGCCCACCGACGCGATAGAAGTGCCCATCGCTCAACACGCGCAGCAAGCGCGTCTGCAGATCGAAGGGCATGTCGCCGATCTCGTCGAGGAACAGCGTTCCGCCTTCGGCCTGTTCGAAGCGGCCGCGCCGCATCGTCTGCGCGCCGGTGAAGGCGCCGCGCTCGTGGCCGAAGAGCTCGCTCTCCAGAAGGTCCTTCGGGATCGCCGCCGTGTTGATCGCAACGAACGGCCCGTTGGCACGCGGCGAATGCTTGTGCAGGGCCCGCGCGACGAGTTCCTTGCCGGAGCCCGACTCGCCGGTGATCAGCACTGTCACGTTGCTCTGGGACAGCCTTCCGATCGCACGGAAGACGTCCTGCATGGCAGGCGCCTGCCCGAGCATTTCCGGCGCGGCCGCCATGCGCTCTTCGGCCACTTCCTCGCGCTGGCTTTCGTCCACGGCGCGGCGAATCAATTCGACGGCGCGCGGAAGGTCGAAAGGCTTCGGCAAGTATTCGAACGCGCCGCCCTGAAAGGCCGACACCGCACTGTCGAGATCGGAGAACGCGGTCATGATGATGACCGGAAGGCCGGGGTGCTTGGCCTTGATCTTGTCGAGAAGATCGAGTCCCGAGCCTCCGGGCATGCGGATGTCGCTCACCAGGACCTGCGGGCCCTGCATCTCGTCGTCGGCTGCCGCTTCGAGTGCGGCGATGACCTCGCGCGTGTTGGTGAAGCTACGGGTCGGCAGGTCTTCGCGCAGCAGCGCTTTTTCCAGCACGAAGCGGATTGATTGGTCGTCATCCACTATCCAGATCGGCTTCATGCAGCTCCTTGTTGCGTGGCTGCTAGGGCAGCGGTATCAGTATCTTGAAATCGGTCCGGCCCGGAACACTGTCGCACTCGATCACGCCGTGATGCTGCTGCACAAAGGTCTGTGCAAGCGTCAATCCCAAGCCCGTCCCGCCTTCCCTGCCCGACACCAGCGGATAGAAGATGCGGTCCTTGATCGCGTCCGGCACGCCCGGTCCATTGTCAATGACATGCAATTCCAGTGCCAGTCGATACCACTGCTTGTTGAAGATGACCTGACGCGCGATGCGGGTCTTGAAAGTGATCTGCGCATCACCGGCCGCGCGTCGTTCAGCCAAGGCCTGCGCAGCGTTATGAACGATGTTGAGCGTGGCCTGGATCAACTGCTCGCGATCGCCGCGAAATTCAGGGATCGACACGTCGAAGTCACGTTCGATGTGCAGGTCACGTGGAAACTCCGCAAGAATCACTGACCGGACGCGCTCACACACCTCGTGGATGTTGACGTCGCCCACCACGTGCGGCCGTCGATGAGGCGCCAGCAGGCGGTCGACCAGCGTCTGCAGTCGGTCGGCTTCATGGATGATGACCTGCGTGTATTCGATCAGGTCGCGCGATTCGACCTCCATCTGCAGCAATTGCGCCGCGCCCCGGATGCCGCCGAGCGGGTTCTTGATCTCGTGCGCGAGGTTGCGGATCAGTTCCTTGTTGGCCTGAGCCTGATCGAGCAGACGCTCTTCGCGATCCTGGCGCACCTGCTGTTCGAGGGGCGACATCTCGATGATCAATTCGCCCGCCTTGTCGCTCTGCGCAAGAGTGACCTGCACCGGCATCAATTCATGGTTGACCCGACGCAAGAGGGCCTCATAGCGCAACGTGGCGAAGTCATTGCTGCGCGCGCCATCGATGGCCGTTCGCAGGACCTGCGGCTCATGAAAGCAGGCGCCAAACTGCGACCCTTCGAGCGTCCGCCGCGAAGTGCCCAGCGCATCTTCGAGCCCCGAATTGGCAAAAAGCACCGACCCGTCGATGCGAACCACCGCGATCAGCGTGGAAAGAAGATCAAATGCCTGAAAGCGCTTAGCAGCCCCCGCCGATTTACCAAATGCCACGAAAATTGTCCCTTCAAGAGACGCCACGGAACCGGCTCAGCCGGGCCGTCAGCGTTGCCCCCTGCAGGGGGTTGGCGCAGCGACACGAAGTGCGCGCAGCCTGGGGGTTTACTTGATCCGATCGATCTCGCGCTGGATCCCGGCGATGTCGCTCTCGTTGCGCGCGAGCTCGGCCTTCATTTCAGCGACGCGGTCCAGGTACTTCTGGTAATTGCGCGATTCGCTGCCCTGCTTTTCGGGTTCGCCGTTGTTGTATTCCTTGAGGAGTTGCACCTGCCGCGCCTGCGCCTTCTTGAGCTCGGATTCAAGCACCGAGCGCGCCTCCCCGTCGCGCGCGCGCTGGTCGGCACCCTCGACGCGCGGACTGCCCGCAGGCGACCGTGCAGCGGCGCTGGAAGGCGTGGCCGAAGCGATCGGCCGCGTGCCCTGCACGATGGTGACGTTGCCGCCTTCCATCACCTTGCAGCCGCGCTGCTGGGCAACAGTGGCGTTGTTGGTGTATTCGTTTCCGCAGCGCCAGACGCGCTCCTGAGCCTGGGCTTGCATGTTCAGGCCCGCCAGCGCGAATGCAGCCAGCAGGAGTGCGGAGGGAGTCTTCATGGTCATGGATGTAGTGCGCATCGAACGGGCATTTTCGTGCAATTCGACAGTTGCGCCGTGCTGGTGTTCCTACCCAGGCCAAAAGAAAAAGGACGGCAGAAGCCGTCCTTTTTAACGCTGACCCGGTCGAGGATCAGAGCGAATAGTACATGTCGAACTCGACAGGGTGGGTCGCCATGCGGAAGCGCGTGACTTCCTGCATCTTGAGGTCGATGTAGGCATCGATGTAGGTGTCGGTGAACACGCCGCCCTTGGTCAGGAAGGCGCGATCCTTGTCCAGATAGTCGAGCGCCTGGTCGAGGCTGTGGCACACGGTCGGGATCAGCGCGTCTTCTTCCGGCGGCAGATGGTAGAGATCCTTGCTGGCGGCTTCGCCCGGATGGATCTTGTTTTCCACGCCGTCCAGACCGGCCATCAGCAGAGCGGCGAAGCCGAGGTACGGGTTCATGAGCGGATCCGGGAAGCGCGCTTCGACGCGACGGCCCTTCGGGTTCGCCACGAACGGGATGCGGATCGACGCCGAGCGGTTCTTGGCCGAGTAGGCCAGCTTCACCGGGGCTTCGAAGCCGGGAACCAAGCGCTTGTAGCTGTTGGTGCCTGGGTTCGTGATGGCGTTCAGCGCGCGAGCGTGCTTGATGATGCCGCCGATGTAGTGCAGCGCGAAGTCGCTGAGGCCGGCGTAGCCGTCGCCTGCGAACAGGTTCTTGCCATCCTTCCAGACCGACTGGTGCACATGCATGCCCGAGCCGTTGTCGCCGACGATCGGCTTGGGCATGAAGGTCGCGGTCTTGCCGTAGGCATGCGCGACGTTGTGGATGACGTACTTCTGCAGCTGGACCCAGTCTGCGCGCTGAATCAAGGTGCTGAACTTGGTGCCGAGTTCCATCTGGCCGGCGTTGGCGACTTCATGGTGATGCACTTCGACCGGGATGCCGAGCGACTCGAGCACCAGGCACATTTCAGAGCGCATGTCCTGGAAGCTGTCGACCGGAGGAACCGGGAAATAGCCGCCCTTGACGGACGGACGATGGCCGGTGTTGCCGTGCTCGAATTCCTTGCCGGTGTTCCAGGCGGCTTCTTCGGATTCGATCTTCACCGAGCAGCCCGACATGTCGTTCTGCCAGCGGACGCCATCGAAGACGAAGAATTCAGGTTCCGGTCCGAAGTAGGCGGTGTCGCCAAAGCCCGATGCCTTCATGTAAGCCTCGGCGCGCTTGGCGAGCGAACGCGGATCGCGCTCGTAAGGCTTGCCGTCCGCCGGGTCGACCACGTCGCAGGTCAGGATCAGCGTGGTTTCCTCGAAGAACGGATCGATGTTGGCCGTGTTGGGGTCGGGCATGAGCTGCATGTCCGACGCTTCGATGCCCTTCCAACCAGCAATCGACGAACCATCGAACGCGTGTCCCGATGTGAACTTGTCCTCGTCGAACGCGGAAACAGGCACGGTAACGTGTTGCTCCTTGCCGCGGGTGTCGGTGAATCGAAAGTCGACGAACTTGACCTCGTTTTCCTTGACGAGTTTGAGTACATCGGCGACGGTCTTTGCCATCAGGTTCTCCTGGTTTGGATAGTGGTTGGAAGTGCGGGAAAGCGGAATGCAGTTTTTGTGCCATTGTCACTGGCACCCAGGGCGCTTCGGCTCCAGGCCGAGCGCCCAAAATCAGGCAAGTTGTAACCAATTTGGTGCGCTCACATTCATCGCACCAATTCGGGGCCCAGCCGTGCACCAAGGGCGCTCAGGCCTGCCAGCAAGCGAGCATAGGCGGGTTCGATGTCGCCTGAATCGCCTTTGACACCGAGTTCGATGTGCCGACCGTGCACTGCGTGGTCCACGCTCGGGAGACTGAACACCTTGATGCCCGGATGCTCAAGCTCGATCGTCTGCATCAAGGGCGTCAGCGTTGCTTCCATGGAGCCGTAGACGATCACGGATTTCTCGACCGCACGCCCCCTGGCGAACATGTCCGCATAGCGCTGGTCGAGCACCGACTCGATCATCGGCCATGCCATCACGGGAAAGCCCGGCACGAAGTGCACGTCGCCCACACTGAAGCCAGGAATCTTGTTGTACGGATTGGGGATGATGTTCGAGCCCAGCGGGAACACACCCATGTTGAGGCGGTGCACGTTGTCGGCACGATCGGGCTCATACGCAACTCCCTGTTCTCGGGCCGTGTCCTGCATGCGTTCACGGATCAGAACCTCGGCCTCGGGATGCAGCGCCAACGGAACGCCGAGCGCAGCGGCGGCGCATTGGCGCGTGTGATCGTCTGGCGTGGCACCGATGCCGCCGGTCGAAAACACCACGTCGCCCGAGTCGAAGGCACGCGCCAAGGCGGCGGTGATGCGGACCGGAACGTCGCCCACGTACTCCGCCCAGGCCAGCGACAAGCCGCGGGCACCGAGCAGTTCGATGACTTTGGGCATGTGCTTGTCGAGGCGCTTGCCCGAGAGGATTTCATCGCCGATGACGATCAGACCGAATGAGCGGCTCATGGTGCACTCCATTGACTTGCGGCGGCTTTGTTGGCTTCCGCGATTTCGAGCGACGGCGGCGAACCAGCCGCCGCTTGTTGCGCGCGCAGTTGCGCGAGCGCATCGAGACAGTAGTGCGCGAACCACAGCGCCGAGAAAGCAAACACCAGCGTGTAGATCCAGATTGCCAGCGGCGCGAGCACGAAGAAGGCTGCGGCGAACAGCAGGCCGGATGCCCACACGATGCTGGGCGCGGCGCCGAGATATCCGCACAGCACGCCGATGCCGAGCAAGGGCATTCTGTGTGCCTTCAACAGTGCATTGCGCTCTGCCGGCGTCGCGTGCTCGGCCAGCGCGTCGAAGCTCATGACCCGGTAGGTCAGCCATCCCCAGATGAGCGGCGGCAAGATGAGCACCAGCGGCGGAATCAGCCAGAGCGGCATCGAGACGACGAGCGCAAGCAGCGCCAGGACGGTCAGCCCGATCGACCGCGCAGCGCTTCCAAGGAAGGATGCGCCCTTCTTCCTTTCGAGCGCCGGAAAGCGCCGCTCTGCCACCATCTGGGTCAACGCGGGCGCCATGAAAGCGGCAACGATAAGCAACGACACCACCACGATCAGCGGCGTGGCGGCAAGCACGACCACGAGCGGCGCCAATATGGCTGCCGGATTGCTGGAAAACCATTGCCCGATCCAGTTCCACAAGCCCGATACCAACGGCCAGGCGTCCAGCGCGCTGTGGGTCCAGGCGACGGCGGCGTCCCAGTAGAAATAGCCGAGCACCGCCGACAGCACGATCATGAGCCCCAGCGGCAGGAACGACAGCACGATCACCCGCGGGTGCATGCAATAGGCGACGGACCGCCAGAACGAATCGAGAAGGAGACGCATTGGTGCCGAGGATAACGCGGGCGCGTGAAGCCGCGGCTCGGTTGATGGCGGTCGGTCAGCTCCGGCCGGCCAGGCGCTTGAGCCCGAGCCACTGCTGGGCCCAGAACCCTCGACCGTAATCTCTGACGCGGCCCTCCGCGTCGGGCTCGACCTGATCGCGGATGCCGGTCGGGTCGTAGCGCTCCTCGAAATTCGCGGTGCCGAAAAGCAGATCCCACCAAGGCAGCAACACGCCGAAGTTGTGCCCGCCGAGCGTGCGCGCGCCATGTGATTCGTGTCCGATGCCGATGCTGTGATGCACGCGATGAAAGCGCGGACTGATCCAGAGCCGCTCGCCGAGCCTGCCGAAACTCAGGCGCAGATTGGCATGCTGAAGGCTTTCGCTCAACTGGGTGAACGCCACGATGGCAATGAACTGCCCAGGCGCGACCCCGATCAGCTGTGCGACGATGACGATGATCGCGTCATGGATCACGTCATCGAGCAAGTGGTTGCGGTTGTCGCTCCACATCGTCATCTGGCGCTGCGAATGGTGGAGCGAATGAAGAGCCCACCACCACTTGAACCGATGTTGTCCGCGGTGGATCAGGTATTCGACGAGATCGATCACGACCAGGTAGATCGCGAAGGCGACCCACGGGATGTCCGTCACGCCCGGCCACAGCTCGTCGAGATGCATCGTGCCCCAACCGGCTGCACGCGCAGCACCCAACACGTCGTCGAAAAGCGGCTGGACGGCGAAGAACATCGCGAGCCGGAACAAGCCCAATCGATGAATCAGCGTGTAGAGAACATCGGTGCGAATGGCACGCCGATCGACCACCGCTTCGACGGGCCTCCAGCGCTGCAAGGGACCGACCAGGGCGACCAGGACGGCGATCTGGATCAGCCCGACCAGAAGCCAGCCGGTTGCATCGAAGGCATCTTCGACCCAACCGCCAAGGCCCACGGCGTAGACCACCGGCTGCACGGCCGTCTCGAACAGCCATTGCTGCAAGTTTGCGAAGATGTCGGTGAGCCAGTCCATCGGCATGCGACCCGGAATTACGCCCGAAGGTTCAGGGGTGCGCCGCGATCCAGTCGCGGTACGCAGGATGCTGCCTCAGCGTCTCGAAGCAGAAGCCCTTCGCCTTCAGCCCGACGATGAGCGGTTCGAGGTCCGCAGGCGCCCAGGGGTCCTTGCGCGACCAGATTCCGAGGTGCGCTAGCAGGATGTCGCCTGGCTGGATGCGGTCGAGGGCCTGTTGCAGCAGTTTTTCGTTGCTGAAGGTCTCGCTGGGCAATTCGTCTCCCAGGAAACCCGCCGGCGCCCAGCCGACGTGCGCATAGCCACACGCCTTGGCGACCGCAATCAGCTTCGGAGAGGTCTTGCCACTGGGCGCGCGAAACAGCGGCAGCGGCTTCTTGCCGGTGATGTCTTGCAACCGCTCATTGGACTTGGCGATGTCGGCGCAATACTGCTTCGCGTCCCACGTGAATTCACGGCCCGCGAAGGCACCAGCCGTCGGCTTGATGCGAAAGTGTGGCTCGACGCCCTTGAGGTCGCCGCGCCAGACCGCATGGTCGTAGGTATGGGAGGCGAATTCGTGGCCCTCTGCCGCTCTCGCCTTCCACCACGGCGCCCAATGGTTGTCCAGGCTGTCGCCATCGGTCTGGGTCCGCTCCGCCGCAGCGAAGAAGGTGACGCGTACATCCTGCCGCTTGAGAACCTCGGCCACGAAGGGTGCAATGCCCATGTGCCCCGTATCGAAAGTCAGGTAGACCGGCTTGTTGCAGGTGCCCTGCGCCATCGCACTGGTGCAAAGAAGGGCCGCCGTCGCCAGCAGCGATGCGCCCACGTACTTGTTGGCTGTGTGCTTATTGCTTGGCATGGGCGAGCGTCCAGACGCCGTGCGGCGATCGGCCCACATTGACCTGCCGAGCCACTGAGCGGCTGGTGAGATCGACCACGCTGAGCTTCTTGGCCCAGCGCGATGTCACGAAGAGGGTTTTGCCGTCCGCCGAAACGTCCATGCAATCGGGACCGCCCGGCACCGGATAGGTGTCGGTGACCTTGAGCGTGGAGATATCGATCCGGCTGATCGTGTTGGCCACGCGATTGCTCACGAAAACGCTGCGTCCATCGCCGGCAGAACGGAAGGCATGCGCGCCCTTGCCGGTCGGCAGTTTGCCGACGAGTTTGGGCTGCGGTCCGGCTACATCGAAAACCTGCACACCATCGCCACCGGTCAGGCCGACCAGCAGCGTCTTGCCGTCGTGGATGCCGAAGATGTCCGCTGGCATGGGCCCCGTCGGCGTGCGCCAGCGGATGGTCTGGCTGGCAATGTCGATCGCAATCAGCTCGTCGCTGTCCTGCATCGTGACGTAGGCCGTCGTGCTCTTTGGGTCGATCCAGATATGGCTCGGCGTCTTGCCCGTTGGGATCCGCTTGACGAGCTTGGGCTCCTTGCCGTCCCAGCGATAGAGGTCGACATGATTCAGCCGATTGCCCGCGGTGACGAACCATTTCATGTCCGGCGAAAACCGCAGCTGGTACGGGTCGATGATCCCGTAGACCACACGCTGCACTTCGGCGGTCCGAGGATTCAGGAACGTGAGCGAATCGCCTGCCGAGTTCGCGACGATGAGCGAGGTCTCGTCCGGCGTGAGGTAGAGGTGATGCGGCTCCTTGCCCGTCGGAATGCGGACCCGTTCGGTCCAGGTGCCGGGATCAATCACGCTGACGGTTGCATCGAGCGAATTCAGCACGAAGATCGGAGGCGGCTCGGCGGCGTGCGACGGGAGCGCGGCGCAAACAAACAAAAAGGCCGCAAGGCGGCCTGTCAGGTAGGGGATGTAGCGCAAGGAGAGGATCCGAAAGAGGTTGTGCGATTTTAACGATCGACACCCTCTCCCGGCTGACCTCACTGCTTATTTCGCAACGCTTCGACTTGCGCCGCATCAAGCCACCGCCAGTGCCCGGGCGCGAGGTCATCCGGAAGCGCCACTGTGCCGATGCGCGAACGGTGCAAAGCCTCGACACGGTTCCCCACCGCGGCGAGCATGCGTTTGACCTGGTGGTACTTGCCTTCGGTCAGCGTCAGCCGCAAGTGCAACGGACCGGCCGCCTCGCAGGCGGCGGCTCGTACCGGCTTCGGATCGTCATCGAGGACGACCCCCGCGAGCAGCCGCGACACCTGCCCGTCGTCGACAGGGTGCTTGGTCGTGACTTCGTAGACCTTCGGCACGTGGTGCTTGGGTGAGCCCATCCGGTGGATGAACTGGCCGTCGTCCGTCAGGAGCAGCAGTCCGGTGGTGTCCTGGTCGAGCCGCCCGATCGCCTGCACCCCCTGAACCGCATTCTTGTTAGGCCGCAGCCGCACCGGGGACGGCAAC
Organism: Variovorax sp. 10N420; assembly: GCF_056394705.1. Lineage (NCBI taxonomy): Bacteria > Pseudomonadati > Pseudomonadota > Betaproteobacteria > Burkholderiales > Comamonadaceae > Variovorax > Variovorax sp. 10N420. Next base: position 544,392 of record NZ_JBFTIJ010000004.1, on the reverse strand, counting down.
AAGGTATAGATGCTGGGATAGGTCGACGGCTTCTGTGAGCACTCGGTGCCGGCCGGCTTGTTCAGCATCAGATAGGCCTTCTCGTGATACTGCCACTCGACGCCTTGCACGGTGAAGCGCAAATCCTCAGCGTCGAAATCCGCGCCGGGATCTGTCACGGTCGTGCCGGAGACGCTGACATAGCCCTGTTGAACCAGCCCGGCGCACACCCGCCGCGTCCCGAAACCCTGCGTGTAGAGAATTTCCTCTATCTGCATCAGTACCCGAGTGCCAGGCCGGTATTGCGGCGAGGGTCGTTGGCCCCGTAGAAGCGGTTCTTGCCGACGGGTTGGCCGCCCAGCGAAGGCGCGCCGACAATGATTGCAGCCACGTGATTCGCCGGCTGCGGAACGCCTAAGTTATGGCCCATGTCGATGAGGATCTTGCGCGTGTCTGGCGACAGCGCAAAAGTCTCGACATTGGTGACATCGGGGAGCCATTGCTGATGGAAGCGCGGAGCGTCAACGGCTTCCTGAACGTTCATTCCGTAGTCGACCACATTGAGGATCGTGTGCAGCACCACTGTGATGATTCGGCTTCCCCCTGGCGTGCCGACGACGAACACGGGCTTGCCATCCTTGGTCATGATGGTCGGGCTCATCGAGCTCAATGGACGCTTGCCCGGAGCAATGGAGTTGGCCTCGCCCTGCACCAATCCATACAGATTGGGCACGCCAACCTTGGAGGTGAAATCGTCCATTTCATCGTTGAGCAGCACGCCGGTGCCGGCGGCTGCGACCTTGGCCCCGAACCAGTCATTGAGGGTATAGGTCACCGAAACCGCATTGCCCCACTTGTCGACGATCGAGTAGTGCGTGGTGTTGCTGCCCTCGTGGGGAGCGACGCCGGGCTTGATGTCTTTCGAAACCCCCGCCTTCTTGGGATCGATCACGGTCCGGATCTTCTCGGCATAGCCCTTGTCGAGCAGCCGATCGAGCGGATTCTTCACGAAATCTGGATCGCCCAGATAGCTGTTGCGGTCGACGTAGGCGTGGCGCATCGCCTCGATCTGGTAGTGCACTGCCTGTGCGGAACGAAAGCCCAGATCCTTGAGCGGATAGCCCTCCAGAATGTTCAGCATCTCGCAGATCACCACCCCACCCGAACTGGGCGGCGGCGCAGAAACCACGTGGTAGCCGCGGTAGTCGCATTCGATCGGCGGCAGTTCTCGGGTCTTGTACTGGTCCAGATCGGCTTGCGTGATGAGCCCCTTGCCCGTCTGGCTCGACGCCACGATCGCGCTTCCGACCGAGCCCTTGTAGAAACCGTCAACGCCGTTGCGGCTTATGGCTCGGAGGGTTCTTGCCAGATCCTTCTGCACCAGCTTCTGGCCGACTGCGAATGGCTCGCCCTTGTTCAGGAAGATCGCTTCAGAGGCCGGATCCTTCTTGAAATCGGCCGTGGCTGTCGCCAGCATGTCGACGTCGCCTTGCTCGAGGACGAAGCCTCGCTCGGCCATGGCGATGGATGGCCTGATCAGCGCGGCGCGCTTCATGGTGCCGTACTTCTCGCGCGCGAACTCGAGACCGGAGACAGTGCCTGGCACACCCACGGCCAAGTGCCCGGTCGTGCTCAACCCCTTGATGACGTTGCCGTCCTTGTCCAGGTACATATCCGCCGTGGCGGCCAGCGGCGCTTTTTCGCGGAAATCGAGGAAAGTTTTGCGGCCGTCGGCGAGTTGCACCGTCATGAAGCCCCCGCCGCCAAGATTGCCCGCGGCCGGATAGACGACGGCGAGTGCGTAGCCCACCGCAACCGCCGAATCGATCGCATTGCCCCCGCGCTTGAGCACATCGACCCCGACCTGCGTCGCGAGGTGCTGCGCAGTCACGACCATCCCGTTTTCCGCCGGCACCGGCGCCTGTGAGGCCGCGTGAAGCTGGACGGCTCCAGCCAGCGCAAGCGCTGCGACGGTGACGCGAAGCGCCGAAGTCCATTGAAGTTGTCTCATGCGCTTACGTGGGATGTTGAGAAGAGGAGAGTTTCGCCGCTTCGGGGGCTTCCGCAACGATTGAGGCGCCATCTTTTGCATGGCGCCCCGGTCTTGTTTGGTGGAGCTGGGGGGATTTGAACCCCCGTCCGTAAGCCTTCTTCGCGCAGATCTACATGTTTAGCGATCTGATTTGAGTCTCGCCACCGGTGTCGCGCAGTCGCACGCTACACCGGCCGCCAGCACCCTATTTTCTCGCTCCGACCCAAGGTACCCGGATTGGAGCCAGCCGATGTAGATTATCTTTGCAGCCGGGAGGTACAGATTGCTCCGTACCCCCTTGCCCAGCCCATCGGCCTGCTGTTGCAAAGCTCACCGGCAATTAAGCGGCGAGTGCGAAACGTTCGTCGTTTGCAGTTAGTTTGTTTGAATCTGTTTTACGAGCGCATTCAGCTCGACATGCCCCGCTGCGATTCCGAACCCACGTCGAAACCAGTGCAGCCCCAAGGCGCTAATTTTAGGCCTGTTTGAGAAGTTGCAAGAGCTCCATGGGCGATGAAATTGCCGCGTCGGCGTCCCAGCGTGCGACCTCCGCCTGTTCACCCATGTAGCCGTAGGTGGCGGCGACGGTTCGCATGCCGGCCGCGCGGCCCGCGAGGATGTCGCGCTCGTCGTCTCCCACGTAGACGCATGATTGCGGCGCGACCCCAAGGCGGCGTGCAGCCTCGAACAACGGCTCGGGGTGGGGCTTGGCAAACGGGGTCGTATCGCCACTGATGATTGCGCGGGCTGATTCGAACAACGGTATTGCGCGGGTCAGCGGTTCAGTGAACCGAACAGATTTGTTGGTCACCACGCCCCATTTCAACCCTCGCGCACAAAGCGCGGCGACGAGTTCGTCGACGCCGGCAAACACCTGGGTGTTCTTCAACATCCGCGCTTCATAGTTCAGGAAGAACTCTTCGCGCAGTGGCGGGAATTCAGCCGCATCGGTCGTGATGCCGAAAGCCACGCTCAACATCCCCCTGGCGCCGGCGCCCGCCATCGGCCGGTAGCGCTCCAGCGGCAACGAAGCCATTCCCCGGTCCGTGCGCATCTGGTCGGCAGCGGCGCCGAGATCGGGAGCGCTGTCGATCAGCGTGCCATCAAGGTCGAACAAGACAGCTTCGATTTCCCGTCCCATCACTCCGCCCTGCCCGGCTTCTGTGTGGCGAACATGTAGTTCACGCTGGTGTCGTTGCTCAGCCAATAGCGTCGCGTGACCGGGTTGTGCTCCAGACCGGATGTTCGGCGCAGATCAAGATGGGCGGCCCGGCAGTAAGCGGCGAGCTCGCTCGGGCGAATCAGCTTCTGATACTCGTGCGTACCGCGCGGCAGCATGCCCAGGACGTACTCCGCGCCAACGATGGCGAGCAGGAACGACTTCAGGTTTCGATGGATGGTGGAAAAGAAGACCCAGCCTCCGGGCTTCACCAGATCGGCACATGCCTTCACGACCGAAGCGCGCTCCGGCACGTGCTCCAGCATTTCCATGCAAGTGACGACGTCGAAGCTCTCCGGCTGTTCGGCGGCAAGGGCCTCGACGCTGATCGAGCGGTACCTCACGCCACGGGTGGCGACCTCCAGTGCGTGCAGTTGCGCAACTTTGAGCGCCTTGTCGGCCAGATCGATGCCGAGGACTTCCGCACCCTTGCGTGCCATCGAATCGGCCAGAATCCCGCCGCCGCAACCGACGTCGAGCACGCGTCGCCCTGCAATCGGCACTATGCCGTCGATCCACTCGAGCCGTAACGGATTAATTTCGTGCAGAGGTCGGAATTCGCTTTCGACGTCCCACCAACGGTGCGCGAGTTCAGAAAATTTGGCGAGTTCAGCCGGATCGGCATTCACGTTTTCGGTCATGTTCGGATTATGAGTCGCCGCGAATTCGCCAAGGACCACATCCGGATTCGATCAATGGGAATCTCTATATGGCAATGACAGCATCGCGCGGCCATAAAAAAACCCCGCCGAAGCGGGGTTTCATTAGCGATTCAGTCGAATCACTTGTTGGGGCGGGTACCGACCACTTCGATTTCCACGCGACGGTTCTTGGCGCGGCCTTCGGCAGTGCGGTTGTCAGCGATCGGCTGGCTCTTGCCCTTGCCTTCGGTGTAAACGCGGTTCTTTTCGATGCCCTTGGAGACCAGGTAGGCCTTCACAGCTTCAGCGCGGCGAACCGACAGCTTCTGGTTGTAGGCAACAGTACCGATCCAGTCGGTGTGACCGACGGCGATGATCACTTCGAGGTTCACGTCCCTGATCTTCGAGACCAGATCGTCCAGCTTTGCGCGGCCTTCAGGCTTGAGGACGTACTTGTCGAAGTCGAAGAAGGCGTCAGCAGCGAAAGTAACCTTCGATGCAGCGACTGCCGGCGGAACCGGTGCCGGGGCAGGAGCCGGTGCTGCTGCAGCAGGAGCGGCAGGGACCAGAGCACCGTCGCAACCAGCGGCGGCCGTTGCGGGCGTCCAGTTGGCATCGCGCCAGCACAATTCATTGGTGCCGTTCTTCCAGACGAGTTCGCCAGTACCGTTTTGCCAGTTGTCGATGGCTGGGCCGCCGTCTGCTGCGGTGACACGGGTCTGCGCGCCGGCGGCAGTGGCGAGCGCAGCGACTGCAAACATCATCGCCACTTTATTCAGTTTCTTCATGGTTCTCCTCTTGGGGAAAAAGCCGCAGCCGCGCTGCGAATCAAGGACGCTTTAAGTGACCACCACCCAAAACGTTGAGGCGATTGTGCCATAGGGTCTTTCGCAAACAGGCCGCTGGACACCCCGGAAACGTAGGACGGAGGCGGAATACCGGCCTTGTGTTGCGGCGGTGCGACACCGTCCACAGCGTAAAATTTCGCCTCCTTGCCGTCAGCCCGCCGCCCATGACCTCGTTCGCCAAAGAAACACTCCCCATCAGCCTCGAAGAGGAAATGCGCCGCAGCTATCTTGATTACGCCATGAGCGTGATCGTGGGGCGCGCCCTCCCTGACGCCCGCGACGGCCTCAAACCAGTGCATCGGCGCGTGTTGTACGCAATGCACGAGCTCAACAACGACTGGAACCGGCCGTACAAGAAGTCGGCCCGTATCGTGGGTGACGTCATCGGTAAGTACCACCCGCACGGCGACCAGTCGGTCTACGACACGATCGTCCGCATGGCGCAGAACTTCTCGATGCGCCACATGCTGGTCGACGGCCAAGGCAATTTCGGCTCGGTGGATGGCGATATGGCAGCTGCCATGCGATATACCGAGATCCGGCTCGCCAAAATTGCGCACGAAATGTTGGCCGATATCGACAAGGAAACAGTCGATTTCGGGCCGAATTACGATGGCTCCGAAAAAGAGCCATTGGTATTGCCGAGCAAACTGCCCAATCTGCTCGTAAATGGCGCCGGCGGTATCGCTGTGGGTATGGCGACGAATATTCCGCCTCACAACCTGAACGAGGTTGTCGACGCATGTCTCCACCTTCTGCGCCATCCCGACGCCAGCATCGACGACCTCATGGAGATCGTCCCGGCGCCTGATTTCCCCACGGCCGGGATCATCTACGGTATTAACGGCATCAAGGACGGCTACCGGACCGGTCGCGGCAAGGTCGTGATGCGGGCGAAGTGCCACTTCGAAGACATCGATCGCGGCCAGCGCCAGGCCATCATCGTCGACGAGCTTCCCTACCAGGTCAACAAGAAGACGCTGCAGGAGCGCATGGCCGAGTTGGTGCACGAGAAGAAGATCGAAGGCATCAGCCACATCCAGGACGAGTCCGACAAGTCGGGCATGCGCCTCGTGATCGAGCTCAAGCGCGGCGAAGTACCCGAAGTTGTTCTGAACAATCTCTACAAGCAGACGCAACTGCAAGACACCTTTGGCATCAACATGGTGGCGCTGGTCGACGGCCAGCCGAAGCTGTGCAACCTCAAGGACCTGATCGAGGTCTTCCTGCAGCATCGGCGCGAAGTCGTGACGCGTCGAACGGTCTTCACGCTGCGTAAGGCGCGCGAACGCGGACACGTGCTCGAAGGTTTGGCAGTCGCCCTCGCCAACATCGACGAGTTCATCGCGATCATCCGAAATGCGCCGACGCCGCCGGTCGCCAAGGCCGAACTCATGAGCCGCGCCTGGGACAGCAAGCTGGTGCGCGAAATGCTCACTCGCACCCGCGCTGACGGCGGCGTGATCAATGCCGACGATTACCGCCCCGACGGGCTGGACCGCGAATTCGGCATGAGCTCCGAAGGCCTCTACAAGCTTTCAGACACCCAGGCACAGGAAATCCTGCAGATGCGCCTCCAGCGCCTGACGGGCCTCGAGCAAGACAAGATCGTTGCCGAGTACAAGGACGTCATGGCGGAAATCGACGATCTGCTCGACATCCTCGCCAAGCCCGAACGTGTGTCGGTCATCATTGGCGACGAACTGACGACGATCAAGCAGGAGTTCGGGCAAAGCAAGCTGGGCGTGCGCCGCAGCCAGGTCGAGCACAGTGCCTTCGATCTTTCGACGGAAGACCTGATCACGCCGACAGATATGGTCGTGACGCTTTCGCACAGCGGCTACATCAAGAGCCAACCTCTGGGCGAATACCGTGCACAGAAGCGCGGCGGACGCGGCAAGCAAGCCACGGCAACCAAAGAGGATGACTGGATCGACCAGCTCTTCATCGCGAACACGCACGACTACATCCTGTGCTTCTCGAATCGCGGACGGCTGTACTGGCTCAAGGTGTGGGAAGTGCCCGCCGGATCGCGTGGCTCACGCGGGCGGCCCATCGTCAACATGTTCCCGCTGCTGGAAGGCGAGAAAATCAACGTCGTCCTGGCGCTGACCGGCGAGAAGAGAACCTTTCCGGCCAATCAATACGTGTTCATGGCCACTTCGATGGGCACCGTCAAGAAGACGACGCTGGACGAATTCAGCAACCCGCGAAAGGCCGGCATCATCGCCGTGGATCTCGACCCGGGCGACTACCTGATCGGCGCCGCGCTGACCGATGGAGCGCACGACGTGATGCTCTTCTCCGACGGCGGCAAGGCGGTGCGCTTTGATGAGAACGACGTTCGTCCCATGGGCCGCAACGCACGAGGCGTGCGCGGTATGACCCTGGAAGACGGACAGGGCGTGATCGCCATGCTGGTGGCCGAAGATGAGGAGCAGAGCGTCCTTACGGCCACCGAAAACGGTTACGGAAAGCGCACAAGCATTACCGAGTACACGCGTCATGGCCGCGGAACCAAAGGCATGATCGCAATTCAACAAAGTGAACGTAACGGCAAGGTGGTGGCCGCGACTCTCGTGCACGCAGATGACGAGATCATGCTCATCACCGACAAGGGTGTGCTCGTGCGCACCCGCGTTTCCGAGATTCGCGAACTCGGTCGCGCGACGCAAGGCGTCACGCTGATCGGCCTCGATGAAGGTGCGAAGCTCAGCGGGCTTCAGCGCATCGTCGAGAATGACGCGATTGTCGAAAACGAACCCGGCGCCGACGACACTTCCCCATCATCTTCAACGGAGAATCCTCAGTGAAAAAAATCAAACTCGCGCTCCTGACGGTCGCGCTCGCCGGCAGTTCGCTGGCCATGGCCCAGGACAAGGCGGCGCTGGTCAAGCAGTTCATCGATCTGCAACGGCCTGGGATTGAGTCGCTCGCGCGCGGATTGGTCGAACAGTCGAGCGCTCCGATTGCACAGGCCGGCTCGCAATACCTGCAGACGCAGGTGCCTGCCGAAAAGCGGGAAGCGGCAGCCAAGGCAGCCGACGCCGAGCTCAAGAAGTACTTCGACGACGCCTATCCCCTCGTGCGCGACAAGGCGCTGCAACTCGCACCGGGCGCATTGGGCCCGTTGATGGAACAGAACTTCAGCGAAGATGAATTGCGCCAGTTGCTCGCCTGGATCAGCTCGCCGCTGAGCAAGAAATACCAGGAACTCAACCCCAAGCTTCAAACCGCGCTGACTGAAAAGCTGGTGGCTGAAACCCGCGCAAGCATCGAGCCAAAGATGGTTGCGCTCGACAGCAACGTCGCAAAGGCCCTGGGCGCACCGACGAGCGGCGGTGCCGCAGCAGCGCCCGCGGGCAAGGCGGCGCCAGCCAAGGCGCCCGCTAAGAAGTGACGCCGAGCGCAGGTCCGCGCCCATACAACTTCTCGGCCGGTCCGGCAGCGATGCCGGAGGCAGTGCTTGAACGCGCAGCCTCCGAAATGCTCGACTGGCAAGGCAGTGGCATGGGCGTGATGGAGATGAGCCATCGCGGCAAGGAGTTCGGCGCGATCAGTGCACAAACCGAAGCCGACCTGCGCTTTCTGCTTGCGGTACCAGAACATTTTCACGTTCTCTTCATGCAAGGCGGCGGTCTCGGCGAGAACGCCATCGTGCCGCTGAATCTCTCGCGCGGCACCAGCGCCGATTTCGTTATCACTGGCAGTTGGAGCACCAAATCCCAAAAGGAAGCGTTGCGCTACTGCAAGGCAAATGTTGCCGCGACGAGCGCCGCCGAGCAATTCACCCGAATTCCCGACCCAGCGACTTGGCAGCTCTCAAAAGATGCTTCGTACGTCCACGTCTGCAGCAACGAGACGATCAACGGCGTCGAGTTCCACGAGTTGCCGGATCTCGCGGCATTGGGTAGCAAGGCACCCCTCGTCATCGACTTCTCGTCGCACGTGGCCTCTCGACCGGTGGACTGGTCTCGTGTAGGACTGGCTTTCGGCGGCGCCCAGAAGAACCTCGGGCCGGCTGGCCTGACGATTGTGATCGTGCGGGACGATCTCCTCGGGCATGCGCTCGAAGTCTGCCCCAGCGCCTTCAACTACAAGACCGTCGCCGACAACCACTCGATGTACAACACGCCCCCAACCTGGGGCATCTATATCGCGGGTTTGACCTTCCAGTGGCTGCGACGGCAGACGGAGGGCCAACTCTCGGGCGTGGCCGCCATGGAAGCGCGCAACCTCGAAAAGGCGCACCTGCTCTACGATTTCATCGACGCCTCGTCGTTCTTCGACAACAAGGTCGATGCATCTTGCCGCTCGCGCATGAACGTGCCCTTCTTCCTTCAGGACGAAAGCCGCAACGAGGCATTCCTTGCCGGCGCACGCGAGGCGGGGTTGCTGCAACTCAAGGGCCACAAGTCTGTCGGCGGTATGCGAGCCAGCATTTACAACGCGATGCCGTTGTCTGGTGTGCAGGCTCTCGTAGGCTACATGCGAGAATTCGAGCGGTCGCATGCGTAGACGCATCCGCACCTGACCGATGACCGTACCTGCCCCCCCATCCTCGACACCCGACCCTTCCTCCAGCCTGTCCGATCTGCGCGTGCAGATCGACTCGCTCGACCAGCAGCTTCTGGATCTTTTGAACCGCCGCGCTCACGTCGCGGAACAGGTCGGTGAGGTCAAGAAACGCGAGGGCACGCCCTTTTTCCGCCCCGATCGCGTAGCACAAGTGATCGAGAAGATGCAGAAGAGCAACGGCGGCCCGCTCAAGTCCCTGCATGTTGCCGCCATCTGGCGCGAAATCATGTCGGCGTGCCTGGCGCTTGAATCGCCCCAGCGCGTGGCGGTGCTCGGACCCGAAGGCACATTTTGCGAACAGGCGGCCGTCGAGTACTTTGGCGGCGCGGCTGACCTGATCTATTGCGCGAGCTTCGACGAAGTCTTTCACGCCACGGCCGCGGGCAGCGCGCAGTACGGTGTCGTCGGTGTCGAGAATTCCACCGAAGGCGTCGTCACTCGCTCTCTCGATTTGTTTCTGCACTCCCCCACTCACGTGGTTGGCGAAGTCAGCCTGCTTGTTCGGCATCACCTTCTGAGGTCCAGCAATTCGCTCGATGGCATCGAAGCGGTGCTCGCTCATCCTCAGGCGCTCGCTCAATGCCAGACTTGGCTCGCCAAGCATTTGCCGAACGCCGAAAGGCGAGCAGTCTCCAGCAATGCCGAGGGCGCACGGCTCGCCGCGAGCAATCCGGCTTGGGCAGGGTTGGCGAGCGAACGCGCAGCGACGCGCTTCGGCCTGCACATCGTCGCGCACGCCATTCAGGACGACTCCTATAACCGCACGCGCTTCGCCGTCATCTGCCTGCCGCAAACGCTGGCGATGCCGCCTCAGTCGGGCCGCGACTGCACCAGCCTTATCGTTTCGGTGCCCAACCGACCCGGCGCGGTCCACGACCTGCTGGTGCCGCTCAAGGCCAACAACGTCTCGATGACGCGCTTCGAATCCCGCCCCGCACGAACGGGCCAGTGGGAGTATTACTTCTACATCGACCTGGATGGGCACCCGTCCCAGCCCAACGTGGCGGCGGCACTCACTGAACTGCGCAAGCTTTGCGCGTTCTATAAAGTCATCGGCGCCTATCCGGTCACCGCTTGAGGCCCTGACGATGTTCGAGCAATTGGGGTTGATTGGCTGCGGGTTGATGGGGGGATCTTTTGCGCTCGCCCTAAAGCGCGCGCGGCTCGTCAAACGCGTCGTGGGCTACAGCAAGTCGCCCTCCACCACGGAGCGGGCGCGACAGATGGGCGTGATCGACGTCGCAGCGCCGTCGGCGTTGCTGGCGGTGTCGGGCGCCGATCTGGTCTTGATCGCAGTGCCGGTCGGCGCCTCCGAGCAGACTTTCAAGGCGATCCGCCATGGCATCACTGATCAGATGCTGGTGATGGATGTGGGCTCGACCAAAGGTGACGTGATCGAGGCGGCGCGACGCGGCTTGCAAGATCAGCTTGGCGCCTTTGTTCCGGCACACCCGATCGCTGGCAAGGAGGTCGCCGGCGTGGAGCATGCCGATGCCGACCTCTACAAAGGACGCAAGGTGGTGCTCACGCCCATCAAGGCAACGCTGCGTTCGAATGTGCAGCGGGCGACCCAGGCATGGTCCGGCGTCGGCGCAAAAGTCGAGACGATGACGCCAGAGGCACACGATACGGCGTTTGCCGCAGTCAGCCATTTGCCGCACATGATCGCCTTCGCGTTCACGACGGCCCTGGCGGCACACCCCGACGGCAACCGCTTTCTTGAACTCGCCGGGCCCGGATTTCGCGACTTCACCCGCATTGCGGCCAGCGATCCGGCGGTCTGGCGCGATGTCTTTCTCGCGAATCGCGAACAGGTATTGCTTCAATCGCAGAATTTCCGAGAGGCCCTGAAGCAGTTCGAAGCGCTGGTGGCGTCGGGTGATTCGCAGGCGCTTGAGGACGCCATCACTTCGGCGAGCCGCATACGCGCGCAGTGGCAGCCGGGAGAATGAATTCCACCCCCGGACGCACTCCGTCAATGCGTCTCTCAAAGCGTTATCGCGCGCGGGAAGACTGACATGTTCTCGACCCCGTTTCTCGACATCCCGGCGCTCGCGACGGCGTCCGGCACCGTCGGCCTGCCGGGTTCCAAGAGCATTTCCAATCGTGTCCTGCTTTTGGCCGCGCTCGCCAGCGGCACGACAACCGTCCACGATCTGCTCGATTCCGACGACACCCGCGTGATGCTGGACGCCCTCGCGGCGCTCGGTTGCGGCATCGAACGGGCGCGCTCGACGCTGCGTATTACAGGTCTGGGCGGCATACTGCACACAGCCAAAGCCTCGCTGTTCCTTGGGAATGCAGGTACAGCCATGCGCCCGCTGACCGCCGCGCTGGCGCTTCTCGGCGGCGAATTCGAGTTGAAGGGCGTTCCGCGCATGCACGAGCGGCCGATCGGGGACCTGGTGGACGCTCTGACACAACTCGGCTGCCACATCGACTATCTCGGCAATCCCGGGTATCCGCCGCTTGCGATCCATCCAGTCGGGATCGATGCAATTCAGGTTGAAGCGCCGATTCGCGTTCGTGGGGATGTGTCCAGTCAGTTCCTCACCGCATTGCTGTTGGCCCTTCCCTTGGCGGCACGGCGCGACATCACGATCGAAGTCGTCGGCGAACTGATCTCGAAGCCTTACATAGAGATCACGCTCAACCTGCTTTCGCGTTTCGGGATTCAGGTGCAGCGCGAAGGTTGGCAGCGCTTCACGATCCCAGCCGGAAGTCAGTATCGATCGCCCGGCGACATTCACGTCGAGGCTGATGCTTCGTCGGCCAGTTACTTCATCGCGCTCGGCGCTATTGCAAAGGGCTCGGGCATCCGCATTGAAGGCGTCGGTGCGGACTCGATCCAGGGCGACATCCGCTTTGTCGACGCCGCACGCCAGATGGGCGCAGGCATCGAAAGCGGACCCAACTGGCTCGTGGTGACACGCAAGTCTTGGCCGCTAAAGGCCATCGACATCGACGCCAACCACATCCCGGACGCGGCGATGACATTGGCAGTGATGGCGTTATATGCGGACGGACCAAGCACGCTGCGCAACGTTGCGAGCTGGCGGGTAAAGGAAACCGATCGAATCGACGCCATGGCCGCTGAACTCCGAAAGCTCGGTGCCACTATCGAAGACGGGCCCGACTTCATTCGCGTTCATCCGCTGGCGGCGCCCGACTGGCGGGCAGCGAGTATCCGCACCTACGACGACCACCGCGTGGCGATGTGTTTCTCCCTGGCGGCGCTCAATCCCGCAGGCGTGTCCGTGCGCATTCTCGAACCGCATTGCGTCGCAAAAACCTTCCCGGATTACTTCGAAACGCTGTTTTCGGTCTCCGAAGCAGTGGAGGTTCCCGTGATCTGCATCGACGGTCCGACTGCCTCGGGAAAGGGCACGCTCACCATCGAAGTGGCACGCAGTCTTGGCTACCACTACCTAGATTCCGGTTCTCTGTATCGGGTCACGGGCCTCGCGATGCGTCGCAGCGGCCTCGAAGCGGACTCAGCGAACGAAGCACTGATCGCCGAACTCGCCGCATCCCTGCCGCTGGCCTTCAGCGAAGGCAAGGTCCTGCTCGGCGGAGAAGACGTCAGTGATGCCATTCGCACAGAAGCTGCAGGTATGGACGCTTCCCGCGTATCGGCTCTGCCAGCAGTGCGCGCAGCCCTTCTGGGGTTGCAAAGAAGCTTCAGGCGACTCCCCGGATTGGTCGCCGATGGCCGCGACATGGGCACCGTGATCTTTCCCGATGCGAAGCTCAAGGTGTACCTCACCGCAAGTGCCGCTCACCGGGCCGAGCGGCGGTATAAGCAATTGATTTCAAAGGGTATTTCGACTACACTCGACGCTCTTCGCGCCGACCTGGAAGCGCGTGATCTTCGGGACTCATCCCGCAAAGTCGCGCCTCTTAAACCGGCGCCTGACGCCCGCCTCCTGGATAACTCGCATCAGACCGTCGAGCAATCGATTAATCAGGTGCTGAACTGGTGGCAGGAAGCACAGCCGTTCGGGTCATCCTGAGCGGCATTTCCGTCCAGAAGGTCCCCGCCGCGCGACAGCGCACTGGCCTCCTGGTTGTTCAACCCTAACCGGGCTCTCAGCCCTCACAACCGCCGTCTCCAGACATGTCAGTCGCAAGCAATATCGCATGAGCGCCTGCAAACCCTGCGTGACGGAAGGAAAACACAATGTCTGAATCTTTTGCCGACCTATTCGAAGAATCCCTGAAGCGTTCCGAAATGCGCACCGGCGAGGTCATCACCGCCGAAGTCGTGCGCGTCGAGCACAACCACGTCGTGGTCAATGCGGGCCTCAAGTCCGAAGCCTACGTGCCGATCGAGGAGTTCAAGAACGACAAGGGCGAACTCGAAGTCCAGGCCGGCGATTTCGTTTCTGTTGCCATCGGCAGCGTTGAAAACGGCTACGGCGACACCATCCTCTCGCGCGACACCGCCAAGCGCTTGGCTTCGTGGCTCGCGCTCGAGAAGGCTCTCGAATCCGGCGATTTCGTCACCGGCACGACGAGCGGCAAGGTCAAGGGCGGCCTCACGGTCCTGGTCAACGGCATCCGCGCATTCCTGCCGGGTTCGCTGATCGATACGCGTCCGATCAAGGACCTGACCCCCTACGAGAACAAGACTCTCGAATTCAAGGTCATCAAGCTCGACCGCAAGCGCAACAACGTGGTGCTCTCGCGCCGCGCCGTGGTCGAAGCGAGCATGGGCGAAGAACGCGCCAAGCTGATGGAAACCTTGAAGGAAGGCGCAGTCGTGCGCGGTGTCGTCAAGAACATCACCGAATACGGTGCGTTCGTCGACCTCGGCGGCATCGACGGTCTGCTGCACATCACCGACATGGCATGGCGCCGCGTTCGCCATCCGAGCGAAGTGGTCCAGGCCGGCCAGGAAATCACCGCGAAGATCCTCAAGTTCGACACCGAAAAGAACCGTGTCTCGCTGGGTCTCAAGCAAATGGGCGACGATCCGTGGATGGGCGTTTCGCGCCGCTACCCGCAAAGCACGCGCCTGTTCGGCAAGGTCACGAACATCGCCGACTACGGCGCGTTCGTCGAACTCGAACCCGGCATCGAAGGCCTGGTGCACGTCTCCGAAATGGACTGGACCAACAAGAACATCGCTCCGAACAAGATCGTCTCGCTGGGCGACGAAGTCGAAGTCATGGTCCTTGAAATCGACGAAGACAAGCGCCGCATCAGCCTGGGCATGAAGCAATGCAAGGCCAACCCGTGGCAAGAGTTCGCGCAAAACACCAAGCGCGGCGACCGCGTCAAGGGCCCGATCAAGTCGATCACCGACTTCGGCGTGTTCGTGGGTCTGGCTGCCGGCATCGATGGCCTGGTTCACCTGTCCGACCTCTCGTGGAACGAAGCCGGCGAAACCGCCGTTCGCAACTACAAGAAGGGCCAGGAAGTCGAAGCGATCGTTCTGGCTGTCGACGTCGACCGCGAGCGCATCAGCCTTGGCATCAAGCAGCTCGACAGCGATCCGTTCACGACGTTCACGACCGTGAACGACAAGGGCCAGATCGTCACCGGCAAGGTCAAGACCGTGGACGCCCGCGGCGCTGAGATCGACCTCGGCGAAGACATCATCGGTTACCTGCGCGCCAGCGAAATCTCCCGCGACCGCGTGGAAGATGCACGCAACGTGCTCAAGGAAGGCGACGAAGTCACGGCCGTGGTGGTCAATGTGGATCGCAAGACCCGCAACATCCAGCTGTCGATCAAGCAGAAGGACATGGCCGACGAGCAAGGCGCGATGGCCAGCCTGAGCCAGCAGTCGTCCCGCGAAAACGCCGGCACGACCAGCCTGGGCGCTCTGCTGCGCGCCAAGCTGGACAACAGCGACAAGTAAGCCGCACCGGAAGACAGAGCGGGTCCCCCAAGGCCGCTCTGTCTTTTTTTTGTCTCCCACATTCTTGCCATGACCCGTTCTGACCTTGTCGAAGAACTTGCAGCGCGCTTTTCGCAGCTGACGCATCGAGATGCGGAATACGCAGTCAAGACAATTCTTGACGCGATGGGCGACGCGCTGGTGCGTGGACACCGCATCGAGATTCGCGGCTTTGGCAGCTTCACTGTGAACCGGCGGCCTCCGCGGATCGGACGCAATCCGCGTTCGGGCGAAAGCGTTCAGATTCCGGAAAAACGCGTGCCGCATTTCAAGCCCGGCAAGGCCTTGCGCGAGGCCGTCGATGCCCGAACAGCAGAACTCGATGCCGAGAAACACAAGCGCATCTGAGGCATAGAATTCCCCCGCCAACGGGGACGCGAATGAAATATCTCCTGTGGCTGCTCAAGGCAGCCATTTTTTTTACCCTTTTTGCCTTCGCGCTGAACAACCAGCACGACGCAACCGTCTATTTCTTCTTCGGTGCGTCGTGGCGCGCTCCGCTGGTGCTGGTGGTGCTTGCCGCCTTTGCAGGCGGGCTGGTGGTCGGCGCTCTCGGCATGCTGCCGGGCTGGTGGAAGCATCGAACTGCTGCTTCCCAAGTGCCTAACGTCGCGCCAACTTCCGCGCAGACATCTGCAACGGCCACACCCGCCGTTGCAGCCACCGACCTACCCGCCGTACGCCAACATGGACTTTGACTTCAGCTGGTTGCTGCTCGGCCTCCCCATTGCATTCGTTCTCGGCTGGCTCGCTTCGCGCTTCGACCTGAGGCAACTGAAGATCGAAAACCGCCAGGCGCCGAAGGCGTACTTTCGCGGACTGAACTTTCTGCTGAACGAGCAACAGGATCAGGCCATCGACGCGTTCATCGAAGCGGTCCAGAACGATCCCGACACGCAGGAACTGCATTTCGCACTCGGCAACCTCTTCCGCCGGCGCGGCGAATACCAGCGCGCAGTGCGCGTGCACGAGCACTTGCTCGGCCGCGGCGACCTGAGCCGCGCCGACCGTGACCGGGCGCAACATGCACTGGCTCAGGATTTCCTGCGAGCCGGACTGCTCGACAGGGCCGAGGCGGCACTTCAGAAGCTCGAAGGCACACGCTACGAAAACGAGTCTCGGCTTTCGCTGCTCGCCATTTATGAGCGTTCGCGCGAATGGGCGCAGGCCGCGGCCGTTGCGCAAAAACTCGATGAGTCAGATCAAGCGAGCTACAGCACGCGGCGCGCTCATCACCTTTGCGAACAAGCGGGCGAGCGCGTCACGGCCGGCGATCTCGATGGTGCGGCTCAATTTTTGCGCCAGGCCGTTGCGCTGGCCCCGCAAGCGCCGCGCCCCGCCATCGACACGGCGATTCTGCAATTGCGCAACGGCGATTCGGCCGCGGCCTTCGACACGCTCAAAGCCCTCAGCGAGAGCGCTCCGCTGGCACTGCCCCTGTATGCCGCGATGCTTCAGCAGGCGGCAGTCGCATCCCAGCGTTCCGGTGAGGCACTGGCGCTGCTCCAGCGCCGCTACGTCGCCTCGCCCTCGATCGACGTGCTCGAAGCCATCATCGCGCTCGGCGGCACTCCCGCCTTGCCTGACGATGCCAGATCCACCGAGGCCACCCCGCCGGAGCCGCGCGACGGCTACATCGCGCACCTGGCGCACCACCCTTCCCTGGTGGCTGCCTCGCGCTGGCTTGCCGGCGAACGCTTCGAGCACGAGCAGTTCCACCCCCAGGTGCAGCGCTCGCTGGACCAGGCCACGCGCCCGCTCATGCGTTATCGATGCGCTGCATGCGGCTTCGAGGCGCATCAATACTTCTGGCATTGCCCGGGCTGCCAGGCGTGGGACAGCTATCCCCCGCGCCGCGTCGAAGAACTCTGAAGATCAGTTTCGAACTCCCGCTATCATCGCGGCGCCGCACGCATTCGGCATGCGGCGGAGCGCCAAAGGCGTTTCACAAAAAAAGCAATGTCAGGGAGTTTTAAATGTTGAAGAAAATCTTGGCCGCTACGGCCATGCTGTTCGCGGTCGCCTCTTGGGCGGCAGTCGATGCCAACAAGGCAACGGAAGCGGACCTCGATGGATTGAAGGGCGTCGGCCCCGCACTTTCCAAGCGCATCCTCGACGAGCGCAAGCAAGGCGAGTTCAAGGACTGGCCCGACTTCATGAGCCGCGTCAAAGGCGTGAAGGAAAAATCGGCAGCCAAGCTGTCGGCTGAAGGCCTCACGGTCAATGGCCAAGCCTACTCACATGCTGCAGAACCGGCAGTGAAACCCGACGCGAAGAAGGCCGAGCCGAAGAAGGCGGAAGCCGCAGCCGCTAAAGAACCGGCCAAGCAGTAAGAAGAACGCAAGGCGTCGCTGACGCCACAGCGCGGGCCGCCTCAAGCGGCCCTTTTTTCATTTGCCATCGCGGTAATACCGAACGATGCGCCAGTCTTTGAACTTATGCTTCGCGACACCTTTCAACGCCATCCACACCTTAGTCGCCATGCACCCCATCCACTTGGTCGCCATCTGCATCGGTGCCTCTGTCGGCGCGCTCAGTCGATGGGGGCTCAACCTGTGGCTCAACTCAGGGGCTTCGCTGCCGTGGGGAACATTGGCGGCCAACTTGATCGGGGGCTACCTGATCGGAATCGCAGTCGCCATGTTCGACGGCATGCCGCAGCTCGATCCCGTCTGGCGGCTCGCGCTTATCACCGGGTTTCTTGGCGGCCTCACAACTTTCTCGAGCTTCTCCGCGGAAGTGGTCGGGATGCTCTTGACCGATCGCTTCGGCCTGGCAATGGGGACGGCAGCGCTGCACCTTGCCGGATCGCTTGTTCTTACCTGGCTCGGTATCCGAACGGTGCAGCACATGGTCGCTTGAGAGCGAATGGTCGCGCCGGGGTCGATCGATAGAATTGATCGCAATGCCCCTTGTCTTTCTCGTTGCTCTTCCCTTCATCGCGAGCGTCATCGCGGCTCTGCTGCCATCTGACGCGCGCAACCGGGAATCGACGCTCGCAGGCCTCGTTGCGTTAGGCTGCGCCATACAGGCAGCCTGGTTCTTCCCGACAGTCGCAAGCGGCCAAGTGATCCGGCAAGAAATCGAGTGGATGCCGGCACTCGGGTTGAATCTCATCCTTCGCATGGACGGCTTCGCATGGCTATTCTCCATGCTGGTCCTGGGCATCGGCGCGCTGGTGGTGCTCTATGCGCGCTACTACATGTCGCCGTCCGATCCGGTGCCGCGCTTCTTCTCGTTCTTTCTCGCGTTCATGGGCGCAATGATGGGCGTGGTGCTTTCAGGCAACCTCATCCAGATGGTGTTGTTCTGGGAACTCACCAGTCTCTTCTCATTCTTGCTGATCGGCTACTGGCATCACCGTCGTGATGCGCGACGTGGTGCGAGCATGGCGCTGACGGTCACCGGCGCGGGCGGCCTTTGTCTGCTGGCGGGCGTGCTGGTGCTGGGGCGCATCGTCGGCAGCTACGAACTCGACGCGGTTCTCGCCGCCGGCGACGAGATCCGCGCCAGTCGCCTCTATCCCGCCGCACTGGTGCTGGTGCTGCTGGGTGCCTTCACCAAGAGCGCGCAATTCCCCTTTCACTTCTGGCTGCCACGCGCCATGGCGGCACCGACACCCGTCTCGGCCTATCTGCATTCGGCGACGATGGTGAAGCTCGGCGTATTTCTGATGGCACGCCTCTGGCCTGTACTTTCCGGCACCGAGCAATGGTTCTGGCTCGTGGGCGGCGCAGGAGCGATCACCCTGCTGCTGGGAGGATACGTAGCGATGTTCCAGCGTGACCTCAAGGCGCTGCTCGCGTATTCGACCATCTCTCATCTCGGGCTGATCACGCTGCTGTTGGGGCTCAACAGCGATCTTGCGGCCGTCGCGGCGGTGTTCCACATCATGAATCACGCGACCTTCAAGGCGTCGCTCTTCATGGCGGCCGGCATCATCGACCACGAAAGCGGCACGCGAGACATTCGAAAGCTCAGTGGCCTGCTCAAGCTGATGCCGATCACGGGCACGCTGGCGATCATCTCGAGCGCAGCGATGGCTGGTGTGCCGCTGCTCAACGGCTTCCTGTCCAAGGAAATGTTCTTTGCCGAGACTGCGCTGGTCGAAGCAACGCCATGGGTCAGCAAGAGCTTGCCCGTCCTCGCGACTGTCGCCGGCATGTTCAGCGTCGCGTATTCGCTGCGTTTCGTGTTCGACGTGTTCTTCGGTCCGCCATGCGGGCCACCCGAAGTGCCGAAAAAGCCGCACGAGCCGCCGCATTGGATGCGCGTACCGGTCGAGTTGCTGGTGTTGATCTGCCTGGTGGTGGGCATAGCGCCGGCATGGTCGGTGGGTGCCTTCCTGATCGCAGCCGCAACGCCAGTCGTGGGTGGCCAGTTGCCGGAGTACAGCCTGGCCGTGTGGCACGGTTTCAATCAACCGCTGGCGATGAGCCTGACCGCTTCACTCGGAGGCGTGGTGATCTACCTGCTGCAACGCCGAGGGCGCGCACGCGGCGCCTTGGAGACGACGCCTCTCCTAAGCCGCTTCGATGGACAACGCATCTTCGAGAATCTGCTCGCGCGCCTGAGTGAAGCAGGCCGGCGTGGCCGGCGTCTCCTGGGCACCCGACGGCTGCAGACGCAATTGCTTCTTCTCGTCAGCGTAGCGGTTGCCGGTGCAGGCGCGGCGCTCTATTTCACGCCGGCCGAAAGCGGATCGCGCTCAATGCTTCCGTTCTCGCCCATGTTTGCGATGACTTGGCTCATTGGATGCACCTGCGCAGTAGCCGCTGCGTGGCAAGCCAAGTTTCACCGACTCGCATCGCTGATGCTCGCTTCGGGCGCCGGGCTGGTGTGCTGCATCACCTACATCTGGTTCTCGGCACCGGATCTCGCGCTCACTCAGTTGGTGGTCGAAGTGGTGACGACGGTGCTGATCCTCCTCGGTCTGCGATGGCTTCCGATGCGCTCGGCCACACGGCAGGCGGCAGTCGGGCGATTGCGCCCCCGGGCACGGCGTGCACGCGACATAGCGGTGGCAATCGCAGCGGGCGCCGGACTCGGCTCGATCGCGTGGATGATGATGACGCGACCTTTCCCGCAAAGCATCTCGTCCTTCTTCCTGGAGCGCGCCCTCACCCGCGGCGGCGGCACGAACGTCGTGAACGTGATGCTCGTCGACTTTCGCGGCTTCGATACGTTCGGAGAAATTACGGTCCTCGGCGTGGTTGCGCTGACGGTCTATGCGCTGCTCCGCCGCTTCCGACCGGCTCCGGAATCCATGGCGCTGCCGCTGCAACAGCGGCTGCTGGCCGACGACACGAACACCGATCTGCTCAATCCACGCCGCGCCAAGGACACCGCCGTCGGCTACCTGATGGTCCCTGCCGTGCTGGTGCGCCTGCTGCTCCCGCTGTCGGTGCTCGTTTCGGTCTATTTCTTCATGCGCGGCCACAACCAGCCCGGCGGCGGCTTCGTGGCCGGGCTCGTGATGTCGGTCGCGCTGCTGCTCCAGTTCATCGTCTCGGGCACCGAATGGGTCGAAGAGCATCTGCGCATCTATCCCAGGCGGTGGATTGCCGTTGGCCTCCTGCTTGCACTGGCCACAGGTGGCGGCGCCATCGTGCTCGGCTATCCGTTCCTCACCACGCACACGGCGCACCTTCGCTTGCCGATCCTCGGAGAGGTGCATGTGCCCAGCGCGCTGTTCTTCGACATGGGCGTGTTCGCGCTCGTGCTCGGTGCCACGATGCTGATCCTCACGGCACTCGCCCACCAATCGATTCGCAGCCATCGCTGGTCCGACGAACAGGCTGAAAAAGACGCGGCTCGTACCGCCCTCGCTGCGAAGGAGGCGGTCGCCTGATGGAAATCGTTCTCGCCATTGCCATTGCCATCGTCTCCGGATCGGGCGTGTACCTGTTGCTGCGGCCGCGGACCTTCCAGGTGATCATGGGTCTCACGTTGATCTCCTATGCGGTCAATCTCTTCATCTTCAGCATGGGTCGGCTGAAGCTCGACAGCGAACCGGTGCTCGAGCCCGGCATTGCCGCCACCCTTGCCAACACTGCCGACCCGATGCCACAGGCGCTGGTGCTCACGGCGATCGTCATCGGCTTTGCGATGACAGCGCTGTTTCTCGTGGTGCTGCTGGCCTCGCGTGGGCTGACGGGCACCGACCACGTGGATGGCGAAGAACGCCGGGAGCCGCAGGAATGACCGGCTTCTTGAACCTGATCGACAGGCTGCTCGAATTCAGCATGCCGCACCTGATCGCCGTGCCGATCCTGGTGCCGATGCTTACCGCAGGTCTCATGCTGCTCCTGGGTGAACAGCGACGGCGGGCAAAGTCCGCCTTGAGCGTCGCATCCGGCCTGATCGGACTTCTCGCAGCGCTTGCCTTGCTGCGCTGGGTCAATGCGCCTGCGACCGGGGGCGGCCCAGGCTCGATCGGCGTCTATCTGCCGGGCAACTGGCATGCGCCCTTCGGCATCGTGCTCGTTGCGGATCGTCTCTCGACGATGATGGTGGCGCTCACCGGGGTGGTCGCGTTCGCCGCCTCCATCTATTCGACTTCGCGGTGGGATCGAGCCGGCGTTCATTTCCACCCGATGCTGCAATTGCAGCTCATGGGCCTCAATGGCGCCTTCCTGACGGGGGACCTGTTCAATCTCTTCGTCTTCTTCGAGGTGATGCTCGCAGCCTCTTATGGGTTGCTGCTGCACGGCTCGGGCCGGCTGCGCGTGCATGCGGGGCTTCACTACATTGCAATCAACCTGGCGGCTTCGTCGCTGTTCCTGATTGGCGCCGCATTGCTGTACGGCGTGACCGGTACGTTGAACATGGCGGACCTC
The DNA here is from genome assembly GCF_056394705.1 of Variovorax sp. 10N420. Classification (NCBI taxonomy): domain Bacteria; kingdom Pseudomonadati; phylum Pseudomonadota; class Betaproteobacteria; order Burkholderiales; family Comamonadaceae; genus Variovorax; species Variovorax sp. 10N420. The sequence goes on along the minus strand of NZ_JBFTIJ010000004.1, from coordinate 522,351 downwards.
GGCGTGCGCATCGCCCAGATCTCGCCGGCCGATCGCGGGCTGGTGCACGCGGCCGCGGCCATCCTTGCGACGGCCTTCTTCGCCAAGGCCGGTGCGTGGCCGCTGAACTTCTGGCTCGTGCCGGCGTACAGCTCCGCGGTTTCGCCCGTGGGTGCGGTGTTCGCTCTCCTTACCAAGCTTGGCATCTACACCTTGCTGCGCCTATGGACGGTCATGTTCGCGCCGGACACGGGTGCTTCCGCGGAGTTCGGGCAAGGAGCGCTGGTCACGACGGGGCTGGCGACCTTGTTCGTGGGCGCACTGGGGATCGTCGGCACGCAGCGGCTTTCCAATCTCGCTGGCTTCAGCGTGCTGGTTTCGGCAGGCACGCTGCTGGCGGCCATCGGGTTTGGCCAGCCGGCCATGTGGGCTGGCGCCCTCTACTACATGCTGAGCTCGACGCTCGCGGTGAGCGCCTTCTTCCTGCTGATCGACATGATCGAGCGCTGGCGCAATTCGGGAATGAGCATCGCGCCGCACGAGGCAGCCGGGGATGCGCCGTTTCTGTCCGAAGACTTGCGGAGGTCGGATGACGTGAATCTCGACGACCACGCGCAGGCGTTGTATGGGCGAGCCATTCCGGCGGGGGTCGCCTTCCTGGGCCTCAGTTTCGTCGGATGCACGATCTTGCTGGCTGGGCTGCCGCCGCTGTCCGGCTTCGTCGGCAAATTCGCCATGCTGTCTGGACTCTTCAGTGTCTCGAAGGTCGCTCCAGCGGCGTGGGCCTTCATGGCGCTGCTGCTCCTGTCGGGCTTCTTCACGCTGATCGCCTTGAGCCGCACCGGCATCCGGCATTTCTGGACCCAGGCTCATGCGACGCTGCCTGCGCTGCCGGCACTCGAAGTTCTGCCGGTGGCGGCGCTCCTCGCGGCGTGTTTTGCGCTCACGTTCTGGGCGGGACCGGTGATGCAACACGCCGTCGCCACGGCCGAAAGCCTCCGGACCCCGACTGCCTATCGGGCTGCCGTGCTCGGCGCGCGGGAGGTGCCAAGCCCGACCTCTGAAGCCGGAGCCGCCAAATGATCAAGCGCTGGATCCCATCGCCCCCGCTTTCGCTGGGCCTGTTTGTCGTCTGGCTGCTGCTCAACCAATCAATGGATGTCGCGACGCTGCTGCTTGCAGCGATCCTGGCATTCGCCGTGCCGTTGCTGACGCAGTCGCTCAGGCCTTCGACCGTCAGGATGCGACGCCCTGGCGTTGCGCTGCGGTTGAGTGGTCTGGTGCTCTACGACATGATCCGCTCCGCCTTGACGGTGGCGCGACTGCTGCTGACCCAGCGCAACGCCGACATGAACCCATGCTTCGTTCGAGTGCCGCTCGATGTCCGGGACCCGAACGCGCTGGCCGTGCTCGCGATGATCATCTGCCTCACCCCCGGCACCGCTTGGGGCGAGGTTTCATTCGATCGATCCAGCCTGCTGATCCACTTGTTCGACGAACCCGACGAGGTGGCCTTCGTTGCCATGGTCAAGTCCCGCTATGAACGCCCGCTGATGGAGATCTTCGAATCATGACGCCGATCCTGTTCTGGGCACTCAAGCTTGCGCTGCTGTTGCTCGCCGTCGCCATGACCTGCGCCGTCGCTCGCCTGCTCATCGGGCCCACTGCGCAGGACCGTGTGATGGCGCTCGATTGCCTCTATATCAACGGAATGCTCATGATGCTGGTGCTGGGCATCGTCTATACGAGCAACGTCTATTTCGAGGCTGCGATGCTGATTGCGCTTTTCGGCTTCGTGAGTTCGACGGCGCTCGCGAAATTCCTGCTGCGCGGCGAGGTGATCGAATGACGAACGGAGATTGCGCATGAACGAATTCATCCAAGCCCCACTGCCAATGTGGGCAGAGATCCTGACCGCGGTGTTCGCTCTGACAGGCGCCGCTTTTGCTGCCATTGGTTCTTTCGGGCTGGTGCGGCTGCCGACGTTTTTCCGTCGAATCCATGCGCCGACGCTCGGCGCGACCTTGGGCGTGTGGAGCATGACCCTCGCGACGATCGTCTATTTTTCGGTCCAGGGCTTCAATCTTTTCTTGCACGCTTCGTTGATCGCGTTGTTCGTTGCACTCACCGCGCCGGTTACGACCATTTTCCTGATGCGCGCGGCGCTCTTCCGCGAAAGGCTCAAGGACGGAAACGTTCCGAAGGCCGACCCGAAAGCGCCTTGAGACGCCTTCCGCACGGCAGTCGACGCATACTTGCAATGATCTCGTGGAGTTTGAAATGAAGATTCTTGCCTCGACGGCGGCAGCGGCCGCCGGCCTGCTGCTGACGCTGAGCGCCAGCGCGCAGGTTTTCGGAACCGACAACAGTGCGGCCGCACGCGCCGAACGGAACAAGCAAGGGGCCGAGGCCGCAAGGGGCCCCCAGATGAGTGAAGGTGATCCCATCCCTGCGGCCGAGCCCCGCTTCTCGCCCGAGCAACGTGCAGCCGCACGCGCTCAGCGCCGCAGCATCGGCGAGGAAGCAGCGAGAGGTCCGCAATTGGGCGAAGGCAATCCCGTTCCCAACRCACGCGCGCCCGTACAGAGCACCGATCGCTCTTCGGCCCGAAGGACGCGCGCCGGCGAAGCAACACGCGCGAACAAGGAAGGGGAGATCAAGTCGAAGGGCGAGACGAGCTACTGACACCATTCTTCCCGGCATCATTCGGGCATGCATCTGTCAGAACTGCTCCAGAACTACGGCTATCCCGTGGTGTTTTTCGCCGGGCTGTTCGAGGGCGAGACGATCCTGATGCTGGGCGCCTTTGCGGTGCATCAGGGCTATCTTTCGCTAGGTCCCTTGATTGCTTGCGGCGCAGCGTCGGCCTTCCTGACTGACCAGTTCTATTTCCACCTGAGCCGCCGCAAGGGGTTGGAACTGCTTGCAAACCGTCCCAAGCTGCGCGTTCACATTGAGCGGGTGAACGGGTTTGTCTCGCGCCATCCTGTGGCGACGATTTTCCTGATGCGTTTTGCATGGGGCTTGCGCATCGCGATGCCGGCGACGCTCGGTATGGGCCGGATGTCGGCCTTGCTTTACGCCGGCCTCTGCGCGGTGGCTGCAGTCGTCTGGTCCACGGTCGTGGTGCTGTTTGGCGTCAAGCTCATGGGCTGGGTGCATTCGTGGGTCGGGCACTTTCGACCCTACGAACACAAGCTGATTCTGGCGGCGCTCGTGATTACGCTGGCAGTAGCGCTCTTCAAGCAGTGGCGCGTCCGCCGTTGATCGGCTATTCGCGGATTTCGAGCGCCCGGTTAATGCGCAGGGCCACGAGAGTGCAGACGGCGCCTGAAAGCAGATAGACACTGACGTAACCGAGTCCGAAGTGCGACGAAAGGCCCAGCGCCACCAGCGGCGCGAAAGCGGCGCCGATCAGCCATGCCAGATCGGAAGTCAACGCAGCGCCCGTGTAGCGGTACTTCGCCTCGAAATTCGCGGTGACGGCACCCGCCGCCTGTCCGTACGACAAGCCCAGAATCACGAAGCCCACTAGGATGAACACGTCCTGGCCAAGGCGACCGCCATCCAGAAGCGTTGGCGCAAAACCGCTGAACACTGCAATGAGCACCGCAAGGCTGCCGAGCGTGTTACGCCGGCCCATCCGGTCGGCAATCAGGCCCGAAGCAACGATGCCGATGGCCCCGAGCACGGCGCCGACCATCTGCACCAAAAGGAACTCGGTGATCGACTGCGTCGAGTACAGCGTGATCCACGAGAGCGGGAAAACGGTGATCAGGTGGAACAGCGCATAGCTTGCCAGAGCCGCAAAGGCGCCAATGACGATGTTGTAGCCCTGCGAGCGCGTCATCTCGACCACGTCGGTCGGCTGAAGTTCACGCGCCTCGAGCAAGCGATCGTATTCGTTGGTCGAGACCAGCCTGAGGCGCGCGAACAACGCGACCACGTTGATCGCAAAAGCCACGTAAAAGGTGTAACGCCATCCCCAGTCGAGAAAGTCCTCGAGCGAGAGGCTCGAATAGAGAAACGCAAACAGCGCGCTCGCCAGGAAGAAACCAACAGGGGCGCCCAGTTGACCAAGCATCGCGTACCACCCGCGGCGATTCGCGGGGGCATTGAGCGCCAGCAGCGAAGGGAGCCCATCCCACGAACCACCCAGCGCCAGCCCCTGCCCGACACGCAGGAGCGACAGCAGGATGATCGACGTGAAACCGATGCTCGCGTAGCCCGGAAGAAAGGCCATGCCCGCCGTCGATATGCCCAGCAGGAACAGCGCGATTGTCAGTTTGGCCTCGCGCCCGAAGCGGCGCTGGACAGTCATCGATATGACGGTGCCAAAGGGACGGGCAATGAACGCGAACGAAAAGATCGTGAAGGCGAAGAGAATCCCTTCGAGGCGATTTTCGAAAGGAAAGAACACCGCCGGAAAGACCAGGACCGAGGCGATCCCATAGACGAAGAAGTCGAAATACTCCGACGCGCGCCCAATCACCACGCCAACGGCGATCTCCGAAGGTGTGACGTGTGAGTGGTCCGAGTCGCCCCCATGAAGGGTCGAGTTCAGTTCGTGTTCGGTGCTACTGATGCCTGACATCGTCATTTCTGCTCTGGTTCGTGTGTCGTCAAGTGGACTTCGCGAGCGTCTCACCGAATCGGGATTGCCGCCATAGGACAAAACGTCCAATATCCGGCGCAGGCCAAACCAAGTAGATTCTGGACTCTTTGCCCAGCAAACGCACCATTCTCCGGCATGCCTCCCCTCAAGAACTTTCGCGGACTACTCTTGCTCCCGCTCGCCATGTTGGCGGGGTGCAACACGGTGGTTCTGAATTCGTCCGGCGATATCGCCCGTCAGCAAGGTCAGCTCATCGTCATCTCAACGGTGTTGATGCTGCTCATCATCGTGCCGGTCATCGGCCTGACCATCTTCTTCGCCTGGAAATACCGACAGTCGAACAAGGAAGCCAAGTACTCGCCGGAATGGGACCATTCCACCGAACTCGAACTGGCCATCTGGGCAGCCCCGCTGCTCATCATCATCGCGCTGGGTGCCATCACCTGGATCAGCACTCACACACTGGATCCCTATCGCCCATTGAGGCGGATCGAAGCCGGGCGGCCGGTGCCTGACGACGTCAAGCCACTCACGGTCGAAGTGGTCGCACTCGACTGGAAGTGGCTCTTCATCTATCCCGAGCAAGGCATCGCGAGCGTCAACGAGATGGCGGCGCCGGTCGATCGGCCGATCGTCTTCAAGATCACGGCCTCTTCGGTCATGAATTCGTTCTACATCCCGGCGCTGGCTGGCCAGATCTACGCGATGCCTTCCATGGAGACCAAGCTCAACGCGGTCATCAACCAGCCGGGCGAGTTCGAGGGCTTCTCCGCCAACTACAGCGGCGCTGGGTTCTCGAACATGCGCTTCAAGTTCCATGGCGTGAGCGAAGCCGATTTCGAACAGTGGGTCCAGAAGGCCAAGTCCAGCAACAGTGCCCTGACCCGCGCGGTGTACCAGGAACTGGAGCGCCCGAGCGAGCGCGACCCGATTCGTCATTTCGGCACGGTCGAAAGCGATCTCTACCAAGCGATCCTGAATCGCTGCGTGGACCGGAACAAGATGTGCATTCATCAAATGATGGCCATCGATGCAGGCGGCGGCGTGGCCGGGCCTGCCGGCACCTTCAACGTCACCTCGCGCCCCTGGCAACCTGACGGGAAGAATTCGCCTCTTCGCACCTACGTCGCAGCCATGTGCACTCCCAATGACCCGGTCGGCCTGTCGGTCCCGAGTACCAACCTTCGCATCCAAGAGTAACGATGCCTGAACATCTAGATTTGACGAGGCTGATCTTCGGCCGCCTCACCTGGGACGCGATTCCCTTTCACGAGCCGATTCTTCTTGCGACGTTCATCGGTGTTGCGATTGGCGGCCTGGCCATTCTCGGCGCGCTGACCTACTTCCGTCTCTGGGGCCCGTTGTGGCGCGACTGGTTCACCAGCATCGACCACAAGCGAATCGGCATCATGTACATCATTCTCGGCCTGGTGATGCTGCTGCGCGGTTTTGCCGACGCGATCATGATGCGCGCCCAGCAGGCGGTCGCATTCGGCGACCAGGCCGGATTCCTGCCGCCGCACCACTACGACCAGATCTTCACGGCCCACGGCGTGATCATGATCTTCTTCGTCGCCATGCCGCTCGTCACCGGCATGATGAACTACATCGTGCCGCTGCAGATCGGCGCGCGCGACGTGGCCTTTCCGTTCCTGAACAACTTCAGTTTTTGGATGACCACCTTCGGCGCGGCGCTCGTCATGGCGTCGCTGTTCGTCGGGGAATTCGCGCGCACCGGCTGGTTGGCGTATCCGCCGCTGTCGGGGCTGCAGTTCAGTCCCGACGTGGGCGTCGACTACTACATATGGTCGTTGCAGATCGCGGGGGTCGGTACCTTGCTGTCAGGGGTCAACCTGATCGCCACCATCGTGAAGATGCGCGCTCCGGGCATGACGCTGATGAAGATGCCGATCTTCACCTGGACCGCCCTTTGCACCAACATCCTGATCGTCGCTGCCTTCCCTGTGCTGACCGCCGTGCTCGCGCTGCTGTCGCTCGACCGCTACGTCGGAACGAACTTCTTCACGAACGACTTCGGCGGCAACCCGATGATGTACGTGAACCTGATCTGGATCTGGGGCCACCCAGAGGTCTACATCCTGATCCTTCCAGCGTTCGGCATCTTCTCCGAGATCGTCGCCACGTTCTGCGGCAAGCGGCTCTTCGGTTATGCGTCGATGGTCTACGCGACGCTCGTGATCACGATTCTTTCGTACCTCGTCTGGCTGCACCACTTCTTCACGATGGGCTCCGGGGCGAGCGTCAACTCGTTCTTCGGCATCACGACGATGATCATCTCGATCCCCACCGGAGCGAAGATCTTCAATTGGCTGTTCACCATGTACAAGGGCCGCATTCGCTTCGAGCTGCCAATGATGTGGACGATCGCCTTCATGATCACCTTCGTCATCGGCGGCATGACGGGCGTGCTGCTTGCAGTGCCTCCGGCTGACTTCGTGCTGCACAACAGCCTCTTCCTGATCGCGCACTTCCACAACGTGATCATCGGTGGCGTGCTGTTCGGCATGCTGGCCGGTATCACCTACTGGTTCCCGAAGGCGTTCGGCTACAAGCTCGATCCCTTCTGGGGCAAGTGCTCGTTCTGGTTCTGGGTCGTCGGCTTCTATCTCGCCTTCATGCCGCTCTATGTCCTGGGTTTGATGGGCGTCACGCGCCGCTTGAACCATTTCGATGATCCTTCGCTGCAGATCTGGTTCCAGATCGCCGCGCTGGGCGCCGTGCTGATCGCAGTGGGCATTGCCTGCCTGATCATCCAGTTCGTGGTGAGCTACCTTCGCCGGGACCAGCTTCGCGACTTCACTGGTGATCCGTGGAATGGCCGTACGCTCGAATGGTCGACCTCGTCGCCCCCGCCCGCCTACAACTTCGCGTTCACGCCCCGCGTGCATGAAAACGACGCCTGGGACGACATGAAGAAGCACGGCTACACCCGGCCGCTCGAGGGATTCATTCCCATCCACATGCCGAAGAACACCGGCGCCGGTTTCATCATCGCCGCGCTCGCGGCGGTCTGCGGCTTCGCGCTCATCTGGCAAATGTGGCTGGTTGCGGGCATCGGCTTTTTCTCGATGCTTGCCGCAGTGATCATCCATACCTTCAACTACAAGCGCGACTATCACGTCCCGGCGGACGAAGTCGTCCGCACCGAAGGCGATCGCACTCGCCTCCTGGCCGCCCATGTCTGACGTTACTGCCCTCTCCCCTGCCGGCGCCCTGAGCGCCAACCCGAGTTCGCGCTTCTACCTGCGCGACGAACACCATCCCGAAAACGGGACGATGCTCGGCTTCTGGCTCTACCTGATGAGCGACTGCCTGGTGTTCGCGTGCCTGTTCGCGATCTACGGCGTCCTTGGCCGCAGCTTTGCGGCAGGCCCGTCGGGCGCCGACTTGTTCGATCTGCCGCTGGTGGCGCTGAACACCTCCTTGCTGCTGCTGTCGTCGATCACCTACGGGTTCGCGATGATCGAGATGCAGCGCAGCCGCGTGAAAGCCACAATGATCTGGCTGCTGGTGACCGGCCTGCTCGGCGCCGGCTTTATCGGCATCGAGCTCTACGAATTCGCGCACCTGATCCACGAAGGCAACGGTCCGCAGCGCAGCGCGTTCCTTTCGTCGTTCTTCGCGCTGGTGGCGACGCACGGTCTGCACGTGACCTTCGGCATCGTCTGGCTCATCACGCTCATGGTGCAGGTGGGCAAGCACGGCTTCATCGCCGCGAACCGTCGCCGGCTGATGTGCCTGTCGATGTTCTGGCACTTTCTGGACGTCGTCTGGATCGGCGTCTTCACCTTCGTGTACCTGATGGGAGTGCTGCCATGAGCGCGCATGACGAAATCTCCGCCCATGACGACCATCACGGCGATCACCACGGCCATGACGATGGCGCGCCCCATTCGACGTTCAAGGGCTACATGACGGGTTTCGTGCTGTCGGTGATCCTGACGGCAATTCCGTTCTGGCTTGTGATGGGCAACGTCTTCGAGAAGTCCAGTGTCACGGCCTTGGTGATTCTCGGTTTTGCCGCGGTGCAGATCGTGGTGCACATGGTGTACTTCCTGCACATGAACGCGAAGTCCGAGAACGGTTGGACGATGCTGGCGTTGATCTTCACTGTGGTGCTGGTCGTGATTACGCTGAGCGGGTCGTTGTGGGTGATGTACCACCTCAACCACAACATGATGCCGGGCATGACCGACATGCACAAGATGCCTTGAACGAGCGCGGTCCCCGTTCCGCGCCGGTCCTGGTTGCGCTCGCGCTCTGCGCAGCGCTGATGTTCGCGGGCTTCGTCGCGCTCGGGGTCTGGCAACTCGAGCGACGGGCCTGGAAGCTCGACCTTATCGAGCGTGTCGATCAGCGAGTGCATGCACCCGCCGTTATTGCGCCCAGCCCGGACGAATGGCCGCAGGTGAATGCAGCCGCCGACGAATATCGGCGCGTCACGGCGACGGGCACATTTCTCCACGACCGGGAAACATTGGTTCAAGCGACCACAGCGCTCGGCGGCGGCTATTGGGTACTGACGCCGCTGCGCGCCGCCGATGGCAGCGTATTGCTGGTCAATCGCGGCTTTGTTCCGCCCGAAAGCCGCGATCGCGCCACTCGCAGTGCCAACGAGCCAACGGGCGAGACGACCGTCGTCGGCCTCCTGCGAATGTCCGAACCTGGCGGCAGCTTCATGCGCAAGAACGACCCCGCCGCAAACCGCTGGTATTCGCGTGACGTCCAGGCCATCGCAACCGCCCGCGGCCTGACGCTCGTGGCGCCCTACTTCGTGGATGCCGAACCCGCTCAACGTGCCGGTGCCGCATCGGCCGGCAATGGGAATCGGCCTGTGGGCGGACTGACGGTGATCGAATTCCCGAACAGCCATCTGACGTACGCAGTCACGTGGTTTGCCCTGGCCCTGATGATCGCCTGCGCCGCCTGGTACGTGGGACGTGATGAACTTCGCCTGCGGCGAAATCCGATGGCCCGAACGAACGAAGATGCCATCCATGACTGAAGGCAGGCGCACGGGGGACGCGACCGGGCTCAAGAACATGCAGCAGTTGATCCAGCTGCGCTGGATCGCGGTGGTCGGGCAGGTGGCCACCATCATGGTCGTGCATTTCGGGTTCGAAATCCACCTGCCGCTCGACCAGATGCTGGCGGTGTTGGCCTGCCTTGCAGCCTTCAATGCTGCCAGCCAACTGCGGTGGCGCATCCACAGGGACGTGACCAACACAGAGCTTTTCGTTGCGCTGCTGGTGGACGTCGCCATGTTGACGGCCCAGCTGTATCTCAGCGGCGGCGCGACGAATCCCTTCGTCTTCCTCTATTTGCTGCAGGTGATCCTGGGCGCGGTGTTGCTCGACGCGTGGTCGACCTGGACGATGGTCGGCATCACGACCGCCTGCTTCGCCGGTCTTGCACTCTTTTCGGAGCCGCTCGCACTTCCGCGCTCCTACAGCCAAGGCTTGTTCAGCCCCTTCGTCATCGGGATGTTGATCTGCTTTGCGCTCATAGCCGCGCTGCTGGTGATCTTCATCACCCGGATCAGCCGGATCTTGCGCGGACGCGACGCGCGGCTGGCAGACCTGCGCCAACGCGCCGCCGAGGAAGAGCACATCGTGCGCATGGGCCTCCTGGCGTCGGGTGCCGCGCACGAACTGGGCACGCCGCTTGCCACGCTGGCGGTGATCCTGGGCGATTGGCGACGACTGCCGCACTTCACTTCCGATCCCGAACTGCTCGATGAGGTCACTGAGATGCAGGCCCAGGTCCAGCGCTGTAAAACCATCCTGACGGGCATCCTGCTGTCGGCCGGCGAGGCGCGCGGGGAAAATTCGGAAGAGACGACCGTCAGCACCTTTCTCGACGACCTCGTCGAAGAATGGCGAACGACGCGCGCCGCCGCTTCCTTTGCTTATGAAAACCGGTTCGGCCACGACCTGCCCATGGTCTCGGATTCGGCACTCAAGCAGATGATCTACAACGTGCTGGACAATGCCCTGGAGGCTTCGCCGCACTGGCTCGGCCTCGTCGCCGCGCATGACGGCGACGCGTTGACACTGACGGTGATCGATGTCGGCCCCGGCTTCGCGCCCGAGATGCTCGCTCAATTCGGCAAGCCCTATCAGTCGAGCAAGGGTCGGCCCGGCGGCGGACTCGGTCTCTTCCTGGTGGTCAACGTGGCGCGCACGCTCGGCGGAAGCGTCACTGCACGCAACCGGCCCGAAGGCGGTGCGGTCGTGACGCTGACGCTGCCGCTCGCTTCAATCACTCTCGAAGAAGACGAAGAGAGCGACCAGAGCGAACAGAGCAAAGAGGACAACCCACATGGAAGCTGAAGCTGAACGCCTGCTCTTGATCGTGGAAGACGATGCCGCCTTTGCGCGCACGCTGGGCCGCTCGTTCGAACGCCGGGGCTATTCGGTCATGCTCGCGGCGAACCTCGAGCAGGTGACCGAGCTCCTGCGTGAGCACTCGCCCGGCTATGCCGTCGTCGATCTCAAGCTCAATGGCGACGCCTCGGGCCTTACCTGCGTGCAGACACTGAACACGCACGACCCTTCCATGCTGATCGTGGTCCTCACCGGTTTTGCCAGTATTGCGACCGCCGTCGAGGCGATCAAGCTCGGTGCCTGCCATTACCTGGCGAAGCCGTCGAATACCGACGACATCGAGGCGGCGTTCGGGCGGGCCGAGGGCAACGTTGAAGTCGAACTGACCAACCGCTCGACGTCCATCAAGACCCTGGAATGGGAGCGCATCCACGAGACGCTCGCCGAAACGGGTTTCAACATCTCGGAGACTGCGCGCAGGTTGGGGATGCACCGACGAACGCTGGCCCGCAAGCTCGGCAAGCAGCGCGTCAAATAGTTCGCTGCCGCGCTACTCGATACCTTCAGCCTGGGCCAACAGCCTTGCTGTGGCATTGGCAGCCATCTCCAGGCGCTTCACGTCGCGTTCGCCCAGATCCGAGCGGGGCTCGAAGCTGAATCCGCACAGCACGCCATACAGCGTTCCGTCGGAGAACAGCACCGGCACACCGATATGCGCGCCCATGCCATGGTAGTAGTCCGGCAAACCGTTCGCGACACGCGCGCTCGTCACGTCCGGTATCAGACATGGCATCTGCCCGTCGACGATTCGTTGGCAGATGCTTTCAATGCGCGGGTGCGAATCACCGGGCCGAATGATCGCGTCAATACTCTTGGAGGAGATTTGCCGGAATACGCGATTGCCGTCGACGAACTGGCCCACGAAGACGACCTCGAGATTGAGTTGCTCTCGAATCACGCGCAGAAGGCTCGCGATGCTCCGCTCGGTCAGGCTGCCATGGCCGCCGCCTTCCGCAGTGATCGCAGCTATCTCCCCGGCCCAGATGTCCAATTCGCCAGGCTCGCCTCCGGATGTTGTGCTCATCGAGTCTCCTTTTGAGGAGCGATCCTACGTCACGGGCTCCACCGGATTGCGCTCACCGCAAAAGCCCGCGGCCTACCGCACCAGATATCTGAAAGCCACGACCGCCGCGATGCCGACCGCCACGAAGAAAAACAGCCGGCCCCACCGCACCACAGGCTCGCCATTGCCGGACATTTCGCTGCGATGCAAACCTGAAAACGACGTGGTATCGGGCTTGTCTCGGTGCCAGTCATGAAAGTTATCGCGGTCGGTGTTCATGTAATACATTTTAACTACCGTTACCTACAAACTTACAAGCCCCAGAGTGCCGTCGGGTGCAATGTTCGCGATCGGCAGATGTGGACCTTGCTCAACCTCTCTGATAAGGTTTGTGGATGCTGTACACAAACGCCGCGAAACCCCACCCCATGGACAACCGCAAACGCTGGCTCGCACTGATGGTGCTCTGCCTCGGCGTTCTCATGATCGTGCTGGACACCACGATCGTGAACGTCGCCCTGCCCTCGATCCGCGAGGACTTGGGCTTTTCTGAAACCGCCCTCGTCTGGGTCGTGAACGCCTACATGCTCACCTTCGGCGGATTCCTTCTGCTGGGCGGCCGCCTCGGCGATCTCTTCGGCCATCGGCGGCTGTTCCTGGCCGGAATCACGCTGTTCACCATTGCTTCATTGGCGTGCGGCCTCTCGAATTCCCAGTCCTTGCTCGTGGCGTCACGGGCCGTACAAGGGCTTGGCGGCGCAGTGGTTTCCGCCGTGGCGCTTTCGCTGATCATGAATCTCTTTACCGAGCCCTCGGAGCGTGCCAAGGCGATGGGCGTGTACGGATTCGTGTGCGCCGGCGGCGGCAGCATCGGCGTACTGCTGGGCGGCTTGCTGACGGGCGCTTTGAGCTGGCACTGGATCTTCCTGGTCAACCTGCCGATCGGGGTGGCCGTGTACGCGCTGTGCCTGATGCTCCTGCCAGACTCGCCCGGGCAGGCCGCCGGCGAACGGCTGGACGTCGGCGGTGCGGTCGCGATCACGGCGTCGTTGATGCTGGCCGTCTATGCGATCGTGAATGGCAACGAGGCCGGCTGGACTTCGGCGCAGACCCTTGTTCTGCTGGGCATCGCGGCGGCGCTGCTTGCGATCTTTCTCGTCATCGAGTCCCGGGTGCAGCACCCGCTGATGCCTCTGCGCCTTTTTCGCCTTCGCAATGTGTCGACCGCCAACGTGATCGGGGTGCTTTGGGCCGCCGCGATGTTCGCGTGGTTCTTCATTTCGGCGCTGTACTTGCAACTCGTGCTGGGTTGCAGCCCGATGCAGGTGGGTCTCGCCTTCCTTCCGGCCAACCTGATCATGGCGGCCTTCTCTCTGGGGCTTTCGGCCAAGCTGGTGATGCGGTTCGGCAATCGTGCCCCACTGGCCTTCGGACTGCTGCTCGCCTCGGCCGGACTGGCCTTGTTCGCTCGCGCGCCAGTCGATGGGAGCTTCGTCGCTGACGTCCTGCCCGGAATGATCCTGCTGGGGCTCGGCGCCGGCATGGCGCTGAATCCGCTGCTGCTCGTGGCCATGGGCGACGTGTCACCAAGCGAATCGGGTCTCGCTTCAGGCGTCGTCAACACGGCGTTCATGATGGGCGGTGCGTTGGGCCTGGCGGTGCTCGCAAGCGTCGCCGCCGCAAGAACCGAAAGACTGGTTGCGCTCGGACTCGACATGCCTTCGGCACTCACGGGCGGCTATCACGCAGCCTTTCTGGCTGGCGCCTTCTTCGCGGCGATCGCCGCGGTGCTGGGTGCGGTGCTACTTCGTGGTCCGCAGCCGCAGGCCAGCGCGTTCGCGGCTGAAAGGTAGGCTTTGGCCTACAGAAAATCCGCCCGCGCACGCCCAGCATTGAGTCATGAAGAATCCCATCAAACTCGTTATCGACGAGCCTGCGCCTGGGTCTTATATCTGGACGCTGCTCGAAACCGACGCCACCGGCGCGCCGCACAAAGTCTTGCGAGCTGCCGAGTACGGGGCGGACACCTACGAAGCCGCGCTGGCCGCTGGCACGCGAATCATGGACGCCGAAATCCGAAAGAACGTCGCGGCACATTCAGAGTCCGGGAACGCTTCAGGCTAAGCCAGGAGCGTCTTCAACGGCACTGCAGGATCACTTGCAACAGCCGGGTCCGGACTGCGCCCCGCCTCCAGCAACTTCCTGCTCATCAAATGGTCGACCGGCGCGTTCACCGACTCGACACACCGCAGTTGCGCATCGACGTAGTGCAGCAACGAAAACGAAGCAGTGTTGGCGCCGGGGCGGCGGTATGTGGCGGCGCCCGGCTGCCTTTCCGGCGGCACCAGCCCGGCCATTTGGAGCCGGAGGCTGCCCTGGTCGGACCAGAACCACGGCACGGCGTCGTGCGGGCGCGCGGCACCCGTGAGGGTGGCCACCGCCGTGCGGGCTTGATCGTTCGCGTTCTGCACGGACTCGAGCCGCAGTGCGGCACCGGTGCGCCGGTCGGGAAAGCGCGTGCAGTCGCCCACCGCCAGAACGGCTTCATCGCTGGTCTGCATATAGGCGTCGACAACGATGCCGTCGGCACATTCGAGGCCCGCAGCTTGCGCCAGCCCCATTTCGGGCACTGCGCCAATGCCGAGAAGCAAAAGATCGATCGGCGCTTGATTTCCGTCGACTTCGATGGCCGTCAGGCGTTTGTCGGCGATGAAGGGTTGGCCGGACTGCACGCCCACGCGGATGTCCATGCCGGCCGAGCGATGAGTCGCCATGACGTGCGCAGAAAGCTCGGGCGACACTGCTCGGCTCAGGAGGCGCGCGGCGCTTTCCAGCACCACCACCTGCTTGCCCAGCGCGAGCGCGGTGGCTGCGACTTCGAGGCCGATGAAGCCACCGCCGAGCACGGTCACGTGCTGCGCAGCCGACAATTTGGCACGCAGTTGAACGGCATCGTCGGCGGCTCGCAAAAGCAATACGTTGTCCAGCCCGTCCAACGCAGCCAATCGCCGCGCTCGCGTACCCGTGGCGAGCACCAGGCGCCCCCAGTCAAGCACGGCGCCCGAGCGCATGGTGACGGTGCGTGCTGCGCGATCGATGGCCAATGCCGCATCGCCGAGATGCAGCGTGATGCCCGATTCGCCGTACCATGCCTGGGCGCGATGCAACTGGGGGGCCTCTTCGGGGCTTTTCAGGAAGGTCTTCGAAAGCGGCGGCCGGTGATAGGGGATCGCCGCCTCCTCGCAGACCAGATGCACTCGCGCTCCTTGCCCCGCCTCCACCAGACCGGCACAAAGTTGCGCAGCCGCGTGACCGCCGCCGATGATGACGATGTTCGAATTCATGGATGATTTCCGTGCTGTCAACGATCCGAGAAAGACGGATCCGACCCGACACTTTAGCCTCGCCATCAAACCAACCTGATGACCCACGAAGACATCGCTCACGCCGGAAAGTAGCCCAGTGAGCCGACGCCCCGAGTCAACTTCCTCCGTCCCCGGCGTGGATGCGCTTTGGCCTCTCTGCGTCGAAGTGGCGGCACGCCGCCGCGATGGGACAAAACCGGCTGACTCGGACGTCCCATTTGCCTGGGATGCATCGCGAGGCTTCAGGTTGCGTGGCCTGTGGCATGAGGACGCGATCGAATTGTTCGAGCTGTTCAAGCCGATGCTCGACCGCCCCCATGGAGGCGTCCCCTGGGTGATCGGGCAGTTGGGCCAGAGTCTTGACGGGTATGTCGCCACGCACAACGGTGATTCCAACTACGTGAATGGCCCGGAAGTCCTGAAGCACCTGCATCGGCTGCGCGCGCTGTGCGACGCCGTCATCGTCGGCGCAGGCACGGCCGCCACCGACAACCCGCAGCTCACGACACGCCTCGTAGCCGGCCAGCACCCCGTGCGTGTGCTGCTCGACCCGACTCTGCGTCTTCCGCCCACGCTGCGAGCGCTGACCGACGCACAGGCGCCGACCCTGCTCGCATGCGATGCCCGGCGCGTTGCCGAAGCCGTGGAACGCGTCGGTGCCGATCAGGTACTCGCCTTGGAAAATCTGGTCGACAGCTCAGGAGGCGTGAACCTGAAGGCCCTGCTGAACGGGCTTGCCGAGCGAGGGCTCAGGGTCTTGTTTGTCGAAGGCGGCGGCGTCACGGTTTCGCGCTTTGTTGCGCAGGGCTGCATGGACCGGCTCCACCTGAGCGTTGCTCCCGTGCTCATCGGCACGGGGCGACCCGGTCTAAGGCTTCCGCCCAGCACGGCGATGCGCGATTGTCCAAGGCCGCCCAGTCGCGTGTTTCGCATGGGTGACGATGTGCTTTGGGATTTGAATTTACGCGCAGCTCAGAAGTAGACCTGTAGATCTCTCCGGCTTGGGGAATTGAAATCTGCAATTTCGGAGGACAGATTGGCCCAATGGCTGGAATTGTTTATCCGGTCGTCGGAATGCGTCTGCGGAATTCCTCGCTCCGCAGACGCACGACCGGCAGCATTGGCAACCGAGCCGAGTGGCTCGCAATGCAATTCAATAGTTTTTTGCAGTCGCGGATGCAATATCTTTGCGATTTCTCCCGATCCGGCGACTCTATTGAATACCTCTTGCTGTGACAGCAAAAAGGATTCTATGAGCGGCACTGCGCCCAATCACGTGATCGCGGCGGAAATCAGATATTTCTCAAGGGCGAGGAATTGAGCTGCTCGAGTAAATCAAACGCTATTGCGACTAATCAGAATTTCTGAATATAAGTTCACGGAATGGCAAGAAGGTCCAGGTGGCCCACGGTCAGGCGGCTGCGACCTGTCAGGCGCATCCGCTGCGCCCTCCATTTGCTGACCAGCGCGTGGGCCGCAGGCGCCTGCTCGATTGCGGCATCATTCATTCCGTCCACCATGGCAGTGACCATTGCCGCAGCCTCGCCGTTGGCTCCCTCGATGCACCAGTCCGATGTTCTTTGAGCGACATTGAAACCGGCGGCGGTGAAGCGCTCCGCAGACAGCCGCGCGGCTTCGGCACCCATTGCAGGGCCGAAGCCCTTGGCTCCGCGCTGATGCGACATGAAAAACCCATGCACCTCTTCGTCCCCTTCGATGCCGGGGTCCCACGCCACGCGCCCATCCACAGTCAGGGCGAACAAAGCCGCCGCGTTCGCCGATTTCAGATGTCCTATCAATGCATCAAGCCATTCGATCGACACGAGATCGAGTAGCGCTGAAGCGGTGACGAGATGGGCCTTCGCAAAAGGGACGGCGTCCAACGCACCCGCGAGATCGATGCGCAAGGGTTGCACCTCTGCCGACCAGTCGACCCCCTCGATGCACAGGCCGCCCCCCGTTGCTTCAATCCCGAAGCCATGCACCCGCGCCCACGCACCCAATACGCCAGGCAGCGTGCTCAACAGCAGTGGATCGTGGTCTACGAGCAGCCAGCGCTGCGAACCGCGTAATCGCGGTGCGAGTTCGCGGAAATTGGCGCCGGTGCCGCAAGCCAGGTCCACGACCGTGAGTGCCGGACTGTCAGCACGCAGACGGCTTGCGAGTGCCGGCAAGTCGAAAGAAGCCGCCGCGGCCCGACGCGCCGCATGATCGAAGGGTTCGCGCATGGCGAGCCAATCGGCGCTGAAGCCGGTCATTCGTGGGCCGCCGACTGAAAGCGCGCGAGCGCTGCTGCAAATCGAACGGCGCTTTGCCGCCAACTGGGCAGCAGGCGGCCGGCAGCGCGGGCGCCCTCAGCCAATCCGGCCCGCCAGTCAGCGTCATCCATCAGGCGCCGCAAGGCCTCTCGCAATTCACCGCCGTCTCCGGGCGGTATCAGGACACCCGCTTCAGAGGGCACTGTGTCGGGAATGGCGCCGGCCCGCGAACTGATCACCGGTAGTCCCCGTGCAAGCGCCTCGGCCAGCGCCATGCCGTAGCCTTCGTGGAACGACGGCAGTACAAATACGTCTGCGGATTCGTACAGCGCATTCAGGCCGTTCTCGTCCTTCTCGCCATGGAGAATGACTCGCTCGCCCATTCCATGGTTTTGGATGGCGGACGAAAGCGCTGTGGCGCATTCCGGGTCCATGGTCAGGCTGCCGACGCAATTCAGCGACCAGCGCCGATCCATCAACCCTGCGAGCGCTTCGATCAAAAGACGGTGGCCCTTGCGCGGCGTCACGGTCGCGACGCAAAGAAGGTTCCATGCTTCGGAGCCGGAGCCGGAGCCGGTGGCCATCGCGGCCGGATCGGTCCCGGGCTCGACCACCGCGATGCGGGGCGATGAGACTCCATAGACTTCGAGCGCGCGTCCGGTCGAGGGACTGGTGACGATCACGCCTCGGGCCATTGCCAACGCCTTGCGCTCGCTTTCGAACACCGCGCGCCGCATCTCGTCAGACAGGCCCGTCTCCAACGCCAAGGGGTGATGCACCAGCGCGATCCATCGAATGCGCTGCGCATGCTCAGCCGCCAGGTCGGGCATGGCACCGAAAGCCAAGCCATCCACCACAGCCAAGGTGTCGTCCGGCAACGCCTCGACCCTGCGCCGTGCCAAGGCCAGCGCTTCGGCGCCGGGCGTAGGCCATCTTTCGCCGAGCGACACAACGTCGACCTTCCATCCTTCGGCACGCAAACCATCGACGATTCGGCGGTCATAGATATAGCCGCCGGTGCGAGTGCCAAGATCGCCCGGCACCAGAAAGCTGCAATGGGTGCTCAACGCGAGTGCGCTGGCAGCGCGCCCTCATAGGCCGCCCATGCGACGTGTGATTCATGCAGCTTCACTCGCAGTGACGACAAGCCGCTGGCGTGAGGCCCCAGTTCGCCCTTTTCGATGCGCGCCGCAACGCGATCGAAGATCACGCGGGCCATGAATTCCGTGGTCGTGTTCAGGCCCTCGAAGGCCGGATCGTCGTCGAGATTGCGCAGATTGAGCTCACTCACCACCGCGCGCAGCACCTCCGTTGCCAGGGCGATATCGACCACCACGCCGTCCGCATCCAGTTCGGCGCGGTGCAGTTCGAGATCGACGACATAGGTCGCCCCGTGCAGCCGTTGCGCGGGCCCGAATACATCGCCGCGGAAGCTGTGGGCAATCATGAAGTGATCTCGGACGTTGACGCTGTACATGCAGGCCTCCAGGTAGTGCGAAGTTTCAGGCGTAGTCAATGCGCTGGCACAGGGTGTCCGGCGCGCCGGCCGCCAAGCGGGCCAGCACTGCGGGCAGTTCGTCGAAAGCGGCAGTGTCGGTGATGAGTGCATCCAAAGCCGGTTCGCGCAAGAGCGACAACGCCAATGCGAGCCGCCGCTTGTGGCTCCAGCGTGCCCGCTGCGCCGGCGCCACATGCCCCACCTGCGAACTCTTGAGAACCAGGCGCCGCGAATGGAATCCCTCACCGAGCGGAAGCGCGACTTCACGCCGCCCATACCAGCTCAGTTCGACGACGGTCGCTTCGAATGCCGCCAAGCGCAAGGCGGTCACCAAACCTTGCGCGCGACCGCTCGCATGGACGACGAGGTCTGCATCGGGTGTTGCGTCGGTGGGACTCGCAAACGCGAGACCGAGCGCTTCGGCGATGGGGCGGCGCGATAGCAGTGTGTCGATCAGTTCCACCGTGCAGCCGGGCATCCGGCCCGCAAGCCACGCGACGAGCAGGCCGACCACACCTCCACCGACGACGGCAATGCGGTCGCCGACGCGCGGGGCAGCGTCCCACAGCGCATTGACCGCGGTTTCCATGCATGCGGCGAGCACCGCTCGGCCGGGAGGCACGTCATGCGGAAGCGGATGAACGGCCTCGGCTGGCACCACGTAATGAGTCTGATGCGGATAGAGGCAAAAGACAGCCCGGCCCTGCAATGCATCGGGGCCGTCCTCCACGATGCCAACGCTGGCGTAGCCGTACTTCACCGGCGCCGGAAAGTCGCCCTCCTGGAAGGGAGCGCGCATCCGTTCGAACTCGGACTCGGGCACCTCGCCGCGAAACACCAGCATCTCGGTGCCGCGACTGATGCCGCTGTGCAATGCGCGAATCCGCACGTCGCCGACGCCCGCCGCGTCACACGAGGCGGCTCGAATACCGGCGCGACCCGGCGCGTCGATCCAGCAGGCCCGAGCGTCGTTCGATTTCACGCGTGACGGATAGGCTGGCATGAAGCGGATCTTAGGGCGATGCCTGTACAGCCGGTGTTTGCCCTGAGGTGATCTTCGCCCCTTGCCACCGGAAAATTTCTGAATCTCTGATAGGCTGCACAGCCATGCGTGCTCTTGTCATCATTGCAAACATCGGACTCATTGCCGCCGCTTTCTATTTCGGCTCATGGGCGGGACTGCTGATCGCTCTTGCGGTTTGCATTGCGCTCATCGGCGCGTTCCTGGCGTTCTCCACTGACAAGGTGGAAGCCAGGGAATCGCGCGAAATGCGCAAGGCCATGGGGCGGAACACAACCTTCCTGGCCGGCCTCTTCGAACACACCAAGCGCTGAAGCGGCCTCTTCGATCTATTCGGCCGCGGCCTTCGCCACGGCGACCGCCGCTTCGCGCGGCAACGACACCGCATTCTTCACCGCCAGGATTTCCGCCATCACGCTGACCGCAATCTCGGGAGGCGTCTTGCTGCCGATGTAGATGCCGATCGGGCCGCGCAGCCGCGCCAGCGATTCGGCCGTCTGGTCGAAGTGCTCGATCATGCGATCTCTGCGCGCTTCGGCATTGCGGCGCGAGCCGATCGCGCCGACGTAGAACGCTTCGCTCTGCAGAGCCTCGAGCAGCGCCAAGTCGTCCAGCTTGGGGTCGTGCGTGAGTGCGACGACACAGGTGCGGCGATCGGGTTTGAAGGCGGTCACCGCATCGTCCGGCATTTCGGTCGTGATCGTCACGCCGGGCAAAGTCCAGCCGGTCCGGTATTCAGTGCGGGGGTCGCACAGCGTGACCGCGAAGCCGCAGAACTTCGCCATGGTCGCGAGGTATTCGGCGAGTTGACCGGCGCCAATCAGCAGCATGCGGTATTCGGGGCCGAAGGTATTGACCAGTTCCGTGTCGTCGACCGAAAGCTCCGCCGGCGATTCGGCTTCTGCCAGCTTGACCGAGCCGTCGGCGAGCCGCACGGTGCGCTGCATCAGGCGGCCCTCTTCAAGCGAGGCCACGAGCGTTTGGAGCGAGCCGGGGTCCGGGTCGTATTCGAGCAGCAGTTCCAGCGTGCCGCCACAAGGCAAGCCGAAACGATGCGCTTCGTCGGCGGTGATGCCGTACTTGACCAGCGCCGGCGCGCCCGTGGGCATGACGCCGTCCCCATGCGCGCGGCTGTAGCGCGCGATCAAATCGTCTTCGATGCAACCGCCCGATACCGATCCCACGACCGCACCATCTTCGGCAAGCGCCATGATCGATCCGATCGGGCGAGGCGAGGAGCCCCACGTGCGGACCACCGTCGAAAGCATTGCGCGGCGGCCGGCCAAGCGCCAGTCGCGCAGCGCGCGCAGCACCATGACATCCAGGTTTTCCATCTTCGTGTCTCGCTTTCCGGACCGCCTCAGTCGGCCGGCTTTTCTTCTGTGTCGGCGTCTCCATCTGACTTCTTGCCGAAGCCAAGCTTCTGCATGAATCCGGCCATCGCGCCCTTCTTTTCTTCTGCCGGGGGTGCGTCCGCCGCCACAGCTTCAGGAGGTGGGCCATAACGGCTTTGCATCTCAGCCTCGAAGCGCTTGAAGAAATCGTCGGCGGTCGACTTGGCGGCACCGTCGATCAGGCGCTGGCCCAGTTGCGCGATCTTGCCGCCCACCTGCGCTTGCACCGTGTAGTCGAGTTCGCAGCCTTCGCCGTTGTCGGCGACGGGCCTGAGCGAAACGCTCGACGATCCTTTGGCGAAACCGGCTACGCCGCCCTGCCCTTCAAAAGAAAGCTTGTAGCTGTCCGGCGGGGTGATGTCGGCCAGCGTGACCTTGCCGTTGAACTTGGCCGACACCGGACCCACCTTGACGGCCAACGCAACGCTGTATTGGTTGTCGCCGGTCAGCTCGAACTTGTCGCAGCCGGGGATGCATTTCCTCAGCGTCTCGGGATCGTTGAGCGCCTCCCAGGCTTGTTGCTGCGTGATGCCGAGCTTGCGGTTGCCGAGCATTTCCATGGTGGTTCTTCCTTAGAGTTAGAAGCGGGGCGGTGGCGACTGTTACCGGCCGGACCGCATGAGAGCGGCGAGGCTCGTCGCCAGTTGTTCGAGGGCACTGAGATTGTGGACCGCGAGCATTGCGTCCGCATGGCGATGCAACATGGCCGCACCGCGCGCAAGGGGAGCGTAGCCCTCATAGCGCATCAGCGGGTTCAGCCACAGCACGCGCCGCGAATGGCGCTTGAGCCAGAGCAGTTCGCTCTCCAGCGTCTCGGGCTCGCCGGTGTCCAGGCCGTCGCTGATCACGAGCACCAGCGTGCGACGTCCGGTCAGCCGGCGCGCGTGCCGGCGCCGCAGTTCTGCAAGCGATTCACCCAGGCGCGTGCCGCCCGCGAAGTCGTCGATGGCGTCGCTCGCTGCCGCGAGCATCGAATCGGTATCGGCAATGCGGAAGGCCGGCGTCAGGTCGGTCAGGTGGGTGCCGAAAGCGAAGACATCGCGCCGTCCCGAACGCCGGGTCGCAGCGTGGAGAAAGGCGAGGAGCAATCTGGCGTAGCGCTCCATCGAGCCCGACACATCCACCAGGACCAGCAACGGCAACGGCTGCTTGCGCCGCGCCCATCTCGGCAGTCGAAGGATTTCTCCGCCGGTGCGCGCAGCCTCGTGCAGCACGCCAGGCCAATGCATGCGCGAATGGGCGCCTGCATCGCCGGTAGCGCGCAAGCGACGGGCGGGCAGCGTCGGAATCGGCAGGGCAACGTCGCGCGCCAGGCGCTCCACCAGCCGGTACTCCGCAGCGCCGAGTGCGTTGAAGTCGGCATGGTGGACGCGCGATCGATCGCTCGCCGTCATCGCCGCGTCGAAATCAACCTCGCGATCGTTCTGCACAGGACGCACGGTATCGCGCGGCGCGGCGAGCGCCTCGCGAACGCGCGGGCGGCGCTTCGAAGGCTCCGCCTTGCCTTCCGCGGTCGGCAGCATCTGGGCCAGCAGCTTGTTGGCCAGTTCGGGATCGCGAAACCACGCGTCGAACAGCTCGCGGAACACCAGCCGATCTTCCTCACGGCTGATCATCACGGATTCGATCGCGGCAGCAAGATCGAAGCGGCTTTCCACACCGACGAGCGTGGCCGCTTCGGCGGCGAGCGCGATGCGCATCGAATCAGTGCGCACGCCAGCGCGCCGCAATGCCCGGCCAAAGCCCAGCATGTTGCCTGCAAGCTTGCCCTTTCGAGCATCGCCGAGCTGGTGAACCACACCGTCGGTCAAGGTGCCGCCTCCTCCTGGGGCTTGAGAAGGTCCGATGCCAATTCATGCGTCAGCGCCGCCACGTCGTCACGCTGCTTGAAGAGGATGCCCGCCGTGTCGACGACGATCTCGGGATCGAGTTCGATGGTGTCCAGCGCGACGAGCGCCTTGGCCCACTCAACGCTTTCGGCGATGCCGGGACCACGCTGGAATGCGCTCGCGAACGGCGCACTGCGCAAGCGGCCGACGAAGGCGGCCACCTGCTCTGAAAGCACGCTGCTGGCCTGCGGCACCTGAGCCCGCACGATTGCCAGCTCACGCTCTCGCTCGGGATAGTCGAGCCAGTGATAGAGGCAGCGCCGCTTGACCGCATCGTTGAGCTCGCGCGTGCGGTTGCTGGTCAGGATGGTGACCGGCGAAACCAGGGCTCGCACGGTTCCGAGTTCGGGAATGCTGACCTGATACTCGCCCAGATATTCGAGCAGAAAGGCCTCAAAGGGCTCGTCCGCGCGATCGACCTCGTCCACGAGCAGGACCGCTCCGGGTGCGGGCGCCTGCAGCGCCTGCAGCAGTGGCCGTCGGATGAGATAGCGCGGCTGGTAGACCTCGGATTCGACATCGGTCGAGATACCTTGCGCTTCCGCCGCACGCATGTGCAGCAGTTGCGCCGCGTAGTTCCATTCGTAGAGCGCCTCGCGCTGCTCGAGCCCGTCATAGCACTGCAGGCGCAGCAGTTCGCGCTGCAGCGCGGTCGACAAGGCCTTCGCCAGTTCGGTCTTGCCCACGCCGGGCTCGCCTTCCAGCAGAAGCGGTCGCTGCAGCCGCAGCGCCAGGAACACCGCCGTCGCAAGACGCCTGTCAGCGTAGTACCCGGCGCCCTGGAGCGCCTGCACGACCGCGTCAATGGTGGAGAAGGGTGCGGTCGCTGCAGGCGTGATGTCGGTCATCGCGAAAGCTTATCCGAGCGCCTTCGCGACTGCTCGCTGCGTGAGAACACCAATGAGATTCGCGCGGTAGGCGGCCGAAGCGTGCAGATCGCTGTTGAGATCGCTCGCGTCGATCTTCACGCCGGCTGCGGCTTCCGGCGTGAAGCTCTTGGTCAGAGCCTGCTCGAGCCCCGTGTGGCGGAACACGCCGTTGCCGGCACCGGTCACCGCGACGCGCACGCCGGCGTCGTACTGCGCGACGAAGATGCCGACGAGCGGGAAGTTCGATGCCTTCTGGCGGATCTTTTCATAGGCCGCGCGCTTCGGGATCGGAAAACGGATCGCCTTGATCAACTCGCCGTCCGTCAGTGCAGTGGTGAAGAGGCCCTGGAAGAAGTCGTCCGCCGCAATCTCGCGCTGCGTGGTGACGACAGTGGCGCCCGTCGCCAGCACCGCCGCGGGATAACACGCGGCCGGATCGTTGTTCGCGACCGAGCCGCCGATGGTGCCCATGGCACGCACCTGCCGGTCGCCGATGTGCGCGGCCAGCCAAGCCAGCGCCGGGAAGGAAGCCCGGACGTCGGCGTTGTTCGCCACATCCAGGTGACGTGACATCGCACCGATCACCAGGGCATCGCCAGCCTTGCTGATGCCGGTGAGTTCCTGGACGCCGCTCAGGTCGGCGAGTTGCTCCGGCGCCGAAAGGCGCAGCTTCATCGAAGCAAGCAGAGTCTGCCCGCCGGCCAGCGGCTTGGCACCCGCGGCTGCGAGCTTGACCGCATCCGCCAGAGTCGTGGGGCGTTCGAGTGTGAAGGCATACATGGTGTTTTTTTCCTTCTGTGATCAGGGGGCCGGACGGCCTTGCGTGCTGGCGGCGAGCGAGGGTTGCTGAGGCTGCTGGGTCGGGCTCACGCTGCCCTTCTGCATTGCTTCCCAGACTCGATGGGGCGAAGCCGGCATGTCGAAGTCCTTGACGCCGAGCGGCGCCAGCGCGTCGAGCACCGCATTGATCACCGCCGGTGGCGAGCCGATCGCGCCGGCCTCGCCGCAGCCTTTGGTGCCCAACGGGTTGTGCGTGCAAGGCGTGCACACGGTGTCGAGCTTGAAAGTCGGAAAGTCTTCCGCACGGGGCATGGCGTAGTCCATGAAGCTGCCCGTCAGCAACTGGCCCGTCTCGTTGTCGTAGACGCAGTTTTCCATCAGCGCCTGCCCGATGCCCTGTACGAGTCCGCCGAGCACCTGCCCTTCGACAATCATCGGATTGATGATGGTGCCGAAATCGTCCACGGCCGTGAAGCGGTCGACCTTGACCTCGCCGGTCTGCTTGTCGATCTCGACTTCGCAGATGTAGGTGCCTCCGGGGAAGGTGAAGTTGGTCGGGTCGTAGAACGCGGTTTCGTTGAGGCCGGGCTCGAGCTTGTCCAGCGGATAGTTGTGCGGCACGTAGGCGGTCAGCGCCACTTGCCCGAAGGGGATCTTCTTGTCGGTGCCCTTGACGGTGAACTCACCGTTGGCGAACTCGATGTCGGCGTCGCTCGCTTCCATGAGGTGCGCCGCGATCTTCTTGGCCTTGGTTTCGATCTTGTCGAGCGCCTTCATGATCGCGGCGCCGCCGACCGAGATCGAGCGCGAGCCGTAGGTGCCCATGCCGAAGGGCACGCGGCCCGTGTCGCCGTGCACCACATCGACCGCATCGACCGCGATGCCCAGGCGAGCCGCGACCACCTGGGCGAACGTGGTCTCATGGCCCTGCCCGTGGCTGTGCGAGCCGGTGAAGACCGTCACGCTGCCGGTGGGATGCACGCGGATCTCGCCACACTCGAACAGCCCCGCGCGTGCGCCGAGCGCACCGGCGATGTTCGAAGGCGCGATGCCGCAAGCTTCGATGTAGCTTGAATAGCCGATGCCCCGCAGCTTGCCCTTCGCCTCGCTGGCGGACTTGCGCTGCGCGAAACCGGCGACGTCGGCCAGCGTCTTCGCCTTGTCCATGCAGGCATGGAAGTCGCCCGTGTCGTACTGAAGCGCCACTGGCGTCTGGTAGGGAAAGCTCGTGATGAAGTTGCGCTTGCGGATCTCGTCCTGTCCCAGGTTCATTTCCCAGGCGCAGCGCGACACCAATCGTTCGAGCAGGTAGGTGGCCTCGGGCCGGCCCGCTCCGCGATAGGCATCGACCGGCGCCGTGTTGGTGAACCACGCATCGACTTCGACGTAAATCTGCGGCGTCGTGTATTGGCCCGCGAGCAGCGTCGCGTAAAGGATGGTGGGCACGGCCGTCGAGAACGTCGACAGGTAGGCACCCAGGTTGGCATCCGTGTGCACCCGCATCGCCAGGAATTTGCCTTGCGCGTCCATTGCCATTTCGGCGTGGCTGACATGGTCGCGACCATGCGCGTCGGACAGGAAGCACTCCGAACGCTCACCCGTCCACTTGATGCTGCGATTGAGCTGCTTCGCGGCCCAGGTGAGGCACACGTCCTCGGCATACAGATAGATCTTGGAGCCGAAGCCTCCGCCCACGTCCGGCGCAATCACGCGCACCTTGTGCTCGGGCAAGCCCAGCACGAAAGCCGTCATCAGCAGCCGCTCGACGTGCGGATTCTGGTTGGAGACGTAGAGCGTGTATTCCTCGTTCGCGCGGCTGTAGTTGCCGATGGCGACGCGCGGCTCGATCGGATTGGGCACGAGCCGGTTGTTGACGAGATCGAGCTTGGTGACGTGCGCTGCATTCGCAAATGCCGCGTCGACGCCCGCCTTGTCACCGATCACCCACTTGTAGCACTGGTTGTCGGGCGCCTGTTCATGAATGGTCACGCCACTCTGCTTTTTGGCGGCGTCGCCCACGCTCACGAGTGCCGGCAACTCCTCGTACTCGACCACGATCGCCTCGGCGGCATTCTTGGCCTGCTCGACCGTCTCGGCCACGATCATCGCAACGTGGTCGCCGACGTAGCGCACCTTGCCGATCGCGAGGATCGGATGCGGTGGCTCCTTCATCGGCGTGCCGTCGGGGTTGTTGATGAGCCAACCGCAGGGCAGTCCGCCCATCTTTCCGTCAATGTCCTTGCCGCTGAAGATGCCGACCACACCGGGCATCTTCGAAGCGGCATCGATGTCGATGGACGTGATCTTCGCGTGCGCATGCGGCGAACGCAGGAACACGGCGTGGGCCTGGTTGGCCATGGTCACGTCATCGGTGTATTGGCCAGCGCCGGTCAGAAAGCGATAGTCTTCCTTGCGCCGAAGTGCCTCGCCGATGTGCGGCAGGTTGGAGAAGTCGGATGCACCCATGTCGTTCTCCTCAGGCGGTGACCGTTGCCTTGGCGGGTGCGGCCGCCATGGCCTCGCCGCCCATCTGCACCGCCTTGACGATGTTCTGGTAGCCGGTACAGCGGCAGAGATTGCCGTCGAGCAGTTCGCGGATTTCCGCCTCGCTGGAGTTGGGGTGGTAAGTGCACAGGTCGATGGCGCTCATCACCATGCCGGGGGTGCAGAAACCGCATTGCAGGCCGTGGCACTCCTTGAAGGCGGCCTGCATGGGATGCATCGTGCCATCGGGCTGGGCGATCCCTTCGATGGTCGTGAGTTGGGCGCCCGCCACCTGGGCAACCAGCACGTTGCACGACTTGACGGCCCGGCCGTTCACGTGGATCGTGCATGCGCCGCATTGGGCCGTGTCGCAACCGACATGCGTGCCGGTCAGATGAAGGTGCTCGCGGATCGCCTGGACGAGGAACGTGTTGGGGGGAGCGTCGACCGTGACCTCGCGCCCGTTGACCGTGAATGAAACCTGCATTTGGCTGTCTCCGTTGGAAGGTGATGGCTGTTTTCAGCCACCGAATCTTGGACGTCGGACCTGACCGCAACCCTAGGCAAAACCCTATGCGCTTGCACGATCTCCCTGAAATTCTCAAAATGAAACAGCTCGCCCCTCTCGCCTCTCCGGCGAATCCGCAACCTGGGCCGATTCAGCCCGCCCCACACGATGACCGTCCAAGCCGCTTCGCCCGCACCCGAGCGTTCCCTTTCCATCGCCCAGGCGAGACGCGAATGGATCGATCGCGAGCCGATGCCGAGTTCCAGCTCGCCCGCAACGCGCATCGAGCCGTGGCTTTTGCGATCATGGCAGCGCTGCCTGGACGCCGGGCACCAGCCGCGGCAACGTGTGAGTTTCGATCCCGTCTCCGCACCGGCAGCGCGTCGAGTGGCAGAACGCAATTGCGCCCTGGTCGCCGCGGCACGGCCGGTACTAGATCGGCTGTCGCGCGCCATTGCGGACACGCGGTATTTCGCGATCCTCACCGATGCGGATGGCATCGTTGTCGACGTCGGCGATCTTCCCGGCGGCAGCGACGAATCCGCCCGCCGCGCCCGTGACATCGCCCGCATCGGGGTCGATCTTTCTGAACGCGCCGTGGGCACCACAGCCATCGGCGCCGCCTTGGCCGAGCATGAGTCTGTCTGGCTG
Source organism: Variovorax sp. 10N420 (assembly GCF_056394705.1). Lineage (NCBI taxonomy): Bacteria > Pseudomonadati > Pseudomonadota > Betaproteobacteria > Burkholderiales > Comamonadaceae > Variovorax > Variovorax sp. 10N420. Next base: position 493,630 of record NZ_JBFTIJ010000004.1, on the reverse strand, counting down.
CATCGCGGCGAACACTTCTTCGAAGACACCAGCATCTACAGCTGCGCGGGTGCGCCGCTGTTCGGGCCACAGGGCGAATGCATCGGCATGTTGGATCTGACAGGCGTGCAGGTCGTCGAGCGGCCGGAGCTTCGGCATTTGGCGGCGCTGTCGGCGCGCAGCATTGAGAACGGGTTGCTGCAGCATCATCCTTGCGAGCTGCTGCTTCATATCGGCTGGCCGGGGTGTCCCACGGGCGCCGACACCGAAGGGCTCTTGTGCATCGATGCCGACGGAAACGTGACCGGCGCCAATGCTGCCGCCCGCCACATGCTGCATCGGCCACTGGCGGCCGGGCCGCTCTTGAACTGCCACGATCTCTTCGCGCTGCCGCCGCAAATGCTTTTTGACGCGGCACGACGTGGCGAAGCGATGCTTGAAGTGCCGCTCTGGTCGGGTTTGCGCGTGCAGGCTCGGGCTCAGCTGACGAGCGCGCGCACGCTTCATGCGCCGGGCGGAACGAGCCGACCGCGGCTGCGCGACGTCGAAACCGCGCTGATCCGCAAGGCAGTGGACGAGGCGCGCGGCAACGTCGCCGAAGCGGCCCGTGCACTGGGCATCAGTCGCGCGACCGTCTACCGCAAGCTGACACGCAGCCGCCGCTTGAGCTGAAAAGGCAGCCGCTGAAACACGCTCAGCCCACCTGGGCAGACTTCGTGTTGTTTGCCACACCGGCGCAGGTTCAACCTACCCGAGGTAGTGACCGCTTTACATTTAGTTGCTATTGTCAGCAGTTGTTAAAAACAATTGCACGCCTTCCGGCGGCACGACTGGGAAGTTGACCATGAGCGCATCCGAGGCCCGTACCTTTTCCGTGTCGCCGAAGCCCACGCGACGCCAAGTGCTCGGCCGCCTGACGGGCGCTGCGGTTGCAGTCGGCCTTGGCTTTCCCGCATTTGCGCAGGCGAAGGCCATCCGTGTCGGAGCGACTTTCGACAACAGCAGCGTCGAAAAGGCGAACGGAACAGGACTTTTCCTCGGGTCGAGCGCCTACTTCAATGCACTGAACCGCGCTGGCGGGATCAACGGCACGAAGGTGGAACTGGTGATGGCCGACGACCAGTTCAAGCCCGAGAACGCGAAGGCCAACGCCCTCGCCTTCGCGGCGGACAGCTCGGTGCTCGCGATGGTGCATCCGCTCGGCACGCGCCAGACGGCCGAAGTGAGCGACGCCGTCCCCGGCATGGCCGTTGTCGGCCCCAACACAGGCACCGTCTCGCTGCGCAAGAAAGCGGCGCCGAACACCTTCTGGGTCCGCGCGAACTATGACCAGGAGATCGAAAAGCTCGTCGCCACTGCGGCCGTGCTCGGGCAATCACGCATCGGCCTCGTGTATTCGAACGATCCGCTGGGCCAGTCGCTGCTCGCGGGCTTCAAGGCGGCGCTCGCCAAGGCCAAGATCGAACCTGCCGTGATCGCCAGCACGCCGAGCACGACCAGCATGGAAGTCGACCCCGCCGCCAAGCAGATCGCCGAAGCAGCGCCGCAGATCGTCATCATCGGCCTCGCAGGCACAGCGCCCGCCTTCGTTCGCGCCCTGCGCGCCGCCGGCGGCAAGAGCAGCGCCTATGGCCTATCGATCACCGCAGGCTCGCTCGGCGCCATGGGCGAACTTGCGCACGGCTTGGGCTTTGCCATGGTGGTGCCCTCGCCCTTCGCGACCAAGTTCGAAATCGTCCGCCGCTATCAGGCGGACATGCTGGCCAACGGCTCCAAGGAGTTTTCGCTGCCGAGCCTCGAAGGCTACATGGACGCTGCCGTACTTGCCGAAGGCCTGCGCCGCGCCGGTCCTTCGCCCACGCGCGCAGCCGTGATCGCGGGGCTGGAGCACATCGAGGGCTACGACCTCGGCGGCGTGAAGATCAACTTCGGACGCAGCAACCGCGAAGGCAATCAGTTCGTGGACGTTGCCGTGATCAGCGCCAACGGAAGACTGCTGAGCTGATCCTTGCCCGCCAGCGATGCCGCGAGCGCGGTTTTTGCCGGTCGAGCAGAATCACACGAATGAACCAAAGCTATGCGACCGTTGCACCTTCACGCGCTGAAGTCGACGCACTCCCTGGCCTGACCTTGGTCGAATTCGGCACCGACTGGTGCGGCTTCTGCAAGGCAGCGCAGCCGCTGATTTCGGAAGCCCTCACCGGGGCGCCACCGCTGCGCCACCTCAAGATCGAAGACGGCAGCGGGCGACCCCTGGGGCGCTCGTTCCGGGTCAAGCTCTGGCCCACGCTGATCTTCATGCGCGAAGGCAAGGAACTCGCCAGACTCGTGCGCCCCGAAAGCGCAGCGGCGATCCGGCGAGAACTCGAGCAGGCGACCTCGGCCGGCGTCTAGCGACTCAAGCGGCCGCGGGCACCTTGTCCAGGAAGCCGGTGACCGACTGCAGCCTGCCTGCTTCGAGTTGCACGAAGTCAGTGCCTTCGATCAGGTCGTCCGCGCCGCTCGGGCCGAGCGTCCACGAAAAGCGCATTTGATCGCCGTGGCCGTCGGGCCGGCCCTTGAGCGCGAAACGAAAGCCCGGATAGCGCCGATGCACCACGCCGATCAAGGCGCTGATCTGCGCGCGTCCGCTGCCTTGTGCGACAGGGTCAACGTAGCGCGCATCGTCGGTCCAGTGCGTCTCGAGCAGGTCCAGGCGACGCGATTCGTCCGTTTCATTCCACACGGCGATGTAGTTCTCGGCCACATGTTGGGCATCGGGGATGGCGGTGTTCATGGCGATTCCTTTCGGTGTTCAACACCCGCAACGTCGCGGGGTGAGGGAATGGTCGCCGGGACAGCGCAGGCGGTCGATGACCTGGGAGGTCATGTGCGCAGCGGCGCGCTCCGATGCTCGGTCGAGCAGGATTCCATGTGACGAACGAAGTGCGCCAACGAAGGCGCTTCGGCATCTGCCGACTTGGCAGCGTCGTCCCACTGCCTCAGGCGCACGGCGTCGCCGGCATACGGCAGTGCCTCGAAGGCCCGCGCTTGAGCATCATCGAAGACGCCACCCTGCAGCACCAGGCTGCGCCGGGAGTCGGCAGACAGCGACGCGTGATAGCCCTCGACCCTTGCGCACAGGAATCGCTTGGCGTCCACGTGCAACCGGATCGGCTCGAGCGTTGCAGGACTGAACAGCGAGCGGAGAAAGGGCAAGCAACGGTATTGATGCAGATCGTCCAACCCTTGTCGCGTGGGTGTGCCGCCGAAGTCGTGCAGAAGATGCCCCAGATCGTGAAGCAGCGCCCCGGTGATCAAGGCGCTGTCCGACCCCGCCTGCTCGGCCAGATGGGCTGTCTGCAACGCATGCTGGAGCTGTGTGACGGGCTCGCCGTCATATTGGGCATGGCCCTTGGATTCGAACAGGGCGACGATGTCTGGAACGTTGAGGCTCATGCGACTGGTTGTACTTCAATTCCGTCACGGCGTGATGTCAGGCAGGCAAGCCCGCAGGGTGCGCAAGCCGCCTGCCGCGCGAGTCAGGTGCGAGATAGCGATCGACCGAAAGACCATCCGTGCGAATGTCCGGGCGGCGGCCCATCACCTGGTCGGCCACGAGCTTGCCGGAGCCGCAGGCCATGGTCCAGCCCAGCGTACCGTGCCCCGTGTTGAGAAACAGGTTCCCGTACGACGTGCCGCCGATGATGGGCGTGCTGTCGGGCGTCATTGGCCGGAGCCCTGTCCAGAAGGTGGCGCGGGGCAGATCGCCACAAGGGAAGAGATCAGTGATCACGCGCTCCAGCGTCTCGCGGCGGTTTGGATTCAGCCGCAAGTCGAACCCGCCCAGCTCGGCCATTCCGCCGACGCGAATTCGATCGTCGAAACGTGTGACCGCGACCTTGTAGGTCTCGTCGAGCACGGTGGATTGCGGCGCCAGCGCGGGATCGACCAGTGGCACTGTCAGCGAATAACCTTTGACCGGGTAAACGGGAAGGTCCAGGCCGAGCGGCGCGATGAAGTCACGCGAATAGCTGCCGAAGGCGAGCACATAGCGGTCGGCCGTGAGGACTTCCGGGTTCGCGCCAGCAAGGCGTACGCCAGTGATGCGTCCGCTTTCGGTGGCGAGCCCTTCAACCGACTGGCCGAAGCGAAAATTCACGCCCAGCCCGCGCGCAACCGCAGCCAGTCCTTGCGTGAAGAGATTGCAGTCGCCAGTTTCATCGTTCGGCAGGCGCAGGCCACCCGCGAGCAGATCGCCCGTGCGCGCCAGCGCTGGTTCGACGCTGGCCAGTTGGCTTCGGTCGAGCAATTGATAAGGCACGCCGCATTCCTCGAGCACTGCCAGGTCGCGCTGCACGGCATCGAGCTGCGCCTGGGTGCGGAACAGCTGAAGGGTGCCCTGCGTGCGGTGCTCGTAGCTCACGCCCGTCTCCGCGCGCAGCTCACGCAGGCAATCGCGGCTGTATTCGGCCACGCGCATCATGCGTTCCTTGTTGACGGCATAGCGCTCGGGCGAGCAGTTCTTGAGCATGGCGGCCATCCAGCGGAGTTGAAACAGCGAGCCATCGGGCCGAATCGACAGCGGTGCGTGCTTCTGAAATATCCACTTCAGCGCCTTGAGGGGAATGCCCGGCGCCGCCCAAGGTGTCGAGTAGCCGGGGGATACCTGGCCGGCGTTGGCAAAGCTGGTTTCCTGCGCCGGGCCGTCCTGGCGATCGACGAGCGTCACCTCGGCGCCGGAGCGTGCAAGGTAATAGGCTGTCGTGACGCCGATCACGCCACCGCCGAGAACGATCACTTTCATTGCGAGACCTCATTCATGCAGGACAGGCTGAAAGCTTATTGCTTCATTTGCCATAAACTTCGCTGAAATTTGGCACCGATGCAGCGATTTTTGCCGCCGAAGATCGTCCAGGGGCCTGCAAGGAGTGAATGATGGAACTCGACCGTACCGACAGGAAAATCCTGGACGTGCTGCAGCGGCAAGGCCGAATCTCGATGACGGATCTGGCGGAGCAGATCGGCCTCTCCACCTCTCCTTGCTCCGAGCGCGTTCGCCGACTGGAGCGCGGAGGCGTGATCACCGGCTACTACGCCCGCGTGAATCCTCAAGCGATCGGAAAGACGCTTCTGGTGTTCGTCGAAGTCACGCTTTCTTCAAAATCAGGCGACGTGTTCGACAAGGTCAGGCAGGAGCTGCTGCTGGTGCCGGAGGTCATGGAATGCCATCTGGTGTCGGGTGGCTTCGACTACCTCATCAAGGCGCGCCTTCGGGCCATGAGCGACTATCGCGACCTGCTCGGCAGCCTGCTGAAGAAACTGCCGGTGACTGCCGAATCACGCAGCTACGTCGTGATGGAAGAAGTGAAGGAAAGCCTTTACTTGCCCATGGACCGTTGAGTGCGGGCGCTTTAGCTCTAGCTTCGTGGGTCCAGCACGACGCGACCCGCAATGCTGCCGCTGCGCATGGCGTCAAAGACTTCATTGACCCTCGAAAGCGGGCTCGTTTCCACGCGGCAATGCAATTCGCCCCGGGCTGCGAGATCAAGCACCGCGCGCAGATCTTCGCGCGTGCCGACAGCCGACCCGACGATGTGCGCTTCGCTGCCGACAAGCGCCAGAGCGTGGAATCGCAGAGGATCCGACGGCAGGCCGATGACGCAAACAGTGCCGCCCGGGCGAAGGATCGTCATCGCCGCGTCATAAGCCGGGTGAGCGGCCGAAGTAACGGCAGCCACATGTGCGCCACCCTTCTTGCGGATCATCGCCAGGGCTTCGGGATCCGCCGCGTTCAACGCGTGATCCGCGCCCAGTTCGCGAGCCAGATCGAGCTTCGCGTCGCTCACATCGAGCGCGAAGACTTCGGCGCCCATCGAACGCGCGATCTGAACGGCCAAATGCCCGAGCCCCCCAATACCGAACACCGCCACGCGCTGCTTCGGAGCGATATTTGCTTTCTTGAGCGCGCGATAGCTCGTCACGCCGGCGCAGAGCAGCGGCGCTGCCTGCTCGTCGCTCAATGCATCGGGGATGCGGACCGCGTAGGCCGCATTCGCGCACATGAATTGCGCAAAGCCGCCGTCGACGGACATGCCGGTCACTGCCGATCCCTTGCGACACAGGTTCTCGTTACCTTCCAGGCATTGCTCGCATTTACCGCAGGCGCGGTAGAGCCATGGAACGCCGATGCGATCGCCTTCGCGAAGCTCCGTCACCCCATCCGCGATGCGCACGACTCTGCCGACGACTTCATGCCCGGGCACGACGCGCGGCTTGGTGTGCGCACGGAATCCGGGCTGGTCGCCTTCGACGATGTGCAGATCGGAATGGCACACGCCGCAGGCAAGCACTTCAATAAGCACCTCACCGGCCTGCGGCTCGGGCACGGGAATGTCCTCGATGACGAGGGGCTTGCCGAATTCGCCGAGCACGGCTGCTTTCATGGTTGGAGACTCCTGTGAGTGGGTCAGATGGCGCAAGTCCTGAAACCGCAAAATCCATCGTCGCGGTCCGGCAGCGCGAAGCCCCTTCGCTTCGGCGATCGCATTCGCGCCCGGGTCGCGAACGAAGCGCCGCGCAGCACTCTGGCCTTGCCGAATGCAGGCCGCGGATCGAACGGACCGCCTTCGCTCCAAGGATCGACGTGAAAGCCGGGCCATGGCTGGAGCGTGCCCGCGGTCCACTCGTGCACGTCCGACCAGCGGAAGCCGCGGCGCGTCGCAGTGTGAGCGGCAATCTCCCATTCGACTTCGGTCGCGATCCTCCGACCCGCCCATCGGGCATAGGCGTCGGCCTCCCACCAACTCACATGCACCACGCTGTGGCTGCCTGCCGCACGCATGGTCCTGCCGAAATGCTGCCGCAGCACAGAGCCACCGCTGCCGTGGTGCGCGGCGCCGATCTGCTCGACGTGCCGCGGGCCGCGCCGGCCTTCGGTCTGGGCTGCGAGCCATTGCAGGCCCTCCGGGCGCCAGAACTCCGGCCGGTCGTAGCCGCCGTCATCGACGAACTCGACGTACTGGCTCCACGTCAATGGCTGGGCGTCAATCTCGAATTCAGGAACGTCGACGCGCTGCATGCCGCCTTCCTGCGCGAAGATGAAGCCCGCATCCGGTTGTCCGAGTTCCCACGAAGTCGCCGGAACGAGCAGCGGTTCACGAGTCACGGCAGAGGCCGGAAATTCGACGCCCAGGGGCAGCCCGAGCGTCTGCGCCATCACCACGAGTTGCTCGCCGCGAAGGTCCTCATGGAACAATGCGAGCCGATAAAAATAAAGACCCGCATCCGTCTCAGCCGCGTGCTCGAGCAACTCCAGAGTGCTTTCGAGCGTTTCGAGCAGATAGGACTTGGTCTGCGCCAAGTCGGGCATGTCGGCGGACCAGCGCTCCGGCCGATCGATCTGCGAAGGATTCCACCAACCGTCGGCATTCGGTTCGATGGCCGCGAGCCGCGTGGGACGAACCGGACACTGGAGGCCGAAAGCGCGCTGCGTATTGCGCGCGATCCACCATTCCGCGAACCAGCCGATGTGACCCGCGAGCCAGACGGGCGGATCGATGCCCTCTTCCTGCGGCACCACGAGCGCCGCGGAGCCGAGCGCCTGTTCGTACAGCGACAGGAGATGCAGCGTATGGTTTCGCGCGTCGATCAGCGCAAGGGATAGCAATTCACGGCCCGCACTGCGCATGGCCGGGGAGTCGATCGAATGCGGCACGCCCGAGGCGCTGAATGGCGTGCTTGGCGGCAGGCTCGAAGGCATCTGCCATTATGGCGACACCGTGCTTCGACCTACAGCTTCGCGGATTGCATATAGGTGTCGAACGGTGACGCGAGGAAGCGGTCTCCGAAGAGTTGCTCCTTCTGGAATGCGCGGTAGTCGCCGTGGATCTTCTTCCAGAAGGCATCCGAGCCACTGAGTTCGCTGCAGACATCCATCGATGCCTTGAATGCTGCGTCGATCACGCGCCGCGGAAAGGGCTTGAACAATGCCCCGGCCCCGGTCAACTGCCGGATCGCCGCCGGGTTTCGCGCATCGTACTTGGCGAGGACCTCGGAATTTACCGATGCGCTCGCCGCCTGCACGATGGCTTTGTGATCGGCAGACAGCGCATCGAATGCCTTCTGATTGACCAGCAGGTCGAGCTGCAAGGCGCCAGCCCACCAGCCGGGGAAATAGGCATGGCGCACCCCCTTGGCAACGCCGCTCTTCTGGTCGTCGTAGGGGCTCGTTCCTATGGCCGCGCCGACGGCGGCGCCGGCCTGCTCCTGCGGGCTGGCTCCAAGGCGCGCGAAGATTCGCCCGGCCAAACCGCTCGTGCGGACCTTCAGGCCCCTGAAGTCCTGCACATCCCTGATCTCCTTGCGAAACCAGCCGAGCTGCTGCGCACCGGCACTCCCGCATGGAAAGTTGATCGCGTTGAACCCGGCATGAAATTCACGTGTGAGCTTCAGACCGTTGCCTTCATTCATCCAGGCAGCGAGTTGGCGTACGTTCATGCCGAACGGGATCGCCGCGCCGAATGCAAACGCCGGGTTCTTCGCGAAGAAATTGGCTCCCGACGTATGGCAAGCCTCGATCGCGCCTCGCTCCACGCCATCGAGCACGCCCAGCGGCGACATCAGTTCGCCTGCGGCATGAACGTCGATCTGGAATCTGCCGCCGCTCATTTCGCCGACCTTGCGGGCAAAGCTCTGGGCCGCACCCAGGAGGATGTCGAAGGGCGGCGCGAAGCTCGACGCAAGGCGCCAACGTGTCATGGCCTGCGCATGCACCGCTGGCGCGATGCCGGCTGCCAGCACACCGGCGATCCCTCCACGTTGAATCAGAAAACGACGCCGCATCGAACGAGACTCCAGGAAAACGAGAGACAAACAAGGGGGCCAATTGTAGGAACTGGTTACCAGCGGCCTTTAAAATGGCCGCCCCCGTTCCACCCGTTCCCTGAAAGAACCATCTGATGAGACAACTCTCGTTCAAGACTTCGCTGCTCGCAGGCGCCGCGCTTGCTGCCTTTGCCGCTTTTGGCACGGCCGCCCAGGCCGCCGACCTGAAGATCGGCGTGGCCGAAGCCCTGTCGGGCGGCGCAGCCCAGTACGGCGTCGCCATTCGCAACGGCTTCGAACTCGCTGCCGCAGAAATCAACGCTGCCGGTGGCATCAATGGCAACAAGATCGATCTCGTCGTCGCCGACGAGCAGGGCAAGAAAGAAGAGGCCATCAACGTCTTCAAGAAGCTGATCTTCCAGGACCAGGTCCTGATGGTCTTCGGCCCGACGCTGTCGAACTCCGCGCAAGCCGCCGACCCGATCGCCCAGGCTGGAAAGACGGTGGCTTTCGGCACGTCCAACACGGCTGACGGCATTACCTCCATCGGCGACTACGTCTTCCGCAACTCGGTAACCGAAGCCGACGTGCTGCCCGAGACCATCAAGACCGCCGTGAAGAACGCCGGCATCAAGAAGGTCGCCGTGCTCTATGGCAACGACGACGTGTTCACCAAGAGCGGCTATGACAACTTCAAGAAGGCGCTCGATGACCTGAAGATCCCCGTCACAACGACCGAAACCTTCGCCAAGGGCGACGTCGACTTCAAGGCACAGCTGACGAAGATCAAGGCCAGCGGCGCCGATGCGATCGTGCTGTCCGCACTGCTCGCCGAGGGCGCGCCGATCATGGTGCAGGCCCGCCAACTGGGGCTCAACGTGCCGATCATCGGCGGCAACGGCATGAATTCGGTCAAGGTCTTCGAACTGGCCAAGGGCCAATCCGACAACCTGTACGTGGGCAGCCCATGGTCGGCCAGCAATGCGACGCCGGAGAACACCAAGTTCATCAAGGCTTACACCGAGAAGTACAAGACGGCGCCGGACCAGTTCGCCGCCCAAGCGTACGACGCGATGTACATCGCCGCCCAGGCGCTCAAGAACGTCAAGGTCACGGGCAACCTCCCGGCCGACCGTGCCGCCGTGCGCGACGCACTGCCTGCCGTGAAGTGGACCGGTGCGACTGGCGCATTCCAGTTCCGCCGTGCCAACGACAAGAGCGGCAAGCCCGCAGGCTATGACGCGCAGCAGTTGCCGATCGTCAGCGTGACGAAGGGCAACGAGTTCGTCATCACGAAGTAGAGCTCGCCCCCAGGCTTCGCGCACTTCGTGTCGCTTCGCCTACCCCCTGCCGGGGGCAACACCAGCGGCCCGGCATAGCCGGTTCCGCGGTGTTTCACGAATAGCGGGGATCTCCGCCTTTGGGCGGCCCCGCTTTCTTCTGGATAGAAATTCCATGCTTGAACAGCAACTTGTCAATGCACTTTCCCTGGGGTGTGTCTATGCGCTTTTTGCGCTGGGCTTCACGCTGATTTTCGGGGTGCTTGGCGTCATCAATCTTTCGCACGGCGCGGTTTTCATGGTGGGCGCTTATGCGGCCGTGCAGGCCATGGCGCGATTCGATTTGCCTCTTTGGGCCGGGCTGCTGTTTGCGTTCGTGTTTTGCGGGCTTCTCGGGCTGCTGATCGACTTCCTGGTGCTCAGGCCGCTTCGGGCTCGCAACGCACCTCACCTGATTCCCATGATCGCGACGATTGGGGTGGCCATCATTCTCAACAACGGCACACAGGGCCTGTTCGGTGCGCAGAACGTGCGCTTTCCGGCAGGTGTGGTGTCGGGTGAATCGCTGGATCTCGCCGGCATCCATCTCACCGCGCTGGAGCTCGGCATCATCCTGCTGTCCTTCGTGCTGATGGCGGTGCTCATGGTCGCGCTCAAGCGCACGCAGCTCGGCCGCGCCCTGCGCGCCATCGCCGAATCGCCCAAGGCGGCCCACCTACTCGGCATCAATGTCGAAGGGCTGTTCTATCTGACCTCGTTCGCGGCGGCCGCGCTCGGCGGACTTGCTGGCGTGCTGATTGGCCTCTATTCAAATGCCGTGTTTCCGCTCATGGGGCAGCCGATGCTGCACAAGGGCATTGCAGTGATCATCCTGGGCGGCATGGGCGATATTCGAGGCGCAATGCTCGGCGGGCTCTTCCTCGGCTTCGCAGAAGTGCTGTCGGTGGCCTACATCGGTTCGACCATGCGCGACGCGGTCGCTTTCGGCCTGCTTTTCCTGGTGCTGCTCGTGCGGCCGAAGGGCCTCTTCGGCACCGTGCAGGAGCGCAAGGTATGAGCGCCGCGCCGAACCGCTTCAAGCAAGCTCGCTCCGCAGCGCGCAGCGCGGAGGTTTCCAAATGAGCGCTTTGGACAATCTCTGGTCGGTCTACAGCAATCTGGTTCTCACGCTGGGCACGAACGCGCTGCTGGCATTGTCGATCTGGCTCACGCTTTCGTGCGGCATGCTCGCGATGGCCAATGCCGCATTCATGGGAATCGGCGCCTACACCTCGGCGATCCTCACCATGACCTACGGCGTGCCCTTCCCCGTTGCTATCGCAGCAGGCATGGCGGCGCCAGCCCTCACGGCGTTCGTCATCGGCAAGCCGACGCTGCGGCTGTCTGGCGTCTACCTCGCCATGGCCACGCTGGCCTTCGGCGAAGTGGTGCGCATCATCGTGCTCAATGCTGAATCGCTCACGGGCGGTGCGCTGGGCCTGAATGGCATCCCTCAATCCACGCAATGGTGGCATGTCGGCTTGGCGGTGGTGCTCGTGCTGCTGGGCCTATGGCGCATGCGCCGCTCAAAAATCGGCCGCGCCTTCGAAGCCATCAAGGAAGACGAAACCGCCGCCGGCCTGATGGGCATCGACGTCGGCGGGCACAAGATGCTGGCCTTCGTGCTGGGCGCCGCGATCGCCGGCCTGGCGGGCGTGCTCAACGCGCACCTCACCTTCTTCATCGGACCGAACGAATACGGCTTCGACCGCGGAGTCGACATCCTGACGATGACGGTGCTGGGCGGCATCAACGGCCTGACCGGGCCCGTGCTCGGCGGCGTGATCCTGACGATCTTGCCCGAAGCGCTGCGTGCATTCGGCGATTTCCGGCTCGTGCTGAACGGCGTGATCCTGGTGCTGATCGTGCTGTTCCTGCCCAAGGGCATCTGGGACCCCGCGCGCTTCCGCCAATGGTTTGGACGCAAGGGGGTTACAGCATGACGGCGCCGCTGCTTACGCTCGATGGCGTTTCACGTCACTTCGGGGGACTCAAGGTTCTGCAGGACGTGAACCTCGAAATCCCAGAAGGCGGCGTGTTCGGACTCATCGGTCCCAACGGCGCCGGCAAGACCACCGTGTTCAATCTCACGACGGGACTGCTGCCCACCACGGGCGGCACGATCCGGTTCGAAGGACGCGATCTCGCCGGGCTCAAGCCCTACCAGATCACGCGCGGCGGCATCGCTCGCACTTTTCAGAACATCCGCATCTTCAAGGAGATGTCGCTGCTCGAAAACGTGATGGTTGGGATGCATGCGAACTTGCGCTATGGGCCCTTCGGCCTGCTCGCATCGTCGGGCCTCTTCCGCAGCGAAGAACGGCGCGCGCGCGACAGAGCTCGCGAATTGCTCTCATGGGTCAAGCTCGACCACAAGGGCGAAGACGTGGCCGACAACCTTTCGTACGGCGACCAGCGCAAGCTCGAACTCGCACGCGCGCTTGCGACGGACCCCAAGCTGCTGCTGCTGGACGAGCCTGTCGCCGGCATGAACAGCACCGAGAAAACCGACCTGATGCACGAGATCCGCAATATCTCGGCCCGCGGCTACACCATCTTCATGATCGAACACGACATGCGTTTCGTGATGGGACTTTGCGAGCACATCGCCGTGCTGAACTTCGGCCGCATCATTTCGCGTGGCGACCCCGACCACATCCGCAACGACCCCCAGGTGATCGAGGCCTACCTCGGACGCGAAGAGGACGAAGCGACGAACGAGGGAGTCTCTCCATGAGCGCGACACCTCTGCTGAAGGTCGAAGGGCTCAATGTCGCGTACGGCCACATCGAGGCCGTCAAAGGCATCGACTTCGAGTTGCATGAAGGCCAGATCACCACGCTGGTCGGCGCCAATGGCGCGGGCAAGTCGACGACGCTGCTGGCGCTGTCGGGCCTCGTGAAGAAGGCCGCGGGACGCGTCGTGCTCGATGGGCAGGACCTCACCAATCTCTCGCCTCACAAGATCGTCGGCGCGGGCATGGTGCAGGTGGCCGAAGGGCGCGCCACGCTCACGACGCTGACGGTGCGCGAAAACCTCGAACTCGGGGCCTATACGCGGCGCGATGGCCGCGCGCAACGCGCTGACGATCTGGACCACATCTACTCGCTCTTTCCTCGGCTGAAGGAGCGGGCCGACGGCCTGGCGGGCAATCTGTCGGGAGGTGAACAGCAGATGCTCGCGATCGGCCGCGCGCTGATGGCCAAGCCACGCGTGCTGCTGCTCGACGAACCGTCGATGGGCCTCGCGCCGATCATCGTGCAGGACATCTTCCGCACGCTGCGCGAGATCAATAAGGCGGGACTGACGATCTTCCTGGTCGAGCAGAACGTGCGGCAAGCACTCAAGATCGCCGAACGCGCTTATGTCATCGAAACGGGAAAGATCGTGCTGGCAGGCAGCGGCCGCGAACTGCTCGGCAACCCAAAGGTGCAGGACGCCTACCTGGGCGGTTGAGCCAAGTCAGGGCGCAGGCTCGAAGCGCGCGCGGATCGACTGCTCGATGCCCGCCGCATCGAGTCCGATGCCGGCGAGCAGCTTGGCCGGGTCGCCGTGTTCGATGAAGCGGTCGGGCAAGCCGAGCTGAAGCACCGGCTTTTGCAGTTGCGCCGCCTGCAGCGCCTCGAGCACGGCACTGCCGGCGCCGCCCATGATGGCGCCTTCCTCGACCGTCACGATGGCATCGTGCGAGCCCGCGACTTTCAGCAGCAGTTCGACATCGAGCGGCTTGGCCCAGCGCATGTTGACGACGGTGGCATCGAGCGCTTCAGCCGCCTGCAGGGCCGGATAGAGCAAGGTGCCGAAAGCGAGGATCGCGATGCGTTTGCCTTCGCGGCGGATTTCACCTTTGCCGTACGGCAGCGCTTCCAGCGTTTGGTGCGGCACGACACCGGCGCCCGAACCGCGCGGATATCGCACCGCCACCGGATGGCTCTGCTGGTAGGCAGTGGTCAGCAGTTGTCGGCATTCGGCCTCGTCGGCCGGGCAAGCCACGCTCATGTTCGGAATGCAGCGCAAGAACGAGATGTCGTAGGCACCCGCATGCGTCGCCCCGTCGGCACCCACGAGGCCTGCGCGATCGAGTGCGAACACGACGGGAAGATTTTGAATCGCCACGTCGTGAATGAGCTGGTCGTAGGCGCGCTGCAGAAACGTGGAATAGATCGCGACCACAGGCTTGAGGCCCTCGCAGGCGAGCCCGGCGGCGAAAGTGACCGAATGCTGCTCGGCAATGCCCACGTCGTAGTAGCGCTCAGGAAAGCGTTTTTCGAATTCGACCAGCCCCGAGCCCTCGCGCATCGCCGGTGTGATTCCGACCAGCCGCCCGTCCTGGGCAGCCATGTCGCAAAGCCAGTTGCCGAAGACCTGCGTAAACGTCTGCTTGGGCGCGGTCGCAGGTTTGACCAGGCCAACGGCCGGGTCGAACTTGGAAGGGCCGTGATAAGCAACAGGGTCGGCCTCGGCCAGCTTGTAGCCCTGCCCCTTCTTGGTGACCACGTGCAGGAATTGCGGCCCGCGCAAGTGCTTGAGATTCTCGAGCGTGGGCACGAGCGAATCAAGGTCGTGTCCGTCGATCGGTCCGACATAGTTGAAGCCGAACTGCTCGAAGAGCGTGGCGGGCACCACCATGCCTTTGGCATGCTGCTCGAATCGCTTGGCCAGCTCGAACAGAGGCGGGGCCGCGCGCAGCACGCTCTTGCCGACGTTCTTGGCGGCGGCGTAGAAGTTGCCGCTCATCAACTGCGCAAGGTAGCGATTGAGCGCACCGACCGGCGGGCTGATCGACATGTCGTTGTCGTTCAGGATGACGAGCAGCTTGCAGTCGTCGCACACGCCGGCGTTGTTGAGCGCTTCGAAGGCCATTCCGGCCGTCAGCGCGCCATCGCCGATGATCGCGACGGAATGGCGGTCCTCGCCTTTTTGCCGGGCGGCCATCGCCATGCCGAGCGCGGCCGAAATGCTGGTCGAAGAATGCGCGGTGCCGAAGGTGTCGTACTCGCTCTCGGTACGTTGCGGAAAGCCCGAAATGCCGCCGAGCTGACGCAGCGTCGGCATGCGTTCGCGCCGGCCCGTCAGGATCTTGTGCGGATAGGTTTGATGACCCACGTCCCACACCAGCCGGTCGTGCGGCGTGTTGAAGACGTGGTGCAGCGCGACCGTGAGTTCGACCGTGCCGAGATTCGAACTCAGGTGTCCGCCTGTGCGCGACACGTTGTCGAGCACGCAGCTGCGTACCTCGTCGGCCAATTGCTTGAGTTGAGCGCGGTCCAACTGCCGCAGCAGGGAGGGGTCGTTGATGGTAGGAAGCAGCGGAGCCATTGAGTATTCTTGTCGTTATCGATCGCGGTCGACGACCATGTAGGCCAGAGCGCGGAGCGCTGCGGTGTCAGCCAGTGCGCTGCGATCCAGCGCGTCAAGAGCCTGAGTCAACAGTTGACGCGCCTCTGCACGGGCGCTGTCGAGGCCGAGCAATGAAACATAGGTGGGCTTGTCGCTCGCGGCGTCCTTGCCGGCGGTCTTGCCCAGCGTCTCTGAATCGGCGACGACGTCGAGGATGTCGTCGATCACCTGAAAAGCCAGACCCACCGCGGCGCCGTAGTCGCGCAATGCTGCGAGGCTTTCAGGTGCGATGACCTCGCCGCACGCGGCGCCCATTTCCACGCTGCCTTGCAGCAACGCGCCGGTCTTCAGGCGATGCATGTTGCGCAACTGCGCTTCGTCGAGCGCCACGCCGACGCTCGCAAGATCGATCGCCTGGCCTCCCGCCATGCCCTGGCTGCCTGCGGCGCGCGCCAGCAAGCGGCAAAGGTTGGCCTGCACTTCGGCAGGGATCCGATTTCCTTCTGGCGTCAGCAATTCGAAGGCCAGCGCCTGCAAGGCATCGCCGGCCAGCAGCGCATCGGCCTCGCCGTACTTGACGTGCACGGTCGGCTTGCCGCGACGAAGGACGTCGTTGTCCATGCACGGAAGATCGTCGTGCACGAGCGAATAGGCGTGGATCAATTCAACTGAACAGGCGGCTCGGAGTGCGGCCTCGGGGCTGCCGCCGACGGATTCGCTCGCAGCGAGGACGAGCAGCGGGCGCAGACGCTTGCCACCGTCGAGCACGGCATAGCGCATCGCGTCGCCCAACTGAACCGGCGCGTCGACGCCGACCCATTCAGACAGTGCGGATTCAACGCGCGCGAGTAGAGGTTCGCTCCACGCTGCAAGCCGAACGGCGTCCCACCGGAGGGTTTCGGCCACCTTCATTCGGACGCCCAGACCTTCAGGCTGCCCGCATCGAGCACCTTGATCTGGTCTTCGACGGCCTGCAGCTTGTCGCGGCAGAAGGCGAGCAGCGCGGCACCTCTCTGGTAGCTGCCGAGCAACTGGTCGAGCGGCAGCTGCCCCGATTCGAGCTCGGTGACGAGTTGTTCGAGTTCCTGGAGACCCGCCTCGTAAGACGCCGGCAGTGCTCCGGTATCGGGCGCGGTCGGCGACGCCGGCTCAGACGAAGAAGGCGAAGAAGGCGAAGAAGGCACCTTGGGCATGCGGCGTTCGTGGATGAAACCCGCCATTTTAGGGCGGGGGGCTGATTTGAATCTCGAGGGGTACAATCCCCGACACTTTGAGGGCCGGCAATTGCCGGCCCATTTCTTCGGGCCGTCGCAAGCTTTAGCATTACCAGACGGCAGCCTTCCGTTCCTTCTTTCTTCTCTCCCTGTGGGGAGCTTGGTCAGGTCACCCATGTCTGATTTAAGTCTTCAACTGCAGCAGGCTTCAAGCCAACTTCCGGTTTCCGCGTACTTCGACGAGGCGCTCTACGCCCGCGAGCTGCAAACGCTTTTCGCCGCTGGTCCGCGGTATGTCGGTCACCGGCTCGCGGTGCCCGAACCGGGCAACTTCCACACCTTGCCCCAGGAACATCAGGGCCGCGCGCTCGTTCATACGCCGAAGGGCGTCGAGCTGATTTCGAACGTGTGCCGCCATCGCCAGGCGCTGATCCTCCAGGATCGCGGCCAACTCGACGCACAGAGCGGCGGAAACATCGTCTGCCCCTTGCACCGCTGGACCTATGCCGCGGCGGACCCGCGCACGACCGGCACATTGATCGGTGCTCCGCACTTCCAGCACGACCCCTGCCTCAATCTCCAGAACTACCCGTTGACGGAATGGAACGGCCTTTTGTTCGAGAAGAGCGGAATCGCCGAAAGCCGCGATGTCGCATCGGACCTGACAAACCTCGGCGCCCGCGCGGACCTCGACTTCGAGGGCTACGCGCTCGATCGCGTGGAACTGCACGAGTGCAACTACAACTGGAAGACCTTCATCGAGGTCTACCTCGAGGACTACCACGTCGGCCCCTTCCACCCAGGCCTCGGCAGCTTCGTCACCTGCGAAGACTTGCGCTGGGAATTCGGCCGGCATTACTCGGTGCAAACGGTCGGCGTTGCCAACCGGCTCGGCCGCGCCGGCAGTCCGGTCTACCAGCGCTGGCAGGAACAACTGCTGAAGTACCGCGAAGGCAAGCCACCGAGGCACGGCGCGATCTGGCTCACCTACTACCCGCACGTGATGGTCGAGTGGTATCCGCACGTGCTCACCGTCTCGACGCTGCACCCGATCGGGCCGCAGAAGACGCTCAACATGGTCGAGTTCTTCTATCCCGAAGAGATCGTCGCCTTCGAGCGCGAATTCGTCGAAGCACAACAGGCCGCCTACATGGAAACCTGCGCCGAGGACGATGAAATCGCCGAGCGCATGGACGCCGGCCGCCGCGCGCTGATGCTCCGCGGCGACGATGAGAGCGGTCCGTATCAGAGCCCCATGGAAGATGGCATGCAGCAATTCCACGAGTGGTACCGCCGCGAGATGGCCTAGTGCAAGCGCTCTGGATGGTGCTGGGCGCGCTGATCTTCGCCACGATGGGCGTGTGCGTGAAGTTTGCGTCGGCGTGGTTCTCCAGCGCCGAGCTGGTGTTCTACCGGGGCCTGATCGGCATCCTGTTTCTCTGGGTGCTCGCGCGCAGTCGCGGCGTCACCTTGGGCACCCGCTACCCGGGCATGCACGCATGGCGCAGCTTGGTCGGGGTGGTTTCGCTCGGCGCGTGGTTTTTCGCGATTGCGCACATGCCGCTGGCCACGGCGATGACACTCAACTACATGAGCAGCGTCTGGATCGCAGCATTCCTGGTCGGCGGGTCGCTGCTCGCGTGGGTGCCGGTGCCGCGCCGCGACGGCAGCGTACCGCGTCCGCCACTGCAGGGCCCCTTGGTGCTCACGGTGCTCGCGGGCTTCGGCGGCGTCGTGCTGATGCTCAAGCCCACTGTCAACGACAACGAGGGCTTTGCAGGTCTGCTGGGCCTTTTGTCGGGGCTCACTGCCGCATTCGCCTACATGCAGGTGGTCGCACTGTCGCGGCTCGGCGAGCCAGAGGCACGCACCGTCTTCTACTTCGCCGTGGGGTCCGCAGTGGCAGGCGGCCTCGGCACGTTGCTAGGCCCGTTCACCCCCCTGAGCGAATGGACCTGGAGCCATGCGATCTGGCTCTTGCCCGTCGGCGTGCTCGCGGCCTTGGGCCAGTTGTGCATGACGCGCGCCTATGCCACGGCCAAGACGCAAAGCGGTACGCTCCTGGTTGCCAATCTCCAGTATTCGGGCATCGTCTTCGCAGCGATGTACAGCGTGCTGCTTTTCGGCGATCGGATCGATGCGACGGGCTGGTACGGCATGGGCCTGATCGTCGCGAGCGGGATTGCGGCCACGGCGCTTCGCCAGCGCCAACTGCCGAAGGCGCCCGCTGAGGAACATTGAAGGAGTTCGCATGTACACCACCCTCATCACTGTTGAACAACTGATCGGGCTGCAATCAAACGATGCGCGCATGATGGTGTTCGACTGCAGTTTCGACCTGATGAACCCCGAGTCCGGGGCGCTGCAATATCGCGCTGCGCACATCCCGGGCGCCGTGTACGCGAACCTCGACTCCGATCTCAGCGCCAAGCACGGCGTGCCGGGCGCACACGGCATATTGGTGGCGCAGGACGAAGGCCCGCCAGCCTCGGGGGGCCGCCATCCCTTGCCGAGCCGCGAAAAGTTCGCTGCGTGGCTGTCGAGCGTCGGATTTGCCAACGACATGCAAGCGGTGGTCTATGACCGCAACGGCGCCAACTACTGCGGCAGGCTTTGGTGGATGCTCAAGTGGATGGGTCACGATGCGGCGGCGGTGCTCGACGGCGGGCTGCAGGCTTGGCAGGCGGCGGGGGGCGCGGTCACCAACCGCGAGGAACCTTCGCACTTCCAGTCGAATTTCGTCGCCGGCCGGCCGCTGCTCGCGCTGGTCGATACAAACAAGGTGGCAAGCCGGCTCGAGCAATCTGACCAGACGGTGATCGATGCACGCGCGGCGCAACGCTATCGCGGAGAGGTGGAACCACTGGACCCGATCGCCGGTCACATTCCCGGGGCCTTGAACCGGCCCTTTGCCGAGAACCTCGGTCCTGACGGGAAGTTCAAGCCGGCCGCGCAATTGCGCGCCGAGTTCGAATCATTGCTGGCGGGCCGGGACCCCTCGACGGTCGTCCACCAATGCGGCAGCGGCGTCAGTGCGGTGCCCAACCTGCTCGCGATGCAGATCGCGGGACTCGGTCCGACCGCGCTCTATGCCGGCAGCTGGAGCGAGTGGAGCAACACGCCGGGGCTGCCGACCCGGCAAGGCGCGCAACCATGACATCGATGAGCCGGCCAAGTGTTTCGGCGCTTTTTTCGCGACTGCTTTCGCTCACCCTGGCCGCTTTCCTCGCGACTCCATTCGCCGCCCTCGCCCAGGCGCAACGTGCGCACGTGCATGGGCAGGTCAAGCTTGACGTCGTGATCGACGGCCCCACCGTCGTCATCAACATGGATTCGCCGCTCGACAACTTCGTCGGCTTCGAGCGTGCCCCCCGATCCGACGTCGAAAAGCAGGCCGCCGACAGTGCGATCGCCCAATTGCGCGCCGCCGATCAGCTCTTCAAGATCGACCCCACCGCCAATTGCAAGCTCGGTCCCGTGACGCTGCGATCCGCTGCCCTCGGCCTGGGCAAGACGGAGGGCGACGCAGCCGAGGGCCACGCGGATCTCGACGGCACCTTCGCCTTCAATTGCACCAACGCCTCAGCGGCGAAATTCATCGACATCGGCCTCTTCGATGCCTTCAAGGGCCCACGACAGATCGAAGCCCAGATCGCATCGCCGCAGGGCCAGTTCAAGCGAACGCTGAAGCGCCCAGCCGAACGCCTGGTCTGGAGCAAGTGACCGAGCCCGTGAGCTTCATCCTCTCGGCAGAATCGCTGCGCTTCGGCTGGCCAGGGGCCAAGTCCAAGTCTCCCTGCATCGACATCGAGCGGCTCGACATTGCCGCGGGCGAAGCCGTGTTCCTCCATGGCCCGAGCGGTTGCGGCAAAAGCACGCTGCTGTCCTTGCTGGCGGGCGTGCTGGTGGCCGATGCAGGGCGGGTCACGCTGCTCGGGCACGACTGGTCCGCCTTGTCGGGCGCCACGCGCGATCGCCTGCGGGTGGCGCATGTCGGCTACGTCTTTCAGCAGTTCAATCTGCTGCCCTATCTCAGCGTCCTGGACAACGTACTGCTGCCGTGCCGGTTTTCGGCGCGGCGCATGGCGCAAGCCACGCGCGACGGCGCCGCGCGGGCGCAGGCAGAAGATTTGCTCACGCAGATGGGCCTGGATGCCAGCCTGTGGCGTCGGCAAGCCGTGCAGTTGTCGGTCGGGCAACAGCAGCGCGTGGCCGCCGCGCGGGCGTTGATCGGCCACCCTGAGATCGTGATCGCCGACGAGCCGACCTCCGCGCTCGACGAAGACCGGCGCGAAGCCTTTCTCGACGTCTTGCTGGCAGCTTGCAAGAGGAACCACAGCGCGCTCGTTTTCGTGAGCCACGACCAGCGCATCGCAGACCGCTTCTCGCGCCACGTGCTGCTGCCCGACATCAACCGGGCCGCATCCACGGAGGCCGCATGACCGGCCAGCGGCCATGACGGCACTCTTCGGCATCGCCTGGCACAGCGCCTGGAACCGCCGCTTCACGCTGGCGCTCACCGTGCTCTCGATCGCGTTGTCGACGTTTCTGCTGCTGGGCGTCGAACGCATTCGAACGGAGATGCGAGAGAACTTTTCCTCGTCGGTGTCCGGCACCGACCTGATCGTCGGGGCACGCACGGGCTCCACGCAGTTGCTGCTGTACTCGGTCTTCCGCATCGGCACGGCCACCAACAACGTGCAATGGAAGAGCGTGCAAGCGCTCGTCGCGCAACCCGCGGTGGATTGGGTGGTTCCGTTGTCGCTCGGCGACTCGCACCGCGGCTTCGCGGTGCTGGCGACCACGCCTGGATATTTCGAACACTTTCACTATGGCAATCGGCAACCGCTGCGCATGCGCGAAGGCAAGCCATTCGGTGATCTGTTCGATGCCGTGGTCGGTGCCGAAGTGGCCGACAAGCTCGGCTACCACATTGGCCAGAAGATCACGCTCGCGCATGGCGGCGGTGAACTCGACCTGTCCGATCATGCGGACAAGCCTTTCACGGTAGTCGGTGTCCTCGAACGCACCGGAACCCCGGTCGACCGCACGGTGCACATCGGCCTTCCGGCGATGGAAGCGATCCATCTCGAATGGATCGGTGGCGCGCCCATGCCGGGTGTGAAGATCCCGGCGGAGCAGGTGCGCAAGTTCGATCTCACGCCCAAGAACGTGACCGCTGCACTGGTGGGCCTGAAGAATCGTGCCGCCGTCTTCTCGGTGCAGCGCTGGGTCTCGACCTATGCCGGCGAACCCCTGATGGCCATCTTGCCCGGCGTTGCGCTGGACGAGTTGTGGAGCGTGATCGGCATCGGAGAAAACGCGCTGCTGCTGATGTCGGCGCTCGTGGCGCTGGTGAGCCTCGCAGGCCTGGTTTCAGTGGTGATGGCAAGCCTGAACGAGCGCCGCAGAGAGCTGGCCGTGCTGCGCGCGGTCGGCGCGAGCCTTTGGCATGTGATGGCGCTGCTCGCACTCGAAGGCGCTCTGGTCACCCTGCTGGGCGTGGCGATCGGCGTCGTGTTCACCGCATTCGGCATTGCCCTTCTCTCACCCTGGTTGCAATCGCAGTTCGGACTTGCCCTGCACTTGTCCGAACCTACACTGAATGAATGGACATTGCTCGCGAGCCTGATCGCGGCCGGCTGGATCGCCAGTCTGCTGCCGGGCATTCGCGCCTACCGTCTGTCGCTTGCCGACGGACTGTCTCCAAGGATCTGAACATGACACTGCGTCTTCCTGTCTCCTTTCTTCTGGCGGTCATTGTTGCCAGCGGCGCACTGGCGGCAGAGCCTTCGCCGCAGGCCACCTCGCCCACGAAGCCGCTCGGCGGCAAGCCTGCCGATGCCAAGACTTTGCCGGGCCAGCCGCGAATCATCTCGTGGGAAGAACTGGTGCCCAAGGATTGGGATCCCATGAAGGATCTCAAGGGCATGGACCTGAGCAAGCTCGACGACAGCGACCCGCGCGCCAACGAGATGCTGATGAAGCTCCAGGAAGCATCGAACAACGCGCCGACCAACGCCGCCATGAACGGCGTCGACGTGAAGATCCCGGGCTTCATCGTGCCGCTCGAAGAAAACAAGGGCGAGGTCACCGAATTCCTGCTGGTGCCGTACTTCGGGGCCTGCATCCACACACCGCCGCCGCCGGCCAACCAGATCCTGCATGTTCGCCCCAAGCAAGGAGCCAAGTTCCGCGCCATGGACACCGTGTGGGTCAGCGGCAAGCTGCAGACCGTGCGCAACGATTCGATGATGGGCGTGAGCGGCTATCACATCACCGCTGACGACGTCAGCAAATACACCGGCGGCGCGAAGTAGCGGCGACCGGGATTTCGACTGCGACGGCGACTACAGAGGCATCGTCATGAAGACGCTGTGCGGGTCATCGACGTAATCCGCGAACGGACCACAGCGCGTGAACCCGAACGATTCGTACAGCTTGTGCGCTGGCGCGAAAGCCTTCGTTCCGCCGGTTTCGAGGCTCAAGCGGGCATAGCCGCGCGCTTTCGCCTCTTCGATGATGCGGTGAACAACGGCGCGGGCGACCCCACGATTGCGATGTGCCTCCGCCGTTCGCATCGACTTGATTTCACCGTGCTCCGGCGAAAGCTCCCGAAGCGCGCCGCAACCCAGAAGCTGGTCGCCGTCCCACGCCGTCCAGAAGGTGACGTCCGGATGCCGCAGCTTCTCGATGTCCAGCGCGTGCACGCTGCCCGGCGGCGAAACCTCATGCATGCTGCGGAGGTGCTCGCCGAGCAATGCGTGGATCTGCGGACCTGAGAGATCGTCAACTCTGACTTGCATGACCAGAGAGGATATTCCAGCCCGAACGCCCCTGATGTGCCACCATGACGCAATCCATCGCCAAGGAAAACGCCATGTCCAACCACGTCTACAAGCTCATCGAGCTCACCGGCTCCTCCCCCACCAGCAGCGACGACGCCGTCAAGGCCGCCATCGCCAAGGCCAGCGAATCCGTCCGCAACATCCAGTGGTTCCAAGTCACAGAAACCCGCGGCCACGTAGTCAACGGCGAAGTCGCCCACTGGCAAGTAACCATCAAAGTAGGCTTCACCCTGGAAGCGTAAGGAAAACAGGGCCGCGCGAAGCGCGCCCGTTCCCCTTGGGGGCGAGCACCAGAAACACCGCGGAACTGGCTTTGCCAGGCCGCCGGTGTTGCCCCCGGTGGGGGGTGGAGAGCGACACGAAGTGCGCGAGCCTGGGGCGGAGCTCAGTCAATCAGGCGCCTGAATCACCCGATCGAATTCCTCGTCAGCCGGCACGTTGTCGGCATCCAGTTCGCTCGCATCCGTAAGGTCGATGCCCGTTTCTTCCGAAAGGTCGTCAGGTCCTTCGGCCTCCAGTTCGGAGTCCTCGAATTCGCCGTCTTCCGCGTCCTCCGGCAAGGTGTCTTCGGTTTCGTCGATCTCAGGTTCATCTGCGGCTTCTCCGGGACGCAGAAGGGGGTCGGCGCTGCTCATGATCTGACTCCTGGCTGACTGATATTGCGCATGATGCACCCCAAGTGTGAGCTCCGGTCGAACCAGCCGCTTGAACAAAGCGGCAACAAGCGTTTCAGAACGTGCGTTATGTGTCCATTCACTGCTGATGGCCATGCGCCTCGTGCGCGGCGCCCGCACCGTCGCTGCCGTGTTCATGGCCGTGCTCGCCGTGCGCGAGGCGACTCACCAGCGTCACGAGCGCGATACCGATGGCCAGCCACACGATCTGCATGGCCGTCTGGCGGGATGGCAGGCGCTTCTGCAGTTGGGGAATGAGGTCCGCGAGCGCGACATACACGAAACTGCTGGCAGCCAGAACGAGGAAATAAGGCAGCCATGCGTGAAGTCGGTCGACCAACCACCACCCGACCACACCGCCGAGCGCGGTCATCGTGCCGGCCAGCGACACTTTCACCAGCGCGGCCCGCTGATTCGCCGAACTCTGGCGAAGGACGATCAGGTCGCCGATGTGATGAGGCACCTCGTGCGCCAGCACCGCGACGGCGGCGACCAAGCCCAGGCGAAGGTCGGCGATGAATGCGGAAGCGATCAGGATTCCGTCGCCGAAGCAATGAACGCTGTCCCCCGTCAAGACGGCCCAGCCACCGCCCTTGCCGCTGCCGGCTTGCGCATGATGGTCCGCATGACCGTGCGAATGATCGTGTGAATGATCGTGTGCATGGGAATGGCCGTGACCATGGTGATGTTCATGCCCGTGGTGCCAGAGTTCAGCCTTGTCGAGCAGGAAGAAGAAAACCAGTCCGAACAGCAGCACGCCGAACAGCACGCCGGGCTCGATCCGGCTTTCGAAGGCTTCCGGCAGCAAGTGCATGAACGCAGTGGCCAGCAGCGCGCCCGCAGCCAGGCTCAACAGGTGCTGCGGATTCACGCCACCCGCGCCGCTTCTTCCCCTGACCCCGACGCGCAGCAACAGGGCAGCGATCCACACACTTCCGATGCCGGAAACCAGGGTCGCGGCGATGATGGCTAGCAAATTCATGACTACTTGCGCGTTGTTGTCAAAACAAAAGCCGTCCATCGGACGGCTCGGAGCGGGTTCATCTTATCAATCGTGTCAAGCCTGTCGGCGCGGCTCCTGCGCGTCACGTTCATTTGCAGTCGCTGCGTCATAGGCCCGCACGGCCAGCGCCGACGCCAGCACCCATGCAGGATCCACGAGCCGCAAGCCTTCAACCGCGGCGGAGCCATGCAGCCCCAGCGGGATCTCGGTGCAGCCCATGACGATGGCGACCTGTCCATGACGCTTCGCCAACTGCACGGCCACATCGGCAAAACACGATTCCGCCAGCACCATGTTGCCGGCCTTCACGCCGTCATAAATACCCCGCATCAGGATCTGGCGCTCGTCCGTCGTCGGCAGATGACACGCCATCCCCGCATCGGCCATCGCCTTTTCATAGAGCCCCACCCGATAGGTCCCTTCGGTCGCCATAAGCGCCACGTCTCTCACGCCCTGCGCAGCAAGATGGCC
This sequence comes from Variovorax sp. 10N420, assembly GCF_056394705.1. Classification (NCBI taxonomy): domain Bacteria; kingdom Pseudomonadati; phylum Pseudomonadota; class Betaproteobacteria; order Burkholderiales; family Comamonadaceae; genus Variovorax; species Variovorax sp. 10N420. The sequence goes on along the minus strand of NZ_JBFTIJ010000004.1, from coordinate 467,977 downwards.
CGACACTTCGCGCGCCACGTGCAGGATCTCGACGTTCGGAAAGCGTGTCTGCAAAGCGCCGTGCCAGGCATGTGCCGTGTTGCACGCAATCGCCACTGCGCGACTGCCCAGCGCAGCAAGACGCCCCAGCGCCTGGAGCATCGGTTCGAGCGGCTGATGCGCGCCCAGATCGGACGAGTCCAGCGCACCGCTGCGATCCGGCACCGGCACCTGCGCCAGCCAGTGCTCCGGAAAGCCCTGGTCACTCACGGCCACGCCTCGCGCCCGCATCAGCCGCGCACAGGCCTCCACAAACAGCCGAACAAAGTCCGCCCCAGCCGCAGGCCCCATCCCGCCAAGAATGCCCACAGTCCGTGTCACTTCACACCTTCCAATAGTCAGTCACCCGCGCCCCGCCCCTTCCAGCCGAATTCCAGGAACACCGCGGACCGGCTTAGCCGGGCCGCCGGTGTTGCCCCCGGCAGGGGGTAGGAGGCCACACGAAGTGGGCAAGCCTGGGGGCGAACTCAAGTGGCGGGCTTGTCGCTGGGCGTCTTGATGTTTTCGCGCAGCTGAGGGCTCATCGGCAGGCCCAGCGCCGTACCGCGCGGCGGGATCGGCTGCATGAACCACTTGTCGTACATTTTTTCGAACGCACCGCTCTTCATGAGACCGATGATGGTGTCGTCCACCACCTTCTTGAAGGCGGGATCGTCCTTCGGCAGCATGCAACCGTAGGGCTCGACCTGCAGCGCATCGCCCACGACTTCGAAGTCGCCCGGGTTCTTGGCGTTGGCAATCTGCCCGAAGAGAAGGATGTCGTCCATGGCAAATGCCGCCGCGCGATCGGACTCCACGAGCAGGAAAGCATCGGCATGGTCCTTCGCAAGCACGATGTCCATGTCGAGGTTCTTCTCGGTGTTGTACTTGCGCATGACCATCGCGTTGGTGGTGCCGGTGGTGGTGGCCACGTTCTTCTTCGCCAGGTCCGGGTAGTTCTTGATCTTCGAGGACTTCTTCACCAGCAGTCGCGTGCCCGTGTAGAAGTGATTGATCGCAAACGCGACATCCTTGCCGCGCGCAGTGTTGTTGGTGGTCGATCCGCATTCGAGATCGATCGTGCCGTTCTGCAGCAAAGGAATGCGATTGGCCGACGTGACCGGCATCATCGCGACTTCGAGATTGGGTTTATTGAGCTTCTTCTTGACCGCCTCGACGACCGCATTCGAAAGCTCGACCGAGAAGCCGATCGGCTTGTTGCCATCGAGATAGCTGAAAGGCACGGAGGACTCGCGGTATGCCAGCGTGATCTTGCCGGTTTCGGCGATCTTCGCGAGAGTGTCGGCAGCTTGCGCGCCGGTCGCGATGCCAGCGAGCAAGACGGTGGCCATCAAGGCGGAAACTTTCATGCGAGCCCTTTCAGTGACTAGAACGATGAGGAAGATGCAACGGAGTGTAGGAAGCATTCCTGCGAGCGTCACAATTCCTTTTGCACGCATGCCCATGTCCAAATGTTATGGATGCCGCATCCCATGAGCTTTGGCTATGGCCCGCGGCGCTTTCGGCATTTCCCGGCCACGCTGCATGGCCCTAGAGTCGACCGCTCCAAACAACAAGAGGAATGACGTGATGCACGTGTGCGTGTTGGGCGCCGGCGTCGTGGGGCTGGCCACCGCATGGCAGTTGAACCGCCAGGGCTTCGAAGTCAGCGTGATCGACCGCGCGATACCCGGCGCCGGCGCGAGTGGCGGCAATGGCGCGCAGCTGAGCTATTCGTACGTGCAACCGCTGGCCGATCCATCGATATGGCGGCAGTTGCCAAAGCTGCTGCTGTCACCCGCCTCCCCGCTCAAACTGAAGCCGCAACTCGATCCGGTGCAGTGGCGTTGGGGCTTGGCTTTTCTCGCGGCTTGCAATGCGCAGACCTCGCGCGAGACCACGGCCCGCCTTCTCGCGCTGGCCGCCGAGAGCCGCGATGCGTTCGAGCAGATGCGCGCCGACATCGATCCCGACTGCGATTTCTCGGCCACCGGCAAGCTCGTGCTGTATTCAAGCGAAACGTCGCTCGAAGGCGCACGCCGGCAACTCGAGCTCCAACGCACGATGGGAAGCGAGCAGCGTCTGGTCACGCCCGACGAATGCATCGCGATCGAACCTGCGTTGGCGGATTACCGCGACCAGATGGTGGGCGCGATCCACACGCCCAGCGAGTGCGCGGCGGACTGTCTCAAGGTCTGCTCTGAGCTCGTGCGCGCCCTGCAGGCGCTCGGGGTGCGGTTTCTCCTGAACACCGAGATCAACGGCTTCGACATTCGCAGCGGCAAGGTCGTCGCCGTCCAAACGGGGAGCGGCGATGTCGCGGCCGATGCGTTCGTGATGGCGCTCGGGACCGCGTCGAACCGGCTAGGTCGGCAGTTGGGCGCTTATTTGCCCGTCTACCCGCTCAAGGGCTACAGCATCACGGTCGACGTCGATTCATCGCCCGGCGCGGCGCCCCGTGTGAACGTGACCGACAGTGCCCGCAAAGTGGTGTTCGCGCGCATCGGTTCTCGGCTGCGCGTGGCCGGCATGGCCGAGCTCGTGGGCCATGACGCCAGCATTCCTGCCACGCGCATCGAAACGCTCGCAGAAGCGACCCGCTCGGTGTTTCCGCGGGCGGGCCGGTTCGATTCACTGCATCCGTGGACTGGCATGCGCCCGGCAACGCCTACCGGCGTGCCGATGGTCGGCCGGCTGGCAAGCGCTCCGCGGAACATGCTCTTCAATACGGGCCACGGTGCGTTGGGGTTCACCCTGGCCTTCGGTTCCGCCCGGCAAATCGGCCGGGATCTGGGCGGCTGATCACCGCGCCATGAGGCTCAGGTGCGCGTGAACAGAAGCACCGAGTTCGTGCCGCCGAACGCAAATGAATTGCTGATCGCAGCTTGGAGCCCGGGCGCCGCCATGCCTGATGCCGGTGTCAGGTTCAGCCTGCAGTCCGGATCCTGCGCGGCGCAATGGGCGTTGGGAGGCAGTTCGCGCGCTTGCAAGGCCAGCACGGTCACAGCCGCCTCCAGCGCACCGGCAGCTCCAAGCAAGTGGCCGTGCAAGGCCTTGGTCGAGCTGACACTCAACTGGTCGAGGTCGTCACCCCACACTTCGGCCAGGGCTGCGCTCTCGACCAAGTCGCCGATGCGCGTGGCCGTGCCGTGCGCGTTGCAGTAACCGACGTCACGCGCTTGCAATCCAGCCTGCCGCAAGGCTTGCCGAACGGCCCGTGCCTGGCCGTGCGAATCGGGCTTGGTCAGGTGCGAGGCATCGCAGCTCTGACCCCAGCCGGCGAGCATGGCGCGAATGCGCGCGCCACGTGCGCGAGCGCGTTCGGCGGATTCAAGGACTAGAAAAGCGGCGCCCTCGCCCAGCGCGAAACCCTTGCGATCGCTCGCGAACGGTCGAATGGCCGTCGCCTCTTCGCCAGGCGCGAAGCTGGCGAGTGTCTGCATGGCCTGCCACGCCATGATGACGCCGGGCACGATGAGAGCCTCGCTGCCGCCGGCGATCGCCAGGTCCACGTCTCCGCGCTGGATCGCCTTCGCGGCTTCGGCGATGGCGATGCTCGATGACGCGCAAGCAACCGAATAGGTCAACACCGGCCCATGAACTCGATGGCGCATCGCGATATGCGAGGCCGGCGCATTGGGCATATAGGCGGGAATGGTCAAGGGCGGCACGCGGCCGTTGCCACGGTAGGCAGCATCCAGGGACGCCGCGCCGCCCATTCCGCAGCCAGCGAACACGCCGACACGCTCAGGATCGAGTCCGGCGGCCGCGGCCGCGATGCCAGCGTCGCTCATTGCCATGTCCGCTGCTGCAACCGCAAGTTGGCTGACGCGGTCGACCCCGGCAAGCTGAAGCTTGGTAAACCAACGGGATTCGTCGAACGCCACGGTCGCTGCCGCGGCGGGTTTTGGCAGGTCCGGGAAAACAGGCCTGAGCGCGGACTCGCCTCGCAGCAGCGCCAAGAACATCGCGTCAGGATCTTCGCCGTGCGGCGCCACGACGCCCAGGCCGGTGACCGCTATCGGGTTCACGTCGTCTGCGATGCTCGCGCCTTGTCGACCACGGCGGCCAGCTCGGCCAAGGTGTCGATGTTCGGGTCGTCGTCCGGCATCGTGATGCCGAAGTGGTCTTCGATCGCGAAAACGAATTCGACCAAAGCCAACGAATCGAAGCCTTTCTCGCGCATGGAGGCGTTGGGGTCGAGTCCCGACGCTTCGATGCCGTACTTCTCGTGGATGAGATCCTGCAGTTCCTTGAGCGAACTCTGTGATGCGGTGTCTGTCGTCATACTCTGGCCGTCGACCGGCCGACGGCAATGTTGGTTGTGCCTGCCCGCAACTCAACCCCTCCTGGGCAGTGAAATTCCATGATATCCGCTCCGCCTTTGCGCCCATTCGCCTCGTCCCGGGCGCCAATGCAATGACGGAAGCGCGAAGGCAACCCCCAGCAGCGCGCCGGCAACGGCATCGAGCACCACGTGTTGCCTCACGGCCAGGGTCGAATACGCAATCGCGGCAAACCACGCCCAGTTGATCAGCCGAAGCCACACTGGCGCTCGCGCCCCGCGAAGAATGTGTTCGACCCAGATGGCGGTAAAGATCGCGATCGCCACGTGCATCGATGGGCAGGCGTTGCCCGCAGCGTCGACGCCCTGGAGGATGGCAAAGCCCGGGAAGTCGGAGGTGTCGGTGGAGATCGGCGGGATCTGGGTCGGCCAGAGATAGAAGAGGCCGAGGCCGGTCAGGCAGAGGGCGCCCACCCACAGGCCATACGAGACCAACTCCTTGAAAGTGAGTTGAAGCCCCGGTGCCACGCCCACATAGACCCACAACGAAAAATAGGCAATAAGCGCTTGCGGCTGGAATGGGATCAGATGGTCGAGCGCCGTCAAAGGCATCACCGTGACCGGATTGACTGGCTCGCGCAGGAGATGAAAGTATCCGAGGAAGAAGACCCAGGTAAAGGCCGTGGTTCCGGCCACTTTCAAGAGCAGATGCCGACGAATCCGCAGGCCGATGTCGGCGGTCCAGCGATGGGCTGGATAGGACACGAGGCCCAGATGGCTTTGATTCATGCAGTCGGTGTTTTCGGTTTTCCCGGGGGCGAAGCATGCCTGTTGCCCGCTCGAACCGCAAACCTGATTACAGAATCAACAATGCCCGAAAGTCATTGACGTTGGTGTGTGTCGGTCCAGTGACCAGCAAATCGCCGATCGCGTCGAAGTAGCCGTAGGCGTCGTTGCGGTCGAGGTGATCGTTGAGCTTTCGGCCCGCGGCCTCGGCGCGGCCAAGCGTGTCGGGCGTGACGAAGGCACCGGCATTGTCTTCGACGCCGTCGATGCCGTCGGTGTCGGCGGCGAGTGCCCAGATGTCATCGCGGCCCGCGAGCGCACCAGCCAGGCCCATGCAGAACTCGCCCGCGCGGCCGCCTCGGCCTTTGGCTTGTCCGGGCCGGCGCGGGCGGATCGTGACGGTGGTTTCTCCGCCCGAGAGAATGACGCATGGCCGGGCAAAAGGCTCTCCGCGCAAGGACACCGAGCGTGCCAGCGCGCCATGCACCTTGCCGACTTCGCGTGATTCGCCTTCCATTTCGTCACTGAGGATGTGCGCCACGACGCCCGCCGCGCGTGCCGCCGCCGCAGCGGCTTCCAGCGATTGCTGGGGCGTGGCGATCAGGTGCGTCACGTGGTTCTTGAACACGGCGTCGTCGGGCTTGGGCGTTTCGAGGGCCCCGCTTTCGAGCCGGGCGCGCACGGGCGCCGGCACTTCGATGCGGTAGCGGTCGAGAATTGCCAGCGCGTCGGCGCACGTGCTTGCATCGGGCACCGTAGGACCGCTGGCGATGACGGCCGGGTCATCGCCGGGAACATCGCTGATCGTGAGCGTCACGACCTGCGCCGATCCGCAAGCAGCCGCCAGGCGCCCGCCCTTGATGCGCGACAGGTGCTTGCGCACGCAGTTCATTTCGCCGATGTGAGCGCCCGATTCGAGCAACTGCGTGTTGATGCGCTGCTTGTCCGCCAAGGTCAGTCCTTCGGCCGGCAACGTCAGCAACGACGAGCCGCCGCCCGAAATCAGGCACAGCACCAGGTCATCGGCCGTGAGCCCCTGGGTCAGGGCCAGGATGCGCTCGGCGGCCTTCATCCCTGCTTCGTCGGGCACGGGATGCGCTGCCTCGACAACCTCGACGCGCTGCGCCAACCCTTCGGGACGCGGCGGAACATGACCGTAGCGCGTCACCACCAGCCCCGACAGCGGCGCCTCGGCCGGCCAGAGTGCCTCCAGCGCCTGCGCCATTGATGCGCCGGCCTTGCCCGCGCCAAGGACCAGAGTGCGCCCCTTCGGCGGCTCCGGAAGACAAGGGCCCATGCTCGCAAGCGGCAGCGCGCGTTCGACCGCCACCCGATAGAGATGTTCAAGAAATTGACGCGGCGCGCCCTGAGCGTCGGGAATGGGCGAAGTGTTCAAAGAGCTCATGATCTTTCCTTGTCTCCCCACATTGTCTCAACCCCACTGCCAGCCACCGCCCGCCACCACCTGCCAGAGGGCCGCCGCGCTCGGCTGGGCGAAGCGACACGCAGTGCGCGCAGCCTGGGGGTTACTTGGTACTTGCTCCGCCCTCGAACCACTTGGCGATCAGCCCACGCTCGGCATCGGTGATGCCGGTCGCATTGTTCATCGGCATGATCTTCGTCACGACCACCTGCTGATAGACCGCCTGGGCGTGCGCCGCGACCTGATCGGGCGCGTCGAGCCGCACGTTTTTCATCTGCACCTGCGCGCCGTGGCACATGTAGCAACGTTGCTCGAGCACCTTCTGGATTTGGGCGAACGACACCTTTTGCGACGCTGCGCCAGCCACCGGCTCAGCAGCGGGCTCCGGCTTCATCCACACAATGCTCAGGCCGAGCACCGCAACACCGAAGAGCGCATACGGAGCGGGATTGCGCGCGTTGCCCAGCTTGAACCGATGGCGCACCACGAAGAACTGCCGGATCCCCGCGCCACCGAGCATGATCAGCAGCAGCACGATCCAGTTGTACTTGTGCGTGTACGTAAAGCTGTAGTGGTTGCTCAGCATCGCGAACAGCACCGGCAGCGTGAAGTAGGTGTTGTGCACGCTGCGCTGCTTGCCGCGCTGCCCGTGGATCGGATCGACAGGCCTGCCTTCGCGCAGCGCCGCGACGTTTTTGCGCTGGCCAGGGATGATCCAGAAGAAGACATTGCCGCTCATGGTGGTCGCCATCATGGCGCCGACCAGCAGGAACGCAGCGCGGCCGGCGAACCAGTGGCATGCGAGCCATGCGGCAAACGCGATGAAGATCGCCACCAGCACACCAACGATGGTGTCGCCGTTCTTGCGTTGACCAAAGACCTGGCAGATGCTGTCGTACACCATCCAGAAAACCACGAAGAAGGCCACTGCCACGGCAATGGCAGCCCCGGGCTGCCAGTCCATCTTCGATTTGTCGATGAGGTAGGTGCTGGCATTCCACAGGTAGGACATCGTGAAGAGCGCGAAGCCCGTGAGCCACGTCGAATAGCTCTCCCAGTACGACCAGTGCAGATGGTCCGGCAGCCGCTTGGGCGCCAGCGCGTACTTCTGCATGTTGTAGAAGCCGCCGCCATGCACCGCCCATTGCTCGCCGCCGACCCCCTTGTCCAGCGATTCCTGGTCTTCCGGCTTTTCGAGGCTGTTGTCCAGCATCACGAAGTAGAAGGAAGCGCCGATCCATGCGATGGCGGTGATGACGTGGACCCAGCGCAGCAGCAGATTGGCCCAGTCGAGGTAATAGCTTTCCATTGACTCTCAACCTTGTCGGCGTGTGAGGACGCCGTGGTGTTCAGGCCTGCTCACCACTGCGGGCGCTGTAAGCAGAAATAGTGCCGCGAACGCAGGCCATCGAATGGGCCTCGCTCCGCTGCGGCTTGTGGACTGAAGTGTATACACTCTTGCGAGGGAAGTTTCGGGTTTTGCGCGACGCGACGTGCTGGAAAACCCTGAGCGCCTCATGCGGACGGAAGCGATTGCAACAACTGTGCCGCCACGGCCACCGCGATCACTTCGGGCTCTTTGCGCGTGATGCCGGGCACGCCGATCGGGCAAGTCACGCGGTCCATCTCTTCGGCCGTAAAACCGCGCGCCTCGAGACGATGACGAAAGGTCGCCCATTTCGTCTTGCTGCCGATCAAGCCGATGTAAGGGAGATCGTCGCGCTCGCGAAGGCGCTTCAAGCAGGCGATCACGATATCCAGATCTTCGGCATGGCTGAAGCTCATGATCAGCACGCGCGAGCCCGGCGCGAGCTGCGCCACCGCTTGCTGCACGGGTTCGGAATATTCGGTGTCGATCTGCGCCGGAAGGTCTTCGGGGAAGATGCCGTCGCGGCTGTCGATCCAGCGCACGGCAAACGGCAAGGTCGCGAGCAGCCGCGCCAGTGCCGCGCCGACGTGACCGCCCCCGAACAAGGCCACCGGCTCGAGATGGGCCAGCAGGTCGGATTGCAGCGCCTTCGCGTCGGATGCGTCGATGCGGCGGTACGACAGAAACACGACACCGCCGCAACACTGGCCGAGACTCGGGCCCAGCGGATAGCGCCGCACGCCTTCGATGGGCGGGCCGCCCGCGAGCCAGGCGCGCGCTTCATCGGCCGCCTGGAATTCGAGTTGGCCGCCGCCGATGGTGGCGGTCAGCCCATCAGCCCACACAGCCATCCACGTGCCCGCCTCGCGCGGCACGGATCCCTGGGTTGATTCGACGCGCACAAGAATGCCGGATTCACCCTGCAAGCGCGCAAGCAGTTCGTCCACGGCGCCGGTCATGGACGAAACCTCACGTTGCGGAAGCCAGACCCAGTCACGGTATAACCGCGCCGATGAAATTGCAGATCACGTCGCGCCGCCTCGCACTGACGGCCGCCCTTGCCTCCAGCCTGTGGCTGGTCGGTTGCGGTACCGCCCCGCTGACTGGGGCCGTCCCAGGCCAGCTCAGCAACGCCAAGCCCGACCCGGGCGACAGCAGCCGCCCCCGGCCGCGCGCATCGACCGCGGCGACGGCCCGCGACTACCGGCGCGATGCCGCACGCCACGTCTATGACATCAACAAGCGCCGCATCTATGAAGGCCAGTTGCCGCCGCTGCTCTATGCGGTCGGCACGTTGCAGGTCGATCTCGACGCGAGCGGCAACGTCGTGTCGATGCACTGGATGCGCGCACCGCAGCATGCGCCCGAGGTGATTGCCGAGATCGAGCGCACCGTGCTTTCGGCAGCGCCCTTTCCGGCCCCGACCCGAATGGGCAAGGTGACTTGGACCGATACCTGGCTGTGGGACGAAGGGGGGCATTTCCAGCTCGACACATTGACCGAAGGGCAATTGCAAGGCTTTCAAGACTCGAACGGCTCGGGTCACGAACCCCTGTAGGTCGAGTAGCTCCAGGGGCTCACCAGCAACGGCACGTGATAGTGCTGGTCGGTGCGCGCAACACCAAAATCGAGCGCCACGCGATTCAGGAAATTAGGCTCCGGCAGATCCACGCCGCGCGCCTTGAAATAACCGGCGACATCGAAAACGAGGCGGTAAGTGCCGGCCCTCAACGAGTTGTTGTCGTAGAGCGGGCCATCGCTGCGCCCATCGGCATTCAGCGTGAAGCGCCTGACGAGCGTGGCACGCGCGTCTTCGCCAGTGCCGTCGGTGGTGAACAAGGCGACCTCCATGCCGGCGGCCGGCGTGCCGTGCATCGTGTCCAGTACGTGGGTGCTCAGGCCCATGGATGTGCTCCTTAGTGCATTGGGGAAACTGCGGTCGACAAAAGTGTATACAGTTCCTGGCTTTGGGTCTATCATGAAAAACATGGACTCGACCACGACCCGCGCCATCGTCGACGCACTCACCAAGGCCATTGTGGAACACCGGCTTCAACCCGGCAGCAAGCTCGCCGAACAGAAGCTGGCGGACCACTTCGGCGTGTCGCGGACGCTGGTGCGCCAGGCGCTCTTTCAGCTTTCGCAGAACAAGCTGATCCGCCTCGAACCGGCGCGCGGCGCATTCGTCGCCGCACCCGAGGTCGACGAGGCCAAGCAGGTGTTCGCAGTGCGCCGCATGCTCGAAGCGGAAATGACGCGCGCCTTCGTCCGCAGCGTGACGCCGGCCAAGATCAAGGCGCTCAAGGAGCACGTGGCGCTCGAAAAGGCCGCAGTTTCCGGCGAGGATATTTCCGGCCGCACCGAACTGCTCGGCGATTTTCACGTTCGCATGGCCGAACTCATGGGCAACGCGGTGTTGGCGCAGATCCTCGGCGAACTGATCTCGCGCTGCGCGCTGATCACGCTCATGTACCAAAGCGCGAGCGCGGCCGAGCATTCGAACGACGAGCACGCCGACATCGTGAAGGCGCTGGCCGCCAAGGACGAAGAACGCGCCGTGCGCCTGATGACCGAACACCTCGAGCACGTCGAAGCCAACCTCACCTTTGACCGCAAGGTCCCCACCCACGACATCAGCCTAGCATTGGCATGAAAAACACCCCCGTTGCTTGCTCAGTTCGTGTTTCACCAACGAGCCTGGCTGTGCCGGCTGCGCGAAGCGCGCCCGTTCAGAGGCAGCCATGGAACCGGCTTCGCCGGGCCATCGGCGGCGCCCCCGGCAGGGGGTGGGCGCCCGACACGAAGTGCGGGCAACCTGGGGGCGAGCAATGATTTACGACACCACCCTGCCCTATCCGCGCGATCTCGTCGGCTACGGCCGCAATCCGCCGCATGCGCAATGGCCCGGCAACGCGCGCATTGCCGTGCAGTTCGTGCTGAACTATGAAGAAGGCGGCGAGAACTGCGTGCTGCATGGCGACGCGGGCTCCGAGCAATTCCTCTCGGAGATGTTCAATCCCGCGAGCTTTCCGGACCGCCACATCAGCATGGAAGGCATCTACGAGTACGGTTCGCGCGCCGGCGTGTGGCGCATCCTGCGCGAATTCGAGAAGCGAAGCTTGCCGCTGACGGTCTTCGGCGTCGGCATGGCCCTGGAGCGCTATCCCGAACTGGCCGTTGCCTTCAAGGAACTGGGCCACGAGATCGCCTGCCACGGCTGGCGCTGGATTCACTACCAGGGCCTGGACGAAGCGACCGAGCGCGAGCACATGCGCCTGGGCATGCAGGCCATCGAACAGCTCACCGGCGAGCGTGCGCTCGGCTGGTATACGGGCCGCGACAGCCCGCGCACCCGCCGTCTGGTGGCCGACTACGGCGGCTTCGAGTACGACAGCGACTACTACGGCGACGATCTCCCTTTCTGGATGAAGGTGCGCAAGACCGATGGCAATGTCGTGCCCCAGCTGATCGTGCCTTACACGCTCGATTGCAATGACATGCGCTTTGCACTGCCGCAGGGCTACTCGCACGCCGACCCGTTCTTCCAATACATGAAGGACAGCTTCGACGCGCTGTATGCCGAAGGCGACGAGGCACCGAAGATGATGAGCATCGGCATGCACTGCCGCCTGCTCGGACGACCCGGCCGCATTACCGCGCTGCAACGCTTTCTCGACCACATCGCTGCGCACGACCGCGTCTGGGTGTGCCGCCGACTCGACATCGCGCGGCACTGGAAGGCGACGCATCCCTATGTCGCCACGAACGGAGACTGATTCCATGGCCACCACCGCACCCGCAACTCTCGGCACTCTCACCATTGACCAGCTCAATGCCGCATCCACCGAAGCGTTGGTTTCGCTGCTCGACGGCGTCTACGAGCACTCGCCATGGATTGCCGAACGCGCAGCCAAGGCGCGCCCCTTTCGTTCGCTGGCGCACCTGAAACATGCGTTGGTCCAAGTCGTCACCGCGGCATCGCGCGACGAACAACTGGGCCTCATCCGTGCCCACCCTGAACTCGCCGGCAAGGCGATGGTCAGCAAGAGCCTCACCGCTGAATCGACGAACGAGCAGAACAAGGCGGGCCTCACCAACTGCACGCCTGAAGAGTTCGCCAAGATCCAGCAGCTCAATGCCGACTACAACGCCAAATTCGGTTTTCCGTTCATCCTTGCCGTGCGCGGGCCGCGCGGCACCGGCCTTCTCAAGCGGGAAATCATCGACACCTTCGAGCGCCGGCTGCATCACCATCCCGACTTCGAAATCGGCGAGGCGCTGCGCAACATCCATCGCATCGCCGAGATCCGGCTCGACGATAAATTCGGCGTCGAACCCACATTGGGCAATGACGTGTGGGACTGGCATGAAAAGCTCGCGGTACACACCGATCCCGGCTATGCGGAAAAGGGACAACTCACCGTCACCTATCTCACCGATGCGCACCGCGCCTGCGCGCAGCAGATCGCGCAGAACATGCGCGATGCCGGCTTCGACAGCGTGAACATCGATGCGGTCGGCAATGTGGTCGGCCGCTACGAAGGCAGCACACCCGGCGCCAAGACCCTGCTGACCGGCTCCCACTACGACACCGTTCGCAACGGGGGCAAGTACGACGGCCGGCTCGGCATCTTCGTGCCCATGGCCTGCGTTCGCGAACTCAAGCGCCAGAACCGCCGGCTGCCCTTCGGCTTCGAAGTGGTCGGGTTTGCCGAAGAAGAAGGCCAGCGCTACAAGGCGACCTTTCTCGGTTCTGGTGCGCTGATCGGGCATTTCGATCCGAGCTGGCTCGACCAGAAGGACGCCGACGGCATCACCATGCGCGAAGCGCGCCAGCATGCCGGGCTTAAGGACGAGGACATCCTGAAGATCCAGCGCGATCCGTCGAAGTACCTCGGTTTCGTCGAAGTGCACATCGAGCAAGGCCCCGTGCTGACCGAACTGGATCTGCCACTGGGTATCGTCACCTCGATCAACGGCAGTGTGCGCTATGTCGGCGAGGTGATCGGCATGGCGAGCCACGCCGGCACGACACCCATGGACCGCCGGCGCGATGCTGCTGCGGCGGTGGCGGAACTCATACTGTTCGCGGAAAAGCGGGCGGCAAAGGATGGCGATTCTGTCGCAACCGTCGGAATGCTCGAAGTGCCGAACGGCTCCATCAACGTGGTACCGGGCCGTTGCAAGTTCAGTCTGGACCTGCGTGCGCCGAACAACGCGCAGCGCGACGCATTGGCCGAAGACGTGCTGAATGCGCTGAAGGAAATCTGCGAGCGCCGCGGCGTGCGCCACACGCTCGAGGAGACCATGCGCGCCGCAGCGGCGCCGAGCGCCCCCGAGTGGCAGAAGCGCTGGGAAAAGGCCGTGGACGCATTGGGCGTGCCGCTCTTTCGCATGCCCAGCGGCGCGGGCCATGATGCGATGAAGCTGCACGAGGTCATGCCGCAGGCCATGCTCTTCGTGCGCGGCATCAATTCGGGCATCAGCCACAACCCGCTCGAATCGAGCACCAACGACGACATCCAGCTGGCGGTGCAAGCCTTTCAGCTGCTGCTCGATGACCTCGCCACCGCACAAGCCACCTGAACATCATGACCGACTACAACAAACTCGACGCCTGGATCGACGCGCACTTCGACGAGGAAGTGCGCTTTCTGCAGGAACTCGTGCGCGTGCCCACCGACACGCCGCCCGGCAACAACGCGCCGCACGCAGACAGAACCGCGGAGCTGATCCAGGCCTTCGGCTTCGAGGCTGAAAAGCACGCAGTGCCAGCGCAGGAGGTGAAGGACTACGGTCTCGAATCGATCACCAACCTGATCGTGCGACGCAAGTACGGCAATGCTGGCGGTGGCGGCATCACGGTGGCACTGAACGCCCACGGCGATGTGGTCCCGCCCGGCGAAGGATGGACACACGACCCCTATGGCGGCGAAATCGACAACGGCAGCCTCTATGGCCGTGCCGCGGCAGTGAGCAAGAGCGATTTCGCGAGCTTCACCTTTGCGCTGCGCGCGCTCGAAGCCGTCGCCAAGCCGACCCGAGGCAGCGTCGAACTGCACTTCACATATGACGAGGAGTTCGGCGGCATCCTCGGCCCCGGCTGGTTGCTCAAGCAGGGGCTGACCAAGCCTGACTTGATGATCGCCGCCGGATTCAGCTATGAAGTGGTCACCGCGCACAACGGCTGCCTGCAGATGGAAGTCACCGTACACGGCAAGATGGCGCATGCCGCCATCCCGACCACCGGCGTCGACGCACTAGGGGGCGCGGTGCACATCCTCAATGCGCTCTATGCGCAGAACACGCTCTATCAGCAAGTGACTTCGAGGGTCGAAGGCATCACGCATCCGTACCTCAACGTCGGCCGTATCGAAGGTGGCACCAACACCAACGTGGTCCCCGGCAAGGTGGTGTTCAAGCTCGACCGCCGCATGATCCCCGAGGAGAACCCCGTCGAAGTCGAAGCCACCATCCGCAAGGTGATCACCGACAGCGCGGCGCAGATGCCGGGCATCAGCGTCGACATCAAGCGACTGCTCCTGGCCAATTCGATGAAGCCGATGCCAGGCAACAAGCCGCTGGTGGACGCGATCCAGAAGCACGGCGAGGCGATTTTCGGGGAGCCGATCAAGGCGATGGGAACGCCGCTCTACACCGATGTACGGCTGTACGGTGAAGCCGGCATTCCGGGCGTGATCTACGGCGCCGGCCCGCGCACCGTCCTCGAATCGCACGCCAAGCGCAACGACGAGCGGGTGGTACTTGAAGACTTGCGACGCGCAACCAAGGTGATTGCGCGGACCTTGAGCGACCTGCTCGCCTGAGGCTGAATCGAGCCGCTATGGCGAGCGGCTTGGTCGAAGGCCTGCGTCGCTGCTCAGGCAGCGCGTTGGCCGCTCGGCAGCAGATAGCCGTTGCGATAGATGCCGATCACGAGGCCGCTGACGGAGTCCGTCGGGCGGGCCGTGACGTATTTGCCGGCACCGGCCTGATACACGACGATCGTGCAGGCAGAGGTCTTGCTGAGAGTGCGCGCAACGCCGGTTGCCTGGGAAGCGGTCTGGTAGCTGTTCATCTTTTCACTCCTCGACAGTTCGAATCAGGCACGGGCGACGGACAGAAGGCTGTCGATCGCGAGAACCACTCCTTCCTGGGCGTCCTTGGTCGGCGTGCCTTCGGTCAGCAGCTTGCGGATGAGGCCGAGCGTGTTGAGCAACTCCGCTTCCATGTCGGTCAGCAGAGGGATCACCTCGAACTCCGGGTACTTGCCGCGCGCGCCCAAGGGCCTGCCTGGGCCCGACAAGTCGACGTTGTAGCCTTCACGAATCGCTTCGGTCTGGGTTTTCATGGCGTTGAAAGTAGGTTGAAGATGCCGGTGCCCCGTCTGCACCGCCGGGCAACGCATTCGGCCCTTGCGGGCAAGGCGCCGCAGGACGCGGCGAGGTTGCAGACAACTCAAGACAACCTCATCAGGTCTGACAGGCGCTTGCCCATTTCCTGAATCCGTTTCTGCTTTCCGGCGGCGCGGTTCATTGCCACCAGTTCGAGCGCCTGCGCCACGGATTCGGCGCCGGCGTCGCCTTCGCAGGTTCGGTCACGCCATTCGTCGGCGATGTCGATGAGCTGGCGGTTGCTGAGCGGCGCCGGCGGGGGGCAGGCATCCTGCGACGCGGTCAGCGCCCGCCTCCTGTCCGCAGGAGGCAGGGTCGAGCGCAACAGGCCGAGCAGACCAGCGGTGGTCCATTGCGGTTTGGAGGGGTGTTGCGAATGCATGTAATACATTGTGCCTAGTGATTCTCAAGGTAACAAGATATTTCCTTAACTTTCTTCTTACTTTTGCAAAAGCGTCACGGTAACCACTCAGCGCCCGATCAGTCCGAAGGGATGAGGCGCCTTGAACTTGCGCCCACCTCCCTCTTGCTGCGGCTTGGACTTGGTGCCCTGTCCGCCTGTTGACGACGGCAAGCCGCAATCCTTGGCAGTGCCCGCGTGACCGAAGAGCGCTGGCGCCAGCAGCGAGAGCCCGCCCGTCGCCGCCGCCACGCCGAACGTCGCCGCCTGGCGCACGGTGCCTTTCGGGTCGATGGCGAACTCCGGGTTTTCGAGCGGGCCCTTCAGCAACAGAAGCTGAACCAGGCTTCCCGGATTGAGATCCAGCCCCTTCTTCACCCTCGGCAAGAAAGCCAACTCGATGGTCTGCTTCGCCAGATTGATCTCGCCGCTGGCAGCGACGGCAATCTGCGGGGTTTCCATGACGATCGATCGGTCGATCGCCGCCACGCCGTTGCGCAGCGGGAGCCGTGCGACGAGGCACTGCACGACCAGGTCCTTGCTGGATGCCTGCTTGGGGAGCAGCGTATCGAGCAGGCGCGCGAGGATGTCCTGGTCCAGCGTTGCCGCGCGCCCGGTCAACCCGACATCTCGCACCGACAACTGCACGTCTCCATGGGACGTCCCCGCCAGACTCCTTGGCGTGCGACCCGTCATCCCCAGCTTGAGGTCGAGGTTCGCGCGCCCGCCCTTGAAATGCTTGCCGCCCCGTTGGGCATCCAGGTCCTCCACGGAGAGCGACCGCGCAGTCAGTTGCAAGTCGGTGCGCGGCGCCTCGCCCATTCGAAGCGTGAGCCCGACCCGTCCATGCACGGAGCCGCCGACGGCAGCAAAAGACAGAGGCTCGATCGTCAGCCGGCCCTGGTCTGATATCAAACGGGCCTGCAGTCCGGACACCCCGGGCATTCCGGGCACATTCAGGCGATCGACCTTGACCTGGATCTGCAGCGGGATCTCCGGCAAGGCATCGAAGGTGAACAGCGGCTTGTCGCCGAACAGCGGCGCCCGGGGCGTCTTTGCCGCTGCCGCAGGCTCGGCCCTGAGCCACTTCTTTAGATCGATCGCCGCGGACGACAACTCCGCGTCCACGCGCGGTCTGGGCGGACGGGTCTGCAGGGTGACGCGACCGTTCAGGGCCTGCCCTGCGATGGACAGCTTCAGTTCGTCGAAGCGCCACTCGTCCGGCGCACGCCGCAGCGTCGCTGTGGCTTCAACAGGCATCGGCAGCGCACTCGCCGCCGCCGAGATATGTCGCAATACCTTTGCATCGCTCACCTGAAGCTTCAGCGCGGCTTCCAGGCTCCCTGCACGCGGACCCGTTCCCAAGTTGCCTGCCGCAGAGACTGTCGCGCCATCGGTGCTCAAGGCAATATCGAACGGCCAGTCCTCGGCCCCGGCGAGCATGCGCGCCACACGGCCGACCTCGCCTTCCGCCTTCCACTCTTGCGGGCCCAGCTTGAAGACGCCCGAGAGTTGATCCCGATCGCCGTTGGCGCGCAATCCGATGGAGTCGATCGCTACTTCGACGTCGCGCGAAGCCCCCTTGCGCGCATCGCGGTATGTGACGTGGGCGCCTGACAGCAGGAAGCGGTCCATCTCCAATGACGGTGCAGCCTTTGCCCCATCGCGAGGATGCGGCGCGAATTGCCAGTTGTAGCGGCCGGCGCCGTCGCCTTCGAGCAGGATCTCGGCGTCTTCCACTTCAACGCTCAGGATGCGAATCCGCCGGTCGAGCAGATCCCGTAGCGAAATCTCGAAAGCCGCCTTGCGAAACCGCAGCATGTCGGGCTGCGAACCCCAGTCCGCATTGGCAAGCGCCACATCGTTCGCGCGCACGGCAATGGTCGGAAACAGATGAATCGACAGATCACCGTCGATGCGAAAAGCGCGCCCCGTCGCAGTGCTGATCTGCTCGGCGAGCATCGCCGAAATGCGCGCCGGCGGGTACGCCTGCCTGAGCGCGAAAGCCGCCGCGGCCAGCAACACGGCGACAACCGCAAGCAAGACGGCTGCGATGCGCCAGCCGCCGCGCAGACGGCTTCGGGACGGATTGGCCTGTGCAGCCGAAGACAACTGCCTTCCTCCTACTTTTGGGCGACCGCGATGGGCATCCTGATTTCAGTGAGCTTCCAGTCGACAAACCCACTGCGCTCGAACACAAGTCCGAGCCGTTCGGCATTCGGTTGGTCGGGCTTGCCGGGATCCACCGCATAGGCGGTCATCTTGTTCGCGCCTTCGCGGTCGATGATCCAGTTGGGCTTGCTTTCTGCTTTTTCCGGCGCGCCGCCTCCAGCCGGCGGAGCCGGGGCACTCTCTGGTGCCCGCGCAGGACCGGGTGCAGGTTGGGCCAGCTTGCCGTGGCTCATCGCCGCCATGACCGTCTCCGGCCGGACCATCGCATCCACCAGTTGATTGACGACACCAAGGCCGATGAGGCTCCCCAGTGCGGCAAACGGATTGTCCGAATCCTTCTGCGCACCCATCTTCCGGGCCAGCAGCGCAGAAAACTGGCCTTTGAGGCTCTCCCTGACTTTCGGGTAATCGACGTGCCGATTGAAGGTCTCCGCGTCACCTTTCTGCGCCGCGCTCTGGAGCTCGCGAACAGCCAGGAACGGCGACCAATACCAGTACGCCGCAAGCGCCAACAGGACGACAAGAACCGCAACGAGACTTTTGAGTTTCATGCGGGCCATTCTGCAACGCCCCCGTTCAACCCCTGACCCGCGCGATCAAGGATGGAGCAATGCCGTAGCCACGCCCGCAGCGCCAGACGCGACGAGCCCGAGCGACCACGCCACGTCCAGATCGAGCCAGCTGGCCCGCAGTGCCCGCAGCCCCAGATAGCGATAGACGATCCACGCGGCGCCCAGGCCCGCGCCGATCATCGCTGCAGTGTGAACCAGCGACACCATGACCGCCGTCCCCACGCTGGAGCGCATCAACGCCATCGCCGTCCCTTGATCGATCGGCGCGGACTGCACGTTGCCCGCGGCGGCAGGCGACTCGCAGAGCCCCAGCAGAATCGGCAACAGCATCAACGCAGCTCCATGCGCGGTGGCCATCAGGAAGGACCACAGCACCACCTGGGAGGGCCGAATACGCGCCAACCACCGATGGCGATGGCGCAAGACCAGCCGTGACAGCCCGAAGGCCATCACGAGCAGCCCGGCGCCAAGACGGATCTGCTGGCCCCACTGCAGCATCCACGTCAGCACTGCGAAAGGCACGAGCACAAGCGCCATCGCCAGCAGATGGCCCGTGCCCAACGGCAACCAGGTCGCAAAGACGGCCGTGTCGCGCTTTTCGCCCAGGCCGTTCGCCACTGCAAGCGGCCATCCCATCGCCGGGTTCAGCCCGTGGAAGATACCGAACGCCACCACGCCGAACCACAAGGACGCGGTGGCGGCGGAATTCACGGTAAACCTGAAACGGCCGACTTCACGCCGACGGATAGCAGAACGAATCCGTGGAGCAGTCGCCGCCCTGCAGCCGGACCTGGTGAGCGCCGTAGTCCGCGCCGAAGTCGACGACGAACTTCTTGTCGAGTTCGATGCCGCCGTTCGCACCGACGTGGCACATCACCTGTCGTCCGGGGATGCCGTGGGGATAGAACTGCTGGTCCCATCGGCTGTAGAGCGAGTTGGTGAAATACACGCGCTTGCCATCGCGGCTGATCTCGGTCATTTGTGGGCCGCCGCCGAAGCTCGACCCATTCGGATGCGGCGTGCAATTGGCAACGCCGCCAATGCGCACGCTGCCCGACAGGCGCGGGTTCATCGGATCGGTCACGTCGTACTGCCGCAGTTCGCCGGTACCCCAGCACGCGACATAGAGAAAGCGGTCGTCCATTGAAAGATCGATGTCCGTGATCAACGGTGGCACTGCGCCGAAGCCCTTCAGCAGGTCGGGCAAGAGCGCAGCATCCGCCGGCTCTGGAGGAACGACGGCGGTCTTCTTCGCGTGGAACTTGCCGCCTTCGCGCCACCACGTCCAGATCGACCCTTCGAGGTTGGTGGTGTCGACCACCACGCCAAGAAAACCATATTCGCGCGTTGGATCGTGCGCGGGCCGAATCTCCAGCGCCATCTGATGGTTCGCGCCGAGATCGATGCTCTGCACATGCCGGCGCGCGCGCAAATCCCAGAAGTGAAGCTGGTGCCCATAGCGATTGCCGAGCAAGTCTTCGGGCACGATGCCGTTCTCGAACTGCGGCGGCAGACCCCATTCGCTGGACACCATGTAGTCGCGCGGCAGATTCCACCAGAAGTCATAGTGCAGCTTCTGCGGCCCGCGCTCGATTTCCCACTTGCCGAGCACCTCGAAACTCTCGCAGTCCATCAGGAAGATGCCGGGCGGACCTTCGGTGCCGTCCGGTCCAGCCCCGCCGAGCGTGCTGATGTAGAGCCCCTCGGGGCCGCAATGCACCGTATGCGGGCGTGAATATCCCGTCTTGCGCATGACCTCTTCGGGTTCGATGACATGGCTGATGGTCGGCCGCGCCGGGTCGGGTTGCGTATCGACGACATAGATGCGCGACGATCGAATGCCCGGAATGACGAGATAGCGCCGCTTCAGGAAGGCATGGCCCGACATCGGCGCCAGCGCCGAACTGCAGGCATTCCAGCCGAAGTGATGAAACTCATCGCCGCGGTTCGGCATATCGAGCCGATGCAGCACCGTGCCGTACGTGGCGGAGCCCGGATCGACATCCACGACCGCCAGCGCATCAGGGCGCGAAGCATCGGTCGACAGCAAGGCGGTGTAGGCAATGCGCTCCGGTTCGGCCTCCATCGCCAGGCGCGGCGACGGATAGAAGGTCGGATCGGTACGAAGTGATTCGAGCATGGCGGGCTCCTGCAGAGCAGCGGTCGTGCAAGATACCTCCGCGCGCGGCACCGGAAAAGACCGTGTGTCGGAACCCGGGTTTTCCGCCATATGGATGGGCGGTCAGACTGTATACAGTTTCGCGTACATACCCGTGAACCGCAGTCGCGGCACGATTCCTGAAACTGTCCTATCTTCATCCCCCGCGCCCCAGGAGACCCTGCAATGACGGCTGTCGCCACTTCCATCCACCCCGTCGATCAGCGCCTGCCAGCGGGCAAACTCACCGCCCTGGGCCTGCAACATGTGCTCGTGATGTATGCCGGCGCCGTCGCGGTCCCGCTCATCGTGGGACGTGCGCTCAAGCTCAGTCCGCAAGAGGTCGCGTTGCTGATTTCGGCCGACCTCTTCTGCTGCGGCGTTGCGACGCTCATCCAGTCGCTGGGTGCCACGCAATGGTTCGGCATCAAGCTGCCCGTGATGATGGGCGTGACCTTCGCGTCGGTCGCGCCGATGGTCTCCATGGCCAACACGAACCCCGGACAGGCCGGCGCGCAACTGCTCTTCGGCTCCATCATCGGCGCCGGCATCGTTTCGATACTGATCGCGCCGCTGGTCTCGCGCATGCTGCGCTTCTTTCCGCCTGTGGTGACCGGCACCATCATTGCCGTCATCGGCATCAGCCTGATGCGCGTGGGCATCAACTGGATCTTCGGCAACCCTGTGGGCCCGACGGCGCCGGCGCTGGTCGATCCGGTCTATGCGAAGTGGCTGGCCGACGTGACATCGCCTGGCTCCGCCGTGCCGCCCCTGCCCAAGGGCCTCTCCATCGTGCCTTCGATGCCCAACCCGAGATATGCCGATCTCGGCGGCCTCGGTATCGCAGCACTGGTGCTGGTGTCGATCCTCTTGATCGTGAAGTACGCCACCGGCTTCATTGCCAATATCTCGGTGCTGCTCGGCATCACGATCGGCGCGGTTGTCGCGGCTTTGTTCGGCTTCATGACTTTCGAGAAAGTGGGCCAAGCGGCTTGGTTCGACATCGTGCTGCCCTTTCACTTCGGCATGCCGCAGTTCGATCCGATCCTGATCCTCACCATGTCGCTGATCATGGTGGTGGTGATGATTGAATCGACCGGCATGTTCCTGGCGCTCGGCGAGATGACCGACCGCAAGATCACGCAGCAGGACCTGGCGCGCGGTTTGCGCACGGACGGCCTCGGCACACTCATTGGCGGCATCTTCAACACCTTCCCGTACACCAGCTTTTCGCAGAACGTGGGTCTCGTGGCCGTCACCGGCATCAAGAGCCGCTTCGTCTGCGTGGCCGGCGGGGTGATCTTGATCGTGCTCGGCTTGCTGCCGAAGATGGCTGCGCTGGTCGAGTCCTTGCCGACGGTCGTGCTCGGCGGAGCCGGGCTGGTGATGTTCGGGATGGTGGCCGCCACGGGCATCCGCATCCTTGCCGGAGTGGACTTCAAGACCAACCGCCACAACGCGATGATCGTCGCGGTGTCGATCGGCATCGGCATGATTCCGCTGATTGCGCCCAACTTCAAGCAGTGGATGCCGCATGCGATTCACTCGCTGGTGGAGTCGGGCATTCTGCTGGCGTCCGTGAGCGCGGTGCTCTTGAACCTGTTCCTCAATGGTGCGAAGCACGACGAATCGGCAATCATCGCGGCGGCCAAGCAAGCCGAAGCAGGCTAGCTAAGCTCGCCCCCAGTCTTCGCGCACTTCGTGTCGCTTCGCCTACCCCCTACCGGGGGCAACACCGGCGGCCCGGCAAAGCCGGTTCCGCGGTGTTTCGCGAAGGGGCCTGGCTGCGCCGGCCTTGCTGCGCTGGCCTTTGTTTAGATCATTGCCAGGGGTTTCTTGCGTTGGGGGGGTGGGTGTAGGTGGTCGATTTCTGTGAGGACTTCGGGGGGCAGTTTCAGGGCTGCGGCTGCGAGGTTTTCGCGCTGGTGGGACTCGCTGACTGCTTTGGGGATGACGGCCACGCCTTGGCGGGAGAGCAGCCAGGCCAGTGCGAGTTGGGCGGGGGTGGCGTTGAGGCCCTGCGCGAGTTGGGCCAGGGCGGTGTCGGTGGCCAGGGCACCTTGATCGATGGGGCTGTAGGCCATCAATGGGATGCCGCGGTCGCGCAGCCAGGGGAGCAGGTTGAATTCGGGGCCGCGTTCGGCGACTGAGAAATAGACCTGGTTGGTTGCGCAGTCGAGGTCACCGCCGGAGATCGTGGCGAGCTCTTCCATGTCGTCGGTGTCGAAGTTGCTGACACCCCAGTGGCGGATGCGGCCCTGGTCGACGAGCGCGCGCATGGCGTCGCGGGTGTGTGCGAGCGGATGCTCGCCGCGCCAGTGGAGCAGGTAGAGGTCGATGTGGTCCAGGCCGAGCCGCTGCAGGCTTCGGGCGCATGCTGCCGGTGTGCCCTTTCGGCTGGCGTTGTGGGGATAAACCTTGCTGACGATGAACAGGTCTTCGCGCTTGACGTCGCCAGCGCGCAGGGCCTCTGCCACAGCCTGGCCGACGACTTCTTCGGCGCCGCCTTCGCCATACATTTCCGCAGTGTCGATGAGTCGGCAGCCCATGTCGATGGCTGTGCGGACAGCGGCTACTTCGGCGGTGCGCCTTGCGGCGGATTCGCCCATGTTCCAGGTGCCGAGGCCGAGAACGGGCATCGTGGATGCGCCCTTGGCGCCCTTGAGGTTGAGAGATCGCATGGGGTGGTGCTCCTTGGGTGCATTTTGTGCCGTCGCCGGCCGGCTCGCAGTACATTGGCGGCGAAATGCAGAAGCTCACCATCCGGATCAACGACGACACGAGCGTCTCGGGCATCGTGCAGGCGCCGAGCGACCCCCGCTCTTGTTACGTCTTCGCGCATGGCGCGGGCGCTGGGATGACTCATCCGTTCATGGCCGCCATTGCCGATGGCCTGGAGCAACGCAACATCGCCACGTTGCGTTATCAGTTTCCGTACATGGAACTGGGCAAGAAGCGCACCGACACGCCGCCGACCGCGCATGCGGCGGTTCGGGCGGCTGTCGCGCATGCGGCGCAACTGTTCGGGCCGCTGCGGCTCTTCGCGGGTGGCAAATCGTTCGGCGCGCGGATGACCTCGCAAGCTCAGGCGATCCAGCCTCTGCCGCAGGTCGAAGGGTTAATCTTCGTAGGCTTTCCGCTGCATCCGGCCGGTGAACCTTCCAGTTCGCGGGCGGATCATCTGTCCAAGGTTCAGGTGCCGATGCTCTTCATCCAAGGCACGAACGACAAGCTGGCGGACCTTGATCTGCTAAGTCCAGTGGTGACCTCGCTGGGCTCGCGCGCCACGTTGATGACCGTCGACCAGGCCGACCACTCGTTCCATGTGCTCAAGCGTTCAGGTCGCGACGATGCGGCGGTGCTCGTCGAGATCCTCGACGGAATCGCTCGATGGGTTGGATAGCGACGGCTTTCAAGCACCCGCGCGGAAATCGGGCGACTTTGCCACCATGACGCGGATTTCTTCCATCAACGCCCGCGCGCCGGGCGACGGGAAAGCGCCCATTCGCTGAGTCAGCCCGATTTCGCGCCTCGTCCGGTTTAAAGGGAAGTCGAGCACCACGAGGCTTGCGTCGCGTATTTCGTAGCGCAACTGGTGGGCGGAAATCGCGGTCAGCATGTCGCTCTCGAGCAGCAGGCCGCGCAGCACGGCGAGGTCGCCTGTTTCCACGGCGGGCACCGGGGGAGCCTGTTGCGCCTCCGAGAAGAAGCGCTCCAGCAGTTCGCGCGACGGCGACCCAGGCCGCGACAGCACCCAGCTCGCCTGGCGAAGATCGTCGAAGTCGATGCGCTTCGCGCGCTGGAGCGGATGCCCTGCACGCGCGATCACCGAAATGCGGTCCTCGAAGAGCGCCTCCTGTTGCAGATCCTTTGCCTCTTCGGCACTGCGCAGCGCGCCGAGGATGAAGTCGATGTCACCACTGCGAAGCGATGCCGCCAACACGTCATAGGGGCTTTCGACTGTCGCCACGTGCAGTTTCGGATAGCGGGCGAGCAATGATGCGATCGAGAACGGCAGGACCTGGGTACGCCCGAGGGGCAGCGCGCCGACGACCACGTTGCCTTGCAGCGTCCCTTCGCTGGCCGCGATGTCGGGGCCGATGTGCCGCAATTCCGCCAGCACCCGCTTGAAATGGAAAGCAACGATCTCGCCCGGCGGCGTCGGCGACAACCCGCGCGCCGAGCGGTCGAACAAGGCAACGCCGAGCCCCTCTTCGAGATCCTTCAAGGCGCCGCTGACAGCCGGTTGCGTGATTCCAAACTGGCGAGCCACCGCGGGCATGTTGCGCTTTTCCGCAAGGCTCGCGACCACCGCGAGCCGTCGGCCGTTCAGGAGCGACGTGAACAGCGAGCGAACGTCGGCAGACGGCGGAATGCCGCCACGCGCAGCCAGTTGGGCGCGCGCGTCCTCGAATTCGCGCTCGATGCGGCGGGCCCGCGCCAGCACCAGTTCACCATATGAGTTGAGCGCCATGCCGCGCGCGCGGCGATCGAACAGCGGCCTGCCGAGTCCTGCCTCCAGTTCGAGGATCGACCGCGTGACCCCTGACGGCACCCGGTACAGCCCCTCGGCCGCGCCGGCGATGCTGCCGGCCGCGGCCACGGCAGAGAACGCGCGCAGGTGCCGAAGGTTGATGCCGAGCGCCCCGGCATGGGTGCTGTCGATAACTTTATGTTGCGGGTTCGGAGGCGCAGGATTCACTGGGGTGAATTTACTCCTGCTCGGCAGCATCTCCGATCCCCGCAGAAACCCTGTCCGATAAGAAACTCTGAGGGCACTTCAACCCGAACTCACGCATTGGATCAAGGCCCAGCGCCATACTCTTGAACATGATCATCGACTGCCACGGCCACTACACCACCGCGCCCAAGGCGCTCGAGAGCTGGCGCAACCAGCAGATCGCAGGCATTGCCGATCCATCGCTGAAGCCCCGCCCGTCCGATCTCAAGATCAGCGACGACGAGCTTCGCGAGTCAATCGAGAACAACCAGTTGCGCCTCATGAAAGAGCGCGGCAGCGACCTGACCATCTTTTCGCCGCGTGCGAGCTTCATGGCGCATCACATCGGCGACTTCGAGGTGTCGTCCACGTGGGCCGCCATCTGCAACGAGCTCTGCTTTCGGGTGAGCGAACTGTTTCCCGATCACTTCATCGGCGCGGCGATGCTGCCGCAGTCGCCGGGCGTCGATCCGAAAACCTGCATCGCTGAGTTGGAGAAATGCGTCACGCAGTACGGCTTCGTGGGCGTCAACCTGAACCCCGATCCATCGGGCGGGCACTGGACTTCTCCCCCGCTTTCCGACCGCCACTGGTATCCGATCTACGAAAAGATGGTGGAGCACGACATCCCCGCTATGGTGCATGTCAGCACGAGCTGCAATGCGTGCTTTCACACCACGGGCGCGCACTACCTGAACGCCGATACAACGGCGTTCATGCAATGCCTCACGTCCGATCTGTTCAAGGACTTTCCGGACCTGCGCTTCGTGATTCCGCACGGCGGCGGCGCAGTGCCCTATCACTGGGGCCGGTTCCGCGGCCTGGCCCAAGAGATGAAGAAGCCACTGCTGAAGGACCACCTGCTGAACAACATCTTCTTCGACACCTGCGTCTATCACCAGCCGGGCATCGACCTGCTCACGAAGGTGATCCCCGCCGACAACATCCTCTTCGCCAGCGAAATGATCGGCGCAGTGCGCGGCATCGATCCGGAAACAGGCCACTACTTCGACGACACGCGCCGCTACATCGACGCCGCACAGACGCTCGACGACGCCACGCGGCACAAGATCTACGAAGGCAACGCACGCAGGGTGTATCCACGCCTGGACCGGGCGCTCAAGAGCAAGGGGCTTTGACCATGACCGCGAATGCCGTGAATCACTTCCAGGCGCTGGGCACCGTCCATCGAAACATCCAGCGCGCCGACCCGGCGGCTGTGGAGCAACTGTCGCGCTTAGGGGTGTCGACAGTGCACGAGGCCATGGGGCGGCTCGGACTCATGCAGCCGCGCATCCGGCCGATCTATCCGCAGGCGCGCTGCTGCGGCACAGCTGTCACCGTGCTGCTGCAGCCGGGCGACAACTGGATGATGCACGTGGCCGCCGAGCAGATCCAACCGGGCGACGTGGTCGTGGCGGCGTGCACGGCGGACAGCACCGACGGCTTCTTCGGCGACCTGCTCGCGACCTCCTTCAAGGCGCGCGGCTGCCGGGGCCTGATCATCGATGGCGGGGTGCGTGACGTGCGCGACCTGACCGAGATGAACTTCCCGGTATTCAGCCGCGCGATCCATGCCAAGGGGTGCATCAAATCCACGCTCGGTTCGGTCAACGTGCCGGTGGTGTGCGCAGGCGCGTTGGTCCATCCCGGCGATGTGATCGTCGCAGACATCGATGGCGTGGTCGTCGTGCCGGCGGCGATGGCGCAGCAGGTGGCCGACGCGGCCCAGGCGCGCGAAGCCAACGAAACCAGCAAGCGCGCACGCTTTGCCGCAGGCGAACTCGGCCTGGACATGTACGCCATGCGCGAACCGCTCGCCAAGGCCGGCCTGCGCTACATCGACTGATCGGAGACAAACCATGGCTCGCATCATTGGCGCCGTCGCGTGCTCGCACACGCCCACCATCGGCTTTGCCTTCGACAAGAACAAGCAACAGGACCCCGTCTGGGCGCCCATCTTCGAGGCGTTCGCACCCGTGCAGCAATGGCTCACCGAGCAGAAGCCGGATGTGCTGTTCTTCATCTACAACGACCACGTCAGCTCCTTCTTCTTCGACCACTACTCCGCCTTTGCGCTGGGCGTGGGCGAACGGCACGAGGTGGCGGACGAAGGCGGCGGCCCGCGCGACTTGCCCGCACTCGCAGGTCATCCGGCGCTGGCGCGGCACATCGGCAACTCGCTGGTGGCGGACGAATTCGACATGTCCTTCTTCCAGGACCGGCCGCTCGACCATGGCGTTTTCTCGCCCATGTCGCTCCTGTGCCCTCACAAGCCTTCATGGCCGACTCCCGTGGTGCCGTTGCAGGTCGGCGTGCTGCAGTCGCCGGTGCCTTCGGCTCGCCGCTGCTATCGGCTGGGCCAGGCCCTCCGGCGCGCGATCGAAAGCTACCCCGAAGACCTGAAGGTGGCCATCGTCGCAACGGGCGGCCTGTCGCATCAGGTTCACGGCGAGCGCGCCGGCTTCAACAACACAGCGTGGGACGCGCAGTTCCTCGACCTCATCGAAAACGACCCGGTACGGCTCACCGAGATGACGCAGGCCGAACTCGCTACGCTGGGTGGGCTCGAAGGCGCAGAAGTGATCATGTGGCTGGTGATGCGGGGCGCCATGTCGTCCAACATTCGCAAGACGCACCAGAGCTACTACCTGCCTTCGATGACCGGCATTGCCACGGCCATCTATGAAAACCTTGCAAGTCCGCCGATCGCGGGCGAAGTCGAACGGCATCGGCGGCACATGGAGACGCAACTGGCAGGCGTCGAGGCACTGGAGGGCACCTATCCGTTCTCGCTGGAGAGCAGCGTGCGGGCTTATCGGCTCAACAAGTTCCTGCAGGCGATGACGCGCCCGGGCCATCGCGCGCGCTTCGTGGCGGACGAGGAAGCGGCCTTCGAAGCCGCTGCACTGACCGAACAAGAACGCGACCTCGTGCGCCGCCGCGACTGGCGTGGGCTCATCCACTACGGCGTCATCTTCTTCATGCTCGAAAAGCTCGGCGCCGTCATCGGCGTGTCGAACCTGCACATCTACGCCGCAATGCGCGGCCAGTCGCTGGAGGATTTCCAGCAGACGCGCAACGCGCCCGGTGCGCTGTATTCCGTGGCCGGCAAGGAAGCCGCACCGCAAGCCTGGGACAAGGCCGCTGCGGCCGACCCGCGCTGACCACGGCTCGAATCTCGAAACCTGGACCCCTCTCATGAAATTCTTCGGCCGACGCCACTTCCTTGCCCTCGCGGGATCGCTCGCCTTCTGCATCTCTTTCGGCGCGGCCGCCGCGGATGCATTCCCTTCGAAACAGATCAAGAT
Organism: Variovorax sp. 10N420; assembly: GCF_056394705.1. Lineage (NCBI taxonomy): Bacteria > Pseudomonadati > Pseudomonadota > Betaproteobacteria > Burkholderiales > Comamonadaceae > Variovorax > Variovorax sp. 10N420. The sequence goes on along the minus strand of NZ_JBFTIJ010000004.1, from coordinate 439,369 downwards.
CCTCGTCGGCTACAGCGCAGGCGGCGCGGTGGACGCGATCGCGCGTTCGGTCGGCCAACGGATGGCGGCCACGCTCGGCCAACCCGTCATCGTCGAGAACAAGCCGGGCGCCGGCACCAACATCGCGGTGAAGGCGCTCATCGCGAGCCCGCCCGACGGCTACACGCTGCTGCTGGCCGCCAACGCACTGGCAGTGAATCCGTCGCTCTTCCAGCCCGCGCCTTACGACCTCCAGCACGACCTGACGCCAGTGGCGATGGTCGGGCGCGTGCCGGTGGTGCTTGCCGTGCGCGAGGCCTCGGAGATCAAGACGCTGCAGCAACTCGTGGCCACCGCCAAGGCCAAGCCCGGAAGCATCACCGTCGCGACGCCCGGCAACGGATCGACGCCACACCTGGCGATCGAACTGTTCCAGCACACCGCCGGCCTCTCGATGCGCCACGTGCCCTACAAAGGCGGTGCGCAGGCGCTCACGGACACGCTCGGCGGGCACGTCGAAGTGGTCGCGGTGAATGCGCTGGAGGTCTTGCCGCTCGCCAAGGCTGGCACCTTGCGTGTGCTCGCGGTGATGAGCCCGGAGCGCTCATCGGTGCTGCCCGGCGTGCCGACGGTGGCCGAATCGGGCTACCCCGGCTTCGAGGCCAGCGTCTGGTACGGCTTTGTCGCCCCGGCGGACTTGCCCAAGCCGATCCTCGCCAAGCTTCATGAGACGGTGCAGAAGGCGCTCCAGTCGCCGGAAGTGCGTGCCCAGCTCGCTGCGGCCGGTGGCACAACGCTGTCGGGTTCGCCGGAAGACTTCGACAAGCTGCTCAAGAGCGACGCCGCCCGCTACGGCAAGCTCATCCGCGAAGCAAACATCAAGCTCGATTGAACGAACGCGCGCGGGCCTTTCATGAATCCGGGAATCACACGCCGACAAGCCTGCCTCTGGGCACTCGGCGGTGCGGCGATGCTCACTATGCACGGCGCCATGGCCCAGTCCGACTCCACCACCATGAAACATCCGATCAAGGGAATCTGCTCGATGGCCACGCGCGGCCTGCTGGACGAGCTCGCGGCGATGTATTCGACGCGCACCGGCATGCCCGTTTCGTTCGAGGCGGTCGGTGGTGTCGACGCCGCGCGACGCGTCCGCGCCGGTGAAAGCTTCGACGTCGTAGCGCTCGCTTCGGATGCCATTGCCAAGCTGGGCGACGAAGGCAAGATCGATCCGGCCACCAAGGTCGACCTCGTGCGCTCAGGCGTGGGTGTGGCGGTGCGTGCGGGCGCCACCCGGCCGGACATCGCCAGCGAGGCGGCCCTGCGCCGCGCAGTGGAAGGGGCGGCCACGGTCGGCTACTCGACTGGCCCGAGCGGTGTCGCACTCGTCGCGATGTTCGAACGCTGGGGCATCGCCGATGCGCTGCAAGGGCGATTGGTGCAGGCGCCGCCGGGTGTGGCGGTCGGGTCGCTCGTGGCACGCGGAGAGGCTGCACTGGGCTTTCAGCAGATGAGCGAACTCATCGGCGTGCAAGGCATCGACCTGCTAGGCCCGCTGCCGCCCGAAGTTCAGATCAACACGATCTTCTCCGCCGCGTTGAGCATCGGCGCGGCGCAGCCCGATGCGGCGCGAGCACTGCTCGAGTTCCTGGTGTCGCCTGACAGCGCCGAAGCAAAGCGCCGTCGCGGCATGGATCCGGCCTGACGCTCCGCAGCATTCAGGGCGGTGCAACCCGCTGGAGCAATGCAGTGAGCTTGTCGATGTCGACAGGCTTGGTGAGGTGAGCGATGAAGCCCGCGTCGTAGCTCGCCTCGCGGTCCCGCTCCTGCCCGTAGCCGGTCACCGCGATCAACGCCGGCTGCTTGAGGATCTCGGTCTTGACCCGCCTTGCGACTTCGATGCCGCTGAGCCCCGGCAGGCCGATGTCCAGCAACACGACGTCCGGCGAGTGCGTCTTGATTGACTCGAGCGCCTGGTTGCCGTCGTGTGCCAGGCTCGCGTCATAGCCGATGGCTTCGAGCAGCATGTGCATCGTCTCGGCGGCGTCGCGGTTGTCGTCGACGACCAATATCCGCGATCTTCGCTTTCCGGAATCATCCTCATCATCGGCAATGTGCGGCGCAGCGACGCTTGGAAACTGCACGACGAATTCGGCCCCCTCGCCCGGCTTGCCGCTGCTGAAGGCGCTGACGACCCCGCCCTGAAGCGTCACCAGTTGCTGCACGAGGCTGAGTCCCAGCCCGAGGCCGCCCTTGGTGCGGGCCAGGTCATCTTCCCCTTGCACGAACAGGTCGAAGATCTGCTTCTGGTCCTTCTCGAGGATGCCGGGGCCGTCGTCGCGCACCGAGATTTCCACCGAGTTCCCGAGGTCGGCGAGGCGCAATTCGACGCGCCCATCCGGCGGCGTGAACTTCGCCGCGTTGGTGAGCAGGTTGGAAACGATCTGGACGATGCGGGCGTGGTCGCCAATCACCCACGGGTCGGAATCGCCCATGTCCACCTTGAATGCCTGCGACTTCGCCTCGCACAGCGGCCGCGCGGCTTCGGCAGCCTGGTCGAGGGCATCGCGCAGCCGCACCGGCTTCGCCTCCAGGTGGATCTTGCCGCTGGTGATTCGGCTGACGTCCAGCAGGTCATCCACGAGCCGCGTCAACTGCTTGAGCTGGCGCGAAACGATATCCTGCGTTTTCTCCACCAGCCTGGACTCCGTCTTCTCCCTCGCCAGGAGCGCCATCGCATTGGAAATAGGCGCGAGCGGGTTGCGAAGCTCATGGCCCAGCATCGCCAGGAAGTTCGTGACACGCTTTCCCTCGTCTTCGAGCGTGATGATCCTTCGCCGTTCGGTGAGGTCTCGCGTGACCTTCGCGAAGCCGATGTGCCGCCCCGAAGGATCATGCAGCGCCGTGATGACGACGCTCGCCCAGAAGCGGGAGCCGTCCTTGCGAATTCGCCAACCTTCGTCTTCGAGGCGGCCGTCGCGCATCGCGATCTTGAGTTCCTGGGCCGGCCATCCTCGGGCAACCACCTCTTCCGGATAGAAGATCGAGAAGTGCTTGCCAATGATCTCGGTCGCGGCGTAGCCCTTGTTGACCTGCGCGCCGAGATTCCAGCTGATGACCCGGCCTTCCGGGTCCAGCATGAAGATCGCGTAGTCCTTCACGCCCTCCACCAGCAGCCGGAAGCGTTCCTCGCTCGATCGCAGCAAGTCCTCTTGCCGGCGGTGCTCCGTGAGGTCACGGGCGACGTGGGAAAAGCCGCGGAGCTCGCCCTCGTCGTCGACCACCTTCGTGATGACGAAGCTGGAAAGAAAGCGGCTGCCGTCGTTGCGGGTTCGCCAGCCTTCGTCTTCGAAGCGGCCGTGTTCGAGAGCCACCGCCAATTCGACCTGCGGCCGGTTTCGCACAACCAGATCGGCCGGATAGAAAAAACCGAAATGCCGCCCGATGACCTCGTCCCGCTCATACCCGTGCAACAGCCGCGCCCCTTCGTTCCAGGAGAGGACGTGGCCTTCCGCATCGAGCATGAAAAATGCGAAATCCGCCAGCGCATCAACCATCAGGCGATAGTCGCGGTCGCTGACCGTTTGCAAGTCGGATGAGTTCGTGGGAGCCGAGGCGCGTTCGATAGGCTGTTTCATAAAACAAGAGGGGACTCAAGAAACACTACCGGGTCTTGCACCAAGGCGCAATCGGACGGGGCGTACAGACCAGTCGGATTCATTCAAGGCGCAGGCCTTCGGCGCTGCCCGCCGCGCCGGACAATCCGGGCGCGGCAGCCTCACCCCGAATCGCCTGCCATTCGTGGATGCAGGCGAGCAAGACGTCCGGATCGGCGGGCTTGACGAAGTGATGGTCAAACCCCGCCTCGCGGGCGGCCTGCCGATCGTCGTGCTGGCCGTAGCCGGTCAGCGCGATCAGCAGCAAGCCGTCTCCGACAGGCAAGGTCCGAAGTCGGCGCGCGACCTCGTAGCCGTCGATCAAGGGCAGCCCGATATCCACGATGGCCACCGCGGGCCGAAACTCGCGCGCTTCGATCAGCGCCCGCTCGCCGTCGGACGCGACCCGAATCTGGTGCCCGTCCAGTTGAAGAATGGCAGCGACCACCTCGGCCGCATCGCGGTTGTCGTCCACCACCAGAATGCGCTCCAACCGCTTGAACGGCACCGGCTCGGTTGTCGTTTCAATGACGATGGCTTCCGGCGCCGGTGCCCGCACCGCTGGCAGCCGCACCGTGAAGACGGAGCCCTTGTCCTGCCCCTCGCTGGAGACGTCGATGTCGCCGCCGTGCATCAGCGCGAGACGGCGGGCCAGTGTCAGCCCGACTCCCAGTCCACCCTGCGAGCGGTCCAGGCCGCGCTTGCCCTGCTCGAAGAGTTCGAAGATCCGCGGCAGCAGTTCGGGGTCGATGCCCATGCCGTGATCGCGCACCGAGACGACGGCCACGTTCTTCTCCGCCCTGCAATGCAGCACCACGGAGGTCTCGTCGGGGCTGTACTTGGATGCGTTGTGCAGCAGGTTGGCGAAGACCTGCGTCAGCCGGGCGAAGTCGCCGTTCAGCCACACGGGCTCGGCCGGCACGTCGATGGTGAGCTTCTGACGATGGCTGTCGAAAAGGCCATGGACGGTCTCCACGCTTTGCGCGATCACCTGCCTGAGATCGATGCGTTCGCGCTTCAACGCGAACTTGCCCTGGCTGATGCGGCTCACGTCGAGCAGCTCCTCGATCAGGCGCGTCAGTTGGCGCAGCTGCCGGGTGGCAATGTCGAGCGCCCAGTTGACCTTCGGGTGCGGGGCCGCGGTGCGACGCACCACCTCCACCGCCATGTGAATGGGCGCAAGCGGATTGCGAAGCTCGTGCGACATCATCGCGAGAAATTCATCCTTGCGTTGATTGGACGCCTGGAGTGCCTCCTGCGCAGCCATGCGTTCGATCGCCTCGTGCTGCAGCACGCGAAACAGACGCGCATTCTCGAAGGCGCTTGCCGCGCGCGCGGAGGTTTCCTCCAGCAGCGCCGCAAGCACCGGGGGCTCCCAGGCACCGCCTGATGCGGGCGCGAGAACCAGCAATGCGCCAAGCACCCGGTCACCGAAGCACACGGGCATTGCGACCGCCAGGTCGGGCGCGGTCCAAGGCAGGCTCGAATCCAATCCAAAGGCGCCGGGCCCGAGCTTTTGCAAGGCGCATTGACTGACGACCCGGCCGCCGCGCGATTCGAGAACTTCGTCCAGCAGTTCGCAAACCCGCGGGTCGAGTCGCTCCTGCCGGCCGCCTTCAACGTGCAGTTGGCCGCCGGCAGCGACCGCAACGACCACTTCGCGCGGGCCGAGGTCGGCGTCGACGAGTTGCACGAGGCCCAGCGTACCGAGCTCCGATGCCAGCAGTTCGGCGCACTGGCGAGCGGCGGCATCGACTTGCAACGAGCCGTTGAGCACGCGGCTCGCCTTCGCGAGAAAAGCGGATCTCCTGTCGTTCTCCTCGGCAACGCGCCGCGCCGCTTCGGCCGCGAGCACCGCCGCGCGGCTGTCCGCCTGCCGCCGGATCTGGCGGTTCATGAGGTAGAGCGAGACGAAGACGCCCACCTTGCTGCGCAGCATCTCGGGCACGACCGGCGAGAGGATGTAGTCGACGGCACCGAGCGAATAACCGCGCGCCGTCTGCAACTCGTCCGCGTAGGAAGTCACGAAGATGATCGGCGTGTGCATCGAACGCGGGTGCTTGCGGATGAGCGTCGCGGTCTCGAAGCCGTCGATGTCGGGCATGTTCACGTCCAGCAGGATGACCGCGAACTCGCGCCTGAGGACCTCACGCAGCGCGGCAGCACCGGACTGGACCTGAACCAGTTCCTGCCCGAGGTCTTCGAGCACCGTATGGAACACGAGCAGCTTCTCGGGCAGGTCATCGACGATGAGGATCGCCGCCCTCTCGTCCGTGGGGTCCGGGAAGCGTTCGTCCAGCATTGCGTCCTCCCGATTGGCTATTAGGGCTATTTGGGCTATTTGAGTGACTTGGGCTATTTGCATAGCCAGCCTCTCAGCACGACGAAAAGGTGCGCCGTGTCCACGGGCTTGGACAAATAGTCCCACGCACCCGCCTCGATGCACTTCTCGCGATCGCCCTTCATGGCCTTGGCCGTCACCGCGATGAGCGGCAAATGCCTTGCGCACTGGAGCTTGCGCAGCTCGCGCATGGTCTGCATGCCGTCCATCTCCGGCATCATGATGTCCATCAGCACGGCATCGATTCCGGGGTCCTCCTGCACGAGCTGGATGGCATCGCGTCCGTTCTCGGCCGACACCACGACCATCCCCCGCTCTTCCAGCACCGTGGCGAGCGCGAAGATGTTGCGGATGTCGTCGTCGACGATCAGGACCTTCTTGCCGGTCAGGATCTTCGACGTATCGTTCGCCACTTCGACGGCTGCGCGCTCCTGGTCGGTCATGGACGCGATGCCGCGATGCAGCAGGAACGCCGTCGCATCGATCAGCCGTTCGAGAGAGTCCGCCGTGCGCAGCGTCGCATCATGATGGAAGTAGTCCCACGGAGGCTTCGGCGCCGCCGGGGAGGTTCGATACAGCAGGATCGGCAACTGGCGCGGCGACGATCTGTTGTCGAGGTATTCGGCCAGATCATCCGAACTGAAGTCCGGCAGCGCGCCGTCTGTGACGAGGCAGTCCATGCGTCCCGCCGCGAACTCCTGGCGCAACGCCTCGCCCGTCTCGACCACCACAGGCTGCAGGTCGCCGCACCGGATGGCGGAGATGTACTGCTCGCGCACCGGCGACGGCTGCAACGCAACCACCAGGCGCTTGGTCGTCGTGAGCACCGATTCATGCAGCTGCCGCAGCGCGACTTCCACTTCGTCGATCGACTGCAAGGGCTTGGCGATGAAGGCGATGGCGCCTGAATCGAGCGCGCGTTCGCGCGAATCATCCGTCGACACCACGCAGATCGGAATATGCCGCGTCGCCAGATCGGCCTTGAGCCTGTCGAGAATCCGCAAGCCCAGCATGTCGGGCAGATGGATGTCGAGCGTGATGAGCGCGGGGCGGTAGTCGCGAATCAGCGCCAGAGAGCCCGCGCCGCTCGGGCTCACGAGGCCCTTGAACCCGCAGTTGTGGCCCGCCTGGAGCAGCATCTTCGCGAACGCGAGGTCGTTCTCCACGATGAGCAGAACCATCTCGCCGGGCAGGATGTTGTCGCGGTCATCACCGGCCACGTTCAGGGCAGCCGAAGCCGGTTCCTCGCTGGGCTCCATGGCCTCGCTTCGAACGGAAGGTCGCACGAGCTGCAACGCAGGCCGCCGCTCCGCGGCGGGTGCCGGCCCCGGCTCGAGCAATGCGCTGCGGCCGGAACGCAGGCTGCGCGACGGGCTGTAGCTCTGCGGCAGATACAGCGTGAACGTGCTGCCTTCGGTCGGGGCGCTGATCAGGCCGATCTCGCCACCCAGCAGCCGCGCGAGCTCCCGACTGATGGCGAGGCCCAGGCCGGTTCCGCCGTATTTGCGCGAAGTCGATCCGTCCGCCTGCTGGAAGGCTTCGAAGACGATCTGCTGCTTGTCGGCTGAAATGCCGATGCCCGTGTCCGACACCGAGAACTTGATGACGCGGATGGCGCGATTGAGCTCCTCATTGCCCGCGCTCCAGCCGGAGCTCGCAGTGGCGACCGACAAGACGACCGAGCCGCGATGGGTGAACTTGAACGCATTCGACAGCAGATTCTTCAGGATCTGCTGCAGCCGCTTCACGTCGGTCACGATCGTCTCGGGCAACACATCCTGTGCGCGGATCTCGAAGCCGACGTGCTTGGCTTCGGCCACGTGCCTGAAGCTGCGTTCGACGGAACGCTCCAGGTCGTCCAACCGCAGTTCGCTCACTTCGACCGCCACGGTGCCGGACTCGATCTTCGACAGATCCAGGATGTCGTTGATCAGCATCAGCAAATCGTTGCCCGACAAGTGGATGGTCTTGGCGAATTCGAGCTGCTTGGCCGTGAGATTGCCGTCGCTGTTCTTGCAGAGCTGGTCCGACAGGATCAACAGGCTGTTGAGCGGGGTGCGCAGCTCGTGCGACATGTTCGCCAGGAATTCGGACTTGTACTTGGACGTCAACGCCAGCTGCTCGGCCTTCTCTTCCAACGCCTGGCGCGCTTGTTCGACTTCGCGGTTCTTGCGCTCGACCTCCTGGTTCTGGTGCACCAGCAAGCGGGCCTTTTCCTGCAACTCCTCATTGGTCTGTTGCAGTTCCTGCTGACGGCTCTGGAGTTCTTCGGCGAGCGACTGCGACTGCTTGAGCAAGTCCTCCGTGCGCATGTTGGCCGAGATCGTGTTGATCACGATGCCGATCGATTCCGTAAGCTGGTCCAGGAAAGCCTGGTGGGAAGGATTGAACCGCTCCAGCGAAGCCAACTCCATCACGCCGCGCACTTCGCCTTCGAAGACGATCGGCAGCACGATCACGTCCATGGCCGCGCTCTCGCTCAAGCCGGTTGCAACGCGGAATGCACCGCTCGGCACATTGGTGAGCAAGATCTTCGACTTCTCGACGGCGCACTGGCCCACGAGACCCTGCCCGAGCTCGATCTCCTTGCCGTGCGTATTCAGCCCGCCCGACGCATAGCTGCCGAAGAGCTTGAGCCTGGCGGCACCGTGGCCACCGGTCAGCACATAGAACTCCGCCTGCTGCGCACCGACCACCGGCGCCAGTTCCGACAGGATCAGCTGGCCGACCGTCAGCAGATCCTTCTGACCCTGCAGCATTCGACTGAACTTCGCCAGATTGGTCTTGAGCCAATCCTGCTCGGTGTTCTTCTGCGTCGTGTCCTTCAGGTTTCGGATCATCTCGTTGATCGTGTCCTTGAGCGCCGCGACTTCGCCCTGCGCCTTCACGGTGATCGAACGGGTCAGGTCGCCCTGCGTCACCGCGGTGGCCACCTCGGCGATGGCGCGCACCTGTGTCGTGAGGTTGGCCGCTAGCTGATTGACGTTCTCCGTGAGCCCCTTCCACGTGCCGGCCGCACCGGGGACCTTGGCCTGCCCGCCCAGCTTGCCTTCCACGCCGACTTCGCGCGCGACCGAAGTCACTTGATCGGCGAAGGTCGCGAGCGTGTCCGTCATGCTGTTGATCGTCTCTGCGAGCGCCGCGATCTCGCCCTTCGCCTCCACGGTGAGCTTTTGCTTCAAGTCGCCCGTGGCGACGGCGGTAACCACCTTCGCAATCCCGCGCACCTGCCCGGTGAGATTGCCGGCCATGAAGTTCACGTTGTCCGTCAGGTCCTTCCACGTGCCCGACACGTCGCGCACCTGCGCCTGTCCGCCGAGCCGGCCTTCGGTGCCCACCTCCCGGGCCACACGCGTCACTTCGGCGGCAAAGGACGAGAGCTGATCCACCATTGTGTTGATGGTCGCCTTGAGCTCCAGGATCTCGCCCTTCACGTCGACGGTGATCTTCTTCGACAGGTCGCCCGCCGCAACAGCCTTCGTCACGTCGGCGATGTTGCGAACCTGCGAAGTCAGGTTCGACGCCATCAGGTTCACCGAATCGGTCAGGTCCTTCCACGTGCCCGCCACGCCTTGCACATCGGCCTGGCCACCCAGGATGCCTTCGGTGCCCACTTCGAGCGCCACGCGCGTCACTTCGGCGGCGAACGACCGGAGCTGGTCGACCATGGTGTTGACGGTGTTCTTGAGCTCCGAGATCTCGCCCTTCACATCCACCGTGATCTTCTTCGACAGATCGCCCGCCGCCACCGCGGTCGTGACTTCCGCGATGTTGCGCACCTGCGAAGTCAGATTGCCCGCCATCGAGTTGACCGATTCGGTCAAGTCCTTCCATGTGCCGGCAACGCCTTGCACATCCGCCTGGCCGCCCAGCTTGCCTTCAGTGCCGACCTCGCGGGCAACGCGCGTCACCTCGGCTGCGAACGACGAGAGCTGGTCCACCATCGTGTTGATGGTGTTCTTCAGTTCCGAGATCTCGCCCTTCACGTCGACGGTGATCTTCTTCGAGAGGTCGCCCGCGGCCACCGCAGTCGTCACTTCCGCGATGTTGCGCACTTGCGAGGTCAGGTTGCCGGCCATGAAGTTGACCGACTCGGTGAGGTCCTTCCATGTCCCCGCAACACCCTGCACGTCCGCTTGCCCGCCGAGCTTGCCTTCCGTGCCCACTTCGCGCGCCACGCGCGTCACTTCGGCGGCGAAGGAGCGCAGCTGATCGACCATCGTGTTGATGGTCGCTTTCAGTTCGAGGATCTCGCCCTTCACGTCGACCGTGATCTTCTTCGACAGATCGCCCGCGGCGACCGCCTTGGTCACGTCGGCGATGTTGCGCACCTGGCTCGTCAGGTTGCCCGCCATCGAGTTCACCGAGTCGGTCAAATCCTTCCACGTGCCCGCGACGCCTTGCACGTCGGCCTGCCCACCGAGCTTGCCTTCTGTGCCCACTTCGCGCGCCACGCGGGTCACTTCGGCGGCGAAGGAACGCAGCTGGTCGACCATCGTGTTGATGGTGTTCTTCAGTTCCGAGATTTCGCCCTTGACGTCGACGGTGATCTTCTTCGACAGGTCGCCGGCAGCCACGGCCTTCGTCACGTCGGCGATGTTGCGCACCTGGCTGGTCAGATTGCCCGCCATGGAGTTGACGGAGTCGGTCAGGTCCTTCCACGTGCCCGACACACCTTCGACCCGCGCCTGCCCGCCCAGAGAGCCTTCGGTGCCCACCTCCCGCGCAACACGGGTGACTTCGGATGCGAAGGATCGAAGCTGATCGACCATCGTGTTGATGGTGTTCTTCAGCGTCAGGAACTCGCCCTTCACGTCCACATCGATCTTCTTCGAGAGGTCGCCCTTTGCCACCGCGGTCGTCACGTCGGCGATGTTGCGCACCTGATCGGTCAGGTTGCCGGCCATGGAATTGACCGAGTCGGTGAGGTCCTTCCACGTGCCCGCCACGCCCTTCACCTTGGCCTGCCCGCCGAGCTTGCCTTCGGTGCCCACCTCGCGCGCGACCCGCGTCACTTCCGCCGAGAAGTTGCCGAGCTGCTCGACCATCTTGTTGATGGTCTTGGCGGTGCGCAGGAACTCGCCTTCCAGTTCGCGGCCCTCGACTTCGAGCGCCATGCTCTTGGAGAGATCGCCCTGCGCGACGGCGCCGATGACGCGCGCCACCTCAGTGGTCGGGTGGACGAGATCGTCGATCAGCGCATTGACGCATTCGACCGACTGCCCCCAGAAGCCGCGGCTTTCCGTCAGGAGCGCGCGCTGCTTGAGCTTGCCTTCGCGACCGACGACTCTGCGCAGCCGGGTGAGTTCAGCGGCGAGATTCGCGTTCTGTTCGACCACGTCGTTGAAGACCTCGGCGACTTTGCCGGCGATGCCGGTCCAGTGCATGGGCAAGCGGACCTTCGCGTCTCCGATTCGCAGCCGTGCGAGAGCGTCGAGCAACAGCTCGAATTCCTCCTGGGGAGCCGCGATCGAAAGTGTTTCTGGAGCATTCATTCTTGTCCTCTCTCTGCACACGGATCCCCTCGCCCCCGGGGCTTCGCCGGCGGCGCCTGTCTTTGTGGGAAACCGCCCACTATTGCGTACGCCGACTTCGTCTGTAACGTACGACAACCGATGCGTGCGGTAGGACCCAACCTACATACAGAGGCGGTGTCGATCCCTTGCGCTGGGCTGAAGTGGCTTCGGCGCCGGAGGCATGAGGGTAATCATCGAGTCCCTTCGCGAGCTCGTCTGCTTGCCAATCAACCAGCGATATGCAAGATTGTGTCGGCTCGAAACACATAAGGAGACATCATGAAAAGGTACTTCCTTGGTGGACTCAGCCGTGTCGGCGCCGCTGCAATGATCGCGAGCGGCACACTGGCGACGTTCAGCGCGGCGTTTGCCGCCGATCCGATCAAGATCGGTGTGATCGCGGAGGCGCAGGCTGTTGCCGGCTCTTCGATTGCACCGGCGGCCCAGCTCGCGGCCGAAGAGATCAACGCCAAAGGCGGCGTGGACGGCCGCAAAGTCGAGATCGTCGTCTACGACGACCACTCCTCATCGGCGGAGGCCGTGCGTGCCTTCCAGCGAGCAGTCAGCGAAGACAAGGTCAACGCCGTCATCGCCAGCTATGTTTCCGAAGTCGTGCTGGCGCTGGAGCCTTGGGCCGGGCGGCTCAAGACGCTCATGATCACGCCGGGCGCGGCGTCCGACGTGATCACGCAGAACATCGCCAAGGACTACGAGCACAACAAGTACACGTTCCATGGCTATCTGACTTCGAGCGCGCTCGCGGGCCTGGTCTGCGACGCCGCCAAGGACCTGCTGGTCGAGCCGCACAAGATGAAGACCGCGGTCATCATGAGCGAAGACGCCGCATGGACGACACCGCTGGACGCCGGCTACGAAACCTGCCTGCCCAAGGTGGGACTCAAGGTTCTCGACCATGTCCGCTTCTCGCCCGACACGACGGACTTCACGCCCATCTTCAACAAGATCGAGGCGCAGAAGCCGGACGTCATCATCACCGGCATCTCGCATGTCGGCACGCAGCCGACGGTGCAGTGGAAGAGCCAGCAGGTGCCGCTGCCGATGCTCGGGATCTCGTCGCAAGCCACCAATTCGACCTTCTGGGCGGACACCAACGGCGCGACGGACGGGGTGCTCTTCAATGCGGTGTCCGGTCCCGGTGTGCCCGTGACGCCGAAGACGCTGCCCTTCGTGGCCGCCTACGAGAAGAAGTACGGCAACTCGCCCGCCTACTCCGGCTACACCGCCTATGACGAGGTCTACATGATTGCCGACGCGGTACGCCGCGCCAAGTCGACCGACAGCGACAAGCTCGTGACCGCGATGGAAGCCACCGATTACGTCGGCACCATCGGCCGCATCGCCTTCTTGCCCAAGGGCAATCCGCACGTGCATGGCCTGAAGACCGGCAGCGGCTACATCACGGGCCTGATGCTGCAATGGCAGGACGGCAAACAGATCAACATGTGGCCGAAGAACCTGGCCAACGGCCAGATGAAGTTCCCGGCCTTCGTCAAGCTGCCGGCGAGTTGATCGCGTGGGCCTGGCCTTCGTCCTCAGCCGTGCGCCTGCCATGCGCCGCCCACCGCAAGGTCCGGCGGTGGCACGCGCATGATCTTCTGGCAGATCCTGGTCGATGGCTTCGCCATCAGCGCGCTCTACGCCCTGGGTGCCACGGGCTTCACGCTGATCTTCGGCGTCTCTGGCGTACTCAACCTGTCGCACGGCGCCATCATGGTTGCCGCCGCGGTCGGCGCCTGGGCAGCGGCCAGCGTGCTGCATGTCGGCAACTATGCGGCCGCACTGATCGGCATCGCGGTCGGCGTCGTGCTGGCTTTCGCGACCTACTTCGTCACGGTGAGGCCCATTCAACGCTCGCGCAAGATCGCTGAATCCGAGAAAGAAATCTTCATCCTCACCGCGACGCTGCTGTGGGGAATCATCGTGCAGGAAACGGTCGCCTACCTCTTCACAGACAACGCGAAGACCGTACTGCCGATCGTCGAAGGCACGGTGCCGTTTCTGGGTGTGCGAACGCCGACCAACGAGTTCTTTACGGCAGCCGTCTGCTGGCTGGCCATCGGCCTGCTCTGGCTGCTGGTCAACAAGACGCGGCGCGGCAAGGCAGTGCTGGCCGCATCGATGAATGCGCGCGGGGTCACTCTGCTGGGCATCGAGTTGTCGAGCATCTATCTCACGGTGTGGCTGGTGTATGGGCTGCTGGCTGGCATTGCCGGCATCCTGCTGGGCATGTTCCTCGGCGTGAGTTCATACAGCGTCGGTCCGCTGACGGCGAGCGCCTTTTCGATCGTGGTGCTCGGAGGCCTCGGCAGCGTCTCGGGCTCGTTGATTGCCGCCTATGTGGTCGGCTACCTGGAGACCGTGACCGCCTACATGATCTCGCCCGCCTACCGAACCATTCCGTCGCTCATCCTGCTGATCATCGTCATGTACGTGCGGCCCCAGGGGCTGTTCGGGCGGAGGTAGCCAAAGCCATGCGCCCTGTCTTCACGTCCCGGCTCTTCTGGATCGCGATCGCAGTGCTCGCGGTGGGCGCGGTGCTTCCGGGCTTCGCCTCGGGCTATGTGCTGGGCCTGCTCACGGTGGCGTTCTATACGGCAGTGTTCGCGATGTCCTGGGATTTGCTGTTCGGCTTCGCTGGCGAGGTCAACTTCGGGCCGACCTTCCTTATTGGGCTGGGCGCCTACACGGCCGGCATCCTCGATGCGCGGCTCTCGCCGGAAATATCGATCTGGATGTGCGTGCTGGCCGGCGCCGCGATGGCTGTCCTCGGCGGCGTGGTGCTCGCACTGCCTGCACTGCGCCTGCGGGGCCCGTATTTCGGCCTCACCACGCTCGTCGCCGTGCTGATGCTGCAAAACTTCGTCGTCGTCTTCGCGGGATTGACCGGCGGTGAGATCGGGCTGTCGGTGCCTGACGTGATGTCGATCAGCGCTACGACCAATTACTGGATCGCCTTCGGCTTCATGGCGGTCAGCGGCGCAGTGCTCTTCGGCCTTTCACGGTCACCGGCCGGGCTCATCCTCCAAGCGAGTGGGCAAGACGCAGTGCAGGCCGGCGCGCTCGGCTTCAACGTGGCCAAGCACAAGCTGGCGGCCTTCATCGTCAGCGCTTTCTTCTCGGGCTTCGCAGGCGCGCTGATGGTCTTCTACATGGGCACGGCTTCGGTCGGCACCTTCGTCAACCTCTCCGTCGGCGTGCAGATCATCATCGCGGCTGTTCTCGGTGGCCGGCGAACGGTGGTCGGCGCGGCGATCGGCGCGATCTTCCTGATCGGCATGGGCGAACTGCTGCGGCCGCTGGGTGAGCTGGCGACGCTGATCGTCTCGGTCATGGCGTTGCTGGTGATCCTGTTCTTTCCCGACGGCTTCCTCGGGATGCTGCACGGAGGCAGGCGCCGTGGGTGAGCGTGAAGCAGCGCCGATGCTGGAGGTATCCGGCCTCACCAAGCAGTACGGCGGTCTCGTCGCGGTGAAGGAGCTCGCCTTTGCGATCCGGCCGGGCGAGATCCTCGGCCTCATCGGGCCCAATGGCTCGGGCAAGTCGACCGCGATGAAGACCATCATGGGGGTCGAACAGCCGACCGCTGGCTCGATCAAGCTCGATGGCGTGGAGATCGGCGGACTGGCCTCGCACAAGGTGGCGCGCCTGGGCGTGGGACTGGTGTTCCAGCATTCGCGCCCGCTGCAGCGCCAGACGGTGCTGGAAAACATCAAGGTCGCGCTGCTGCCCGATCGGCTGACGCAGTTGTTCGCCGGCACGGAGGTCGACGCCAAGGCGCGGTCCATTGCCGCTCGCGTCGGCCTCACGGCGGTCATCGATCGCAAGCCGCCCACGCTCGCTTTCGCGGACCTGCGGCGGCTGGAGTTGGCCAAGGCGATCGCCCGGCATCCGAAGCTGGTGCTGGTCGACGAGCCTTTTGCCGGACTGACGACGCGCGAGGTGGCTGCTTTTTCCGAGCTGATCCGCGAGTTTCGCGATGAAGGCCGCGCGGTCCTGCTGGTGGATCACAACGTCAAGGGCGTGTCGGCGCTGGTGGACCGCGTGCTGGCGATGTACCTGGGCGAGCGAATCGCCGAAGGCGCCGCTGCCGACGTGATGAAAGACGAGACCGTGCGCCGGGTCTACCTGGGCGGCGCGCTGACGCGAACGGGCCGTGAGTCGACTGTTTCCACGGATCGCGCGCCGATCCTTCAGGTGGAGAACGTCGGCGTGCTGTACGGCAAGGCTCTCGCGCTGCAGGACGTTTCGCTGCACGTGCGCGAAGGCGAATTCGTCTCGTTGGTGGGCTTGAACGGTGCCGGCAAAACCACGCTCTTCAACGCGATCTCGGGGCTGGTGCCCTATTCCGGCACGGTGAAGTGGGCCGGCGAATCATTGCAAGGACGCACCGCCGCGGAGATCGCGCGCGGAGGCGTCGTCCACTGTCCGGAGACGCGGGAACTCTTCGGCGACATGAGCGTGCGCGAGAACCTCGATCTCGGCGGCAACACGCTCGACAAGGCCGAGCGCGCGGAGCGTCTCGACTGGATGTTCGAGATGTTCCCGATCCTGCGCGATCGACAGTCGCAGTTGGCGCGCACCTTGAGCGGCGGCGAGCAGCAGATGCTCGCCATTGCGCGGGCATTGATGATGAAGCCCCGGTTGCTGATCCTCGATGAGCCGACGCTGGGACTCGCGCCGGTGATCCTGGAAGTGTTGTCGAAGGCCCTGGAACGACTGCGCAGCACGACGTCGATCAGTGTGTTGCTCGGAGAGCAGAACGTGACCTTCGCCCTGCCGCATGCCGATCGCGTCTACGTGCTCGACCATGCGCGCGTGGTCTGGGAAGGACCGCCGGGGCGCTTCGAGCAAGAAGCCGGCGCGACCTACCTGTAAGGGCCAGCGCGCGGCCAGCACGGTCGTGGCGCTCAAGATCGGACCATCGGACAATCGGCGTCCGCCGCGGCAGTCTTGCCCGCGAAGCCACCCGACCTTTCTCTTCAGCGATACATGTTCACCCTGACCCGTTTGACGATCCAGCGCGCAAGGAACGAGCGCCTGCCTCAGGTTGCCGGGAGCCTGACCTTCACCACCTTGCTTTCGGTCGTGCCGTTGCTCGCGGCCAGCTTCGCGCTCATCGCGCATTTCCCGATCTTCAAGCACCTCAGGAATACGCTCCAGGAGTCGTTGCTGAGCAGGCTGCTCCCCACGGACATCGCGCGCACCGTGTTGAGATACCTGAACCAGTTCGCCGGCAATGCCAGCAGCCTGACGTGGGTCGGCTCGCTGTTCCTGCTGGGCACGGCGGTCGCGATGCTGTTGACGGTGGAGAACGCGCTGAACCAGATGTGGAAGGTCAAGAAGAACCGGCCGTTCTTCAAGCGAGTCGGCCTGTACCTCCTGATGCTGGCGATCGGCCCGCCGGTCCTGGGCCTGAGCCTTTGGGCGACTTCATATCTGCTGGGCACCTCCATGGGCCTGCTGGGTGTGTTGCCACGATCGCTCGCGTTCGTGTTCGATCTGGGGCCGCTCGTCCTCGGCGTCGCTGCACTGACGAGCATGTTCTACCTCGTCCCGAACACCGAGGTCCGGCTGCGCGATGCGCTCGCGGGCGGCTTGATCGCCAGCATCGGCTTCGAGCTCGGCAAGCGGGGCTTCACGGCGTATCTCGTCAAGGTGCCTACGTACAAGGCCCTCTACGGAGCCTTCGCCGCTCTCCCGATGTTCTTGCTGTGGGTCTACTTCTCGTGGCTGGTCACGCTGGTCGCGGCGATGACGACCGCGAATCTGGCTCTGGCTCGACAGAGACCGGGCAAGCGCGGTCGCGCCTAGCCTGCCGTAGACGACGATCAGTAAATGCCCAGTGCCAGCCCGGTCGCGAGAGCGGCCCCGAGCTCCCGGCATTGCGCGAGATCTTCGACGCCGATCGTCTTGGGCCGCGCAATGGCTTCGGGTGTCTGCGCGTGAGTGCAGACGATCAACGCCGGGGCGACGCTGCGCAGCCGCCAGCCCGTCGCGATGCGATCGATCTGCCGGACAGCGTTCTGGCCGTCGCTGCCGGCGCACACCATCGCTGCATAAGGCCGGCCGTTCACGCGATCCAGCGCCGCGTAGTAGCAGCGATCGAAGAAGTCCTTCATCAGCCCCGCCATGGAAGCCAGGTTCTCCGGTGTCGCAAATAGATAGGCATCGGCGCCCAGCACGTCATCGGGGCCGGCGTCGGGCGCGCGCAGCAAGCGCACATGAACGCCGGGTTCATCGCGCGCACCTTGGACGGCGGCCTGCGCCATCTGTTCGGTGCCACCAGTCATGGTGTGATAGACGACGAGCAGCGTCTTGGAGGTCATGCCGCCAGCATAGCGGCCCTCTCCCGTGCTGCTTGCGTCGCTACTTTCCGGAAGGGAAGGTTTCCGGCACTTCGGCGGAGTGCCATTCGACACTGTGATCGAGCGGACGCAATGCCCGAGTGCTGTCGATGTGCACGATCGCGTCGAACTGGTCCGCCGGCTCGGCCAGGAAGTAATGGCTCGCGCGCTCGGTTTCCGGGCGGTAGATGACGCCGATGGCGCGTTCCAACCGTCGCTCGCGCAAGGCATCCGCGTGGAGCCCGCCATCGCGCAATGGCAGGAAGAAGCGCGGCAGGCCCGTCGAATGGAGCACATGTTCGACGCTGTCCTCCCTTGACGGAACCACACGCTTGAACTCCGTCGGCGCGCCCCAATCGGACGCAGCCGTGACCGTGCCCGTGTGCGTCGTGAACCCGATGAGGACTGCATCGCTGGCGTGTCGTTCACGCATGAGCTGGCCGACATTGAGTTCGCCCCGGCGGCCCATTTCGGTAGCCCGTGCATCACCCAGGTGCGAGTTGTGGGCCCAGACGATGATGCGCGGGCGCACGCCGTCCTTCTTCAGGCGCGTGTCGATGGCGTCGAGCGACTCCACCATGTGCCGGTCGCGCAGGTTCCATGACGAAACATTGCTCAGGTACATCGAGCGGTAGTAGGCTTCGGCGTTCTTCACGAGACGGGCGTTTTGCTCGGCATCGAACGCGTCCTCGCCATCGTCGTACGGGCCGGCGGCACGCGCCTGCCGCCGCAGCTCGACAAGTGTCTTGATGACTTCCTCTTCGCATCCCGGCAGTCCGCGCAGGCCGGTCATCATTCCGTAGACGTTGCTGTCCTCGCCGAATCGATCGAAGCAGGCATAGCGTTCACGCGTGGCTTGCGCGAGCTCTGGGTGGGCGTTGTCGAGATATTGCAGGACGGCGTTCATGGAGGCATGGAGGCTGTACATGTCCATGCCATAGAAGCCGCACTGAAGATCGGCCGGACGAGCGCTATTGAAGTCGCGCAGCCATTCGACGAATTCCTGCACAACCGTGTTGCGCCACATCCATGTCGGAAAGCGCTTGAATCCGCCCAGCGCTTCAACGGCGGACGCATCGCCGCCCAAACCGCGCACGAATCGATTCACGCGGTTGGCGTCGGGCCAGTCGCCTTCGATCGCCACCGCGTTGAACTGGCCATAGGCCAGAAGCTGGCGCGTGATTCGTGCGCGCTCTGCATAGAAATCGTACGTGCCGTGCGAGGCTTCCCCCAGGAGAACATAGTGCGCATCGCCAATCCATGCCTGCAGTGGGCTCCAGTCGTGTTCAGTGCCCATCGGCACCGCTGCGGAACGCACTGCGGACGCTGCCTGTGCCGCGCTCGTGGACATGGCTGCCCGGCGTCAAGCGCCCGTCCTGCCCCTGCGCTGCTGGGACTGGTTGGAACTTCCGGCTTGCGTCTCGCGGTCGTTGCGGCTGTCGGTCGTACGCCGGCCTTCGTTTTTCTGGGTCGATGGCTGCGCACCGGTCTTGTTGTGCTGCGAGCCCGTGCTCTCCGAGGGATTCCTGGCCTTGCTCATGGCTGCTCCTTTGCTGTCTGGAACACCCCACTTTCGGCACACAGTGCTGAGCCGGCCATCGGACCCGGGCGCTGCACAGTGGCGGCGTTCGCTGACACGATAGTGTCTTGGAGCGCCTTGGCGCAGTTCAGGCCGCCATCTTTCGGCACTCTTCCGCGCACTTCCGGCAGGCCGCTGCACAGGCTTGGCAGTGATCATGCGGATGCCTCGCGCACTCATCGCCGCACGCCTGGCACACCTCGGCGCACAAGCGGCACAGTTGGCGGGCGAAATCACTGCCGCGGGACATATAGCCAGCCGAGAGCCTGCAAATGGCCGCGCAGTCCATGTCGAGCGCGATGCAACGCGCCATGGCCTTGACGTCCGGCTCCTGCAGGCAGGCCGTCGAGCAGTGGTCGCACGCATCGGCGCAAGCGTTGCACGCGTCGATACAAGACTGGTGTTGTAGGTGGGCCATCGCGGATTCCTTCAGACGAGCTGTCGTTGAACGAATGCGGCCGCTGATCGGCCGCGGATGACCTACGTTTACCCCTCGATTTCCCGCAAGCTGTGTCGGACTTCGCCCACAGTGCCGTCAGACCACTGGGGCGAAGCACGCATCGGCATCGCTCATTTGCCGAACAACCTGGTCACGTGCTGCCACGAGCGCAGCATCAAGCCCGAGCGTTCCACATCGGCCTGCGCGACCAGCGGCGCTTCGCCCACCGGCTTGCCATTCGAGTTCGCGACCACCTTGCCGATGACTGCGCCCTTGGCCACAGGAGCCTCCAGGTCCGGCTTGATCTGCACCGAGGTTTGCACCTGCTGGCCGCGCGGCACAGTCACCGTCCAGGGCGAGGCCAGAGCCGCGGCAACGGTGTCGGCCTTGCCGAAGCTCACCTTGGGCGTCGCGACGACGGCGTTCGGCTGAATGGGCGTCGCCTTCTCGAAGTTGCTGAAGCCCCAGCCGAGCAGCGCGCGCGTCTCGTCGGCACGTGCCTGCGCGCTGTTGGTGTTGAGAATCACCGTGATCAGGCGCATCCCGTTGCGCTTGGACGAAGTGACGAGGCAGTAGCCCGCCTCTTGCGTGTGGCCGGTCTTCAGTCCGTCGACGGTCGGGTCGGTATAGAGCAACGCATTGCGGTTGCCCTGCTTGATACCGTTGAACTTGAACTCGCGCTCCGCGTACATCGGATAGAAATCGGCGCTGTCGCGGATGATGGCGCGCGCCAGGATCGCGAGGTCGCGCGCAGAGGCCTTGTGATCCGGGTCGGGAAGGCCGGTGGCGTTCACGAAATGCGTGTGCGTCATGCCGAGGCGCTGGGCTTCGGCGTTCATGAGCTTGGCAAAGCCCTCTTCGGAGCCGGCCATATGCTCGGCAATGGCCTTGGACGCATCGTTGCCCGACTGGATGATGATGCCGCGCAGGATGTCGACCACCGTCGCCTGGCTGTTCAGCGGCAGGTACATGCACGATTCTGTGCTCGAGCCACGGCACCAGGCGTTCTGGCTGACGGTCACGAGATCGTCCTTTTTGAGCTTGCCCGAGCGAATCGCCTGCTCGACGAGGAAGCTCGTCATCATCTTAGTCAGCGATGCCGGCGGCAGTGGCTCGTCAGGGTTGGACGAGGCGAGCACCTCGCCGGAGTCGAAGTCCATCAGCAGCCACGCCTTGGCCGGGAGCGCCGGCGGCCCGCCGGCGACGGCGGTCTGTCCCGCCGCTGGCGCCACTGCAGGCGCTTCTGCGACGGGCTTCTTGTGGGTTGCGGGCTTGGCGGCGTGAGAGGCCGCGAAGGACACGGAATGGGGGACCAGGGCGCCCGCGGTGATTGCGAAGACGAGCGGGAGAATGGAGAAGATCTTGGGTTGCATGGGTTTTCAGGGGGCAGGAACGGCGATTGTGGCGGATCGAGCATCGATTTTCGACCGTGCACAGAGGATTGAAGATTGCAGCGCAAGTTCAGCGCAATCCGCTGCGGCGCAGGCCTGACATGGCGCGGAGGGTCTGGCGAGTACGGTTTGACGGTTAAAAAAAGTTTTGTGAGGATTCGTAGCTACAGCGGCAACTCCAAAGACTCCCAGTTGCGCAACATGGTCACCTGTCGACGCAGGTAGTCAGTCGGAATTGCCTGAGAGCCCCAGACGGGAATACGGCCCGCGTACTCTCCGAGCAGCCAAAACTGCCGCACTGCCATGAAGCGAGCGATGGCGAAGAGGTCAACGTCGGCGACGGGGTTTGTATCGCGGTAGGCAGAGATAAAGTTCCGCCATTGCGTCTTCGCCTTTTCGCTCAGTACGCCGTCGGGGATGCGCGGACACAGGCTCCACGGATAAACCGCCAGCTCGTAGGCCAGGAAACCAGGCCCCGCCTCGTCGAAGTCAAAGAACACTGCCTTGCGTTGGCCTTTTGCATCGAGCACGATGAAGTTGTTGCTGCCGTGCGCGTCTCCATGGCAAAGCACGTGGCTGAGATCCCCCAGCGCCGAGATTTCATCGTGCAGGCGATGCCCGAGCATCTCGAACTGTGGGCGCAGCTCGGCAGTCATCGTCGGCGCGCGCAGCAGGCCTTCGAGAGGTCGCAACAGCAGGTAGTCCAGGTCAAGGCAATAGGCGCTCGGCGGCCCTTGATAGCTTTCCCCACTGATGTGCAAGGAGGCCAGTCCCTGCGCGAAGGCTTGGATGTCTTCGGCCGATTCGCCCGTGAACTCGCCCTCGAGATGCTCGAAGAGCATCAGCGCCCGAGGGCCCTCGGGCAACGGCACCTGCATGGCGACTTGCCCATCGGCAGTAGGCAAGCAACGGGCTACGGCGCATCCGACCTGTGCCCAATGGTCCAACGCGGCTGATTCGAACAAGACGTTGGGCTCGCCTCGCGGACGCTCGGCACAGAGTCGCGCCACGACACGTTGTCCGCTGGCCAAGCCCAGTCTGTAGACCTGATTGAAGCTTCTTCGCAGGAATTCGCTCTCGACGACCTTTCCCAGGGCGTAGTGTTCCTGGACCAGCACCGCGATGCTGGCGGCTGTTGGAGTGGATTGCGCGATTTCGAACTGCATCCTGGCCCCCGAGGAAAAAGGGCGCGATTATGCCGGGGGCGGTGGAATGCGAGTCACCGCACTTGCGAACGTCAGAATTTCAAAGAAAGCCCATGAATACCCATGAAAACCCAGTACTTCACATCGACAAGCCTTGACGGATTCCTGGCGACCGAGGACGACTCACTCGAGTGGCTTTTCCCGCTGGGGAGCCTGGACAACTCCAGCTATCCGGACTTCATCTCGAAAGTCGGTGCCCTGGCAATGGGCTCTGCGACTTATGAATGGATGGTGCGCAATGCTGAAACGGTCGCTGCCGAGACTGGCTCGCCGTGGCCGTACACCCAGCCGGCATGGGTGTTTTCCAGCCGCAATCTTCCGGCAATTGCCGGCGCAGACATTCGGTTCGTCAGCGGCGACGTGCAAACGATCCACTCGGAAATGCAGTCGGCCGCTGGCGGCAAGAACATATGGATCGTTGGAGGTGGCGACCTCGCCGGCCAATTCCACGACGCGGGTCTGCTGGATGAACTCATCATCCAGATTGGCTCGGCGACTCTTGGCAAAGGCAAGCCCCTGTTCCCGCGGAGAGTGCTGAGCCCGAGCCTGCGCCTGGTGTCCGTTCAACAGATGGGTGCTGGCATGGCGGAACTGCGCTATGAAGTGAACAACTTCTCAACAAACTGACCACTCCGCCAGCCAGCGCGGCCAATGCCGCGAGGGTCAATCCCCAGTGCACAGCACCGGCCGATGGCAGCAACGCGAACAAGAGTCCCATCGATAGGCCGCCGAGCGTCAATCCGGTAAGCCGCGCGGTTCCCTGGGCACCTCCGGCCGCTCCGCTCCGCTCTTTCGGGGCAGCCAGCAGCATGTTCTGGTTGTTGGGCGTCTGGAAGAATCCAAAGCCGAGACCTGCCAGGCTCGTGAAGATGGTCAACGGCAGCCGAGGATCACCGTGAAGCGGCCACACGGCGCACAACGCGAGGCCGGTCGCGAGGCACGCACCTCCGGCTGCGCAAAGCCACGCCGTCGGCACTCGCTTGGCCAGTCGCGCCGACAACGGCGCAGCCACCATCACTGCCAGAGGCCACGGCGTCATCAAGGCGCCGGTCGCCATGGCGCTCAAGCCCAGCTCATGCTGGAAGTAGAAGGGCAACGCCAGGTAGCCGATCATTTGCCCGGCAAAGCAGCACACAGACGCAACGATCGAAAGCCGAAACGATCGCACCCGCAGAAGATCGAGCGGGATGAGCGGCGCCGTCTTGGTCTTCTCGCGCCGAACCAGCAGAACCATCGAACCGGCCGCCGCGGCGAGCAACGCGGCGCCGTACCACGGCGACGAAGGCAGCCGATCGCTGCCCAGCACCACGGCGGCGAACATGATCGCGTTGAGGGCGATGCTCACGAGGTCGATGCGACGGCCAGTGCCTCGCGGGTTCGGCAATCCGGCACAGGCGACCAGCACCAGGGCGCCAATCGGCAGATTCACGGCGAAGAGCCACGGCCAGCTCGCGACCGACAGCATGGCGGCACCGACGGCCGGCCCCGCCGCCGAGGCGCCTGCCACCGCCAGCGCGTTCCATGCGATCGCCTGGCCCAGCAATCGGCGCGGATAGGTGAAGCGCAACAGCGCAAGGCCCAGCGGCATCACGGCAGCACCGCCCAGGCCCTGAAGGCACCTTGCCGCCAGCAGCCAGGGCAATGACGGCGCCAGCGCGCACATCACCGAAGCCGCGGTGAACAGCGCGACACCGCCAGCGAACACACGTCGATAGCCGAGGCTCTCGCCGATGGCCGAAGCGGGCAGCAGGAACATCACCACCGCGAGCTGATAGGCGGTGACGATCCAGACAGCGTTGGCCGGCGCGGCCCCCACTTGCTGGGCAATGCTCGGCAATGCGATGTTGGCGATGGCGCCGTCGAGCACCACGAGCACGCCCGCACCGAGGATCGCGGCGACCGCCGCGCAGCGCTGGGGCAGTGGCAGACCGTCCAGCTCGCTTGCCGCAGCGGATTCGGCGCGGCGGGCGACGGTGGGAGAGTCTGGTTCGAGGACAGGTGACAACATACGTAGATTCCATCTGGGCACGCTCGATCGCGCCAAGTCAGCATAGGTCGAGGGTGTCGGCCCAACCAGCGCGTGGCGCGCATCTTGTTGATGCATGCGGCGCCACCCTTGCGCTCCCAAGCCGTGCTAGCTTCGGCGCATGCCGGCCGACACCGACCTCAACCTTCTGATCGCGTTGAACGCCCTTCTCTCCGAGGCCAGCGTCTCGCGAGCGGCCGAGCGCCTGGGCCTGAGCGAGTCGGCCATGAGCCGCACCCTGGCGCGGTTGCGTGAAGCGACCGGCGACGAACTCCTGGTGCGCGCCGGCCGGGCCATGGTTCCCACACCCCGCGCGCTGGCCCTGCGCGACCGCGTCAAGGAACTGGTCGAAGAAGCCAGTGCCGTGCTGCGGCCGGAGGGCCCCGGGCTGAACCTGGGCACGCTCGTGCGCATGTTCACGGTGCGGGCCAACGATGGCTTCACCGAGGCCTTTGCGCATCTGCTCGTCGCGCGCACCGCCCGCGAAGCGCCAGGCGTGCGCCTGCGCTTCGCGCCCAAGCCGGACAAGGACGTGCGCCCGCTGCGGGAGGGACTGATCGATCTCGACGTCGGTGTTCTCGGCGAGTCCGGCCCCGAGGTGCGCGTTCAGGCGCTCTACCGCGATCGCTTCGTTGCCGTGGTGCGGCAGGCGCATCCGCTCCTGGCGCAAGGCGAAATCACCCCTGAGCGATATGCCGCATGCGACCACGTGGTCACATCGCGCGGAAGACGGATCACGGGTTTCGTGGACGACGCGCTGGCCGCTTCCGGCTTGACGCGGAATGTCGCGGTCGTCGTGCCCAGCTTCGGCACCGCGCTGTCGACTGCGGCCGCGACCGACATGGTGGCGCTGATACCCGCGTCGTACTTCGAGCACCTGAGGGCAAGCACCGGGCTGCGCTCCTTCGAACTGCCGATGCCCACGGAGCACATCACGATCTCCCAGATGTGGCACCCCCGACACGACCGGGATCCGGCGCATCGATGGCTGCGCGGCGTCGTGCTCGAGGTGTGCCGGAACCAGCGGCAATAGGCAACGACTGTCACCGTGCGAGGCCAGCATCGGTACTTCCCTTTAGGGCAGTTGCCAACCATTGGGCCAGTCTGTCAGCATCGGACGGGCCCATGCAACTGTTGCAGGGATCACGTTTCGAAGAGTACAAGCACATGAACGCCGGCAATGGGTCCGAAGCAGCCGTGCGTGGCGATGAGCAGCGCGTGAATTCACCGTCCGAATTTGAGAATCTCAGCAACGACCAGTTGGCCGCGCTGGCTACACAGTGGCGGACTCGCGCGTTGCATGGAGAACGAGACGCGAATGGTCGGGCTCATGAACTCGAGCGCGAACTGCGCCGAAGAAGCGGAGCCCAATCTACGCTCGGGGCGGACCTGCACGCCAAAGACAAAGGTGCAGGTCCTTGGTGGGCATTCTGGCGCAAGTAGTTCGCCCTCCCAAGCTTTTATGGCTACTTCGGAAGTTGTTCAAGGTTGGGTTCCCGGTAGTGCTCGAACGTTCGCTTCACGAGGGCACGCAACCAACACACCGCCGGGTCGTTGTGAAACCGGGGATGCCAGTGCTGGCTCAACGCGAACTGTGGAAGCTCAATCGGCGGTTTTACGATTCGCAGCGTGCCGTACCTGGCGAAGGCGCTCGCAAGTTCCATCGGAACGGTAGCGATGAGGTCTGGATGCCGTTCAAGCAGTAGTGGCACAACGAGAAAATGAGGCGTCGTCAGGAAGACGTTGCGCTCCAGGCCCTGCTCCTCAACCAGCTTGTCGTAGGCAGTGCCAAGCTTGCCTTCGAGGGAAACCACAACCTGGGGCATCTGCTGGAACTGCTCCATCGTCAGGCTGTCACTGATCGAAGTGTTGCGGGAGCTTACGACGGTGACGAACGTATTGAGGAAGAGGCGCTGGCGGTAGAGGCCTTCTGGGGCCGACCTGATGGAGCCCAAGGCCAAGTCCACCTCGCCAGAGGCCAGTAGACCTTCAATTTGTTCGATGGGCACCTGCACCGTCCGCACAGTGCAGTTAGGCGCCTCCTGCCGCAGTTCGGTAAGAAGGGGCGGAAGGAACACCAACTCTCCGACGTCCGTCATCGCAAACACGAATGCTCGGCGCGAGCGAGCTGGGTGAAAGCCAGCTTCCGCCAAGACTTGCTGCTGGACGGTGGCCATGATGTCGACGACAGGCTGTCGCAGTAGCTCTGCCTTTCGCGTGGCGACCATCCCCCGTGACGACTTCACGAAAAGGGCGTCGTCGAAGAAGAACCGAAGCCGGCCAAGCGAGTGACTGATAGCACTCTGGGTCGTTCCAAGTGATTCGGCCGCACGGGTGACACTCTGTTCGCGCAGCAATGCGTCGAGGACCCCCAGAAGGTTGAGGTCAAGTTGCTTGAGGCTTGAGTCGGTAGGGGCCATGGGTGGCAAGCGTGCCGCAATGCAGCATGAATCGCGCTCATTCTAGGCATGAGCGTCATCGCGTTGTCTCATTTCCAGGCCAGCCGTATCGTCTGCCCGCTACTCCAAGGCAGACCCAATGAGACAAGCGCCCACCTGCAAGACGGCCTCAAACGGAGGCCAGGAATGAAGTTCGCCGACTTGCCTGATGCAGATACAAGCGGATTGGACTTTCAGGCCCTCGAATTCGACTTTCAGCGGTCTCCTGACCAGGACATTCCCAAAACAGCACGCAAGCCGGTGGTGGTGGTTGGCGCTGGGCCTGTCGGCTTGAGCCTCGCGATTGACCTGGCGCAGCGGGGCGTGCCCGTCGCCTTGCTCGACAACGACTTCAGGCTTTCGACGGGCTCACGTGCCATCTGCTTTGCCAAGCGCACCCTTGAGATTTTCGATCGGCTCGGGTGTGGCGACCGGATGGTCGACAAGGGCGTGTCTTGGAACTTCGGCCGCGTCTTCTTCGGGGCCGAGCAAATCTATGAGTTCGACCTCTTGCCAGAGGACGGGCACGAAAGACCAGCCTTCATCAACCTGCAGCAGTACTACGTCGAGGGCTACTTGGCAGAACGAGCCGCACATCTGCCGCTCATCGACCTTCGTTGGCACAACAAGGTGTCAAACGTAGAGCAACAAGCCGACCACGTTCTGCTGACCATCGATACGCCAGAGGGTCCTTACCGACTGGCAGCCGACTATCTGGTCGCGTGCGACGGATCCAGATCCTCGGTTCGCCAACTCATTGGCGAGGAGAGCAAGGGCCGAATTTTTCGCGACCGGTTTCTCATCGCCGACGTGAAGATGAAGCTGGAACAGCCCGCCGAGCGATGGTTCTGGTTCGATCCTCCGTTCCATCGCAATCAAAGCGTGCTGCTTCACATGCAGCCCGACGGCGTGTGGCGCATTGACTTCCAACTGGGATGGGACGCCGATCCCGAAGTGGAGAAGAAGCCGGAGAACGTCGTTCCTCGAGTCAAGCAGATGCTCGCCCACACTTCGCTGAAGGACGCCGAGTTCGAGCTTGAGTGGGCAAGCGTCTATACCTTCGCATGCCTGCGCATGGAAAAGTTCAGGCATGGGCGCATCTTCTTCGCGGGTGACTCTGCGCATGGTGTGTCGCCCTTCGGAGCGCGCGGCGCGAATTCCGGCGTGCAGGATGCCGAGAACCTGGCCTGGAAGCTTGCAGCTGTCTTGCAGAGGCGGGCGCCGGATGCGCTGTTGGATAGTTATGCAGCGGAACGTGAGTACGCCGCCGACGAGAACATTCTCAACTCGACCAGAGCGACCGACTTCATCACGCCCAAGAGCGAAGTGAGTCGGCTTTTCCGTGACGCGGTGCTGGATCTCGCCCGGAAGCACCCGTTCGCGCGCTCGCTTGTCAACAGCGGGCGTCTCTCGGTCCCATCCACACTTCGCGAGTCATCCTTGAATACGCCGGTGCCAGATGGTGCTTGCGAACGAATGGTCCCTGGTGCGCCGGCGTGTGATGCGCCAGTTCGGCATCCTGATGGCAGGTCGACCTGGCTGCTGCGCCACCTTGGGCCAGACTTCACCGCGCTCGCTTTCGCCGACGGGGACGAGAGCGCAAATCTGGCGAGACTTCGTGACGCAGCAGGGGCAGTGGGTCAGTTGAAGGTGCTCGCAATAGCCGCAACTTCTGCTGTCGCCGACGCAGATTTCATTGACGCACAAGGACTGGTGGCGAAGCGGTACGAGATGCAACCAGGCTCAGTCCTGCTCGTGCGTCCCGACCAGCATGTTTGTGCACGCGGCAGCCTTTCGGACCCGGGTTGGCTTAGCGCCGCCCTGCAGCGTGCACTCGCCGTGCATTGCGAGGCGCTCCGCGCCGCTCGCGGCCAGCCCGCTTAATTTGAAACTACCAACGGAGACAAGATGAACCGCATAAAACTTTCACGTCGCAGCGTGCTGCAAACCGGGCTTCTCGCGGCCGCGATGCCTGCGCTTCCGGCGTTCGCTCAGGATAGCCGGCCTATTGAGTGGGTTGTTGGATACGCTGCCGGTGGCGGCTCGGACGTTGTGGCAAGAAGTGTGGGCGACGCCATGAGCAAGTCGCTCGGTCAGGCCATTGTCATCAACAACAAGCCAGGCGCTGCAACCAATATCGCCGCGGGCTACGTGGCGAATTCCAAGGACTACGGGCACGTCTTGTTGTCTGCGGATTTTGCGACCTTGGCTGTCAATCCGTGGTTGTTTTCGAAGCTGCCCTACGACCCTGCGAAGGACTTTCAACCTGTCGGCATGCTCGCACGATTCCCCATGCTGCTGGTGATCAGTCCGAATGTGCCGGCGAAGAACCTTGCAGAGTTTCTGGAATGGGCCAAGGCCAATGGACCGGTAGCGTATGCATCGGCAGGAGTCGGGAGTCCCCACCACTTGGCAGCAGAGCTCTTTCGGGAGCGCACCGGCTTGAGCTTGCAGCACGCGCCATATCGAGGCGCCGCCCCTGCCGTTCAGGACTTGATGGGCGGGCAGATTCCATTCGGCTTCATCGATACGGCGAGCGTGCAGCAATACATCGCCACAGGGAAGCTGCGCGCACTCGGCGTCGCGAGCCCGTCTCGGTTGGCCACGATGCCTCACGTTCCCACTCTCAGCGAGCAAGGCGTGAAGGACTTCACTGCCTATGCATGGCAAGGTTTGGTCGTCCCAGCCGGCACCTCCGCTGAGGTGGTTTCGAAGCTGAGCAAGTCGTTGCAGGAAGCGCTCAACTCGACACCGGTCAAGGCCCGCTTCCAAACCCTCGCATTGGAAGGAATGCCTGGCACACCACAACAGATGACCGCCTATGTGGAAGCGGAGCGAGAGCGCTGGGGGAAGGTCATCAAGGCAAATTCCATCAGGCTCGACTAAGCCTCCGAATCGCTTCACCCACAACAACCCACAGGAGACAAACGTGATGATTCCTTCAGTTCAAACCTCGGAACCTGCTTCGCTTCGAGTGCCCTTGGCTTGCTTTGTTGCAGCGGCCGCACTCATTGCTGGATGCGGCGGCGGCGGCGGGTACGCTCTCCCGCCAATTGCTGGAACACCAAGCGGTAGCGCACCTTCGAGTGGAACCGCCCCCGGACCCACCGGAGGTGGCGAATCACCTACCGCTGACGTCGCCCCAGCAATCTCGTGCGACACGCTGGCGGGGCAAACCATCGAGAACGTCCAAGTTACGGCCGCCGTGAACGTTCCCGCCACAGCAACGTTGCCAGCGTACTGCAAGGTCAATGGAACGCAGGTTGGCACGCAGCACGACATTGAGGTCCGTCTGCCCGATGTCTGGCAGCGGCGGTTTGTTCAGCAGGGCGGAGGAGGGTTCGATGGCTCCATTCCTCCCGTGGGAAAAACAAACGTCGCCTTGTCGCAGCACGCGGTGCTCACTGCGAACAATGGTGGCCACCGCGACCCGAGCGGTGCCGTACTCCTGAATAACTCTGCTGTCGTGCAGCTGTATGCGCATACCGCCATCAATGTTGCTACGAAATTCGGCAAGGCAGTCGCGGAGAAGTACTACGCGAAGACAGCCAGCTACTCGTACTACCAAGGCTGTTCGAACGGGGGCCGAGGAGCGCTGAACGCCGCGGCAAAGTACGGCTCGGATTTCGATGCTGTTATCGCGGGCGCGCCAACTCGAAATCTCCCTGGCCAGATCGAGCAGTGGACGCGTGCATCGGCACTTGCAATGCCCTCGTCGACCAAGCTCGCGGCGGTCAATGCCGCCGCCGTTGCCAAGTGCGATGCACTTGACGGGGCGGCCGACGGAATCGTCTCGAACTGGTCAGCATGCCAATTCGATCCAACGACTGACGTCCCCGCTGCGGCAGGCCTGACTGCCGACGAAGCCTCCGCCGTCAAGGCGCTCATGACGGACCTCAAGCTGGTGGACGGCAGAACGATTTACTCGGGCTTCGGCGTCGGAAGCATGGCCCAATGGGGCCCGGCCTATGCTTCGCTCGGCGTGGGCCATATGAGGAACATTGTCCTCAACGACGCGAATTGGTCGCCTTCCGGCTTCAGCGTAGACACCTACTACCCTAGCATCGCGGGCGTGATTGATGGCTACTACGGCTTCAGTGCATCGGTAAGCGGCCTTTCCGACTACCTCAAGGCAGGCAAGAAGATAGTGATTTGGCACGGCTCCGACGATGCATTGCTGTCGCATAGGGACACGATCCGAACATGGGAGCCCGTGGCTTCGTCGGCAGGTGCCGCAGCTGCTGCCAATTCGCGGCTCTACATTGCTGCTGGTGTGAACCACTGCGGAGGCGGACCGGGCGCTGACACCTTCGACTTGCTGACGCCGACCATGGCCTGGGTGGAGAAGGGTACTGACCCGGGCACGCCAGCCGCGACCAAGGTGAATTCGTCCGGAGCAACGCTGTTTTCGCGCCCGCTCTGCCAATACCCGGCGTACCCAAAATACAAGGGTAGCGGTGACATCAACGATGGCGCGAACTATCAGTGCAGCGCAACTTGAGGTAGCGAGCATGGCATCGCGTGGTCCCCACGCGTGACGGGGCCGCGGGCGTCTTCTGCAGACAAGCGAAGACGCCCGCTTGTTCGGGCGCGTAGGCGCGCATCCAGGACCTCCCGCAAGCAAATTCGCTGAACAAGGCGCAGCTTCCTACGTCGAAACCAGACAAAGAAGACACAAGAGTCTGCAATTAAGAGTACCCTGACAGTCACGTTCACAGCTCTCGCAATTGCGCGGTGGTCAAGGTTCGTCCACAGGAATCTTCGCCATGTCGCCCCCCCAATTGCTCGCCGGTTCTCAAATCGAATTCATCACCGGCGACTTTGACGCGCTGTCTGCCCACATGCGACATTGCGCGTTGGCACGAGGGCGATGGTTTTCGATCAGGAGCCATCTACAGCGGGTGCGTTCAGTCGCCGCTGGCCGCCTCGTGACCATGGCCTGCGTGGCCGCGGTGCTCGGCATCGGACTGTTCGCGGTCGCTTGAGTGCCGCTGCGGTCGTCGCCCGGCTCGCCATGCTCAGCGAATATGCACGCCGTCTCCTCTTTGGCCCCCATCCGCAGGTAGAACCCCCGATTCGGGCGGAGCTGTTCGGTGCGCAACGTTTCGAGCAGCACGGCCAAAGCCTGGCCCGCGCGCAGGTGGTGCAGCACGACGCCTCTCGCGGCGGCAGCGCTCCTTTTTTCCCGAGGGTGGACAAAAACCTCGAATCGCTGCGCGAGTCCTTCGACTACATCGCACTGACTTCGCGCAGCGGCCGCTATGTGACGCCGGCGGCCGAATGGCTGCTCGACAATTTTCATTTGGTCGAGGCGCAACTCCATCAGATTCGCGAGGGCGTGCCCCGCAGCTACTACGCGCGCCTGCCCAAGCTCTCCGAAGAACCTTTGACCGGCCTGCCGCGCGTCTACGGTATCGCTTGGGCCTATGTGGCCCATACCGACAGCGTGCTGAACGAGGAGCTGTTCACCGCCTTCCTCAACGCCTATCAAGACGTCGACGAACTCGCGCTCGGTGAACTGTGGGCTTTACCGACGACGCTACGCGTGGTGCTGCTGGAAAATCTGCGGCGCGTCGCCGAAAGCATCGCCGAGCACAAGGCCGCACGGGAGATCGCACATGCAGTGTGGGATGCGGCGGGGGCGCTGTGCGTGCAGGACCTGGATGTGCTGTACCGCGCGCTTCAAAGCCGCGGCATGCAGTGGATCTATCTCACCCAACTGTGGCAGCGTCTTCCGGTCGAGCACGGGGACGACTTACCTGTGCTCGTGAAGTGGACGGAACAACACTGCCCCAATGGTCCCGCGCTGATTGCAGAGGCGCAAACCGCGCAGGCGGCCGCCAATCTCACCGTCGGCAACATCATCACGACGCTGCGCATGATCGGCCAGCTCGAGTGGGCCGACTTGATCGAACCGGTCAGCCGGTCTTTGCGCGTGCTGCGAACACTGCCGAGCTTCAGCCGCGAAAGTGAAATCACCAGACGGCAGATCACTCACGCCATGGAGCAGGTCGCGCGCACAAGTCGCCACCCTGAAAGCGAAGTCGCTCGGGAGGTATTGCGCCAGGCATCTGACGCCGTGGCCGAGCCGCGCAAGCCAGAGGACGACACGGACCCTTGGTTGCTGGCCCAACAAACGGCAGGCTATTACCTCTTCGGTGAAGGTCGTACGTCATTGATCGCTGCGCTGGCGGCGGGCGGCAGCGGCGCGCGCCCTCTCGCGCAGCCGAAGACTGCGCCCGGCAACTGGCGCCTGCCGCTTTACGTGATCACGATCATCAGCGGCATCGCGCTGCTGCTCGCAGCAGCGGTACACGAACTCGATCGCGTCGGATGGCAGGTCGCAACTTGGAAGTCGATCGTGGCGCTGGTACTGCTTGCCTGGCCGCTTTCTGAAGCAGTGATTGCGCTGCTGCACCGCATCTTGGCTGAGTCGACCCATGTCAACGCATTGCCGCGGCTGGATTTTGCGGAGGGCATTCCGCAAGCGCATTCCGTACTCGTGGTCATTCCGTCCATGCTGGATTCGCTCGAAGCCAATGCGCAGCTTGTCCATCGCCTCGAGCTCCATTGGCTTGCGAGTCGCGAGGACCATGCGCAATTTGCGCTGTTGACGGACTGGGAAGATGCGCCGCACGCCGAGATGCCGGACGACTCGGCCTTGCTGGATGACGCAGTCCGGCGCGTCTCAGCCCTCAACGAGGTATATCCCGCTCCGGCGTCCGCTCCTCCTCGCTTCGCGCTTCTGCATCGTCCACGAACGTGGTCCGACACCGAACAGCGCTGGATGGGCTGGGAGAGAAAGCGCGGCAAGCTCGAGATGCTGCTGCGGGTGCTCGCGGTCGGCGATACGAGCGGATTTGTTCCGATGGCCGCGGGATTTAGGCTTGCGGCACGAATCCCCTATGTATTGACGCTCGATAGCGACACCGGCCTGCCTCCAGGCACGCTACGCGAACTCGTCGCGGTGGCGGCTCATCCCCTCAATGCGCCGCAGATCGACCAAGTCGGCCGACGCGTCGCTGCTGGCTTTGGCATCTTTCAGCCGCGCGTCGTCGCACCCTTTCCCGAGCGGCGCGAGCGCTCGTTGTTTCACTGGATGTTCGCGGGCCAATGCGGACTCGACCCTTACAGCAACGGCGCTTTCGACATCTATCAAGACTTCTTCGGCACCGGCTCCTTCACCGGTAAGGGCCTGCTCAATGTGCAGGCCGTGCATTTCGCGCTGGATCGGCGCGTGCCCGATGGCCTCGTGCTGAGCCACGATTTGCTCGAAGGCACGGTTGCCCGCTGTGCGATGGTGAGCGACCTGGTCCTGCTCGAAGACCATCCCCACCATCCCGGTGTCGCCGCCTCGCGCATTCACCGCTGGACGCGCGGCGACTGGCAGCTGTTGCCGTTCATGTTGCACGCGCGACGCTTCGGAATTGACGCACTCGGCTTGTGGAAGATGACTGATAACCTGCGGCGTGCCATGGTAGTGCCAGCGTCCGCGGCGCTGCTCGCATGGGTTGTCTTCACCGATTCATTCCCCTTGAGCTGGGCGCTCACCGCTGTGGGCGCGGCGCTCGTTCTCGGTCCGTTGCTGGGAGCGCTCGCGGGGCTGGTGCCGACGCGGCGCTCGATCGAGCTGCCCCACTTTTTTGATGTCGGTTCCGTCGAGTTGCTTCGCGCCACGGCCAGCGGTGCATGGCAGTTCGTGCAACTCGCGGCGCAGACGCTCCTGCTTCTGGACGCCTCCGCACGCGCTGCGTGGCGGATCGCAGTCAGTCGGCGACATTTGCTCGAATGGACGACCGCAGCCCAGGCGCAAATGCAGGCGCGCTACGACCTGCCTGCGTTCCTGCGAGGTGCGGGTTTGACGAGCGCGGTGTGCATCGCGCTCGCGGTGGCGTCGCTATGGAGCCCGCACCCCCAAGTGGGTGCTGTTCTTTTCGTGCTGTGGATGCTCGCCCCCCTCGTCGCTTGGTGGAGCAGCCGCACGCCAATCGAAGGCGCGCTGACTGGCGAACAGCACGGCTATCTCGAGGCCCTGGCACACGACACCTGGCACTTCTTCGAGCGCGTGGTCGGCCCCGAGGACAACCATCTGCCGCCTGACAACCTGCAACTCGATCCCGAACCGATCATTGCCCATCGAACTTCGCCCACCAACATCGGCATGTACCTTCTGTCATGCTGCTGTGCACGTGAGTTCGGGTGGATCGACACGCCAGCGCTTGCTGCTCGGCTGACCGCGACGCTTGACACTGTCGATCGGCTCGAAAAGCATGAAGGCCATCTCTACAACTGGTACGACACGCAAACGCTGCGGATGCTGCCGCCCGCCTATGTATCGAGCGTGGACAGCGGCAACCTGGCGGGCCATCTGATTGCCGTTGCGCAGGCGTGCCGCAGCTTTTCTTCCGGAAGCATCCAGTTGGAGACGATCGCTCGGCGTTGCGAGATCTTGTGCGCCGGAATGGATTTCCGAGGGCTCTATGACGTCAAGCGGCACCTCTTTCACATCGGCCTGCGGGTCGAAGAGAACGCCCTCGATGCGAGCTACTACGACCTGCTCGCCTCCGAATCGCGCCTCCTGAGCTTCCTTGCCATTGCGAAGGGCGACGTCCCCCAGCGGCACTGGATGGCACTCGGCAGGCCCTTTCTCTCGGTGGGCGTGAGAGCCGGCCTCAAGTCCTGGTCTGGCTCGATGTTCGAATACTTGATGCCGGCGCTCGTGATGGCGGAGCCGGTCGGCGGTTTGCTGCAAGTCGCCAACCTTGCCGCCATCAGTGAGCAGCAGAACTTCGGCTCGACGCAGAACCTGCCATGGGGCGTTTCGGAGTCGGCCTACTTCGCGCGGGACCATTCGCTCGCCTACCAGTACTCCCCCTTTGGCGTGCCCCGCCTTGCGCTGCGTAGAACGCCCCCGACCGATCGCGTAGTCGCGCCTTACGCCACCGCAATGGCGGCGCTGCTGCGGCCGGTCGATGCTTTCGAGAACCTTCGTCTGCTCGAGTCGCTCGGCACACGCGGCGAGTTCGGCTTCTTCGACGCGGTCGATTTCACCGTCTCGCGTCAGCCCGCCGGCCAGCCCTTTACCATCGTGCGCAATGTCATGGCCCATCACCACGGCATGACGCTCGTGGCGCTTTGCAACGCCGCGCGCAACGGTGCGCCGCGCCGCTGGTTCGGCAGCGCACCCCTCGTGCAGGCGCATCAGTCGTTGCTTCACGAGCGTACGCCGCGGCAGATCATCGGCAGCGCGGATCCGCGCACACCGCCAGTGCCGGCAATTGGCGAAGCGCCTCCCATCTATCAACCACGGGTGGTCGATCCGATGGAGCGCGGCTTTCAACCCACGCACTTGCTGTCCAATGGTCAATACACAGTGGCGCTGCGCGCCAATGGCGCGGGCGTGAGCCGCTGGCGGGCGTTCAACGTGAGCCGTTGGCGCGACGATCCGCTGCGCGACGGCTACGGCACGTTCTTCTACGTGCGCGATGCAGGCAGCAGCGCGCTGGCCTCCTTGACAGCCTTGCCTGCCCCGGGCGAAGACTGGCGCTACCGTGCGCGCTTTCTGGCCGACCAGGTTCAGTTCGACGCGAGCGGGCCGGGATTGCAGGCGCGCATCACGGTGCTTATCAGTCCCGAGGACGACACGGAACTGCGCACTGTATCGCTGCACAACACGGGCGCCGAGACGCGCACCATGGAACTCTTTTCATATTTTGAGCCGGTACTCTCCGACCCGAAGGCAGATGAGGCGCACCCGGCTTTCGCCAATCTTTTCCTCGAGAGCCGCTGGGACCCGGATTGGCGCGCGCTGCGGATGTCCCGCAAGCCTCGGCTGCAAGGCGAACCCATGATGGCGGCCGCGCACTTCATCGCAGCGGTCGATGCTCTGGTGCTGGCTGTCGACTGCATGACCGACCGGCGCGCCTTCGTCGGGCGCAATCGCACGCTCGCGACGCCGGTGCTCGATCCGCAACCGCGGGGGGCCGACGGCTTGCCGATCAATGGCCTCGATCCTATTGCCTGCTTGCGCGTGCGTCTTTCGATTGCGCCAGGAGCCACTGCGCGCGTGACCTTTGCGACCGCTGCCGCCGACAGCGCGGAGGAACTGATGCCCCGCATCGATCGGTATGCGCAGCCGATGCACGTCCAACGCGCGACGCGCATGGCAGCCACTCTCGCGCAGGTGAGATTGCGCGACCTGAGCATCGACCCGGCGACGAACGTGGCGCTGCAGGACCTCACCACGATCCTTACATACACCACGCCTCGTGTCATGCGCGATCGCGGCTTGATCGACCTGCATCAGATCTGGCGCTTCGGAATTTCGGGCGACAAGCCGATCGTTCTGGTCACCATCCACTCCATCGCTGGAATGGGCCTGGTCGACACGTTGCTGCGCGCGCAACCTTGGTGGGGATTTGGCGGCGTGGCTTGTGACCTGGTGGTGCTCAATAGCGAGCCGCAGTCATACCTGATGCCGCTGCAACGGGAGATCGAAGCGCTGCGCACTCGTGTCGGCCAACAGACGCAGAACAGCTTCCCGCGCAACGACGCCGCGGGGTTCTACCTGCTGCGCGACGCCGAAGTGGCGCCTCCGGAAAAAGCGGCGCTGTCCAGTCTGGCGCGCGTGGTCTTTACCGCCGACGGAAGAGCGCTCGAATCCCAGGTGGCAGCGCTGCGCCAGGCCGCAGTCAGCCCGAACAACCTTCCCAGGGTAGTGCGCTTGGCGGCTCCGCCGGTCCAGGCGGCCCCGCAAGCGCGCCAAGTCGATGCAGCAGCGAACTCGTTGCAAGGCGACTTCGACCCCGAGAGCGGCGAGTTCCGCTTCGATATCGACATGCACCGTCGCCCGATGCGGCCCTGGATCAACGTCATCGCCAATGCGTCGTTCGGCTTTCAGGTCTCGGAATCGGGCGCCGGCTACACATGGGCCGTGAACAGCCGGCTCCACCAGATCACACCCTGGTCCAACGATCCTGTCTGCGACCCGACGTTTGAACACTACCTGCTGGAAGATCTTGACACTCGCGAATTGCTACCGCTGACGCCTGGGGGATCAAGTACCGCCACCGCCACAACGCACCGCGTGCGCCATGGCCAGGGCTACACCGTCTTCGAGTGCCTGCACCGCGGCGTGATGATGGAAACGACATTCTTCGTTGACCGTGACGAGCGGATGAAGCTTGTGCACGTCGAAGTACGCAACGACGGTGCAAGTGCGCGCCGGCTACGTGCGCTTGCCATGGTGGAGTGGCAACTCGGGGCGGCGCGCGGGGAGCGCCGCACCGTGCATACGTGGAAGGCCAATGATCTGCCAGCGGTGTTCGGCCAGCAGCGCGAATCGAGTGCAGGCTTCGGCGGCAGCACCGCCTTCGTGCAACTTGCAGGGCTCAACGCAGCGGCACAGTGGACCTGTGACCGCGGCGAATTCTTCTCAGGCGGCCAAGGCGCGATCGAACTGCCTCAGACACTGAACGCGCGCGGCGGCAGCGGCCTCGATAGCTGCGCGGCCATCGCGGGCGAGTTCAGCCTGCCGGCCAGCGAGAGCGTCAGCTTCACCTTCATGCTGGGACACGCGGACGATCCGGAGGCCGCTATGCAGATGGCCCGCCGCTGGCAGCAACGCAGCGGTGCCGAAGCGTTGTCGCAGGCGCGCGCATTCTGGGACGAACTGCTGGGTCGGCTGCAGGTGCGCACGCCAGACCCGCTCTTCGATGCGATGGTGAACCGTTGGCTGATGTACCAAACGCTGTCATGCAGGCTCTGGTCCAAGGCCGGCTTCTACCAGGCCGGCGGCGCCTTCGGCTTTCGCGACCAGCTGCAGGATGCAATGGCCTTTGCACTGACTGATCCGGCGCGTCTTCGCGACCAGATACTGATCAATGCGGCGCGTCAGTTTCCCGAAGGCGACGTACAGCACTGGTGGCACATGCCAGGCGGCGCAGGCGTGCGCACGCATTTCTCAGACGATCTCTTGTGGCTGCCCTATGCTGTTTCGCACTACATCGACGTGACGGCGGATCGCTCTGTGCTCGATGAGACAGCGCCCTTCATCGAAGGGCCGGAAGTTGCACTTGGGGCCGAGGACGCGTACTACGCGCCGCAGATCGGCACCCGGGCGGCCAGCATGTACGAACATGGCGCGCGCGCCATCGATCGCAGTCTCGCGACCGGCATACACGGATTGCCGCTGATGGGCACGGGCGACTGGAACGACGGTATGAACCGCGTCGGCCATGAGGGCCGCGGGGAGTCGGTCTGGCTGGCATGGTTCCTCTGCGATGTGGTTGAGCGCTTCGCGCCGTTTGCGGAATCGCGCGGCGATCGAGTTCGAGCGCAGCGATGGCAGACGGCTCGGCGGGGCTGGGTCGAGGCCTTGCATGCATCGGGCTGGGATGGCGCGTGGTTCCGGCGCGCCTTCTTCGACAACGGCGCGCCGCTGGGCTCATCGAGCGATGAGGAATGCCGCATTGACCTGATCGCCCAAGCGTGGGCGACGATCTCGCGTGCCTCGGACAAGGAACACACGTCGAGAGCGCTGTCATCGATGAAAGAACTCCTGCATGACGTGCCCCACGGCTTGATGCGCTTGCTGCACCCGCCCCTGGTGCAATCGACGAACAACCCCGGATACATCCAGGCCTATCCCCCCGGCGTGCGAGAGAACGGCGGGCAGTACTCGCACGCGGCCGTGTGGGCACTGATGGCGCAAGCACTGGAGGGCGATGTCGAAGCGGCCTGGCTCACATTCGAGGGCCTGAGCCCCGCACATCGCGCGCGACATCCGCAAAGGGGACCACTGTATGAGCTCGAGCCCTACGTGATGGCTGGAGACGTCTACGGCGGGGCCCCCTACGCCGGTCGCGGAGGCTGGAGCTGGTACACCGGCTCGGCGGGATGGTTGCATCGGGCCGCCGTCGAGACCCTGCTGGGGCTGACGGTGCGAGGGGACCGACTTTCGGTCACGCCCAGGGTGCCGGCGGACTGGCCGGGTTTCGAGTTGACGCTGAAATTGGCGGAACGCGGGTTCGTGCTGCGATACGGCCATGTCGAATCGGACGAAGCGACGCACCGCATCGCCGTGGGCGAATGGATCGCATGGGCGGCGTTGCCGGAAGGAGCGGTGGTTCAGGTGGACCCAGCGTGATGCTTGCGCGCGGGTATGCCTTTGACAACGACCAATGCCACCTGCAGCGCTTTCGTTCAGTGATGGAGGCAGAGCGAGAAAGCTGCGACAACAGCGAGCCCGCGAACCATTCGGGACCGAGCCGGGGCGCTGGCGGCGACTTTCAGAGCGTCTGCAGCCCACACTGCTACCGGCCCTGACTCAATCGACGCGCCCCTTGATCAGTCAGGTATTCGCAGCCTCTTGGGTCGGATGCCACCAAGCCATTGGACCTCAAGCGATGTGATACGCCAGTCGTTTCGGCGGGCCGGCTCCTCCCATTTTCATTTGCCAGGCTTTGCAACCTATTCCACTGTGCATCGTTGAGCTGGATTTTCTTGGCCATTTCCCCGCGTGTGGAATTTAACTCTTGGCAGTAGACGAAGGCTTGCGTGACGTCACAGCAATTCATGATATGCCCTCCGGTCTGCGCCGTAGCACGCGCAGGCCACCGCTTCGAGCCCCTCGCGATCCAGTACTGTCAGGGTGCCGCGACGGTACTCGATCAGCTCCTTCCGCTGAAGGGCACCAGCGGCTGCCGTGATGCCAACACGACGCACGCCTAGCATGTAGGCCAGAAATTCCTGCGTCATGGCGAAGCTGTCGGCATGCGCGCGGTCCTGGCTCATCAGCAACCAGCGCGCCAGGCGCGGCCCGATCAGATGAAAGCGCAGGCATGCAGCGGACGCGGCCAACTGCATCATGAGGACATGCGTATAGCGGGCCATTGCGCGCCGCAGCGCGGAGCTATGCTCAAGCTCGCGCCGGAAGTTGGCAGCGGTGAGGCGCCAGGCGGTGCCAGGGCCCTGCACCACCGCGCGTAACGGCGTGGTCGAAACGCCAAGTGCCAGATGCGCTCCGAGCATGCCTTCGCGGCCGACCATGCCGACCTCCAGGCCCGGATGGCTATCGATACGGGCGACTAGTGAAATGAAGCCGTCGACTGGAAACCAGGCAAAGCGGGTGTGCGCTGCGTGCTCGTACACCACATCCCCCAGCACCAATTGAACCGGCTGGCAAACAGCAAGCAAACGCTTGCGATCTGCGCGGGGCAGCAATTGGATGAGATGGTTTTCTGGGGCCAACGGACGCTTTCGAAGGGTAAGGCGCCGTAGTCTGCCCGCCGCCGCGCACCCTGACTGTCTGCCAACGCACACAGCGGCAAGTGATCGGCAGCGCCTCGCTCACGCACGAACGCTCAGGTCGCAATGTCGGCCGGAAGCAGCCGGTCGTACTCGGACTTGACGACCGCATAGCACTCGCAGGTGCGCTTCTCCAGCCCCGCGCGATCCAGCACCGAGATGTGGCCGCGCGCATAGCGGATCAGGCCGGCCTGCTGCAGCTTGAGCGCACCCTCGGTCACGCCTTCGCGCCGAACACCGAGCATGTTGGCAATCAACTCCTGCGTCATCACGAGCTCGCTACCCTGCAGGCGGTCGAGGCTCAGCAAGAGCCAGCGACACAGTTGCTGGTCCAGCGAATGGTGCCGGTTGCACACAGCCGTCTGGGCCATCTGCGTAATCAATGCCTGGGTGTAGCGCAGCAGCAGGTGCAGCACAGGACCTGCCCGGTTGAACTCCTCTTTCATGAGATCGGCCTGCAATCGGAACCCCCGGCCGGCGCTCTGCACCACCGCACGGCTGGGCGTCGATTCGCCACCCATGAAGAGCGAAATGCCGACGATGCCCTCATTGCCCACCACCGCGATCTCGGCCGAGGCGCCGTTCTCCATCACGTACAGCAACGACACGATCGACGTGGTCGGAAAGTACACGTGACTCAGCGTTCTGCCCGATTCATAGAGTACCTGCCCCAACGGCATGTCGACAGCCTCAAGTTCTGGGAACCAGCGCTCCCGCTCGGGGTCCGCCAGCGCGGCAAGCAGATGGTTCTTCAACGGGTCGGGGGACTTGGGCATCGCGCAAACTCCGCAGCAAAGAAGACACCTAGGATCAGCCGGAGCGGCGCCCCTCGCGCACCCGACAAAGCCAGTATAGGGGTCGCTGCTTGCCTGTGTGCGGTGCCGCACAGTAACCGCGACGCGACTCGAAGATCAAAGCAGAGGATAGGCGTCGACTTGAGCGGCCAAGCCGCCGGCCGATGCATTGTGTCTGTGCGCTACCGAACTGACGACCGGCCGTGCGTGGCGTAGAAGGGACCATCGGGCTCAGCCCCTGCTCAAGCAAGGCACCATGGAATACGACCGCGACTCGACGCGCCTTTCTTATCAAGGCTGGGAGATAAGCAGCCACCTCAGCAGTGTTTCCTTGGGCGGCACGGTGGCCGCAGGCGCGATGCTGTACTTCAAAGACGCGTGCCAGTGCCACATCATCTCGTGCAGGCAATTCGCCCATGGCAGCGATGCCATCCATGCCATCGAAGCAAGAGCGTCGCTCTGGATCGATGACCGAAGAAGCAATCCCAGAACCTCCCATGTCGTACCCTCCTTTCTTTCATGAGGCCTCGGGCTCCGTCCACTTTTGGGTTCCCATCGATGGCGCGCTGGTGGGCGCGAGCATTGGCAAGGAGACTCTGCATTACTGCTATCGGCCGACCGCCAGTGACGACGAGCCGCTGGCGACCTACCAGCATCACGCGCAGGAAATCGATGCGGCTGTGCGCAGGCGCGTCTCGGGCGGTTCCGTCGAGCCGGTGATGTTGCGCGACTACGACCTGCACGAAGCAACGGGAAAGGGCATCGAATAACCTCAGAACGACTCGGCCTCGGAGTCTCAGCAAACTTCGCAGCTTCACAAAGGCCGGCCGGTGGGCGTGGTCGGCCGAGCACTCCTATCAGATGGCTGAAACCGCGCGGATGAACGTCATGCCATCTACTCGCCCGCCATCTGTGGCCTTGCTCTACCCGGGCGATCGTCCGATCCGCGAGCGCAGCGATCCGGCCGAAAGCCGCTTCGCGGCCTTGTTCGCAGCCTTCGCGAGGGCCGGCGTGGCCGCGGAACCGGCTGTCTATCATGACGAATTTGCCGATGAGGTTGCCGCGCAGCTGCGGCGCGTCGACGCCGTGCTCGTCTGGTGCAATCCAGTCGAGGGCGGTCGCCGCCGCGATCGGCTCGACGCTGTGTTGCGTGAAGCAGCGCAGGCAGGCGTCTTCGTCAGTACTCATCCCGACACCATCCTGCGCCTGGGCACAAAAGATGTGCTGGTTGACGTACGTGACCTGCCCTTCGGCAGCGATGCGGTCCGCGTCGACACCCTCGACGAGCTTGCAGCCGGGCTGCCCGATCGCCTGCGCCACGGAGCGCGCGTGCTCAAGCAATATCGAGGGCATAGCGGCATCGGCGTGTGGCGGGTCGAGGGTATCGAAGACTCGCCGCTGCTGCGCGTGCGGCATGCGCAACGCGGCAGCGAGGAAGAGCGCATGGAGCTGCCGATATTGCTCCAGCGCATGGCGCCGTATTTCGAACCTGTCAACGGCGGTCACA
Organism: Variovorax sp. 10N420; assembly: GCF_056394705.1. Classification (NCBI taxonomy): domain Bacteria; kingdom Pseudomonadati; phylum Pseudomonadota; class Betaproteobacteria; order Burkholderiales; family Comamonadaceae; genus Variovorax; species Variovorax sp. 10N420. Next base: position 395,826 of record NZ_JBFTIJ010000004.1, on the reverse strand, counting down.
TGATCGACCAGGCTTGGCAACCGCGTCTGGTCGACGGCATCGTGCGCGCCTATATGGTCGAGGACCGCGTGACCGGGTTCGGCCACCAGGCCATCAATGCGCTGCACCCGGCACGTGCGGGCGAAGAGGCGCCCACGCCGGGGCCACGTCACTATCACGGCGCCGAGCTGCCGCAATTCCAGACGCTGAAGCGTCTGCTCGAAACGCAATGGATAGCGCAACTGCAACAACGCCTCGGCTTGACGCGCGCGCAGTTGCCGATGCTGTGGGACTGCGACTTCATGCTGGGCGAGCCGGCCGACGGTGATCCCGAACGCTTCGTGCTCTGCGAGGTCAACGTCAGCAGCGTCTCGCCCTTCCCGCCTTCGTCGATCGATCCGCTGGTGCAGGCCGTGAAGGCGCGTCTTGCATTGCGGTCCGACTGAGCAAGTGGCCACGCGGCGTCGTGGGTCAACACCGAACCGTGGCGGTACGGGCCAAAGGCCTGATTGCCTAGATCAGAGAGGGCCAGCGTTGATTGCCAGCTGCGCTGCGAATGCCCGCTGGTAAGCAGGCCGCGCTTCGCCGCGAGAGACATAGGCGGCGAGGCTGGGAAACTCGTTCAGAAGGCCAGACGGTCTCAGCCGAAGCAGCACCGACACCATCAGCAGGTCGCCCGCGCTGAAATCGCCGTCCAACCAGTCACCATTGCCCAGGCGCACGGCCAACTGGTTCGAACGGGCGCGCACGCGGTCCTCCACGAGGGGCAGCCGCTCGGCTGACCAAGGCCTGCTGCCTTCCACCACCCTGGCTGTGACGAGTTCGAGGATGGGAGGCTCGACGGTATTGAGCGCCGCGAACATCCACGTGATGGCACGCGCCCGTGCATTGGCATCGGCGGGAAACAAGCCGGGATGGTGCTCGGCGATATGCAGCACGATGGAGCCGGTCTCAAACAGCGCGAGGTCGCCCTCCTCGTAAGTGGGTATCTGCCCGAAGGGATGCAGCGCCAGATGCGCGGGCTCCTTCATTGAGCGAAAGGACACCAGGCGCACCTCGTAGGGCAGGCCGGCTTCTTCCAGTGCCCAGCGGACGCGCGTGTCGCGTGCCAGCCCCCTGCCTCCGTCGGGCGACCGTTCAAAGGCGGTGATGGTGATGGTCATCTCGAGAGTCCTCTGTGAAGTGGTTGTCAGTGATGATGCTGCCATCCTTATCTACCAGAAGAGACTCCAGCCCGACCAACCGGTACAGGGCTGTGCCAATCCCCTACCCTTTGACGTAGCCCATCGCTTCGACGATTTGCCCGCCGCGGACCCGCATCAGATTGATGCCGCGGATGGTTTGGGTGTCGTCGTCACCCCAGCAATAGCGCCATCGGATGACGACGCGCTCACATGGCACGCATCGATGTCTTCTCTGGCCTGACCGAGTTCATGGCCGTGGCCGACCAGGGCAGCTTTCGCTCTGCGGCTGCGCAACTGCGCGTGTCGCCCGCGGCCGTAAGCCAAGCCGTGAGAGTGCTCGAAGTACGAGTGGGCATGCCTCTGTTCCTGCGCACCACACGCAGCGTGGCACTCACCGAGGCCGGTGCACAGCTGCACCGGCGCCTGCGCTCGGCCACCGGCGAGATCGTCGAGGCGCTGGGCGATATCGATGCGCTGCGCCAGCGGCCCAGCGGCGTGTTGCGCCTTTCGGTGCCGCGCATCGCACTCGATCTGGTGGCGCTGCCCGTGCTGCCGGGCTTTCGCTGGCGCGTGCTCGGCACACCGGCCTACCTGGCGCAACACGGCGTGCCCAGGAAACCCGAAGACCTGTTTCAGCACCAGTGCATCGGCTATCGATTTCCGACCGCCAAGATGGTCTACCGCTGGCAGCTCCAGAACAAGGGACGGCCGCTATCGGTCGACGTGGCGGGCGGCACCATCGTCAACGATCACCTGACGATGATTGCGTTGGCCAAGGCCGGCGCCGGCCTCGTCTACACGGCCGACCTGGTGGCGGCGCCCGAGATCGAATCCAAGCGCCTGCGCGCCGTGCTGTCGGCGTATTGCATCAGCGGGCCGGGCTTGCACCTGTACTTTCCGATGCGCAGTCAGCAGCAGCCCAAGCTGCGCGCCTTCATCGACTTCGCGAAGCAGGTGTTGCGAGCCCGCGCCGGCTGAAGCGTTCTCGCATTGAGAACGCATATGGTTCGCTGCCGATCCGAACACGCGCATGGCATGCCTGTTCCTGGAAGCTATTCGCCATCCGGAGCGCCTCGCCGCTGCCGTGGCCGCGATGCGTGCCGCGGGCAAGCCGGTCGTGGCCCTGAAAGTCGGGCGCACCGCCCTCTCGATACGGGCTTTGGAGTGCATGACACATTGAGGTCGAGGTGAGGTCGAGGAGTTGGATCTCTATTCACTCGTCGAACTGATATGGCTTACCGGCCGGTTGGCTGCGAATGCCCTTCTTCGGCGTAGCGTGCTTTGAGGTCATCGATCAGCCACCGGGCTGCGGGTCCGAGCGGCTGCGATGCCCGGTGAAACGCAGCGATCGTCATCGAGTAGCCCTTCGGCAGCATGTCTTCGACATCGATTGACACCAGCGTGCCGTCTGCAAGGTCGCCGCTCACCATGTGCAGCGGCATGTTGCCCCACCCGACACCATCGCGCAGAAACGCGTGCTTTGTCGAGAGGTCTGCAAGGCGCCACGTCGAAGCCGACTTCACCCCATAGTCGCGGCCCGCGCTCAGTTCGGAGCGGTCCGTGAGCACCAGTTGCACCTGATCGGCCAGCGCCGCTTTCGGAATGCGGTGTTTGAGACGCGCCAGCGGGTGGCCGGGCGCGGCGACCGTCACCAGGGACAGCGGACCGATGCTTTCGCTGACGAGCGAAGGAAATTCGAGGGACAGCGGCGCCAGGATGCCCAAGCCGCAGCGACCATCGATCACCGGTTCATAGCCGGCTCCGAGCCCTTCCACGAACACGCGCAGCGGCGTGAGCGGGAACTGGCTTGCAAACGCTTTCGCCGCAGCACTGAAGACGGCAGTCGGGAAGAACACATCGACCACAACCGAGAGTTCGGCCTCGAGCCCAGCCGACAACAGCCTGGCGCGAGCCTTGAGCGTTTCGACTCCCGAAACAACCGTGCGAGCGTCCGCCAACAGGATGACGCCTTCGGGTGTGAGCTTCGGGTAGCGGCCCGACCGATCGAAGAGCTTGACGCCGATCTGGGCCTCCAGACTTCCGACCCAACTGCTGACTGCGGACTGCACGCGATGGAGTCGCCGCGCAGCAGCCGAGAAGCTCCCCTCATCCACGGCGGCCACGAAAGTTCGAAGTTGATCGAGAGACACGCCGTCCAACATGAATGCTCCTTCCATCTTTGAGCCAGATGGGTTGCATCTCAATATACCGGCTTCTCAGATCCGAGCACCCGTCTCAAGATTCGGCCATGTACAAGCAAGGATTCATCACATGACCAGACTGAATGGAAAGACCGCCGTGATCACCGGTGGCGCGACCGGCATCGGCCGCGCCGCGGCAAAGCGCTTTATCGATGAAGGCGCCTTCGTTTTCATCTTCGGCCGTCGGCAGGAAGCGCTCGACGCCGCTGTGGCCGATCTCGGCCCCAATGCCCGCTCGGTAAAGGGCTCGGTGTCCGATTTGGCAGACCTCGACAGACTCTACGCGGCTGTGAAGGCAGAGCGCGGAACCCTCGACATCGTCTTCGCCAATGCCGGGGCGGGAAGCCAGCTCGCGCTCGGAAAGATCACCTCCGAGCACATCGACGAGACCTTCGACACCAACGTGAAAGGTGCGATCTTCACGGTTCAGAAGGCGTTGCCGCTGATGAGCCAGGGCGCGTCGATCATCCTGACCGGATCGAGCGCCGGCACCACGGGCGCTGCGGGGATGAGTGCCTACAGCGCGAGCAAGGCGGCAGTGCGCAACCTCGCGAGGACCTGGGCAGAGGATTTGAAGGGCAGCGGCATCCGAGTCAATGTGCTCTCGCCCGGAGCGACGGCGACCGACCTCGCGAAGGAAGCGCTGGGTGAGGAGGGCCAGAAGGCCTTTGCTGCGATGACTCCGCTTCAACGCATGGCCGATCCGGCAGAAATCGGAGCGGTGGCCGCCTTCCTCGCCTCGTCGGACAGCAGCTTCATGACCGCCAGCGAGGTCGCCGTCGACGGTGGCTTGGCGCAACTCTGACCAAAGGAAGCAAGAATGAGCTACGCAATCATTGGTTTCGGCAGTATTGGCCAGGCTCTGGCCAAGGCATTTGCCCGCAATGGGCTCGAAGTATCTGTTGCAACGACACGCGATCCAAAGAGCTTTGCAGCCGACGCGGCCGTGATCGGTCCCGAAGTCATTCCCAAGACGCTGGCCGAAGCAGTCAAGGCGGACATCCTCTTTTTGGCCGTTCGTTTCGACTCGCACCGAGATGTCGCAAAGGCACTGCCGACATGGAAAGGGAAGATCATCATCGATGTGACCAATGCCTATGGCGTGTCTCCGGAGGACCTGCAAGGACAACCTTCATCCAAGGCCGTCGCGCAGGCCTTCAGCGGTGGAAGACTGGTCAAAGGCTTCAACCACTTGGCTGCTACTGTCCTTGACCAAGAACCGGCGGTACACGGTGGCAGGCGCGTCGTGTTCCTGGCAAGCGACGATGACGATGCAGCGACGGAGGTTGGTGCGCTGGCGGCGAATCTCGGTTTCGCGCCGATCAACCTTGGCGGACTATCTGAAGGTGGATTGCTTGTGCAGGCGCGCGGGAACACCTGGGGTCGGCTGATCTTCAAGGACCTGGTCAGGTTCGAATGACGAAACACGACAAGGCGCAGCGACAATGCACCGATGGCCAAAGGAAAGCGCATATCGGCAGGCATCGGCGACGACGCCTTGCATGCAATCCGGGAATTGGGGGCAGCGGCAAGGCTGGCCCGATCGGCGTGCGGCGAGGGCCAGGCAGCCGCGGCCGCGCGCCTTGGTGTGCATGTCCAAACCATCGGCCGCATTGAAGCGGGTGAGCCCGGCGTGGCCATCGGGCACGCGCTGGGCCTGCTCGCGCTCTACGGCATCGGCATCAGGCTGCAGCAGCCGGAAGGCCGCTGAGCCATGGTCCGGCTGAACGCGGAGCGCACCACCACGGTCCTCCACACGCTTCCAAACGGGGTGAGGCTGCTCGCCATTCACATTCCCCATGTGCAGAGCGCGAGTGTGGGCGTGTTCCTGCGTGTCGGCTCCCGGGACGAGACGCAGGTCACCAACGGCATCGGGCATGTCCTGGAGCACATGGCGTTCAAGGGGACCACCACCCGCTCCGTTCAGGCCATCAACCTGGATGCGGAGCGGCTCGGAGCAGATGTCAACGCGTTCACTGGCAAGGACACCACCGGCTACTTCATGACCGGCCTGGGACGGCACGCGGAGCAGCTGCTGCGCATGACGGCAGACATCGTTTTGAACAGCACATTTCCCGAGAGTGAACTGCAGCGCGAGCTGGAAGTGATTCGCCAGGAGGCCATCGAGTACGAGGAGGATCCACAGGATTACTCCAACGAGTTGCTCGACCGCGCGATCTGGGGCGATGACCCAATGGGCATGCCTGTGATCGGCACCATCGGCAACATTGAAAGCTTTACAAGGCACGACCTGATCCGCCACGTGCAGTCCCACTACGTCGCGGAAAAGACCGTCGTCGCTGCGGCCGGGAATTTCGACGTCGACGCCTGGGTCGCGGTCGCAGGGGAACTCTTTGCAGCGATGCCCCCGTCGGCCGACCTACTCGTGTCGCGGCAGCCGGTGCCCGCGAAGTACATCGGTCATGCCATGGCCCGGCGCTTCACGCAGGTGTCGCAGGTGTTCCTGAACATTGCCTATCCGCTGGCGCCCGCGCTGCAGGAGGAGATGTCGCAGCAGCGCTGGCGCCTTGCGGCAACGCTTGCGGCCAACCTGTTTGGAGGCGGGATGTCGGCGCCCCTGGTTGACACAGTCCGTGAACAGCTCGGCCTGGCCTACACGGCGCATTCCACAATGGACAGCGGGGACGTCTGGGCCACCTTCGTGGTGCATGCGGTCAGTACCCCGGACAAGCTGGATGCGCTGATGACGGCGACGGGCGGCCTGCTGCGTGCGCAGGCCACCACCGTCGATCCGGTGCACCTGGAGCGGGCGAAGAATCAGTTGACCGTGTCCCGCGTGCGCGCAGAGGAGCGGACCTACGCAACGATGGAGCATGCCGTCGAAGAGCTCTTTGCCAGCGGGACCGTGACGCCGATGAGCGAAGCGATTGCGGTGATCGACGACATCGGAGCGGAAGAAGTGCGGGCGGTCTTCGAGCGGATGCTGGCCAACCCCCCGGCGCTGGCGATTACCGGCAAGGGCGCCAGCGCGCGAACCGTCCGGCAGCTTGCAGCGCGCCTGGCCGGCTGACGCCGTTAGCGGGTCCGCGAGAAGCCATAGGCCGGCTGGCACAGCACCGACGGGGCGCGCCCCTTCTTCGTTATCTGCAAGCCCTACGACGGACAGTTGCACCACCCTGGAAACGGGCAAATGGTCCTCCAGGGAGGCCGTCCGAGCGTCCTACCAAACCGCGTTGGACCATGGCGGAACCTGTGAGGGGCCGCCAGGCCTTCGCCCGCAGTACCACGACAACTACTACGGCGCGTACTTTCGCGACCCGGACGGGAACAAGCTGTGCGTCGCGTGTCATGCCCCGACGCTCGACGGTGCATGAAGCGTTACTCCCATGATGGACGGCAGTCGTCAACAACCAGACCTTCCGACGTAACCTCTCATGGACCAGACCTCCCCGGCATTTCCCGGCTTCATTGAGACCCCGCGCCTCGCGCTGCGCGCTCCGAAACTCTCAGACGCTGAGGGAATGTTCGCCTCGTACACCCAAGATGCGGACGTCGCGCGGTACATGGTTTGGCAACCGCATGCCTCGTTGGAGGCCACCTGCGATTTCATCACTGGCTGCGTTGCTCAGTGGAACGCCGGCTCGGCTTACCCGTACATCATCACCCTGAAGTCGAGCGGCGAACTCATCGGCATGCTCGAAGCTCGTCCAAGCGCCCAAATTGTCAATATTGGGTATGTGCTCGCACGCCAGCACTGGGGCCAAGGCTTGATGGTTGAAGCCATTCAGGCGCTTACAGCCCTGGCGCTTCATCTGCCAGCGGTGTTTCGCGTTGAAGCGACCTGCGATGTCGACAACCGCCCGTCCGCCCGGGCGTTGGAGAAAAGCGGCTTTCTATTGGAGGGGCGGCTCGCCCGCCACACGGTCCATCCGAACATCTCAGCTCAGCCCCGTGACTGCTTCATCTACGCCGCTTGCCGGCCGTAGCGACAGGCAGAATGCGGCCACAACCCGACGTTCCGGCACGCCTACCTCAGGCAGCTTCGTGTACCGATTAGGTGCACTTGAAGGCAATCCATGCGCTCCAGAAAAGGCTTGAGAAGAACCGAAGCGGGCGGTCAAATCCTGATGTAGCAAGCTTCGCCTCCACTTCGGCCTCGGAGGCCGGGGGGACGGCACCCAGGCGAATCTTGGCAAGCTTTGCAGCAACCTCTTCCTCACTTGCGCCGGCCATGCGCCAGCGCCGGGCCCATGCCTCCAGAAACAAGGGCTGCGATTCATAGGCGCAACGATTGCACGCGACGATAAGCGGTGCGCCAGGATGGAGATGCGCGGCCAGGTCGCGCAGAAGCCTATCCTTCCCTTCATCGCTCGGAACATGGTGTAAGACCCCGATGAGTGTTGCGGCATCGAACTGGCGCGACATGGGCAGAGCGTCCATCGCGCCGCTGAACCGCTCGACCCGATTCGAAAGACCCGCTCGCTCCACGCGTCCCATCGCTTGCTCAAGCATCGGGACGGACGGGTCCACCGCAACGAAGGTCCACTGAGATTCCAGTTTGCCCATCGTGAGGAATTCCTGACCAGTCCCTCCGGCTCCGGCGACCAAAATGTGCTTTGGCTCGGACCCGAGAGACGCCGACAAGAGGCATGCAGAAAGGTCGTGGCAGGCGTCGTAGCCGGCGAGTGCAATGCGGCTTTGTGTCTCGTACTCTGCGGCTCGCGAATGGTCGAATTTGGCGGTAGGGTCTGCTGTGGTCATAGGACAGCATTCTGTCCAGCGTGTGCGAGCACCGAAAGCATCGTTCCAAGAGCGCCCACATCTAAAACCGAGAGGGGTGCGTCCGGCAGAATGCGGCCACAACCGGACCCTCGGCGCTGCCGCAGATGCGCCCAAAGCGGACATGCAACCAGCGAACGCGATGACTCTGACTGAATTTCTCAACTCGATCGGCTTCAAGCCCCATGCGTCGATCATGAACTCGTGGGACTCATTCAACGTGGCGGGCGACGTCATGATGCAACTGTGGTCCGAACCGGGACAGAGGGTACGCGACCATGCCCTTCCTAGTGCGTACCTGCGAGCGAACTGCTACGACGTCAAGGAGTTCGAGGAAAGTGGACACACCGTGCCGGTGGGGTATGCCGGGCGCCGTCGGGCAATCGCGGCGGTCGAGGCTGGAGCTCGAGGTTTGCGGCCATCTCGGCGGCACCGAATGGAGAGCGCGGGCCGGGATCCTGGGCGAAGCATGCCGACCTCAAGCGCGTATTCCCGATCCTCGCCCTCGAGCGCACCACCGAAGGCGACGTCTTCTTGATTCTTGGCGCCCCTATCCTGTCCACCGAAATCAAGGCCTAGAGCAGAGCACCCGCGTTGCCTCACAGCAAGCATCACGCAAGAACTTCCTAGCCGCGAGTGGCACGGCGCACATCATCCGTGGGCATATAGGCCTCACTGCTTTCGATGGATGGGCTCCGATATTGTTGGCATCAACTTTCTGCCCGTTGCGACAGGGATGCGCGCGTGGCTCGACACCGGCGACGGCCATTCGTGGCGCGTGCCATTCCGCATCTACGCCAAATGCTCGACATCTGATCGCCATCGATCAGACCGTCAAGAGGGTGTTGCGCCCACACTTACGGGCCTGGGCAGCAGTCCCGGAGTCAGCGTCTGGTTCTCCCACCCCGCCGGCCGCAGACGACCGCCGCGTGTCAGGCGACACGACAAACTGACCCCCGGGGGGTCAGGATTCCATGGAAATCAACAGTTCGAGGCACCCAGAGTCATCCGGCCCTGGCCGCAGCCACACGGTCCAAGGCTTCCATTACGTCGGCAGGCAACTCCAGCTTCGCTGCTGCCAGGTTCTCGCGCAGGTGCGCGACCGACCCGGTGCCGGGAATCAGCAGGATGTTGGGTGAGCGGCGCAGGAGCCAGGCCAGCGCCACCTGCATCGGCGTGGCGCCCAGGCGCTGCGCGACCTCGAAAAGCCCGGAGGACTGCAGCGGCGTGAAGCCGCCCAGCGGGAAGAAGGGAACGTACGGAATGCCGTCGCGCGCTAGGTCATCAATCAGCGCGTCGTCGTTGCGATGCACGAGGTTGTACTGGTTCTGCACGCAGGCGATACGGCAGATGCTGCGTCCCTGTGCGACCTGTGCGGAGGTGACGTTGCTCAGGCCGATGTGGCGCACGAGCCCTTGGTGCTGCAGATCGGCCAGCGCCGCCAGCGGCGCCTCGATCGATCCTTCGGCCGGGCCGTGCACATCGAACATGATGCGCAGGTTCACCACCTCCAGCACGTCCACCCCGAGGTTGCGCAGGTTGTCGTGCACCGCCTGCGTGAGCTCGGCGGCAGAGAACGCCGGCAGCCAGTCGCCCGTTTCGGAGCGTTTCGCGCCGATCTTGGTGACGATGACGAGGTCCTTCGCGTAGGGCGAGAGCGCCTCGCGGATGAGCTGGTTGGTGATGTGCGGGCCGTAGAAGTCGCTGGTATCGATGTGATCGACGCCGCTGGCAACCGCTTCGCGCAGCACGGCCAGTGCCGCCTCGCGATCCTTGGGCGGGCCGAACACGCCGGGGCCGGCGAGCTGCATGGCGCCGTAGCCGAGCCGATGGACGGTGCGATCGCCGAGGGTGAAAGTGCTGCGGGTCTGCGTGCTGGGCATGATGGCTTTCCTGGATGTCGTGTCGACGAAGAAGGTGTCGTGAAGCCAGTCTAGGCAGCGAGCTCGTGCTTGATAAGCCCTGATAATCGGCACGGGCTGTGCAGGATTCAGAACAATGAAAGTCGATCTCGGAGATCTCAACGCCTTCGTGGCGGTGGCGGGCGCCAAGGGCTTTCGGGACGGGGCGCGCCTGAGCGGTGGGAGCGCTTCGAGCTTGAGCGAGGCGGTGCGCCGGCTGGAAACGCAGCTCGGGGTACGTCTGCTGCATCGCACGACGCGCAGCGTGCGACCGACGGAAGCTGGCGAATGCCTGCTCGAGCGGCTGCGGCCTGCGCTCACCGAGGTCGAGGCGGCGCTCGATGTGGTGAACGGCTTTCGCGACCGGCCGGCGGGCACGCTCAAGCTCAATGTGCCGATCAGCGCCGCGCGACTCGTGCTTCCGTCGATCGTGCCGCCGTTTCTGGCCGCTTATCCGGGGATCTCGCTGGAGGTGATCGCGGAGGACGGTTTCGTCGATGTGCTGGCCGCTGGTTGCGATGCCGGTATTCGCTACGACGAGCGGCTCGAACAAGACATGGTCGCGGTGCCGATTGGCCCGCGCGTGCAGCGTTTCGCGGTGGCCGCAGCGCCTTCGTACTTGGACCGCCGCGGCAGGCCAGAGCATCCGCGCGACCTGCTCGGCCACGCCTGCCTGCGCGGGCGCTTCGCCAGCGGGTCGATGCCCCCTTGGGAGTTCGAGCGCGATGGCGAAGCCCTGCGCATCGACGTGACCGGCCAATTGATCGTTCGGATCGGCTCGGCCGCCGATCTCTCGGTCGATGCGGCCATCGCCGGTGCCGGTGTGATCTACCTGTTCGAGGACTGGCTGCGGCCCCATCTCGACAGCGGCGCCCTCGAGCCGATCCTGGAGCCTTGGTGGCTGCGTTTCTCTGGCCCCTTCCTCTACTACCCCGGCCGCCGGCTGCTGCCCGCGCCGTTGAGGGCCTTTGTGGACTTCATACAGCGTGAGGGCTGAGGGCGCGAGTCGTCGTCCAGGCACTGTGGGCTGAACCACAGGGATCCGCCACATGCCGTACAGTGCTTCGCGCGCACGAATTCCTCGTCGTTGAATTTCGTTCGCAAGCGTCGCGGAAATGGTCGCACGCAGCAACGGTCGAAGGGCCGGCAAGTCGCGCAGCGTCGGAGAGTCGCTGATCCTGCCGTGTCGAACCATCGCCGGAAGCAATGCCGAGATCATCACCTTCAGCCGCTTCGAACAAATGCGGTCGGAGACCTCCCAGAGGGCACCCAGAGCGTCGCGTACGTCTGCGCCATACCGGGCATGGGGATTGCGCTGCTTCGGCGGCTCAGCTGGCTTCGACAGCAGGCGGATCACATGCTTGCGGTGGTAGCCGGTGATCGCCGCAAACTCATCGAGGATCGAGCCCCGCTCTGCCCTGGGACTCGATCGATACCGGGCACCGACAACGTCGATTAGCTCCTTGCGTGTTGACATGCTCACTCGCCTCGTCACGTTGGGGTGCTCCGGCTGGACCATCCAGCAGGTAGCACATTACGTGAGGCTTGGAGCTGAGCTCATCTGGTAGCAGACCGGATGAGTCAATGCGGGGGTCAGTTCCTGATGTCGCTCGACACCGCGAGCTGACCCTCAGCGCGCGGGTTGCCAGTAGTGGGGGCTGATTTACGTTGCTCAAGATTGCCCACAGTTCGCACGCATGGGTCAAAGTCGTTGCCTCCATCTGGAGGACCGCTTCGGAGAAATCTGTACAGCCGCTTCAGGGCCCTGAACGGCTGTACAGCTTGCTCCGAAGCGGCTGTTCGTTTCCGCTCCAGAGGGTGGCTTCAGGCGGTCCGTTTGCAGCACGCGACACCCCGCCGCCCCTCCCCTGCACGCCATGAAGCTGGCGAATATGCCCTTCCGTCCCTAGGAGGCTGTTTGCGCATCTATTGGCTTGTTTGCGCATTTATTTACCTAGAACAACCGGTTTGAAGCAGCTGCAGGACCCGGGAATACCCGCAAACCAAAATCTCAAATCTTGCCTACATTGCTTGTATGCAAGACAGCGGACGCCTTGCATGCAAACCTACCCACCCTGGGAGACCTTCCATGCCCCGCTTCGCCAAATCCCTCTTCGGTCAGGTCGTCATTGCGCTGGTACTCGGCGTCGTGGCGGGACTCTTCTTTCCTGACTTCGCCGTCAAGCTCAAGCCCTTGGGCGACGGCTTCATCAAGCTGATCAAGATGATCATCCCCGTGCTGGTGTTCTGTGTCGTGGTGCACGGCATCTCCGGTGCGGGCGACCTGAAGCGCGTGGGACGCGTCGGCGTCAAGGCGCTCGTCTACTTTGAAGTGCTGACGACCATCGCGCTCGGGCTGGGGCTGCTGCTGGCCTTCATATTCAAGCCGGGCGTCGGCATGAATGTCGACCCGTCCAAGCTCGACGCCGCGGCCATGAGCGCCTACACCTCCACAGCCGACAAGCTCACCAGCGGCGGCACGGTCGAGTTCATCATGAAGCTGATCCCGACAACGGTGGTCAACGCCTTCGCGACGGGCGACGTGCTCCAGGTGCTGCTCTTCGCGGTGCTCTTCGGCTGCGCGCTTTCGCTGCTCGGCGAACGCGGCAGGCCGGTCTCTGCCGTGGTCGATGCCCTCTCGCTGGTGTTGTTCAAGATCATGGGCATCATCATCAAGCTGGCGCCGCTGGGCGTGCTGGGCGCTATAGCCTTCACGGTCGGACAGTACGGCATCGGCTCGCTCAAGCAGCTCGGCATGCTGGTCGCGCTGTTCTACGTCTCGGTGCTGATCTTCGTCTTTGTCGTGCTCGGGACCGTGATGCGCCTGTCGGGGTTCAGCCTTCTCAAGCTGCTGCGCTACCTGCGTGAAGAACTCACCATCGTCTTCGCGACCACCTCGTCAGACAGCGTGCTGCCGCAGATCATGGCCAAGCTGCGCAACATGGGCATTCGCGACTCGACCGTCGGCCTGGTGATCCCGACCGGCTATTCGTTCAATCTCGACGCCTTCTCGATCTACATCACGCTGGCCGCAGTCTTCATTGCGCAAGCAACCAACACGCCGATTTCGATGTCCGACCTGCTGACGATCCTCGCGATTGCGCTGGTCACGTCCAAGGGCGCGCACGGCGTGCCGGGTTCCGCGATCGTCGTACTGGCGGCCACGTTGCACGCGATTCCGGCGATTCCCGCCATCGGACTGGTGCTGGTGCTGTCGGTCGACTGGTTCATGGGGATCGCACGCGCGCTCGGCAATCTGGTGGGCAACTGCGTCGCGACCGTGGCGATTGCCGCGTGGGAAGGAGACATCGACCGCGAGCGCGCCCATGCGGTGCTCAACGGCACGCACTCGCTCGAGGACGAGCCGCTGGCCGAACCGCTCGTGCCCCAATCTCCCGAAGCGCCCGGCATCGTCCAGCCGGCACACTGAACAAAAATGGCCGACGTCACACCCACCACGATCGCCGAGCGCGTCGTCGAAGCCATCCTCGCGCAAAAGCTCGCGCCCGGCGATCGTCTCGGCGAGCAGGCGCTGGCGGAAAACTTCGGCGTCAGCCGCACCATGGTGCGCGAGGCGTTGATGCAGTTGCAGGCGCGGGGTTTCGTGGAGGTCCAATCGCGCAGAGGGTGGTTTGTCGTCGAACCCTCCGCCGAAGAGGCGCGAGACGCCTTTGCCGCACGCCGTATCGTCGAATCCGGCATCCTCGGCGAAGCGGGCCGCCCTCTGTCGAAAGTCATTCGCAAACTGCGCGAGCACATTGCCGACGAAAAGCGCGCCATCGCCGGTGCCGACGCCGCCACCCGCGCCTTCCTCCTCGCCGACTTCCACGTCTGCCTGGCCGACCAGATGGGCCACCGCCTCCTCTGCGATGTCCTCCGCGATCTCACCGCCCGAACCACCCTGGCCGCGACCCTCTTCCAGTCAAAGCACGAAGCCGCCCAATCGTGCGCCGAACACGCAGCCATCGTCGCCGCCCTCGAAGCCGGCGACACCCCCCGCGCCCGCCAACTGATGCTCGACCACATCGGCAACGTAGAAGAAGCCCTGCAAGTCGAAACCCCCGCCGACCCCTCCGCCGACGAGCGCCTCCGCGCCACCCTGGCCCCCATAGCCCTCCCCCGCCCCTCCCGCCAACGACCCGAAGTTCGGTGAACACCGCGGAACCGGCTTCGCCGGGCCGCCGGTGTTGCCCCCGGTAGGGGGTGTCTGGGGGCGAGCAACAGGAACACCGCGGAACTGGCTTTGCCAGGCCGCTGGTGTTGCCCCCTTCAGGGGGTTGGCGAAGCGACACGAAGTGCGCGCAGCCTGGGGGTAGACTTAAACCCCGCCTATGAACACCCCAGACCTCCAGCGCGGCACCTTTCTCTTCCTGCTGGCGATCGTCACGATTGCCTTCGGCTGGATCCTCCTCCCCTTCGCCGGTGCCGTCATGTGGAGCATCGCCCTGGCGATTCTCTTCACGCCCGTCTACAAGCGGCTCGTCAAGAAAATGCACGGCCGGCGCAATCTCGCGGCGCTCACCACGCTGTTGATGGCGATGGTCATCGTCATCATTCCGCTCGCGGCCGTCACGGCGTCCCTTGTGCAGGAGGTGTCGATCGTCTCGGTCAAGGTCCGCTCCGGCGACATCAAGTTCAGCAGCTATTTCCAGCAGGTGGTGGGCGCATTGCCGCGCTGGGCGCTCGACCTTCTCGACCGCTTCGGGCTGAACAACGTCGAAGGCCTCTTCAGCCGCATTTCCGATTCCGCCATGAAGGGGAGCCAGACGATCGCGACGAACGCGCTCGCCGTCGGACAGAACACCTTCGAATTCGTCGTGAGCTTCGGCCTGATGCTCTATCTGCTCTTCTTCATGCTGCGCGACGGCAGCGACCTGTCGAAGACCGTGCGCGGCTCGCTGCCGCTTGCAAAGCCCCACACGCACTATCTGCTCAACAAATTCACGACGGTCATCCGCGCAACGATCAAGGGCAACGTCGCCGTCGCCGCAGCCCAGGGCCTCATCGGCGGTGTCGCTTTTTCGTTCCTGGGCGTGCAGGGCGCCTTGCTCTGGGGCGCGCTGATGGCCTTCCTTTCTTTGCTGCCGGCAGTCGGCGCCGCGCTGATCTGGGCGCCGGTCGCCATCTACTTCCTCGCCGTCGGAGCGATTGCCAAGGCATTGGGATTGATCTTCATCGGCGTCTTCGTGATCGGCCTGGTCGACAACATCCTGCGACCGGTGCTCGTGGGCAAGGACACTCAGATGCCCGACTACATCGTGCTGATGTCCACCATCGGCGGCCTTTCGATCTTTGGCATCAACGGCTTCGTGATCGGACCCGTGATTGCGGCGCTGTTCATGGCGGCGTGGGATCTTTTCGCGTCGTCGAAGAGCGAAGAGGACGATGAGAACGGGCCTCCCCTGAAACCCTGAGCATTTCGCGCGCAACGTCAGAACCCATCGGCACCCATCGGAATCCACCGTCAATGAATCGAACCGGACGCAGCGTCCAATACGCAACCAGTCCCCTCCTCGCGAGCAAAACCCCCGTCTGGCGCAGCAAACTGATCGTGGCCGCGATCGCTTTCGGCTTTCTCGTACTGGCCGCGCGCGCGTTCTACGTGGAAGTGATCGGCAACGAGTTCTTCCAGCACCAGGGTGAAGTGCGCTTCGCCCGGACGCTTGAACTGCCCGCCAATCGCGGCCGCATTCTGGACCGCAACGGAGTCATCCTGGCGTCCGACATTCCGGCGCCCAGCATCTGGGCGATTCCCGAAGACGTCGACCCCGCCGATCCAGCCACGCAGCCGAAGATGAAGAAACTGGCCGAGCTGCTCGGAATTCCACTGGCCGAACTCACGCGCAAGCTGAACGCGGACGACAAGAGCTTCGTCTGGCTCAAGCGCCAAGTGGACGACACCGTCGCCAAGCAGATTGCAGGGCTCGACATCAAAGGCATCTACCAGCGGCGGGAGTACAAGCGCCAATACCCCGAGGGCGAAGCTGCGGCGCATGTGGCGGGCTTTACCAATATCGAGGATGTCGGCCAGGAAGGCGTTGAGCTCGCCTTCGACAAGCAACTTGCCGGCAAGTCCGGCTCGCGCCGCGTGATCAAGAACCGCCTGGGCGCAGTGGTCGAGGACGTCGGCGAACAGGTGCCGCCCATCGAAGGCCATGACATTCAGCTCAGCCTGGACGACCGGATCCAGGCGGTCGCCTACGAAAAGCTGCGCGACGCCGTGACCGCGAACAAGGCCAGAGCAGGCAGCGCCGTCGTGGTCGACGCCAACACCGGCGAACTGCTCGCGATGGCCAACTACCCGAGCTTCGACCCCAACGACCGGCACAGCCTCAACGGCGAGCAGCTGCGCAATCGCGCGATGACCGACGTGTTCGAACCCGGCTCGACGATGAAGCCCATCACCGTCGCCACGGCGCTGCAACTCGGCCGCGTCACGCCGCAGACGATCATCGACACCAATCCGGGCCGGATCACCGTGTCTGGCGCGACCATCCACGACGACGAGAACTTCGGCGTCCTGACAGTCGAAGGCGTGATCCAGAAATCGAGCAACGTCGGTGCGACCAAGATTTCGCAGCGCATGACGCCCAAGGAAATGTGGGATTCGTTCACCTCGCTCGGATTCGGGCAAAAGCCGCAAACGGTATTCCCCGGCGCAGTGACCGGGCGCCTGCGGCCTTACAAGTCGTGGCGGCCCATCGAGCAGGCGACCATGTCCTATGGCTACGGGTTGTCGGCCTCGCTCTTTCAGATCGCCCATGCCTACACGGCGTTCGCCAATGGCGGCAAGGTCATTCCGATCACGATGCTCAAGTCCGACGAACCGCCGGTCGGCGTGCCGGTGTTCTCATCACTGGTCGCAAGCCAGGTGCGCAAGATGATGCACATGGCCGCCGCGCCCGGAGGCACCGCGCCACTCGCGCAGACCGAAGGCTATTCGGTCGGCGGCAAGACCGGCACCGCCCACAAACAGGTGGGCAAGGGCTACGCCAGCAACAAGTACCGCGCCTGGTACACCGGCATGTCGCCGATCGACAAGCCACGCGTCATCGTCGCGGTGATGATCGACGAACCCAGCGCGGGCAAGTACTTCGGCGGGCTCGTGGCCGCGCCGGTGTTCAGCCAGGTGGTGCAGCAGACCTTGCGGATTCTGAATGTGCTGCCGGATCTTCCGGTCGCGTCGCAGGCACATTGACGCATCGCGTCAGCCGCTGGTCCACCACCTCTCCCCAAAACGCCCCTGCAGGAAAGCCACAAAGCTCGACACCTTCCCCGGCACGAGCTTGGGCGAGGGAAACACCGCGTGGATTTCCTGCTCGGCCAAGGCGTGGTCGGCGAGCACTTCGACAACGTGCCCCGTGGCAAGTGAGTCGCTCGCCACATAACGCGGCATCAGCGCGATGCCCAGCCCCGCACGCGCGGCGGCCAGCACTGCCGACACATTGTTCGAGCGCAACCGGCCTGACACTGGCACCGTGACCGGCTCGCCCCTCGGCGTGTGCAGGTGCCAGACATCGTCGCCCACCACACTGCTGTAGATCAACGCCACGTGGGCGCTCAGGTCCTGCGCCTTCTTCGGCATTCCGTGCTCCTTCAGATAGTCCGGCGCCGCGACCATCACCCATGGATTCATGCCGAGGAACCGCGCACCCAGGGACGAATCGGCGAGCTTGCCCATGCGGATCGCCACATCGATGCCCTGCGCAACCAGGTCGACGTAGCGGTCCTCGAAGCTCAGATCGACTTGCACCTGCGGATGGCGCGCCATGAATTCGAGCGCAAGCGGCACCATCACGCGGCGACCAAAGGCCGTCGAAGTGCCGATCCGCAGCAATCCTTGCGCCTGCGACTGCCGCAACTTGACGACGCTTTCCGCTTCCTCGGCGTCGCGCACGATCGCCTTGCACTTCTCGTAGTACAGCGCGCCGGTCTCGGTGAGGCTCACGCCGCGCGTATTGCGGTTGAGCAAGCGCGCCTTCAGCCGGGTCTCGGTCGCCGCGATCTGCTTTGTCACGGTCGGCTGGGTCGTATTGAACTCGCGCGCCGCCTTGGAGAAGCTTCCGGTCTCCACCACGCGCACGAACATCTCCATTGCAAGCAGTCTGTCCATTCGCGGATCGTAGCCAGTTATTCCGCCTTGGAATAGGTTTTATGGCCCCCTGCCGTCTTCTGCCGGATGCCTCGAATTCCTAAAGTGCAAGCACCCAAGGAGAACAGACATGACAAAGATGACCGCGGCCCAAGCCGCCGTGCTCGTGATGGAAAAAGAAGGCGTGACGCAAGCCTTCGGCGTGCCCGGCGCCGCCATCAACCCGCTGTATTCGGCCCTGCGCAGGCAAGGCAGCATCGCGCACATCCTGGCGCGCCACGTCGAGGGTGCCTCGCACATGGCGGAGGGCTACACGCGCGCCGTGGCCGGCAACATCGGCGTATGCATCGGAACCTCCGGCCCGGCGGGCACGGACATGATCACCGGCCTCTACTCCGCGTGGGCGGATTCGATCCCGATCCTCTGCATCACCGGGCAGGCGCCACGCGCAAGGCTCTACAAGGAAGACTTCCAGGCGGTGGACATCGAATCGATCTCCAAGCCGGTGACCAAGTGGTCGGTCACGGTGCGCGAGCCCGGCCAGGTGCCGCAGGTCTTCCAGCAGGCCTTTCACCTGATGCGCTCGGGCCGACCCGGCCCGGTGCTCATCGATCTGCCTTTCGACGTGCAGATGGCGCAGATCGAATTCGACATCGAAGCCTACACGCCATTGCAGCCTTACAAGCCGGCTGCCACGCGCGCCCAGATCGAGAAGGCGATCGGGATGCTGAATGCGGCAGAGCGTCCGCTGATCGTCGCGGGCGGCGGCATCATCAATGCCGATGCGAGCGAGCTGCTGGTACGTTTCGCCGAAGCCACCGGCGTTCCGGTGATCCCCACGCTCATGGGCTGGGGCGTGCTCCCGGACGACCATCCGCTCATGGCGGGCATGTGCGGCCTTCAGACGAGCCACCGCTATGGCAACGCGACGATGCTCGCCAGCGATTTCGTGCTCGGCATCGGCAACCGCTGGGCCAATCGTCACACGGGCTCGGTCGAGGTCTACACCAAGGGCCGCACCTTCGTTCACGTCGACATCGAGCCCACGCAGATCGGCCGCGTGTTCACGCCCGACTTCGGCATCGTGTCGGACGCGAAGGCGGCGCTCGAACTCTTCGTGCAGGTCGCCGAGGAATTGAAAGCCAAGGACCGCCTGCCCGACCGCGGCGAATGGGCCAGCGACTGCCGTGATCGCAAGAAGACCATGCTGCGCAAGACCAACTTCGCGGATGTGCCGATGAAGCCGCAGCGCGTGTACCAGTGCATGAACAACAACTTCAGCCACGACACCTGCTATGTCAGCACGATCGGCCTTTCGCAGATCGCGGCGGCGCAGTTCCTGCACGTCTACAACCCGCGCCACTGGATCAACTGCGGCCAGGCCGGCCCCTTGGGCTGGACCATTCCGGCCGCCCTGGGCGTGCGTGCGGCAGACCCCGCCCGCAAGATCGTTGCGCTCTCGGGCGACTACGACTTCCAGTTCATGATCGAAGAACTCGCCGTGGGTGCGCAGTTCAAGCTGCCTTACATCCACATCGTGGTCAACAACTCCTACCTCGGATTGATCCGCCAGGCACAGCGCGGCTTCGAGATGGACTATTGCGTGCAACTGGGCTTCGACAACATCAATGCCGGAGAAGACAGCGGCGTCGAGCGCAGCTACGGCGTCGACCATCTCAAGGTGGTCGAAGGCCTCGGCTGCAAGGCGATCCGCGTCTACAAGCAGGAAGAGATGACGCCGGCAATCAAGCAAGCCGAGAAGCTGATGGCCGAGTTCAGCGTGCCGGTGGTGATCGAGGTGATGCTCGAGCGGGTGACCAACATCGCGATGGGCACCGAGATCGACGCCATCAACGAGTTCGAGGCACTTGCCGAAAGCCGCGAAGACGCACCGACGGCAATTGCCGCTTCGATGCTCGACTGACTGGTCATTTCCGATTCCCGAGGAGACAAGACAATGCCCAAATTCGCAGCCAATCTGACGATGCTGTTCAACGAGCTGCCTTTCATGCAGCGCTTCGAAGCCGCTGCCAAGGCGGGATTCAAGGCGGTCGAATACCTGTTCCCATACGCCTACGACAAAAAGGAACTGGCCGCTGCACTGCGCACCAACGGCCTCGAACAGGTGTTGCACAACCTGCCAGCAGGCAACTGGGAAGGCGGCGAACGCGGCATCGGCTGCCACCCCGATCGCACCGGAGAGTTTCGCGAAGGCGTGGCACGCGCCATCGACTATGCGACAGCGCTTGGATGCCCGCAGGTCAACTGCTTGCTCGGCAAGTTGCCCGATGGCCTGACGTCCGCCGACGCACGCAAGATAGTGGTCGATAACCTGGATTTCGCGGCGAACGAACTGCAGAGCGCGGGCATCCGGCTGCTGATCGAACCCGTCAACAGCTTCGACATTCCCGGCTTCTATCTGACCCGAACCGACCAGGCCCTGTCGTTGATCGAAGAGGTCGGCTCGCCCAACCTGCTGCTGCAGTACGACATCTATCACGCGCAGCGGATGGAAGGCGAACTCGGCAACACATTGACCAAGAACATCACGCGCATCGGCCACATCCAGCTGGCCGACAACCCCGGCCGAGGCGAGCCGGGAACGGGCGAGATCAACTACCCGTGGCTCTTCAATCACATCGATTCGCTCGGCTACTCCGGCTGGATCGGTTGCGAATACAAGCCGCGCGGCACGACCGTCGAAGGCCTCGGATGGCGCTCGGCGCTCGCTCACTGACCCACAAGGCAATACGGCCATGAGGCCACAAGGAATCTTCAAGACATGTCCAACAGCAACGCACAGAAAATCGGCTTCATCGGTCTCGGCATCATGGGAGCCCCCATGGCGGCTCACCTGCTCGATGCGGGTCATCAGCTTTATGTGAACACGCGCGGCACCACGCCAGAGCCCTTCGCCTCGCGATCGATGGTTTGCGCATCGGCGACCGAAGTCGCGCGGCAAGCCGATATCGTCTTCATCATGGTGCCGGACACTCCCGACGTGGAGAAGGTGCTGTTCGGCGAAGGCGGCGTGGCGGCGGGCCTGTCCAAAGGCAAGATCGTGGTCGATTGCAGTTCCATCGATCCGATCGCAACCAAGGGATTCGCCCGGCGGATCATCGACCTTGGATGCGGCTATGTCGACGCACCGGTCTCCGGCGGCGAAGTGGGCGCAAAGGCAGCGAGCCTCACGATCATGTGCGGCGGCGACGAAGCAAGCTTTGGCCGCATCCGCCCCCTCCTCGAAAAGATGGGCAAGAACATCACGCTGGTCGGCGGCGTGGGCGATGGCCAGGTGTGCAAGGTCGCCAACCAAATCATCGTGGCGCTCAACATCGCGGCAGTCGGCGAAGCACTGGTGTTCGCGTCGAAGGCCGGCGCCGATCCTGCCAAGGTTCGGCAGGCGCTGATGGGCGGCTTCGCGTCTTCACGCATCCTGGAGGTGCATGGCGAACGAATGATCAAGCGAACCTTCGCACCTGGTTTCCGGATCGCTCTGCACCAGAAGGACTTGAACCTGGCCCTGCAAGGCGCGCGATCGATCGGCGTGGCACTTCCGCAGACCGCCAGCGCGGCACAGCTCATGAATGCTTGTGTGGCGCTCGGCCATGGGCAGGAAGACCATTCAGCGCTGGTGCGGGCGCTTGAGGCCATGGCGCAGCATGCCGTGGCTTCTTGAGGCTCTTCGAAGAGTTTGATGGGGGTGGCGGAGGCGGGCGGTGTGCCCTGGGCCGGCCGACGTCACCGGCCGCTGCGCGGCTTCCCTGCGCTGCTCACGGTACGCGGGGTCCGCGCGAAACTCGCCTACGGCTCAAACACGCGCAGCCCTGATCCGCGTACCGCTGCGCTGCTCGGCGGTGCCTCAACGGCCGGCCCAGGGCACACCACCCGCCTCCGCTGGTAGGTTGGGGGTAGTTTGTCCGCCGCCATCGCCGTCACCAGCGCGCAGGCCATGGACGTTCGAGACGCGCGCATCAGCCGCACAACCACTGAGCCCGGTATGCGGTGTGGGCTGTGGCGACCCTTCTGTGCCGCCGAAGCGCGCAGACTCAGGCGGATCAGGGCCGCGTGTGTTTGAGCCGTAGGCGAGTTTCACGCGGACCCCGCCTGAGTCGAGCACTGCAGGGAAGTCCGAAGGACCGGCACAGCGGGGTCGCCACAGCTCACACCGCATACCGGGCGCCCCCCAAAAAGGCCCACCCCGCTTCACCAACAACCCACTCACCCCCCAACTCACCCCTCGTTCCACAGATGAATAATCCAGAAAAAAAGCAGAGCAACTACCACCCCCATTCCCCCCTCACGAGCCAAAGTTTGGGTTAGCCTCTCTCTTAGCCAAGAAGCAAGGAGACACCCGATGGCCAACGCACTTTCCCCCGCCGAAGAGGCCCTGCGCGATGCAGCACGCGAATATCACCGCTCGCCCGTCAGAGGCAAGATCTCGATATCGCCCACCAAGCCTCTCCTGAACCAACGCGACCTGTCCCTGGCCTACTCCCCTGGTGTCGCCTATCCCTGTCTGGACATCGAGGCCGACCCGTCGCTTGCGGCCGAATACACCTCTCGCGGCAATCTCGTCGGCGTCGTCACCAATGGCACTGCCGTGCTCGGACTCGGCAACATCGGCCCGCTCGCCAGCAAGCCCGTCATGGAAGGCAAAGGCTGCCTCTTCAAGAAGTTTGCCGGCATCGACGTCTTCGACATCGAGCTTGCTGAAAACGACCCCGACAAGCTCGTCGAAATCATTGCCGCGCTCGAGCCCACTCTGGGCGGCATCAACCTTGAAGACATCAAGGCGCCCGAGTGCTTCTACATCGAGAAAAAGCTGCGCGAGCGCATGAACATCCCCGTGTTTCATGACGACCAGCACGGCACGGCCATCATCTCCGCCGCAGCGCTGATCAATGGTCTCGAGCTTGTCGGCAAGAAGATCGAGAACGTCAAGATTGCAGTGTCCGGCGCCGGCGCGGCCGCCATCGCGTGCCTCGACGTCATGGTGGGACTCGGCGCCAAGCGCGAGAACATCTACGCTGTCGACTCCAAGGGCCTGATCTACGTCGGCCGGCCCGGTGGCTTCGATGATTCGAAGACGCGCTATGCGCAGAAAGACACCGGCGCCCGCACGCTGGCGGACGTCATGAAGGGTGCGGACGTGTTCCTCGGCTGCTCGGCACCCGGCGTGGTCTCGCAAGACATGGTCAAGAGCATGGGCAGCCAGCCGATCATCCTCGCGCTGGCCAATCCGGAGCCCGAAATCAGGCCCGAACTTGCCAAGGAAGTGCGGCCGGATTGCATCATCGCCACCGGCCGCTCGGACTATCCGAATCAGGTCAACAACGTGCTGTGCTTTCCGTACATTTTCCGTGGCGCACTCGACTGCGGCGCCACCAAGATCACGGAAGAAATGAAGCTGGCTTGCGTGCGCGAGATTGCCGAACTCACCAAGGCGGACATCAGCGAAGAAGTCGCCACGGCTTATGCCGGCCAAGAACTCGCTTTCGGCGCCGACTACATCATCCCCAAGCCCTTCGACTCGCGCCTGATTTTGCGCATTGCGCCGGCGGTTGCCAAGGCCGCGCAAGCCTCCGGCGTGGCTACCCGCCCCATCGAAGACCTGGAAACCTACCGCCAGCACCTGACACGCTTCGTCTACCAGACCGGCATGTTCATGCGCCCCGTGTTCACCGCGGCCAAGTGCGCGGTTGCCAAGCGCGTCGCCTTTGCTGAAGGTGAGGATGACCGCGTGCTGCGCGCCGCTCAGTTGGCTGTCGACGAAGGTCTTGCCAAGCCCATCCTCGTGGGCCGCCCGGCGGTCATCGAATCACGCATCCAGAAGGCCGGCCTGCACATCAAGCTGGGTACGGACGTCGACTGCGTGGATCCTGAAGACGATCCGCGCTTCAGGACCTACTGGGAGGCTTATCACAAGATCATGGGCCGCCGCGGCATCACGCCGGAGGCATCGAAAGCCATGGTGCGCCGCTCCAATACGACCATCGCATCGCTGATGGTCCACCTCGGCGATGCGGACGCCATGCTGTGCGGGCTCGTCGGCCGCTTCGACAGCCACCTGCGAATCCTGCACAACGTGCTCGGTCTGAAGCGCGGTGCACCGGGCTTCGCGACGCTGAATGCGCTCACGCTGCAGAAGTACACGCTGTTCATCGCCGACACCAACGTGCATGAGGATCCAAGCGCCGAAACGCTCGCAAACATCGCCTTGATGGCCGCGGAGGAAGTGCGCCGCTTCGGGCTGCCGCCCAAGGTGGCATTCCTGTCGCACTCGAACTTCGGCTCTTCCGAGCGCGGATCGGCCCGCAAGATGCGACAGGCACGCGACCTGTTCGCGAAGATGGCGCCCGACATCGAATGCGACGGCGAAATGCACGGCGATGCCGCGTTGTCCGAAGAGGTACGTCGCAAAGCCCTGCCCGAAAGCCCGCTGACGGGCGAAGCCAACCTGCTGATCTGCCCGAACCTGGACGCCGCCAACATCCTCTTCAACGTCCTGAAGATGACTGGCGGAAACGGCGTCACGGTCGGCCCGATCCTCATGGGTGCCGAAGGTCAGGCGCACATCCTGACACCTTCGGCCACCGTGCGGCGCGTGGTCAACATGACGGCGCTCGCGGTCGCGAACGCGAACTCGTCCAGGTAGGCACTGGTACTGCCTGCTATCCGGCGGGCGGGAGCGTAGGGAACCACCGGTCTGGCTGGCCGTGGCTCACTGAAAGGGTTCGCACCAAGTGCGTGCAGGCATCGTTTTTGCTTCAATTCCGTGCATTCACCAAAACACGGAATCTCTGCATGAACAAGCGCCAACTGCTTCAGTCCTTCCTCGCCGCCTCGGCACTCAGCTTCGGCCTGGGCGTCGCCCATGCCGAGACGACACCGATCAAGTTCCAGCTCGACTGGCGCTTCGAGGGACCCGGCGCTTTCTTCACGCATCCGGCGGCCAAGGGCTACTTCAAGGCGAACGGGCTCGACGTCACTGTCGACGCCGGCAATGGCTCGGGCGGCGCGGTCACGCGCGTGGCTTCGGGCGCCTATGACATGGGCTTTGCCGACTTGGCGGCGCTGATGGAGTTTCATGCCAACAACCCTGACAGCCCGAACAAGCCCGTCGCGGTGATGATGGTCTACAACAACACGCCGGCTTCGGTCATGGCGCTCAAGAAGAGCGGCATCACAAAGCCCGCCGACCTCACCGGCAAGAAGCTCGGCGCACCGGTGTTCGATGCCGGCCGCCGCTCTTTCCCGATCTTCGCCAAGGCCAACAACATCGGCGCGGTGAACTGGACCGCCATGGACCCGACGCTGCGCGAAACCATGTTGATGCGCGGCGACATCGATGCCATCACCGGCTTCACCTTCACCTCGCTGCTCAACCTCGAAGCGCGTGGCGCCAAGACGGCGGACGTGGTGATCCTCCCCTATCCCGACTTCGGCGTGAAGCTCTACGGCAACGCCATCATCGCGTCGCCCAAGCTCATCAAGGAAAACCCCGCCGCGGTGAAAGCCTTCCTCGTGGCCTTCACGAAGGGCGCGAAGGAAGTGATCGCCAATCCTGCCGTGGCCATCGAATCCATCAAGGCCCGCGACGGCATCGTCAACAGCGAACTCGAAACGCGCCGCCTCAAGCTCGCGATCGACACCGTGGTCAACACGCCGGACGCACGTGCGGAGGGCTTTGGCCAAATCAATACCGGCCGTCTCGCGTTGATGGCCTCGCAGGTGTCGGATGCTTTCGGCACGAAGACTCGCGTGAACCCCGACGCGGTGTGGAACGGTTCGATGCTGCCCACGTCCACCGATCTCAACATTCTTCGCAAGTAATGAAGGGGCCAATGAAGGGGGCGGACACCACACCCCTGGTCACGCCCTTCGTCGATTTCCAGGACGTCTGGCTCGCCTACAACGAAGAGCTGCTGCGCGCCAATCACTTCGCAGTCGAGGCGATCGACCTGAAGGTCAACCGCGGTGAATTCATCGCCATCGTCGGACCCTCGGGCTGCGGCAAGTCGACCTTCATGAAGCTGACGACGGGTCTCAAGATGCCCTCGATGGGCAAGATCCGCATCGACGGCGCGCCTGTCACGGGCCCGCTCAAGATTTCGGGGATGGCCTTCC
Organism: Variovorax sp. 10N420; assembly: GCF_056394705.1. Classification (NCBI taxonomy): domain Bacteria; kingdom Pseudomonadati; phylum Pseudomonadota; class Betaproteobacteria; order Burkholderiales; family Comamonadaceae; genus Variovorax; species Variovorax sp. 10N420. Next base: position 369,599 of record NZ_JBFTIJ010000004.1, on the reverse strand, counting down.
AGGCGCCATCGCTGCTGCCGTGGCGGACCACCGTGGACAACGTGCTGCTGCCGCTCGAGATCGTCGAACCCTACCGCTCGACTTTCAAGGCCAGGCGCAAGGAATACGCGGAGCGCGCAAGGCGGCTGCTTCAGAAGGTCGGGCTTGGCGGCTATGAGGACAAGTTCCCGTGGCAGCTCTCCGGCGGCATGCAGCAGCGCGCGAGCATCTGCCGTGCGCTGATCCACGAACCCAAGATGCTGCTGCTTGACGAGCCCTTCGGCGCGCTGGACGCCTTCACGCGGGAGGAGCTCTGGTGCATCCTGCGCGACCTCTGGACGGAGCAGCAGTTCAACGTGATTCTGGTCACGCACGATCTGCGCGAATCGGTGTTTCTGGCCGACACCGTGTACGTGATGAGCAAGAGCCCCGGCAGATTCGTCGTGAAGCGCCACATCGACCTGCCCCGCCCGCGCGAACTCGAACTGACCTACACCAAGGAGTTCACCGACATCGTGCTTGAACTGCGCAGCCACATCGGCGCGATCCGAAGCACCACCCCGGCGACGGCTCAAGCGCCCGCCACAGCCCCGCAGTGAAAGCCGGCAAGACAGCATGAAAAACAACAAGCAAATCGAACGCTGGTCGCCCTGGCTGCTGCTGGTCGCCGTCATCGTGCTGTGGCAGGTCATCTGCTCAGGCTTTGGCGTGTCGGAATTCATCTTTCCGAGCCCCTGGCGCATCTGGACGCAGTTCTGGGAATTCAAGGAAATCATCGCGGCCCATGCGTGGCGCACCTTCTGGGTCACGATGGCGGGCTTCGGCATCGCCATCGCGGTTGGCGTGTTGATGGGCTTCGTGATCGGCAGTTCGCGCATTGCGTATGCGGCGGTTTATCCGCTGATGACGGCCTTCAACGCACTGCCCAAGGCGGCATTCGTGCCGATCCTCGTCGTGTGGTTCGGCATCGGCATCGGGCCGGCGATCCTCACGGCGTTTCTCATCAGCTTCTTCCCGATCATGGTCAACATCGCGACGGGCCTCGCGACGCTTGAACCCGAGCTTGAAGACGTGCTGCGCGTGCTCGGCGCCAAGCGCTGGGACGTGCTGGTGAAAATCGGCCTGCCGCGATCGCTGCCGTATTTCTACGGTTCGCTCAAGGTCGCGATCACGCTGGCCTTCGTCGGCACCACCGTCTCGGAGATGACGGCCGCGAACGAAGGCATCGGCTACCTGCTGATTTCCGCCGGATCATCGATGCAGATGGGACTGGCCTTTGCGGGGCTGATGGTGGTGGGTGCGATGGCGATGGGGATGTACGAGGTCTTCAGCGCGCTTGAAAAGCACACCACGGCGTGGGCGCATCGCGGTTCGCAGAATGAGTGAGCGAGTGACTGAATCTGAATGACACTCGACGCCGTGAGCGGCATCTCCTATGCTTGCCTGCTTGCACACAGGAGACCCTCATGATCAAAGTCAGCGTCATGTACCCGCATTCCCCCGGCGCCCGGTTCGACCACGACTACTACCGTGACTCGCACATGCCGATGCTCAAGCGGTTGATGGGCGATGCCTGCAAGTCCTACACGATCGACAAGGGCATCGCCGGCGGCGCACCCGGCGCGCCACCCGTGTATGTGGGCATGTGCCATCTCTTCTGCGACTCGGTCGAAGCTTTCCAGGCGGCCTTCGGCCCGCACGCGAAGGAGATCCTGGCCGACGTCGCGCACTACACCGACCTGAAGCCGGTGATGCAGATCAGCGAAGTGGTCGTCGGCTGAACTTCCGGATCCGGAGTGCCCGGTTCCGTCAGACGAGCCGCGTCTCGATCTCGGTCTTGACTTCGGTCATCAGCCGGTGCAACGGGCACTTGGCCGCCACGCGCAGCAACTCGGCGCGCTGCTCTTCACTGAGATTGCCCGTCACTCGCAACGATGTGTCGAGCCGGTAAGTGCCTTGGCGCTCCTGGGTGTCGTCGCGGTCGACGATCACCTCGATGTCCTCTACCGGGATGCCCTTGCGCTGCGCGTAGACGAGCACCGTCAGCGCCTTGCAGGCCCCCAGCGATGCGTCATAGAGGTCATGCGGCGAAGGCCCCGCATCGTGCCCGCCTGCCGATGGCGCGGCATCGATCGGAATCTCGTGCGCACGGATCTTGACGATGTGCCGGGTGCCGGTAATGCCGTCGCGGCGTACAGTGATGCTCATGGAGGTCTCCTGATGGTGCAGCCAGCATGGTAGCGACCCGGCGGACTTCAGCCATGCACTTCGGCCTCGCCGTGCCTGGCGAGCAACTGCATCAGGTGTTTGCGAATCAGCATCCCGGGCCGGTCCGATTCCATTGAATATTCGACACCGCGGCGCCGCGTGTCGACCAGCGCATCAGGATCGGTGGATTCAAGAATGTCCTTGTCCTCGCGCGTGATCTCCTCGTCGAAGTCGATGAGCATCCGAGCAGGGCAATCGGCTTCCGTGTCGTTGCGAAACAGCCATTGGCACAGCTGCATGCGGCCATCGTCGATGGGCGTGAAGCAGTTGATGATGATGTGGCGAATGCCCGAGGGATATTCGATGTCGAGCCGGCGTGAGAACGGCAGGAAGTAGGCGTTGCGCATGTGCCGCGTGGTGATCGGATCCGTGACGCCGCTGATCGCATGGAACTTCGCCGGGTTCGCCGCCTGGATGACGGTCTCCGCATAAAAGCCGTTGTCGTTCTCGATCAGCTCGTACTTGCTCGGTTGCGGGCTGGCCGCCACGCCGAAAGTCGCACGGTGCACGAAGCTGAAATGCGAGTTGTCGAAGGAGTTCTCCAGCGCGCGCATGGGGCTGGTCTTCCACTCTTCATGGAACTGGAAGATCGTGCGAAAGGCTGGATCATCAAACTCGGGGATGTCCGGAATCGGCGCGATCGGCGCTTCGAGCGCCACCCACGCGTAGCCGTAGCGCGCCGTGCAGTGGTAGGCGGTGGTCCTGTAGTCGGGCGAGATCTTCCGATCGGGCTCGTACTGCGGGATGCGGATCACCTGTCCGCTCCGGTCGTACGTCCATCCGTGATAGCCGCACTGGAGCGCCCCCTGCCCGCAAGACTTGCCCTCGCCGTCGACGCACCAGCCCTTCGAAAGCTTTGCGGTGCGATGGCAGCAGCGATCGCGCAATGCGGCAGGTTCGCCTTTGGCGTCGAGGAAGAGCACGATGTTTTCGCCCAGCAGCGTGAAGGGCTTCGGCCCCTGCTGCAGGTCTGCCAGTGGCATGACGGCATGCCAGAACTTGCGGAAGACGGGTTGTTGCGTGACGAGCATGAAAAGACTCCTTCGGGTGTGCGCACGGACGACCATGAAAGAGCAATTTCCCACCGCAAGCCGCCTGTGATTCCAGGCACGCCGGGCTGAACGCTTCTACTCTGCGCGGCTACTCACGCAAGTTGCAGGCCTGCATTTCGCCGTGTTCGGCTGGCACGCGTCATGCAATGACGGTTCAAGAGTAGAAGCGTTCAGCTGCGCACGCATCTCACGCATGCGCCGCCCGGAAATTGCTCTTGAAGCGACCCGCCGCGAGGCGGGCGATCAAGACCCACGACTTTCCGGAGATCTCCCGTCATGCAACGCCGTACCTTCTTCACTTCCTGCGCAGCCGGGGCCGCCGCCCTCGCCGCTCCCTCTGTGTTCGCGCAGGGTTCGAAGCTCACCCCGCTGAAGTTCACGCTCGACTTCCGCATCAATGGCCAGACGTCGCCCTTCTTCCTCGCCGAGACCAAGGGCTACTACAAGGACGAAGGCTTGGACGTGACGATCGACACGGGTGCGGGCTCGGTCGCCTCGATCACGCGCATCGCAAGCGGCGTTTACCAACTGGGCCTTGGCGACATCAGCTCGCTGATCGAGTTCAATGCGCAGAACCCCGGCACACCCATGGTGCAGGCGGTCTATCAGTACTACAACCGCGCACCGTTCGTGATCATCGGCCGCAAGGACCACGGCGTCGGCGACAACTTCAAGAGCCTTCAAGGCAAGAAAGTTGCCGCCGCAGCGGTGGAGTCGACGCGCCGCGCGTGGCCCCTGGTCGCGCGCAAGCAAGGCATGAGGAGCGACGCATTGCTCTGGCAGACCACCGACTTCAGCGCGCGCGACAACGTGATGGTGCGCGGCGACGTCGATGCGGCCACGTACTTCCATGACTCGGCCGTGTCGCTTTTCGCGCGCATGAAGATGGACGAACTCTCGGTGCTGAAGTATTCGGATGCGGGCGTCGATTTGTACGGAAACGCCATCCTCGCCAGCAGCAATCTGATTGCGCAGAACCCCAAGGCGGTGGCCGCTTTTCTGCGCGCGACCAACCGCGCAATCGTCGAGACCTTCGCGAACCCGGCGCCGAGCATTGCTGCGATGCGGCAGCGCGAGCCCATCCTCGATGCGAAGGTTGAACTCGACCGCTGGGGCATCACCGCTCAGTACGTGGGCGCGGCGGACGCGCGGGCCGACGGGCTCGGCGCCATTCGCAAGCTCACGCTCGAACAGCAAGTCGACGAAGTGGCCGACGTGTTCGGCCTGAAAAGCAAACCCTCGGCAGATGCCATTTTCAACAGCTCGATGCTGCCTGCGCGCACTGAACGTAGCATTCGCACATGAGCGCACCCAACAAAGACATCTTTCCTCCTGAAACCCCGCTCGACGAACGCGACGGGCGGTATCTCCGCAAAGCCATCGTCTGGTCGCATGCGGCGCGGCGGCGGGGCAACCGGCCGTTCGGCGCCGTGGTGGTTTCCGCCGCCGGCGAGGTGTTGGCTGAAGCCTTCTGCAACACGGCCGAAACCGGCGACGTGACAGGTCACGCCGAAACCAATGCGGTGCGCATGCTGGGCGAACGCAAGCTGTCGCGCGACGAACTGGCCAGCGCAACCCTCTACTCGTCCGGCGAGCCCTGCGTGATGTGCGCGGGCGCTATCTTCTGGTCGAACATCGGCCGCGTGGTGTTCGGCATCGACGCCGAGCGACTGCGCGTGTTCCGCGGGGAGCACGGCGACCAGCGGGACGCCGAACTGTCGTGCCGGGATGTGTTTCGCTCGTCACCGCATCCGATCGAATGTATCGGCCCGGCGCTGATCGACGAGGCGAGCGCGGCGCACGTCGGGGCGTGGAAGACCTGAACGCGTGATCGATTAACCTCCCCAGCATGAAATCCAAAGTGCAGTTCCGCCTGCGCATCTACAGGGACGACAGCATCGCCATAGGCCCCGGAAAAATCGCCCTCCTCGAAGCCATCGCGGAGACCGGTTCAATCTCGGCTGCCGGACGCCAGCTCGGCATGTCGTACCGACGCGCCTGGATGCTCATCGACGAGATGAACCGCGCGCTCAGTTCGCCCGCGGTCAGCACAGCCGCTGGCGGCACGCATGGCGGCGGAACGGCGCTCACTCCTGTCGGCGAACAGCTCGTGCGGCACTACCGCGCGATCGAGAGCACGGCGCGCGTCGCGGCCGCGCCGGACATCACCGCATTGACGCGCCTGCTGGCGCAATGAGTTGCACGATCGGGAGCGATCGAATGATCGTTTCGCTGTATCGCTCAGGATATGGAGGTGGCCGAGAATTGACGTCCGGCTATCGTTCTTTGACGCTTGCTGAACCCCCGTGCAACAATGCCGTCATTCCCATATGAACACGACGCCCTCGCTGCTTGCCTCGATGGACTGGTCACCGCTGGTGCTGTCGGTGAAGGTCGCTGCATTCGCGACATTGCTGGCCCTGCTGGCCGGCGTGGCGCTCGGATGGGTCTTTGCGCGCAAGCAGTTCCCGGGCTCCACGCTGCTCGAAGCGCTGTTCATGCTGCCGCTCGTGCTGCCGCCGACCGTGATCGGCTACGGCATCCTTGTCGCCGCAGGGCGGCGCAGTCCGCTCGGCAGTTGGCTTCGCGAGCACTTCGACTACACCATCATCTTCAGCTGGCACGGAGCCGTCGTAGCCTCGGCCGTCGTGGCGTTGCCGCTGGTGCTCAAGTCCGCGAGTGCGGCGTTCAATGGCGTCGATCGCTCGCTGGAAGCCGCCGCCAGCACCCTGCGGCAGTCACCGCTTTCGGTTTTTGTGCGCGTGACTCTGCCGCTTGCCTGGCCGGGCATCCTGGCGGGCACCCTGCTGGCGTTTGCGCGAGCCATGGGTGAGTTCGGCGCTTCGCTGATGGTGGCCGGCTCCATCCCGCAGCAGACGCAGACCCTTTCAATGGCGATCTACGACGCAGCCCAGGCCGGGAACGACGATCTCGCGCTGGTGCTGGTGATCATCACGTCGCTGCTGTCGATCACCGTGCTGGTTCTTTCGAACCGCTTCTTCTCCCTCCGCTGAATTCGAAGAGTCACACCCATGCATACGTCGCGTTTCGCCGCTTCCCTCACCGCGCTCATGTTCGCAGTGGCCCTCCCCCTGAGCGCTGCCGCCCAGCAGATCACCGTGTCGGCAGCCGCAAGCCTGACGGATGCATTCAAGGAACTCGGGCCGAAGTTCGAGGCCAGCAAGCCGGGCGCGACGGTCCGGTTCAACTTCGCCGCTTCGGGCGTGCTGCTGCAGCAAATCAGCCAGGGCGCTCCTGTGGATGTGTTCGCCAGCGCGGATCAGGAAACCATGAACCGCGCCGCCGACCAGAAGCTGATCGACGCTGCGACACGGAAGAACTTCGCAAGCAACAGTCTGGTCCTCATTGAACCGGCCAAGGAAGGCGTGGGCATCAAGTCGCTGCAGGACCTGAGCGGCGCCGCCGTCAAGAAAATCGCCATCGGCAAGACGGCGACGGTGCCCGTGGGCCGCTACACCAAGGAAGTGCTCGACGCGGCCCATCTCTGGACCTCGCTGGAACCCAGGTTCGTTCAGGCCGACAGCGTGCGCCAGGTGCTCGACTACGTGAGCCGGGGCGAGGCCGAAGCGGGATTCGTCTATCGCACTGATACAGCAGTCATGGGCGACAAGGTCAAGGTCGTGCTGACTGCGACCGGCCACACGCCGGTGACTTATCCGGTCGCGGTCATCGCCGACAGCAAGGAAAAGAGCCTGGCGCGAGATTTCATCGCCTTCCTTTCGACAGATCCTGCGCAGCAGACGCTGGCGCGATACGGCTTCGGCAAACCGTGATCGATGTCGATCTTCAACTGACTGTCACGGACAACGCCAGGCGTTTCGATCTTGCCGCGCGCTTCGCGACGGATGTTCCTTTCGCGGCACTCTACGGCCCTTCGGGCGCAGGCAAGTCGCTCACATTTCAGGCGATCGCAGGGCTGTTGCACCCGGCTCGCGGCCATGTGCGGCTGGATGGGCGCACGCTGTTCGATTCGACGCGGCACATCGACATCCCGGCGCCCGAACGCCGCATCGGCTATCTCTTCCAGAACTACGCCCTGTTTCCGCATCTCTCGGTGCGCGACAACGTCGCATTCGGGCTCACCTCCTGGCGCCACCGAAGAATGTCGCGTGAAGACAGCGACCGTGTCGAAGCCCTGCTGCGAAGCTTCGACTTGTCCGCCATGGCCGACAGCAGGCCCCGGACGCTCTCTGGCGGCCAGCAGCAAAGGGTGGCGCTGGCTCGCGCACTGGCGTGCCGGCCGCAGGTTCTGCTGTTGGACGAGCCCTTCGCCGCGCTCAATCCAATGCTGCGCAGCAGTGTTCGCCAGGACCTCGCGGTCATGCGCCGCGAGTGGGGTATTCCGGTGCTGATGATCACCCACGACATCGACGACGTGCTCGAACTCGCCGACGTGGCCTTCGTCTATCAGGCGGGCCAGGTCGTGCGCGAGGTCGACTTGCGCAATGGCGGCACGCGCGAGTTCATGGCGCAGAAGCTGGGCGTTCCCCCGCGCAGGGAAGAGACCCCGCTTCGCGGCAAGCTTCGCCGCCTTCTCAGAGGCGAGTAGCGTCACGCTGCCCCTACACTCGCGTTCATGCCATGGCACGCGCGTCTCGAACTCGACTATCAGCTTGAAAACCATCGCAGCGTTGCGCGATTCAGCCACGACGGCCCCCTGCGCATTCTCCAGAGCCTCTATCCGGAGGGCGACACCGTTTGCCACAACGTTCTGGTCCATCCGCCCGGCGGGCTGGTGGGCGGCGACACGCTGGACATCCGTGTGCGCGCCGCGGCCGGCAGCCATGGCCTGATCACCACACCCGGCGCAAGCCGCTTCTACCGCTCTGATGGCGAGCTCGCACTGCAACGCACCGAGCTGACGCTGGACGCCGGCGCACGCCTCGAATGGCTGCCGCTCGAAGCGATCTGCTTCAGTGGCTGCCGTGCAGAAAACCGCCTGATGCTGCGCGCCGCGCCCGGCGCCGAGCTGATCGGCTGGGACGTCACCGCGCTCGGACTGCCCAATGCCGGCAAGCCCTTCGAGCAAGGCACGCTGCAGCAACACATCGAAGCACCGGGGGTCTGGCTCGAACGCGGACGCATCGATGCATCCGACCATCGGCTGCTTCAGAGCCCTGTGGGCTTTGCGGGCCATCGCTGCATCGCGTCGATCTTCTTCGTCGCCGGTTCGCCAATTGCCCGCGAGCGGCGCGAGGCTGCGCTGGACGCCGCACGATCGCTGATCGACGGGCACGCGCTGCAGGAAAGCGCCGGCGCGACCAGCCCGCATGCGGAAATCATCGTCGTTCGCGCGCTCGCGCCGGTGGTCGAACCCGCGATGCAACTGCTGCGCAAGATCTGGATGGCCTGGCGCGCCGAACTCTGGAAGCTGCCCGGCCAGCCGCCGCGCATCTGGGCGATGTAGAAGGACGCGGCCGGACCGAAGCCGACATGGACTCCGCACGCAGCGACATCCCGGCCCGCCTCGACCGCCTGCCCTGGTCGCGCTGGCACTGGCGCGTGGTCATCGCGCTGGGCGTGGCCTGGGTGCTCGATGGGCTCGAAGTCACGCTGGTCGGCTCCATCGGCAGTGTGCTGGAGCGCTCCGACACGCTGGCACTCACCGCAGCACAGATCGGCGCTTCCGGGTCGCTCTACATCGGCGGCGCGGTGATCGGCGCGCTGGTGTTCGGCAGGCTCGCCGACCGGCTGGGGCGCAAGCGGCTCTTCCTGCTCACACTCGTGATCTACGCGGTCGCCACGCTGGCGACGGCCTTCTCGCCGGGATTCATCTTCTTCGCCGTGTGCCGATTCGCGACGGGGCTGGGGATCGGCGGCGAATACGCGGCCATCAACTCCGCGATCGACGAACTCATTCCGGCGCGCGTGCGTGGCCGCGTCAATCTGACGATCAATGGCAGCTTCTGGATCGGTGCGGCGCTGGGCGCAGGCCTGAGCCTGTGGCTGCTCGATCCGCGCGTGCTGGGCCCGGTGCTGGGCTGGCGCGCCGGCTTCGCGCTCGGGGCAGTGCTGGCGGTGGCGATCCTGCTCGTGCGGCGTGACGTGCCGGAAAGCCCGCGATGGCTGATGACGCATGGCCGCGCGGCTGAGGCCGAAGTCATCGTGCAGCAGATCGAAGCGCAAGTGGCGGCGCAACATGGCGCACTGCCTGCCGCTGCCGGCCATGTGGCTCTCGGTGACGGCGCCCGCCCCGGCTGGCGCGAAGTGGCGAGTGTCCTGCTGCGTCGATATCCACAGCGCAGCATGGTGGCGATGGCGTTGATGATTTCGCAGGCGTTCTTCTACAACGCCATCTTCTTCACTTACGCGCTGGTGCTGACGCGCTTCCATGGGGTCGCGGAAGGCAAAGTCGGGCTCTATATTTTTCCGTTCGCGCTTGGCAACGTGCTGGGGCCGTTGCTGCTGGGGCCGCTCTTCGACCGCGTCGGCCGTCGCCGGATGATTGCGCTGACCTATGTGCTCTCGGGTGTGGGGCTGGCGCTCACGGGCTGGGCTTTCATGCAGGGCTGGCTCGATGCGCGCAGCCAGGCGCTGTGCTGGTCGGCCGTGTTCTTCCTGGCGTCGGCCGCGGCCAGCTCTGCGTATCTCACGGTCAGCGAAGTCTTTCCGCTGGAGATGCGCGCGGTCGCGATATCGATCTTCTATGCGGTGGGCACCGGCGCGGGCGGCTTCGTCGCGCCGGTGCTGTTCGGTGCGCTGATCGAAACCGGCAGCCGAGGCGCCGTCGCCGCGGGCTACGCATTCGGGGCCGTGCTGGTGATCGTGGCTGGCCTGATGGCGCTGCGCTGGGCGGTGGATGCGGAGCGCAAGCCGCTCGAGGAGATTGCGCCGCCACTCGGCACCGAGGGGCACTGAGCGGCACTGACGAGCGCTGATCAGTATTGCAGGGTCGGGTGCCCAGCCTCGACCCAGGCTTCGAGACCGCCTGCAAGCGGGCGGGCGCGCTTCATCCCTCGCGCCAGCAGTGCCTGCGCACCGAGGGCGGCCGAAATCTCATTGGGGCAACTGCAATACAGGATGATCTCGCGGTCATCGCCTTCGAAAGGCAGTCGGGCTCGCCGCTGCTGGATTTCCTTGAGCGAGATCGGCAGCGCACCCGGAATGCGCCTCGGGTCGACCTGCACGCCCCCTTCGCCCCGCACGTCGATCACGATCGGCGGCGGCTCGCCTTCCAGCAACCCGAGCAATTCACCAACCGTCACCCGCGGCAACCCCGTGAGACGCAGCATGACGCGACGCCGCCAATAGCGAAACGCCACGAACACGACCAGCGCAATCACCAATGCAACGACAGCGACTCCGCCTGCCTCTGAAAGCGTGTCCAGCACGGACTGGATCTGGTCGCGGAACAGCCAGCCGAGCGCCAGGAAAATCGCGGTCCACATCAGCGCCCCGGCGGTCTCGAAAGCGAGAAAGCGCAGCGAGCTCATGCCCAGCGCACCGGCCATCGGCGGTGCCACCACCGACACGCCCGGCACGAATTTGGCCGCCACCAGGGAGAGGCCGCCCCAGCGCCCGATCATCGTTTCGCTGCTGCGGACGCAGGAATCGGGCGAGACCGAGATCTTGCAGAGAAGGCGCATGAAGCGATAACCGTAGAGCCGGCCCGCGTAGAACCAGACCCCATTGCCCAGCACGTTGCCCAGCCAAGATGCCGCCACCAGCGCCACGACCACCAGCGGCTGCGCCGCAGCGGCCAGAGCGCCGGCCACCACGAGCAAGGGCGCTGCCGGCAAGGGCAGCCCGATCCGCGAGACGAAAGTGGCGATGAACACCACCGCCACCGCGTGCTCGACCATGAGAGCGGTCAATTGATCCACGCGGCGCTCCCGGGTGGCGATGGGCGAACGGACGGGCGCAATGACATGGCGGGTCTCGGGCTGTGAAAGCAGCCCAGAGCGTAGCGCGTCCGCGATGCCAGCGTGCGCGATCGCCCCGCCGCGGACCGAGGCTCAGTTCACCGTGACGCGCGCCGTCATGTAGGGATGCACGGAGCAGACGTAGTCGTAGACGCCCGCCTTCGAGAAGGTGCGGCTGAAATCCTGCCCCGGCAGCATCAGATCGGTGCCCGGTGCGCCGTCCCCAAAGGCAATGCCATGCGGCGCGCCGTCGTGGTTTGTCCACGTCACGCGCTGCCCGGCCGCGACCACCAACTGCGGCGGCCCGAAAGCGAAGTTGTCGATCGACACCTTGGCCGTTGCGCCGCCGCCAGCCGCGTGCTGCACAGCCACCTTGCGCGGTGCCGTACCGACCGGAATCGTCGCCACCGGCCCGCCAGCTAGCGTGACCACGCTCACGTCATTCGACCCCTCGTTGGTAACCATCACCTTCGCGTGGTCGGGCAGCACATCCACCCAATGCGGCTGCTTGCCTACCGAGACGCTGCCGGTGGCCGTCCGCGTGGCCGGGTCGAAGAGCATCAGCTCGCCCGGCCCCTGAACCACCACCACGCCCGAACGCGTGTCCGCGAAGTGGTGCGCCACGTGCGGCGATATGCCGGTCGGAATCTCTCCCATCACCTTGTTCGATGCCGGGTCGAACACCTGCACCGCGCTCACGCCCGCCAGCGTGACATACAGCGCCTTGCCGTCAGGGCTGAATTCGAGATCCCGCGGCGTCTTTTCGACAGGCACGCTGGTCGTCACTGCACGCGACGGCAGGTCGATGACCACCAGCGCGAAGTTGCCGGGCGTCTGCGAAGAGACATAGGCCTGTCGTCCGTCCGGCCGAACCGCGATCGTGTGCGGCTTGGGCACCGGCACCGTGGCCGCGACGTCGTGCGTCTTCGTGTCGACCACCGCTACGCGGTCCTCACCGTTGACTGCGACCAGCAGCCAGCGCCCGTCCGGCGTCAGCGCCACGCCCTGCGGCCCCTTGCCGACCTCCACGGTGCCTGTGACCTTGTCGCTCGCGGTGTCGATCACGCTCAGGCTGGTGGCGCCCGAGCCGCTGACAAACACCTGCGTGTCGTCCCGCGCGACGGCGATGCCGTCCGGTCCGGTAGCCACCGGCACCGTCGCGACGACCCGGCCGGCCGCGGTGTCTATGACGCTGACGGTGTTGTCCTTGAAGTTGCCGACATAGGCCTTGGGGCCCGCAGCAGTGGCGGAGGCCGCCACGCACAGTGCCGTCAGCGCGGCGACGAGGATCGAGGATGGTTTCATGAAGGGACTCCTAAGTAGGGCGAGAAGGAACAGAATCGCCATCACGCATGACGGCCCGAAGCCCTCGCCTATTCCCTGAAAAGTCTCCGGAATAAATCGCCGACCCCGTCCGTCATGCAGGGGAAGGACTTCGTTGAACGACCGCACGCGCCGATTCGAGACCGCGGCCCTGCCGCACCTGCCCGCCGCCTACAACCTGGCCCGCTGGCTGCTGCGCGACGACCAGCAAGCCGAGGACGCGGTGCAGGAGGCCTGCTTGCGCGCGTTTCGCTTCTATGACGACCTGCGCGGCGAAAGCGCGCGGCCGTGGCTTTTGGGGATCGTGCGCAACGCCTGCTATGACGCCATGCGCCAGCACCGTCATCTCGCCGATCAGGTCGAATTCGACGAAGTGCGTGACAGCGGCGTGGACGCGGCCGGCATCGGATCGCGTCCGCGCGACGGCGGCGATCCGGCGATCTCATGGGAACGCCGCGCGCTCGGGCGCCGCGTCGACGCCGCCATCGAGGCGCTCGCGCCGCCGCTCAGGGAGGTGATCGTGCTTCGCGAACTGGAAGAGATGTCGTATGAAGAAATCGCGCGCATCGCCGGGATTCCGGCCGGGACCGTGATGTCGCGCCTTTCGCGCGCCCGCGCCCTTCTGCGAGACGCGCTGCGTGAAGAAGCACCCGCCCCAAAACCTGGAGCCCAGCGCGATGCAAGCACCTGAAGACGACGAACTCGGCTTGCTGATCCGGCGCGAAGCCACCCGGCATGCACCGCCCCAAGCGCTTGCCGATCGAATCGGCGCGCAACTGCGCAATTCGGAGGTGCAGCCGGTGGTTCGTCGGCAGCCGCCCGCCCGTTCATGGCGATGGCTGCAGGCCATTGCGCTTTTCGGCGCCGGTGCGGCCACGGCCTGGGGCCTCGCGTTCACGCTGTTGCTCGGGCCCACTGCGGAGTCGCTCGACGACGCTGTCGCCGACAGCCACGTGCGTTCCCTTATGGCGGCGCATCTCACCGACGTCGCGTCGTCGGACCATCACACTGTCAAACCCTGGTTTGCCGGCAAGCTCGACTTCTCGCCGCCGGTCGTCGATCTCGCCGCCGAGGGCCAGCCGCTGATCGGCGGGCGCCTCGACTACATCGAAGGAAGGCCCGTCGCTGCGCTGGTCTATCGATCAGGCCAGCACATCGTCAACCTCTTCATCTGGCCTGCCTCGAATGACAAGGCGAAGCCGCCCCGGATGCTTGCACGACGAGGCTACAACCTGGTGCAGTGGACGCAGGACGGCATGCAAGTGTGGGCTGTGTCGGATCTGAACGCAGCCGAGTTGCAGGCGTTTGCGAAGCTGGCGCGCGAGCGGATGGCCACTGCGGAACTGCCCGTGCGTTGACAAGGATCAGCGGTCAGCGTCAGATCGCGACCATCTGGCGCACGCCTTGTGCTTCCATGTCCTTGCCCAGGCCGCGGGCAATGACCTCGCCGCGCTCCATCACCAGGTAATCGTCGGCGAGTTCTTGTGCGAAGTCGTAGTACTGCTCGCACAGCAGGATCGCCATGTCGCCACGGTCCGCGAGCATGCGGATCACGCGGCCAATGTCCTTGATGATGCTGGGCTGGATGCCCTCAGTGGGCTCGTCGAGGATGAGGAGCTTGGGCTTCGGTGCAAGAGCGCGGGCAATGGCGAGTTGTTGCTGCTGGCCGCCCGAGAGGTCGCCGCCTCGGCGGTTGAGCATCTGCTTGAGGACGGGGAAGAGGTCGAAGAGCTCCGGAGCGATGGGCGTGCTGCCTGGTTTGTAGGCGAGGCCCATGCGGAGGTTTTCCTCGACGGTGAGGCGGGCGAAGATTTCTCGGCCCTGTGGGACGAAGCCCATGCCTGATCTGGCTCTTTCGTAGGGGGTCTTTTTTTGGATGGGGGCGCCGTTGAATTCGATGGTGCCGCTTTTGATGGGGACCAGGCCCATTAGCGACTTGAGGAGGGTGGTCTTGCCTACGCCGTTGCGGCCTAGGAGGACTGTGACTTTGCCTGTGTGGGCTTGCAGAGTGACGTCTCGGAGGATGTGGGAGCCGCCGTAGTACTGGTGGATGTTTTTTACGGTTAGCACGTTGGGCTCCTCTGGTATTGGGGTGGTTTGTTGTTGTCCGTGTTTGCGGGTTTGAGGGTGGGGGCCGGGACTCGCCCCGGCGGGCGACTTCCTTTCTTTTGCTTCGCCAAAAGAAAGGAAGCAAAGAAAAGGCGACCCTGCTGTGGGCGTCCCTTCGCTACGCTACGGGCAACCTGCGGTGCTCGCTTTTCGTGGGGTCCGCGCAAACTCGCTGCGCTCAAACACGCGCGGCCCTGATCCACGAAAAGCTCCGCTCCTCGGCACCCACAGAAGGGAGTGCTCGGGCCGTCGCTTCGCTCGGCTCTTTGAATACCAACAGCCAAATTCAAACCGGAAGGACGCGCCACGGCGCGTTCTGCCTTGGTATTGGTATCGGTATTCGTGTCGGGGTCCCCTCTGTGCGTGCCGAGGAGCGCAGCTTCAGGCGGACAAGGGCTGCGCGTGTTTGAGCGCAGCGAGTTTCGCGCGGACCCCGCCTGAAGCGAGCACCGCAGGTTGCCCGAAGCGAAGCGCAGGGACACGCACAGTGGGGTCGCCTTTCTTTTGCTTACTTTTCTTTGGCGAACCAAAGAAAAGTAAGTCGCCCGCCGGGGCGAAACCCGGCCAACAACCTCCAAAAGACCCACATCACCGCCCAAGATAAACCTCAATAACCCGCTCATCCCCCTGAACCTCATCCAACGTCCCCTGAGCCAACACAGCCCCATCACAAAGAACAGTAACGATTTCCGAGATAGCCCGAATAAAGCTCATGTCATGCTCGACAACCATCAGCGAATGCTTCCCCTTCAGCGAAAGAAACAACTCCGCAGTCCGAGCAGTCTCCTCATCCGTCATCCCCGCAACAGGCTCATCGAGAAGCAGCAACTTCGGATCCTGCATCAGCAGCATCCCAATCTCCAGCCACTGCTTCTGCCCATGACTCAGATTTCCCGCCAGCCGCAACACACTCCCATCGAGATGAATCGTGTGCAGCACCTCCGCCAGCCGATCGCACTGCTCCGAATCCAGCCTGAACAACATCGAAGCCTTCACACCCTTGTCAGTCTTCAGCGCCAACTCCAGGTTCTCGAAGACGGTCAGATGCTCGAACACAGTCGGCTTCTGAAACTTGCGCCCAATGCCGAGTTGCGCAATCTCCGCCTCCTTGTGCCGAAGCAGGTCGATCGTGCTGCCAAAGAAGACCGTCCCCTCATCGGGACGCGTCTTGCCAGTGATGATGTCCATCATCGTCGTCTTGCCCGCACCGTTCGGTCCGATGATGCAGCGCAGCTCACCCGGTGCGATGTCCAGCGACAGCTTGTTGATCGCCTTGAATCCGTCGAAGCTCACGCTCACATCTTCGAGATAAAGAATGCGGCCGTGCGTGACGTCGACTTCACCGGCGGTCATGTGCCGGCCATAGCCGGCCGAGCGTCCGCCCGACTCGGTCTGCAATGTGTGGTCGAAGGCGATGTGCCGGGCGACGCGCTCGGCACCGGCGTCCATGAGATCGGGGGTCATGCGCTTGCTCCCTTCGGTTCGACCGCGAGCGGCGGTGTCAGCGCCGAGGGCTCGACGCCGTGCTCGGCGGCCAGGGCGCGCTGCGCCTCGCGGCGGCCTTCACTCGGCGCCGCTTCTTCGTGCGGCGCCTTTTCCCGCGAGGCCCACTTCTTCACCAGGCCGACGATGCCGTTCGGCAAGAACAGCGTGACGGCAATGAACAGAGCGCCGAGGAAGTACAGCCAATATTCGGGATAGGCAACGGTGAGCCAACTCTTCGCACCATTGACGATGAATGCGCCGATGATCGGGCCGATCAGCGTCGCGCGCCCGCCGACTGCCGCCCACACCGCAATCTCGATCGAATTCGCGGGGCTCATCTCGCCGGGGTTGATGATGCCGACTTGCGGCACATACAACGCGCCTGCAACGCCACACATCATGGCGGAGATCACCCAGATCGTGAGCTTGTAGCCAAGCGGGTTGTAGCCCGAGAACATCACGCGCGACTCCGCATCGCGAATGGCCTGCAGCACACGGCCGAACTTGCTGCCGATCAACCATTTCGAGAACAGGAAGAAGCCGAGCAAGGTGAGACCGGTCAGTGCGAACAGCGTCATGCGCATCTCTTGTGTCGCCATCGGGATGCCGAGAATGCGCTTGAAGTCCGTGAAGCCGTTGTTACCGCCGAAGCCGGTCTCGTTGCGAAAGAAGAGCAGCATCGCCGCGAAGGTCATCGCCTGCGTGATGATCGAGAAATACACACCCTTGATGCGCGAGCGAAACGCGAAGAAGCCGAACACGAACGCGATCAGGCCGGGCACCGCGACGATCATGATCAGCGTGGCGACGAAGCTTCCGCTGAAGGTCCAATGCCAGGGCAGCGTCTTCCAGTCGAGGAACACCATGAAGTCCGGCAGGTCGCTCTTGTAGTTGCCGTCGCGGCCAATCTGCCGCATGAGGTACATGCCCATCATGTAGCCTCCCAGCGCGAAGAACATGCCGTGGCCGAGCGACAGGATGCCGGTGTAACCCCAGATAAGGTCCATCGCCAGCGCACAGATCGCGTAGCACATGATCTTCCCGACCAGCGCCACGGCGTAGTCGCTCATGTGCAGCGCACTGTCGGTGGGCACAACGATGTTGAGCACCGGAGCCAGCGCACAGACAGCGATCAGCGCGACAAAGAAGACAGTCCAGCCCTTGCCGCTGAGCAGCGGGCCCTTGGAAGGAAGAACAGGAATCACGGCAGATTTCATCGAGACAACCATTCAGGCGCAAAGACCGCCCCAGCCAGGAACACCGCGGAACCGGCTCCGCCGGGCCGCTGGTGTTGCCCCCTGGAGGGGGTGCAGAGCCACACGAAGTGGGCGAGGCTGGGGGTGTTCATACTTCTGCGCTCCGACCCTTCATGGCGAAAATCCCCTGGGGCCGTTTTTGAATGAAGATGATGATGAAGACCAGCACCGCAATCTTGGCGAGCACAGCGCCGGCCCAGCCTTCGATGAACTTGTTGAGGATGCCAAGGCCCATTGCCGCGTACACCGTACCAGCGAGCTGGCCGACACCGCCCATCACGACCACCATGAACGAATCGACGATGTAGCTCTGCCCGAGGTCAGGCCCGACATTGCCGATCTGCGAGAGCGCGCATCCCGCCAACCCGGCGATGCCGGAACCGAGTGCAAACGCGTAGGTGTCGATGCGAGCCGTGTTCACGCCCATGCAGGAGGCGATCGGGCGGTTCTGTGTCACGCCGCGAACGAAGAGACCGAGCCTCGTACGACCAATGAGCCACCCCATCGCCAAGAGCACGAGCCCCGCGAAGATGATGATGCAGATGCGATTCCATGGCAGCGTGACGTTGCTCAGCATCGTGAAGCCGCCGCTCATCCAGGCCGGGTTTTCAACGCCGACGTTCTGCGCACCGAAGATCGATCGCACCAGTTGCTGCAGCATCAGGCTGATCCCCCACGTGGCGAGCAGCGTCTCCAGTGGCCGGCCATAAAGGAAGCGGATCACGCCGCGTTCGAGCACGGCACCCACCAACGCCGAAGCCATGAAGGCCACAGGAATCGCCGCGACCAGGTACCACCCAAATGCCGCCTCAGGCAGATAACGCTGAAAGATGCCTTGCATCACATAGGTCGCGTAGGCTCCGATCATCATCAGCTCGCCATGAGCCATGTTGATCACGCCCATCAACCCGTAGGTGATCGCCAGCCCCAGCGCCGCCAGCAACAGCACCGACCCCAAGCTGATCCCGCTGAAGACCGCATTGATGCGGTCACCCCAGACGAGCGAGCCGTCAATACTGCGGATCGAAGCCAGGATGGCCGCCTTGACGTCGGCTTCGGTCTCGTCGGCCAGGCGCTGATTCAGCAATAGCTTGGTATCCGGACTGCGACTCTCGCCAAGATCCCTTGCCGCAGCCAGGCGCTTGCCTTTGTCGCTGCTGTTCAACATGCTCGCGGCACGCACCAGTTCGAGTTGCGCCTTGATCTTCGGTTTCGTCTCCGCCGCGAGCGCCTTCTCCACCATCGGAAGACGAGACTCGTCCGGTTCCTTGAACAGTGCCTGCGCAGCCTCGGCCCGTGCCGCATCGTCCTTGCTGCTGAGCTTGAGCGCCGCTTGCGCCGCATCGAGCGCACCGCGCATCAGGTTGTTGTTGATCACATCCTCGGCATCGTCCGGCAGCTTCACTTCCGCCCCGGTCACCGGGTCATAGGCTTTGTCATCCTTGACGACAAAGACCTGGTTCTCAGTGAATTTCACAGCGTCATCCGACATCGCCTGGATGAACGCCGCAGTCTTCTCATCAGCAGCAATGACCGCTTGATTCAGCGCAGCGATTCGCGCTTCGGTATCCCCCGACGCAATCGCCTTGGCCTCGTCACCAGTCAGCGCGTACCCCGGCAAAGCAGCGCTCAGAAGGACCGCCACCAAGAAAAAATAAACAGAGCGAATAAAAGAGCACACAGCATTCCCATTTCCAGAAACACCGCGGATCCGGCTCCGCCGGTCCGCTGGTGTTGCCCCCTGAAAGGGGGTGCCCGAGCCACACGAAGTGGGCGAGGCTGGGGGTTAGAGCGACTTTCCGGCGGGGTAGTCAGGCTTCTTGTCGTTGCCCTCGATGTACGGGCTCCATGGCTTGGCCTTCACTGGACCCGGTGTCTTCCACACGACGTTGAACTGGCCATCGGCCTTGATCTCGCCGATGAACACGCTCTTGTGCAGGTGGTGGTTCTTCTCGTCCATCTGCGAGACGATGCCGGACGGAGCGGTAAAGGTCTGGCCGGCCATCGCTGCGATCACCTTGTCGGTGTCGGTGCTCTTGGCCTTCTCGACAGCCTGCTTCCACATGTGGATGCCGATCCACGTGGCTTCCATCGGATCATTGGTCAGTGGCTTGTCCTTGTGGCCGGGGATGTTGTGCGCCTTGGCGTACTCGCTCCACTGCTTGATGAACGCCGTGTTGGTCGGGTTCTTGATGCTCATGAAGTAGTTCCATGCAGCCAGGTTGCCCACCAACGGCTTGGTATCCACACCGCGCAGTTCTTCTTCGCCCACCGAGAAGGCGACCACCGGCACGTCCTTGGCTTTCAGGCCCGCGTTGCCGAGTTCCTTGTAGAAGGGCACGTTCGAGTCGCCGTTGATCGTCGACACCACGGCCGTCTTGCCGCCTGCCGAGAACTTCTTGATGTCGGCAACGATGGTCTGGTAGTCGCTATGGCCGAAAGGCGTGTACTTCTCGTCGATGTCCTTGTCTGCAACGCCCTTGCTTTTCAGATAGGCCCGCAGAATCTTGTTGGTCGTGCGCGGATACACGTAGTCGGTCCCCAGCAGCACCCAGCGCTTGGCGCCGCCGCCTTCCTTGCTCATCAGGTAGTCGACCGCCGGAATGGCTTGCTGGTTTGGCGCGGCACCCGTGTAGAACACGTTCTTGCTGAGCTCTTCACCTTCGTACTGCACGGGGTAGAACAGCAGGCCGTTCATTTCCTCCACAACGGGCAGCACCGACTTGCGCGACACGGAGGTCCAGCAGCCGAAGATCACGGCGACCTTGTCCTGCCCGAGCAGCTGCTTGGTCTTCTCTGCGAAGAGCGGCCAGTTGGAAGCCGGATCGACCACCACAGGCTCGAGCTTCTTGCCGAGCACGCCACCCTTGGCGTTGATGTCGTCGATGGCCATGAGCACCGTGTCTTTCAACACGGTTTCGGAGATTGCCATCGTGCCGGACAGCGAGTGCAGCACGCCGACCTTGATGGTGTCCTGCGCGAACGCGGGAACGGCGGACAAACTCGCCAGAGCGACGGCGGCAGTGAGCGCCTTGAGGGTGAAACGACGTTGCATGTGGACTCCTTCTCCTGGTGTGTGAACGATGGAGGGAGTCTGCGGACGGGCCCGCATTGCGGAAATACGCCGGGTGGCGTACGGCATGTTGCTCGCCCCCAGGTTGGGCTCACTGCGTGTAGCCCGCCCACCCCCTACCGGGGGCAACACCAGCGGCCTGGCAAAGCCAGTTCCGCGGTGTTCACCGTGGGGCCCGGCTTCGCGGGCATGAGCACAGCTTCGCGAGACCCCTCTTCACGCGAGCTGCCGCGGAGCCGGCTTTGCCGGGCCGCTGGCTGCGCCCCCGGTAGGGGGTGGGCGGGCTACACGCAGTGAGCCCAACCTGGGGGCGAGCTAAAAGAACCCTCGCGCATAGTTGATGGGTGCGTGGTCCGCCAACTCGCGCAACAACACGGAGCCGGACTTCCACGCATGGTCCGACGCATACCGTGCGCGTCCTTCGGCCCGGTCCGCTTCGATCATGGTGGGCGAGGGAGCTTCGACGCAATGGCCGTCGACACAGGTGATGTAGGTCACCACACCGGCGTGCGCATAGAAGGACAACGCGGGCGGCAATTGCGTGACGACGTCGCAGCCATCGACCAGACGCATGATGTCGATGTCCGCCAGCGCACCGACGAAATCCGCATCGCCGACGCGGGGGGAGCCGAGCGTCACGAGCAACTCGGGCTTCAAAACCGTTGCGCTCAATGTGGCGAGCGCCGCACCGAGGCTGTGTCCGGCCAGGACAAGGCGGCTGCGCCGACTGCCCTCGCCCGCCAACCAATCGAGCACTTGCGGCAGCACACCTCGGGCTGCTTTCGCGAAGCCGGCGTGCACACGCCCTCCACTTTCGTTCCACTCGATCTGCTGCGCCTGAAGATTGGTCGCGAGATGCCGGATGTCGTCCGGCTGCGTGCCGCGGAACGCGACGAGCGCGCTGCCGTCCTCGGTATGCAGCGCGCCGAATGCGTAAGTGGCGGCGTCGCGAAAGAGCTGCGGCTTACCAAAGCCAGCTTGCGCCAGCGCGTCGGTCAGACGCTGCACTTCGGACTGCCCCTGCTCGACCCGGTAGTAGGTGAGTCGCGCGGCTTCGACCGCCCACTGCACCGGCGTGTATGCGCGGCCGCGTTCGAAGAGCGTCTCCTGCCGCTCCGGAGCGTAAAGGGCCGTTCGGCTGGCGTCATAGGCAATTGCAGACATCCGATGCCTCCGGTTCAGATCGGCAGCCGAACAGCGCTCAGCCGAAACTGGCGGGCGGCGAAGGCCCAGACCAGCTTGGTCGCGTCCGGGCCTGCCGGATCGGTGAAGAGCATGCTCGACACGCCACCGCTCCATGCATGCCCGAGGCTCGCGATCTCGCAGAGCGTGACGACAGTTCGCCCGCGACGCACGTAGTTGGTGACGCGCATCGCATGGCGCTTGCCGCGCTGCCGCACGCGGCTCACGCCGGGCTTGGCTCCGTTCGCGACGGCCCAGACGGCGGCGCTGCTGACGGCATTGCTGGCGGACACCACTTTGTCGCCATCGCCGTGCAGCACGAGCAGCGCCGGCAATGTGGTGAATGCAGCCGCGGCGCCCATGGCCTTGCCGACCGCCGTGGCAGGCATCGGCGGCACGTGCTGCCCCCGCATTGCGCCCAGTGCGGTCGCCGGCGATTTTGCGGCACCCGGCGCAACGCCCGAATGCATGGCGACAGCCTTGAACCGCGCTGGATAGCGCGTCGCGAGCAGCGCGGCCATGCTCGCGCCCGCCGACAGCCCCGCGACAGCCACGCGCTCCCGGTCTATGGGGTAGAGCATTTGGACCTGATCCACGGCCACCATCAGTGTCGCGGCCTCAGCGTCGGCCTTTCCGGAACGGCGGTCGTACCAGTTCCAGCATCCCTGCGGATTCGCAAGCCTGTCCTGCTCTGGATAGAGCACCATGAAGCGCTCGCGGGCGGCCAGTTGGTTCATGCGCGTGCTGATGGCAAAGTCGCGCCCCGTCTGGCCGCAGCCGTGCAGCATGACCATCAGCGGCACCTTCTCCCCCAACGGAAGGCTGGGCGGACGATAGAGGTGATAGCGCCGCGCGCCCGCCGGGCCCATCGCCACCCCCGGCAGCCAGTCACCGCGCCCCGGAGGCGGCTTGAGTTGCTTGACGGCCGCACGCTGGACCTGGTTGGCAATGCGCTTGCTGCTGCTGAGCGTCGCCTTGGTCAGCGCCTTCAGGTTGCGCTGGTAGGCACGAGTGAGCGGGGAAAGTAAGCGGCGTGGCATCGATGTGCGGGGAGCAGTCGAACACGGTAGCAGCTTCGAGCGCTGCCATCCATCGGACGACGCCCTTGACACGCCCGCCGCGGCGCGTCAGTACACCTCGGGCACGTACATGCTAAGCGGCACGGGATGGCGCAAGTAGTCCGCGTTGCGCACCCGCGCGGGCAGCGTCACCGGCGCATGCTCGACATCGTGGTAGGGCAGCTGGCCCAGCAGGTGGCTGATGCAGTTCAGGCGCGCCTTCTTCTTGTCGACCGCCTGAACGACCCACCAGGGCGCCTCCGCAATGTGCGTGCGCTCCAGCATCGTTTCCTTGGCCTTGGTGTATTCCTCCCAGCGGCGGCGCGATTCCAGGTCCATCGGGCTCAGCTTCCACTGCTTGAGCGGATCGTGAATGCGGCCGAGAAAGCGCATGTGCTGCTCTTCGTCCGTGATGGAGAACCAGTACTTGATCAACTGGATGCCCGAGCGAACGAGCATCCGCTCGAAGTCAGGGACGGTACGGAAGAACTCCTCGTACTCATCGTCGGTGCAGAAGCCCATCACGCGCTCAACGCCGGCGCGGTTGTACCAACTGCGGTCGAACAGCACCATCTCGCCCGCCGCAGGTAGATGCGCCACGTAGCGCTGGAAGTACCACTGGGTGCGCTCGCGGTCATTGGGTGCCGGCAGCGCCGCGACCCGAGCCACGCGCGGATTGAGCCGCTGCGTGATGCGCTTGATCACGCCGCCCTTGCCCGCTGCATCGCGGCCTTCGAACAGGATCACGACCTTCTGCTTGCTGTGCTGGACCCAGTCCTGCAGCTTCACGAGTTCGCCCTGCAGGCGGAACAGCTCCTTGAAGTAGGCCTGCCGCGCCGCCTTGTCGGTGATGCGGCCCGTTTCGAGCTCCTCAATGCTGCGGTCTTCCAGTTCGAGTTCGATTTCCTCGTCGTAGCTGTCCACGAGATCGCGCGCGATGCGCTGCATCAGGTCTTCGTGGTCGTTCAGGTCGGGAAGCGTCATGGTCGGCTCGCAGTCTCTCGGGCAGGGAAAACCTCATCCTGCGGCCATCGAATGACGGTCCTGTGACAGAAAGTGAGCGATTGCGGTCTCAGTCACGAGACTGACATGTCGCAGGAGGACCATGACTGGCCCCACACCCGTCACACCCGTCACACCCGTCACACCCGTCACACCCACCTGTTCTGACCTTCGACCTTGGCACTTCTTCAGGATTGGCCGACCGGCGCCTACGGCAGCGATGAAGCCGGTCTGATCTACGGCTACTTGTTCGGCCAGGCCGCGACCACGCCGGCTTGCGCAGTCAGCTCGGCACAAGCGGCCCGATGGCTTGCGGATCGGGCCGCAGGCGATGCAGGCACGGACGGCGCCTACATGTGGCTGCACTTCAATCTCAGCCATGCGCAGTCGGAACGCTGGCTGGCGAGACACGCCGGCCTGTCCGATGTGTTCTTCGAGACGCTGAAGGAAGGGCTGCATTCGACCCGCATCGAGCGCGCCGACGATTCGCTGATCGCGGTCATCAACGACGTGCATTTCGATTTCAGCTTCGAGCCATCGGACATCTCGACGCTCTGGATCAGCGTGGGCCCACGACTGGTGGTCACGGCGCGCGCCCAGCCGCTGCGATCGGTCGATGCGTTGCGAACGGCCGTCAAGGCCGGCGACGCGCCGCGGTCCAGCACCGAATTGCTCGAACATCTGCTTCGCGCGCAGGCCGACGTGCTAGTCAAGGTCGTTCGCGGCGTGACGACGCGCGTAGACGCGATCGAGGACGAACTGCTCACCGGCCGTCTGGTCCACAAGCGGGCCCAGCTCGGCGTTCTGCGCCGGGTGCTGGTTCGGCTGCAACGCTTGCTCGCGCCCGAGCCGGCTGCTCTTTTTCGCCTTCTCCAGAATCCGCCCGCATGGATCGATGGGGCGGACGCGCAGGAGCTCAGCGGCGCGACCGAAGAGTTCTCGGTGGTGCTGCGTGACATGGCTGCGCTGCAGGAGCGCATCAAGCTCCTGCAGGAAGAAATCGCCGACAACGTGAACGAGGACAACAACCGCAGCCTCTTCGTCTTGACCGTGGTGACAGTGCTGGCGTTGCCCATCAACATCCTGGCCGGACTGTTCGGCATGAACGTCGGCGGGATACCGCTGGCCGACCACAAGCACGGCTTCTGGATCGTGGTCGGCATCGTCGTCACCTTCACGGCAGCCGCGGCCTGGCTGGCGTTTCGCAAGAAGCGCTGAGCCATCGGCATTCACTGCTATGCATTCAATAGCACCTGCCTCAGACGCCACGCGCCCTGCAGGCAATATCGAGAAGGAATAAGATCGCGGCGTGACTTCCATCCTGAACGCCGACCTGCATTGCCATTCCGTCGTTTCCGACGGCACGCTGACCCCCGAGGAACTCGCAGCGCGGGCGGCCGCCAACGGCGTCGAACTCTGGGCGCTGACCGATCACGACGAGATCGGCGGCCAGCACCGCGCCGCAGCCGCAGCCCGCGCACACGGCATGAAGTACCTCACCGGAACGGAGATCTCTGTCACCTTTGCCGGCGAAACCGTGCATATCGTCGGATTGGGCTTCGACCCCGAGGACGCGGCAATGACCGAGGGCCTCTACGACACCCGGGGCGGCCGAGGAAAGCGCGCCCAGGAGATGTCTGAAGGCTTGGCAAAGGTCGGCATCCATGGCGCTTACGAAGGCGCGCTCAAGTTCGTCGGCAATCCCGAACTGATCTCACGCACCCACTTCGCCCGCTTTCTGGTGGAGACCGGCCACTGCCGTGACACCTCGGAGGTGTTTCGCAAATTCCTCACCGAAGGAAAGCCAGGCTACGTGCCGCACCGTTGGGCATCCCTCAAGGATGCGGTTCACTGGATCACGGGGGCCAATGGCCTGGCCGTGATCGCCCATCCCGGCCGCTACAAGTTCACCGCGAACGAGGAATACGCCTTGTTCGTCGAGTTCAAGGCCCACGGAGGCCGCGCGATCGAAGTCGTGACCGGCAGCCACACCCCCGCCGAATACGTCGAATACGCCGACAAGGCGCTGGAATTCGACTTCGCCGCCTCGCGCGGCAGCGACTTCCACAGCCCGGGCGAAAGCCATTGCGACCTGGGCAAGCTGCCCTGGCTGCCTGGAAAACTCACGCCCGTCTGGGAGTTGCTGGAGAGCCGTATCCAGTGAGCGCGTTAGACAGCGGCGCCACCGTCGCACAAAAGAGCACCCGCGACATCGAATCCGAGCGCATCCTTGCCGGCATCGGACTTGTCTTGCTCGCAGTTGCCTGTTTCGCGACGCTGGACACCGCCACCAAGCTGTCGACCGCGGCAGTCCCGATCCTCATGGGCGTCTGGGTCCGCTATGCCTTCCAGGCGGTCGCAACCACGCTGGTGCTGCTTCCCAGGCACGGCACGTCGCTTTTGCGCACACGCCATCCGCGCTATCAATTGCTTCGCGGCGCATTGCTGCTGGTATCGAGCACGCTGGCCTTCTTCAGCCTGCGCTACATGCCGCTGGCAGAGTTCACTTCCATCGTGCTGATCGCGCCGCTGGTGATCACGCTGCTGGCCGCGACCACCCTGAAGGAACACGTCTCGCCGCTGCGCTGGGGACTGGTGATGGGCGGCTTCACGGGCACGCTCGTGATCCTGCGGCCGGGCGGAGACGCTTTCAGTTGGGCGATGCTGCTGCCCATTGGCCTGGTACTGACCAACGCGTGGTTCCAGGTGCTGACCAGCAAGCTCGCGCAGACGGAAAACCCGCTCACGATGCATTTCTATACCGGCTGGGTCGGCACGCTGCTGGCGTCGTTCGCGGTGCCTTTTGCGTGGACTGCGCTGCCGTCATGGCACTGGTGGGCACTGCTTTGCCTCATGGGTTTCATGGGGACGGTCGGCCATTTCATCCTCATCCTCGCCTACCAGCGCGCGCCGGCATCGACGCTCACGCCCTATCTCTATGCGCAAATCGCTTTCGCGATGATTGGCGGATGGGTGATGTTCTCGCACGTGCCGGACCATCTTTCGCTTTCCGGCATGGCGATGATCGCCGTCTGCGGGGCGGCCGGCGCGTGGCTCACCGTGCGCGAGCGCCGGGTGCCGATCGAGCCGGCGGAATCGTGATCGCCGTTCTCGCGGCAGAATGTCGCCCTCTTACCCGTCCCCGTTCTCGCCCCCGGTCCCATGGCCCAATTCTTCGAAGTTCATCCTGACAATCCGCAGCAGCGGCTGCTCAAGCAAGCGGCGTCACTGCTCGCGCGCGGTGAAATCGTCGCCGTGCCGACGGACTCCAGCTATGCGCTCGTCTGCCACCTTGATGACAAGGATGCGGTCGACCAGTTGCGGCGCATCCGCCAGGTGGACGAGAAGCATCACCTGACCTTGATCTGCCGCGACCTGAGCGAACTGGCCAACTATGCGCGAGTCGACAACAAGCAGTACCGGCTGCTGAAGGCGGCCACGCCCGGCCCCTACACCTTCATCCTCGAAGCCACCAAGGAAGTGCCCCGCCGCGTGAGCCATCCGCAGCGCAAGACCATCGGCCTGCGCATGCCCGACCACAAGGTGCTCTGTGAATTGCTCTCGCTGCACGGCGAGCCCCTGCTGGCCACCACGCTCATACCGCCCGGCGAAACCGAGGCACTGAATGACGCCGCGCTGATCCGCGAGCGCTTCGAAAAGCAGATCGGCGCGGTCATCGATTCCGGCGCCTGCCCTTCGGAGCCGACGACTGTCGTCGACCTCACGCCGATGGGCACGGGCGGCGATCCGTTGCTGGTGCGGCAGGGCCGCGGATCGCTCGCGGTGCTCGGTCTTTGAGTCGCCCGAGGGGCATTCCGGGCGTCTGAGACAATCCGCCGGTGGATATATCCAATCTCATTCAAACCGTACTCATCTACGCGTTGCCCGTGATCTTCGCCATCACCGTGCACGAAGCCGCGCACGGCTACGTTGCCCGCTACCTGGGCGACAACACGGCCTATGTGCTCGGGCGCGTCACGCTCAACCCTTTCAAGCACATCGATCCGGTCGGCACCATCCTGATGCCGCTCCTGCTTTATTTCGCGACATCGGGCTCGTTCCTGTTCGGCTATGCGAAGCCGGTCCCCGTCAATTTCGGGCGGCTGCGCAATCCGAAGCGGGACATGGTCTGGGTGGCGCTGGCCGGCCCCGCATCGAATTTCATCCAGGCGATCTTGTGGGGGCTGTTCCTCGTCTGGCTCGTCGGCGCGGGCATCAATGAAACCTTTTTCGTCAAGATGGCGCAGGGAGGCGTCCTGGTCAATCTGGTGATGTGGGCCTTCAATCTGTTTCCGCTGCCACCGCTCGACGGTGGTCGCGTGCTCGCGGGGCTGCTGCCTCGCGGAGCCGCGCAGAACTTCCTGGCTCGCATCGAGCCCTATGGTTTTTTCATCGTGATGGGACTGGTCCTCGCCGGCGTCCTGAGCAACTACTGGCTGCGTCCATTGATGGCCCTCGGCTATGAGGCCGTGAACCTGCTGCTCACACCCGTCGTCGCCCTGATCCGCTGAGTCTTCTCCATGGCCTCCTCTTCGAATCCCGATCCCATTCGCTTTCTGACGGGCATCACCACCAGCGGCACGCCGCACCTGGGCAACTACGTCGGCTCGGTGCGCCATTCCGTGCGCTTCAGCCGCCGTGCAGACGTGCAGAGCTTCTACTTTCTCGCGGATTACCACGCGCTCATCAAGGTCGACGAGCCTGCGCGCATCCAGCGTTCGACGCTCGAGATCGCCGCCACCTGGCTCGCCTGCGGCCTCGATCCAGAACGCGTCACGTTCTACCGGCAATCCGACATCCCCGAAATCCCGGAGCTGACATGGTTGCTCACCTGCGTGACGGGCAAGGGCCTGCTGAACCGGGCCCATGCCTACAAGGCATCGGTCGACAAGAACGTCGCCAAGGGTGAAGACCCCGATGCCGACGTGACGGCGGGACTCTTCATGTATCCGGTGCTCATGGGCGCCGACATTCTCATGTTCAACGCGCACAAGGTGCCGGTGGGCCGCGACCAAGTCCAGCACATCGAGATGGCGCGCGACATGGCGCAGCACTTCAATCACCTCTACGGCGAGCATTTCACCCTGCCGGAGGCCGAGATCGACGAAGCCGTGGCCACGCTGCCGGGCCTCGATGGCCGCAAGATGAGCAAGAGCTACGACAACACGATCCCGCTCTTCACGCCGCGCGCTCAGTTGCAGAAGCTGATCGCCGGCATCGTGACCGATTCCCGCGCGCCCGGCGAGCCCAAGGACACCGAGGGCTCGGCGCTCTTCCAGATCTACCAGGCCTTTGCGGACAACGAAGAAACCGAATCGCTGCGCAAGGCCTACGCCGACGGCATTGCATGGGGTGACGCAAAGCAGATCCTGTTCGAACGCATCGACCGCGAAATCGCGCCGATGCGCAAGCACTACGACGACCTCATCAACGACCCGGCGCAAATCGAGAAGATCCTGCGCGCCGGCGCCGAAAAGGCACGCGCACTGTCGCGTCCGTTCATTGCCGAGTTGCGCCAGGCCGTCGGGCTGCGCAATCTTGCCGCCAGCGGCAAGAGCGCCGCCGCGCCCAAGGCGGCCAAAGTCTCGCGACCCAGTTTCAAGCAATACCGGGAGCGCGACGGTCTTTTCTATTTCAAGTTCCTCGACGCAAGCGGCGCACAGCTGGTACAAAGCCGTGGATTCGCGTCGCCGCAGGAGGCGGGCCGCGCGATCGCCTCGCTGAAGGAACAACGGGGCGCGGCGCTGGCGCAGCTGGCCGAACAACTTGAACCGATCGACAACGAGAAAATGGGTGCGGCATCGGCCGCGCTGGAGGCGTTGGCTGCCGACGCAGCGAGCGAAGGTTGAATTAAAGTGACAGCAATTGAGCGGCGCCGGAATTCAGTCCACCGGCCCGCGGACACAGTGAGAAAACCATGAGTATCTACGTCATCGATGACCACCCCCTGATGCGCGACGCCATCGTGATGGTGCTTCGGCGCCTTCGACCTGCCGAAAACATCGTCGAGCTCGAACGCCTCGACAAGCTCGCTGGCGCGGTCAAGCAGCATGGCGCTCCAGGGCTGTTCTGCCTGGACCTGAAACTGCCCGACACGACCGGAGTCTCCGGTGTGGTCGCGGTGAAGCAGGTCTACCCGGACGTGCCGATCGCGGTCTACTCCGCATCGCCCTCGGCCGATATGGAAGAAGCTTGCATCGAAGCCGGTGCCGACACCTACATCGAGAAATCCGCCAGTTCGGCCGAACTCACCGCCGCGCTGCGCGGCCTCCTGATGGCCGATTCGGATGCCGAAGAGCCGGTGGCGGCGACCAACAGCAAGCTGTCGAAGCGCCAGACCCAGCTGATTGCGATGCTCGACCAAGGCATGAGCAACCGCGACATTGCCACCGAGCTCGACATCAGCGAGCACACCGTGAAGGTGCACCTGTGGCGCCTGTTCCGTCGGCTCGGCGTGAAAAGCCGGACCCAGGCCCTGCACCACGCGCGCACCAACGGACTGCTGTCCTCGTCCAGTTGACCCAGGCTTGCCCCTGACACGGGGCAACGCCCAACACCCGCGCCAGCGGCAATGTCAGCCGACGGCGCCTGAAATCCTCGTCTGGGCTTGCGATTCATCGGCGTCGTGCAATGCGACGCGGAAAACGCTGCCACGGCCCAGGCGAGACCGAACGCTGACCGGATGGCCCAGGGCATGCGAGAGCCGGGCCACGATGGCTAGGCCGAGACCAAAGCCGTCGGAAGTACCGGCATGGTCGGCCACCTTGTAGAACTCCAGGAACACGTCCCGCAAGTGCTCCCTTGCGATGCCGATGCCGGTGTCCCACACCTCCACCCGCAGGCCGTCACGCGTTTGTCTCGACGCCAGCAAGACGCCGCCTTCGGCCGTGTACTTGATGGCGTTGGCCAGCAGGTTGCCGATCATCCGGCGCACGCGGATCGGATCGGTCAGCACCGTCCCGGGCGTCACGTGGATCCTGAAGGTCAGGCCCTTGGCTTCAGCGACCGGGCGGTACTGCAGCTCCAGGTCATGCAGCAGTTGCGCAACATCGACGCGCTCGATATGCAGCCTCACTTGCCCCGAATCGATGCGCGCAAGGTCGAACAACGAATCGAAGAGCGCATTCACGGCATGCGTGGCGCGAACGATCTTGGGCGCGATCTCCGCCACCAGTTCGGGCTCGTTGCGCAGCCAGTCGGCGTAGAGCGAGAGCGCCAGCACCGGTTGCCGCATGTCGTGCGCCGCGCTGGCGAGAAAGCGGTTTTTCATTGCCACCGCAGATACGGCGGCCTGACGCTGCTGGGTCAGCGAGTTGATCAGGATGTGGTTGTGGAACAGCAGTTCGAAGCTGTTGCGCGCAGTCTCGTGGATGCGCCGCCCGGCCCTCAGCAGCAGCCACCAATGCAGGCCCGGCAACATCAGAAAGCCGTAATGAAAATGCGGCCGCTCGAAGTTGAGCTCGATCATCCGAAGGATGATGGCCGCCAGCATCGTGAAGAACAGCGTATTGACGTAGCGCTTGAGCAGTGGTGGATGCAGCGCGAGCCCGTTGAGCGGAAAGGTCGCCACGCCGGCCACGATCAGCCAGCTCATGAACTGATTCACGAGCGGCGTGCGCTCGAAGAAGATCAGGATCGACAAGCCCCAGGCGAATGAGCTGGTGCTCCAGAGAAAGCGATAGTGGTCGACGAAATACTGCTGCGCGGCGGAATCGCGATCGGCGTAGTGGCGCGCGTAGATCTGCTCGCCCCAGATGCGGCAACCGGTGGCGGCAATGCCGATGCACAGCCACGCGATCAGTTGCCAGCTCGGTACATAGCCCCAGCTCAAGCCCACCATGGCGGGCATCAACGCCGCGGCCAGCAGGTATGAGCCGCGCGATGCCCGCATCAGGCTGCGAATCAACTCGCCGCGAACCCACGGTTCGGCTTCGTCGGCGGAAGCAGGCGCCGGCGTGAGACTCGCAAAGGATGAATTGCCCAGACCTGCGAACGACGAATTTCCCATCATGGCATTACTGCCCCCCAATCAGTCAGGCGCAAAAAAGGCCCCTCGCGAGGGGCCCTGCATCCAGTCGCAGACCACCCACTCAACGGAGCGGCATGCCACGTGCTCGATCTTAATTGCCCGCACTGGTGTCTTTGACGCAGACCTTCCCGAAAGCGTCGCGTTCGCACAACGCGGGCCGTGGCCGTCAAGGCGTCGGCCGTCAGATGTCCAATTCGCTGAAGCCGGTATTGCCCGTGTGTGACCGGGACGTCCATTCGGACACGAAGAATTCAGCGCGGATCTTGACGCGATGCAACGCCGCTTCGCGGCTCGGTTGCTGGGCGATGACGAGGACACAGCGCTGCTCGCCCTCGAATCTCAGTTCGGCCTTGCCGGAGTACGTGCCTTCGGGTGTGGAATTCAGGTCGATCCTGCAGGTCCAGCCGACCGGAAGGTCTGGCGCAAGTAATGAGTCGGGCATAAGCCATAGGATAACAACGACAGTCGATGGCATCGGGGAACCATCCGGATCCGAATGGTCGCCGCAGCATCCCCTACCAGCGCCGATCGACTGTCTACGCGCCCATCTTGCGGCAACCCTGTTTCACCTCCATGACGGGCGCGAAGGAGGCCCCGCGTGCCGGCGGGGTATGTCAGCCAGTGGTCAGGCCGGCAAGCATTCGGCCGGTGCGCTTAAAGTTGGCGACCATCAATCCTGGATCCACCATGAGGGAGTTCAGCCGCTTCCACCGCCGCCTGGGCACGGACGTTCAGGTGCGCCAACTCAGAGTCACGATCGCTATCGCTTTCGCCGGCAGTGCATTCGTTGCTGCATGCAAGACGGCGGCGGCCGCGTCCACCGGCTCGGTCTCGATGCTGGCAGAAGCCGTGCATTCGTGGATCGGCACGGTCTCCGAGATCTTTCTGGTGGTCGGCTACCTGGCCGCCCGCCGCCCTGCTGATTCCGAACACCCGCTGGGATATGGCCGCGAGTCCTTCGTGTGGTCGCTGTTCGCGTCCATCGTCATGTTCGTCGTCGGGGCGCAGATCGCCATCTGGCGCGGCATCACCCAACTCGGCAGCGCCGAGACGCCGAACGACTATCGATTCGGCTATGCGGTCATCGGCGTGTCCTTCGTGCTCCAGCAGGTGTCGTTCTTGCGGGCCGTCCGCTTCGTGCGAGCGCGCGCCGCCGAGAGAAACTCGGGCATCTTCAAGCACGTGTTCGACACCTCGGATTCCCAGTTGCGCGCAGTCGTGATCGGCGACTTCATCTCGCTCGTCGGGCTCGTCGTGGCCGGCCTGGGCATGGCCTTGCATCAGCTCACCGGCAAGGCGGTCTACGACGCGATGGGATCGATCCTGATCGGGCTCTTGATGGGCGTCGCAGGCCTGTTCCTCATCAACCAGAACCGCCGCTACCTGGCCGGCGTGCCGCTGTCGGACGAACGAAGCGCAATGGCGGTGCAAGCGATCGAGAAGGATCCTCGCGTGGAACGGGTGACGTACTTCTTCGCGGAATTCGTCGGGCCGGACCGTCTGCTCGTCGCCGCACGGGTCGTGATCGCAGGCGAGCCCACGCAGGTCGAGCTTGCGCGCATCCTTCACGAGCTCGAACTGCGCGTGATGGAACACAAGTCCGTCGCCCGCGCGATCTTTGCGCTCGCAACGCCAGAGGACATGGCCATGCCAGGGGCGTCGCGCCAGAAGGTCGCATCGACCGTCACGTGATCCGCGCGATGACCGCGCCGACGTTCACGTATGCGCCGGCCTGCATGGTGCGCACGAGCCGACCGGCACGGTGTGCGCAGACCTGCATTTCCATCTTCATTGCCTCCATGACGCCAATCACTTCGCCTTGGGCAACCTCGGCGCCCTCCTCGCTCTTCCACGCGCGCAGGGTTCCTGAAACGGGAGCGGTGACGCTGGACGGATCGGTTTGCGGTGAGGATTCCGGTGCGGGCCCGGAGGAGGCATCGGCGGCGCCGGCAGACTGAAGCCCGCGCAGCAATTCGGCGGGCAAGCCCAGCGCCACGCGGCGGCCGTCGATTTCCATGGCCGTGCGATACAGCGCCGTCGCGGGCAAAGGCTCCGGACGCGCCGCTGCAGCCAGTTCGGCAGCAAAGTCTGTCTCTATCCAGCGCGTATGCACCTTGAAGCCATCGCTCCCGGTGAAGTCCGCGTGAGCCACGACCGCGCGATGAAACGGCAACACCGATGCTACGCCTTCGATGCGGAACTCCGCCAAGGCGCGCCGCGCGCGGGCGATGGCCTGCGCGCGAGTGGCGCCAGTGACGATCAACTTCGCCATGAGCGAATCGAAGGTGCCGGGCACGGTCGAGCCGGACACCACGCCGGTGTCCAGGCGGACGCCCGGTCCTGTCGGCGCCTCGAAGCCGACCACAAGGCCCGGCGAAGGCAGAAAACCGCGCCCCACGTCTTCGGCATTGATGCGGAATTCGATCGCGTGGCCGCGCGGCGTGGGCGTCTGGGTGACTGACAGCGGATGTCCATCGGCAATCCGCAGTTGCTCCACCACCAGATCGATTCCGCAGGTTTCCTCCGTCACCGGATGCTCGACTTGCAGCCGCGTGTTGACTTCGAGGAAGGACACAGCGCCCGAAGCACTGAGCAGGAACTCGACCGTGCCTGCGCCCACGTAGCCCGCTTTCGAGCAGACATCGCGCGCGGCCTTGTGAATGCGCTGGCGTTGCGCTTCGTCGAGGAAGGGGGCGGGCGCCTCTTCCACCAGCTTCTGGTTGCGCCGCTGCAGGGAGCAATCTCGCGTGCCGAGCACGACCACATGGCCGTGCGTGTCTGCAATCACTTGCGCCTCGATGTGGCGCGGCCGGTCGAGGAACTGTTCGACGAAGCACTCGCCCCGGCCGAACGCCGTGACTGCTTCGCGCACTGCGGAATCAAAAAGATCGGCCACTTCATCCATGCGCCAGGCTACCTTGAGCCCGCGGCCACCACCGCCGAAAGCCGCCTTGATCGCGATCGGCAGACCATGCTTTTCAGCGAAGGCGAGCACCTCTTGCGCGCCACTCACCGGATCGGCCGTACCGGCCACCAGCGGGGCGCCAACTTGCAGAGCGATCTTCCGCGCCTGCACCTTGTCGCCAAGCAGTGCAATGGCGGCCGGCGGCGGGCCGATCCATGTCAGGCCGGCATCGATGACCGCCTGCGCGAAGGCCGCGCTCTCCGAGAGGAAGCCGTAGCCGGGATGCACCGCGTCCGCGCCGGATCGCGAGGCGACTGCCAGCAGCTTGTCGATGCTCAGGTAGGTATCGGCCGGGCTGTCGCCGCCCAGGCCGTAGGCCTCGTCGGCCATGCGGGCGTGTAGCGCATCGATGTCGGCGTCGGCATAGACGGCGACCGATTGCGCGCCGTAGTCGGCACAGGCACGCACGATGCGCACCGCGATTTCACCGCGATTGGCAATGAGGACTTTTTTCATGGCATTGAGAGTTGACGAGCGAAATCGGGCGAAATCGGGCAAAGACGAACGCGGGCGCCGATCGGCAACTGACCCGCGCGATCGATGTCATAGCTGGCGACGGACGCGATGACGGGATAGCCGCCGGTCAGCGGATGGTCGGCCATGAACAACACAGGCTGACCGTTGGGCGGCACCTGGAGCGCACCAAGCGCCGTCCCTTCGCTGGGCAGTTCGGCGCCTTGCATCGCCGCAGTGCGCGCGAGCGGCTGTTCGCCTGAAAGGCGGACGCCGACGCGGTTGGATTGCGGCGTGACGGTCCAGATCTGCGTGGCCAGAAGCTCGAGGGACTCCGGCGCAAACCAGTCGGTGCGCGGACCCATCACGACATCGAGCGTGACGACTTCGTCACGCATCGGCAGGTCGGCCGGCGCGGATTCAGGCAGCCCCACCACAGTGCCGGGCGCTGGCGGCCTTATCGGCAGCACGTCGCCCGCCGCAAGCGGCCGGGGCCCGATGTTCGCCAGCGTGTCGGTTGCGCAACTGCCGAGTACCGGCGCGACGGCAAAGCCGCCGCGCACCGCCACATACGAGCGAATGCCAGCGCTCGGCTCGCCGATCAGCAGGGCGTCGCCATCGGACAGCGCGATGGGCGCATGCCGCGGCACGGGCCACCTCGATCCATTTCTGGCGAGCAACTCAAGAGGACCCTGTGCGCCCGCGACGGCCACGACGGCATCGCCGCGACAAACGACTTGGAGACCGCCGTAGACGGCCTCCACGCAGGCTGCATCAGAGCGATTGCCCACCAGTCGGTTGGCT
Source organism: Variovorax sp. 10N420 (assembly GCF_056394705.1). NCBI lineage: Bacteria > Pseudomonadati > Pseudomonadota > Betaproteobacteria > Burkholderiales > Comamonadaceae > Variovorax > Variovorax sp. 10N420. Next base: position 333,678 of record NZ_JBFTIJ010000004.1, on the reverse strand, counting down.
GCGCGCAGCGAAGCACGGTCCATCGCACCCGAAGTCGAAACGCCCTGCCCTGCCTGGCCATGACGGCCCAGGTCCTGAAAGAGCGCCTGCAGCCCGCTCTGCCGGACTTCCAGCGCACTGCCGCCCATCGAAGGAGCCGACAGCGGCTCCATCGTTGCCATCTGTGGCACGGCGGGCGCCGTCGACGCGCTGGTCTGCGGCCCCGCATCGACGAAACGCACGCGCTGGCCGGGTTGCAACAGTGCGGGTCGATCACGCGAGAGATCCCACATGCGCGTTGCCGTCACGCCGATGATCTGCCAGCCGCCCGGACTCGCCTGTGGATAGACACCGCTGAAACTGCCCGCCAAGCCCACCGCCCCCGCCGGAATCCGCGTGCGCGGTGTTGCGCGACGGGGCACATTCAAGCTCGCATCGCCACCGCTCAGGTAAGCGAAGCCCGGCGCGAAGCCGGTGAAGGCCACGGTGTAGTCGCTGCCAGTGTGGCGCCGCACGACCTCTTGCAGCGAGATGCCGAGCAAGCCGGCCACTTCTTCCAGGTCTTCGCCGTTGTATGTGACGGGAATCTCGATGCGCTCTCCAGCGGCTTCGACGCGCACGTCGAGGCGGCGAACACTGATGCGGTCGATGAGCTCGGCACGAGAGACAGCGGCGGGCCGGAAGGTCACCAACAGCGTGCGCGCGGCGGGCACGACGTCGTCGACGCCTGCGATTGGCTCAGCCTGCAATGAAGCCAGCAACGCCAGCGTTTGCGACAGGTCGTCCAGCTCGACGAGCACGGCGTCGAGGTTGACCGGGAGGAAGCGCATCACGCCCCCTGGTTCGAGTCCGCGACGCCGGCGAAAGAGCGAACGACGATGCCGGCGCCTTCGAGAAGCCGGCGCACCTGTCGCGCCATCTCCACCGCGCCAGGGCTGTCGCCGTGAACGCAAACCGAATCGGCCTGGATGCGCACCGTGCTGCCGTCGATGGCCGTGACCACGCCTTCCTGCGCGAGGCGCAGCATGCGCTCGGCGACTTCCTTCGGGTCGTGCAACACCGAGCCGGCCTGGCGGCGCGACACCAGCGAGCCGTCGGGCATGTAGGCCCGGTCGGCGAAAGCTTCAGCCACCACGTGCAGGCCCTGGGCGCGCGCCCAGTCGAGCAACGGCGAACCAGCCAGTGCGACGAGGGTCAGTCCGGCATCGACTTCGCGGATCGCGGCGATGACGTCGTTGGCCTGCCGCTGGTCATGCGCGATGGTGTTGTACAGCGCGCCGTGCGGCTTGACGTAGCGCACCCGGGTGCCGGCCGCTGCGGCGAGACCTTGGAGGGCGCCGATCTGGTAGATCACGTCGGCTTGCAGATCGGCGCTCGCCACATCCATCGCACGGCGCCCGAAGCCGACGAGGTCGGGATAGGACACATGCGCGCCCACCACGACTCCCTTTGCCTTCGCCCGCCGCACGGTCTGCAGAATGCCGGCCGGATCGCCGGCATGGAAGCCGCAAGCCACGTTCGCGCTGCTCACGATGTCGAGCATGGCGTCGTCGTCGCCCATGCGCCACGCGCCCAGGCTCTCGCCGAGATCGCTGTTCAAGTCGATGTTCATTCGTGGCCCCTGAATGGTCAATGAAGCTGGCCGCCGGTCTCCCGCACATCTTCATGCACGGTGAGTGCCGTTCGCACCAGTGTGCGCACGCCTTCGATCTGCGTCGCGAGCGCCATGCTGGGCGCTCCCGCGATGCGGGCCGCCTGCTCCGGAAGGCAAGGCAGATGGACGAAGCCACCGCGTGCGCCGGCAAGTTCCGGCCGCGTGGTCAGCCGATGCATCAGTGCGTAGAAGACATGGTTGCAGACGAAGGTGCCCGCGGTGTTGGACACGGATGCCGGAACGCCTCCCGCACGGATGTCGCGCACGATGGCCTTGATCGGCAAGGTCGAAAAGTAGGCCGCCGGCGCACCCGGCACCACCGGCACGTCGATGGGCTGGTGCCCCGCGTTGTCGGGGATGCGGGCATCGTCGACATTGATCGCCAGGCGCTCAGGCGAAACATCGATGCGGGCGCCCGCGAGCCCCAGTGCCACGACCAGTGTCGGCCGGTGCTCGGCTAAGGCATCGTCGAGCCGTTCGATGGCTTTTCCGAAGACGCACGGCAACTGTGCCGCCCTGACTTGAGCGCCTTCGCAGACCCAGCCGTCCAGTGCCCTGGCCACTTCCCAGGAAGGATTGACGGAATCGCGCTCGAAGGGCTCGAAGCCCGTCACCAGGACGCGGCGCTCCGATTCGGGTAGGTGTTTCATGGCATGGCCCTCAGCGGAACATGAGGAAGTAGAGCAGGAAAACGTTGACGGTGAGCAGCATCAGCGCCGTGGGCACCTGCACACGGATCACCGCGTTCTTGTCGGGCAGTTCGAGCAGCGCGGCCGGCACGATGTTGAAGTTGGCGGCCATCGGCGTCAGGAGCGTCCCGCAATAGCCCGACAGCATGCCGATCGCGGCCATCACCGCCGGATTGCCGTGATACACGCCCACGAGAATCGGCACGCCCACGCCGCCGGTCATCACCGGAAACGCCGCAAAGCCGTTGCCCATGATGACGGTAAACAGCGCCATGCCGATCACGAAGACGGCCACGGCAACGAAGCGCACATCCATGTTGATGTAGCTGGTCGTGAGGTATGCCACCGCCTTGCCCACGCCCGCGTCCGAGAACACCAGCCCCAGCATGCCCAGCATTTGAGGCAGCACCAGCGCCCAGCCGAGCGCATCGGTAAGCCGGCGCGATTCGCGGATCGCCTGCGCAGGCGTCTCGCGGGTCAGCCAGCAGGCCAGGCCGAGCGCGACGATGCACCCCACACCCAGGCTCACCAGCGTCGTGTTCTTCGGGTCCAGCAAGGGCACGCCGCCGACGACAAGGTGGCTCGCGGAGAGCGTTCCAGCCATGGTCAGCAACGGAATCGCCAGCGCCGGCACGAAGAGCTTGTTGCCCAGCCGCTTGGCACTGGCGGCGTACTCGGCGGCCGAGCGGGTCACATGATGGCCCATGCCGACCCCGCCGAATCCGGCGATCAGCGCCATCACGATGGCACCCACGCCAACCCACACCGGCGGCAATTGGTCGCCGACCAGGAACACAAGCGAATACAGGCCCCAGAACAATGCGCTGGAGTAGCGCTTGGGATGCCGGCGGTCGGCCAGCGTCATCATCGCCGTGAGCGCCAGGATCGCGCCGACCAGGTAGTAGAGGTGAACGATGGACAGCATGATCAGACTCCCTGCTTGCTGATGGCGGCTGGCGCCACTTCGGACTCCGAACCGGCAGGGTTCTTTGCCAGTTCGGCGGCCAGCGATTTGTCGAGCCTGCGCAATCGCCAGGCGTGGATCACAAATGCCGAAATCGCGGTCGGGATGCCCCACAAGGCGACGTGGATGGGTTCGACGTCGATGCCCGCCTCGTGCAGGAAAGTGGTCATCAGCACGATCGCGCCAAAGGCCACGAACATGTCTTCGCCGAAGAACAGACCGACGTTGTCAGTCGCAGCGGCGTACGCGCGCAGCTTGTGTCGCACAGTTTCGGGCAGCTTGCCATAGCGCGCTTCAGTGGCGCCTTCGGCCATGGGCGCGAGGAGCGGCCGGACCATCTGCGGATGGCCGCCGAGGCTCGTCAATCCGACGGCCGACGTCAGCTGCCGCGCGGCCAGATAGACGATGAGCAGCCGCCCGGCGGTGGCCGATTTGATGCGGCTGATCCAGTCTTGTGCGTGCTGGCGAAGCCCATGTCGCTCCAGCAAGCCGATCACCGTCAACGGCAACAGGATGATCAGCGGCAGGTTGCGTGTCTTCACAAAGCCGGTACCGATCGTCGCGAGGATTTTTTCGATCGGAAAACCGGCAGCGAAGGCCGTCACGACCGCGGTCACGATCACGACCAGCATCGGATTGAAGCGCAGGATGAAGCCCGCAATGATCACGGCCACGCCGATGAGGGGCCAAAGATGAATGTCGCTCGCCATGGGATCGCTCCTTAAATGAGGCAGGAAAAGAACAGGACCTGCTCCAGCCGTCGCAAAATGCGTGCCATTCGATCAACCAGAATTCTCATTGACTGGTTTAAATCTATGACATTGTTGAACAATACATTTATTGTTGATCCATCATTCGTCGCAAATCATTGGTGCAAACCCGCGCTAGGGTTGCGGGAGATGCGTGCGTGACTCACTGATCTGCTACAACCGCTGGCAACTTCTCCATGCCATCAATGACACAAATCGCGCCGGTGCCATCGACTCTCCTGACCCTCGGCGAGCGCGTGGCCGAGCAGCTTCGCGGGATGATTACCCAGGGTGAGTTTTCACCGGGCCAACGCCTGTCGGAGCAAGCCCTGAGCGAAAGGCTCCAAATCTCCCGCAACACATTGCGAGAGGTGTTCCGGGTTCTGACCAAGGACGGCTTGCTCAAGCACGCGCCCAACCGAGGTGTGTTCGTAGCGATCCCGAGCATCGCGTCCATCATCGATATCTACCGTGTACGCCGGCTCATCGAATGCCAGGCCCTGAGGCAGGCGTACCCGCGCCACCCCGCCAAGGCACGCATGCGAGAAGCCGTCGAAACTGGAATGCGCAGCCGCGCTGCGTCCGACTGGCTGGGCGTCGGCACAGCGAACATGGCTTTTCACATGTCGATCGTCCAGCTGGCCGACAGTGAGCGCCTCAACCTGATGTTCGCGCAGGTGCTGGCCGAACTGCGGCTCGCGTTCGGGCTGCTGCAGGACCCTGAATTCCTGCATGCGCCGTACGTCGACATGAACATGAAGATCCTGGAACTGGCCGAAGCGGGGGAATTTGCCAAGGCTTCGAACGAGCTTGGCGACTATCTGGTGCACTCCGAGCGGATCGTGCTTGCTGCGTACGCCCGACGTATTGAAAGCGCGGATGTGACGGCGGCCTGAGCGGGCGCTTTTCTCCGCGCGGCCTAAAACAAGAAGCCCCGGCAGCTTTCGCTGTCGGGGCTTTTGTTTGGAGGAGAGGGAGGGATTCGAACCCTCGGTACGTTCGCACGTACGCCTGATTTCGAGTCAGGTACATTCGACCACTCTGCCACCTCTCCGGTGTCTGTCGAGCCCGCGATTCTAGCAGACCGAAAAGCGCGTTTTTTCAGCCGCGCAGCACTTCGAGGCCGCCCAGATAGGGCCTCAATGCAGCCGGCACATTGACCGAACCGTCTTCCTTCTGATGGTTCTCCAGAACCGCAACCAGCGTTCGCCCCACCGCCAGACCCGAGCCGTTGAGCGTGTGCACGAGTTCGTTCTTTCCCTGTGCATTCTTGAAGCGAGCCTGCAGTCGACGCGCCTGGAAGGCTTCGCAATTGGAGACCGAACTGATTTCGCGATAAGTGTCCTGCGCCGGCAGCCACACTTCCAGGTCGTACGTCTTGGTCGAACCAAAACCCATGTCCCCTGTGCTCAGCAGCACGACGCGGTACGGCAGTTCCAACGCCTGGAGCACGGCCTCGGCGTGGCCCACCATCGCTTCGAGCGCCTCGTAGCTCTTCTCGGGATGGGTGATCTGCACCATCTCGACCTTGTCGAACTGATGCTGGCGAATCATTCCGCGGGTGTCGCGGCCGGCACTGCCCGCTTCCGACCGAAAGCATGGCGTGTGAGCGGTGAGCTTGATCGGCAACTGGGCCTCCGCCACCACTTCGTCGCGCACGAAGTTGGTCAGCGGGACCTCGCTCGTCGGGATGAGGTAAAGCGCCGAATGATCAGGCGCCGGTTCACCGTCCTGACCGCCCTTCTTCGCAGCAAACAGATCGCCTTCGAACTTGGGCAACTGACCGGTACCGCGCAGCGTGTCGGCGTTGACGATGTACGGCACATAGCACTCGGTGTAGCCGTGCTGCTGTGTCTGGATGTCCAGCATGAACTGCGCGAGCGCACGATGCAGGCGAGCGATCGGGCCCTTCATCACGGAGAAGCGCGAGCCGGAAAGCTTGGCGCCGGTCTCGAAATCGAGCCCGAGCGGCGTGCCGAGATCGACGTGATCCTTGGCTGCGAATGGCAGCGGCGCTGCGGAACCGCCGGCGCCGCTCTTCGGGCTCCATCGGCGGACTTCGACGTTGGCCGCTTCGTCCTCGCCGACCGGCACGCTGGCGTGCGGAAGGTTCGGCACGGCCAACAGCAATGCATGCAGTTCAGGCTGGAGTTCGTCGAGACGCGTGGCCGAGGATTCCTGCTCCGCCTTGAGTGCGTTGACCTCCGTCATCAGCGCATCGACCGATTCGCCCTTGGCCTTCAACGGGCCGATTTGCTTGTTGAGGGCGTTACGGCGGGCTTGCAATTCCTCGGTGCGGGTCTGCAAGGTCTTGCGCTCGGCTTCGAGTGCGCTGAACCTTGCCACGTCGAGGTAGGGCTGGTTCTTCTTGCGCGTTTCGAGGCGCGCGACCACCGAAGCGAGGTCCTTGCGTAACAGAGTGATATCGAGCATTGCGCGATTTTAGGTGCGCGTAGCATCGTTCCCCCCGACCACTTCAGCTCAAGGAGATCGCATGGAAGCCTATCTGACATTCAACGGCAACACGGCCGAAGCATTCGCGTTTTACGCCAAGTGCCTCGGCGGCAACATTGCATTCAGCATGACCTTCGGAGAAAGCCCCATGGGTGCGGAGATGCCGGCGGACTTCAAGAACAAGATCATGCATGCCACGCTGCACGCGCGCGGTCAGCAGATCATGGCGTCCGATGCACCACCGGGGTACAACTTCGAAGGCTTCAAAGGCTTTTCGCTTTCGGTCCAAGCCAAGGACGTGAAGGAAGGCGAACAGCTCTTCAAGGCACTGTCCGAAGGCGGCAAGGTGACGATGCCCTACGGCGCCACTTTCTGGTCAGCCGGCTTCGGGATGCTCGAAGACAAGTTTGGCGTGCCCTGGATGGTGAACTGCCAGCAGGCACCAGCGCAGGGCTGAGCTCTCAGCCCAGAGTAGCTGGATCGACGTTGGCACCGCAAACGATCAGGCAAATCTTCTCGCCTTCTCGCGGCGCGTAGGCGCCGCATTGCAATGCGGCCAACGGCAAGGCAGCGGCGGGTTCGACGGCAAGTTTCAGTTCCTTCCAAAGCCACGACTGCGCCGCCCGGATCGCGTCGTCCGACAGCAGCAGCGCATCGCGCACATGGCCTTGCGTGACGTCCCACGCGATCGCGCCGATGCGCTTTGCGCCGAGCGAATCGGCTGCGATACCGCCGACCTCGACGTCGACCGGCTGGCCAGCCTCGCGAGCACGGAACAGCGTCGGCGCACGCTCAGGTTCGAGTGCGACGACGCGCGCACGTTTCTCGAACCATGCCGCGAGTCCACCGATCAGGCCACCTCCGCCGACGCTGACGAGCACTGAGTCGGGCAGACCACCCTGGCGCTCGATCTCACGCCCCAGCGTGCCTGCGCCGGCCACCACTTCGGGTTGATCGTAGGCGTGGGTGAGCAATGCGCCTGTGGCGCCTTGGCGCTCCAGACAGGCAGCGAGCGCGTTCGCATACGCTTCGCCGCCGACCACCACCTCAGCGCCGAGTGAGCGCAGTTTCGCGCGCTTGGCTTCGGGCGAAACCATCGGAAGGAAGACTTCGCAATGCACGCCGAGTGCCTGTGCCGCGGCGGCCGTCGCAATACCCGCATTGCCGCCCGAGGCAACGATGACCCCGCTCGCCGGTATGTCGTTGGCCAACAGCCGGTTCATCATGCCGCGCGCCTTGAAGCTCCCGCTGGTCTGCAGATGTTCGAGCTTCAGCCAGATCTCCACGCCTTTCACGCTCATACCCAGAGCGGAGCCATCGAGCTTCCAAAGCGGCGTTTCGCGCAGAAAGCCTGGCGCGCGGTCTTGCATGCGCGCGGCGGCGGCTTCGATCTCGGCGCGCCAGCCCGTCTTGACGCCGCTCACGAAATATGCCCCGGCGCAGGAATGTCGTCGAGCTTCAGGCCCTTCGGCAACGGGAACTTGAGGGTTTCCTGTATGCCGTCCATCTTGCGCACCGACACGGCGCCGAGCGCCTTGATGCGGTCGATCACGTCGCGCACCAGCACCTCGGGGGCCGAGGCGCCTGCGGTCAAGCCGACCCGGATCTTGCCGTCAAACCATTCAGGCTTGAGTTCGGCGGCCGAGTCGACCATGTGGCTTTCGGTGCCCAGGCGCTGCGCCAGCTCGCGCAGGCGATTGCTGTTGGAACTGGTCGGGCTGCCGACCACGATCACCAGATCGACCTGAGGGCTCAGCATCTTCACGGCGTCCTGGCGGTTCTGTGTGGCGTAGCAGATGTCCTGCTGCTTGGGCTCGCGCACGCTCGGAAAGCGCGCGCGCACGGCGGCGGAAATCTCGGCGGCGTCGTCGACCGAAAGCGTGGTCTGCGTCACCACCGCGAGCTTCTCCGTTTGTGCCGGTGAGACGCTCGCCACATCCGCCACGTCCTCGACAAGATGGATGCCGCTGGAAAGCTGACCCATCGTGCCCTCGACTTCAGGATGGCCCTTGTGGCCGATCATGATGAACTCATAGCCTTCCTTCGCGAGCTTGGCTACTTCGACGTGCACCTTGGTCACGAGCGGACAGGTGGCATCGAATATGTAGAAGCCACGCTCCCGCGCTTCAGCCTGCACGGCCTTGCTGACGCCATGGGCGCTGAAGACCAGCGTCGAACCGGGGGGCACTTCCGCAAGGTCTTCGATGAAGACCGCGCCCTTCGCCTTGAGCTCGTTCACCACGAAGGTGTTGTGCACGATCTCGTGGCGCACGTAGATGGGAGCGCCGAACTTCGCGATCGCGCGCTCGACGATCTCGATGGCGCGGTCCACGCCCGCGCAGAAGCCGCGCGGCTCGGCAAGGATGACTTCTTCGACGCCGCTCACAGCACGCCAATCAGTTTGACCTCGAAGGTCACTGGCTGACCCGCGAGAGGATGGTTGAAGTCGAAGCGGACGGCCGAGTCGCTCGACTCGATCACAGCGCCCGCATAGCTGCCGGTGCCGTCGGGGGTCGGGAACTGCACCACGTCGCCGACGGCGTATTGCTCGTCGGGATCGCCCATCTGCGCGAGCAGCTTGCGCGCCACCCACTGCTGCATCTCGGGATTGCGTTCGCCGAAAGCGTCGCCGGCCGGCAGCTCGTAAGTGGCGTGCGTGCCCTCTTCCATGCCGATCAGGCGCTGCTCCATGGCGGGCGAGAGTTCGCCGGTGCCGAGCGACAGCGTCGCGGGCTTGTCCTGGAAGGTGTTGATGATGTCGCCCGCGGGGCCGGCGAGCCGGTAGTGCAGGGTGAGGAAGGAACCGGCGGTGACGACGGCGGGGCGAGTGGTCGAAGACAAGGTGAGACGTCGCTTTAGACTGGGGCCCACATTTTAGGGAGTGGGGCTCGAACCCCGTAGAACACATGTCTTTCAAGGAACTGATCGAAGAATCGCGCCCGCGCGAAAAGCTCATCGGACTCGGCCCTGCCGCACTGGGCGACGCCGAACTGATCGCCCTGCTTTTGCGCACAGGAGTCGCCGGCAAGAATGTCCTCCAACTGTCACAGGAACTTCTCGATCAGTTCGGAGGACTCGCGGGGCTGCTCAACGCAGGGCTCGACGACCTGAAGCGCGTCAAGGGTCTCGGTGGCATCGCCAAGCGCGCCGAACTCACCGCCGTGCTCGAGCTCGCCCGCCGCGCGCTCGCCGAGCAACTCAAGGAAAGAGCGGTTTTCGATTCGCCCGAGGCCGTGAGGCACTACTTGCAGCTTCATCTCGGGGCACGTCCGCACGAGGTGTTCGCCGCTCTCTTTTTGGACGCGCGGCACCGGCTGATCGCCATGGAAGAACTGTTTCGCGGCACTCTCACGCAGACCAGCGTCTACCCGCGCGAGGTGGCCACCCGCGCCCTGCACCACCACGCCGCCGCCGTGGTGCTGGCCCACAACCATCCGAGCGGCTGCGTGGAGCCCTCCCGCGCGGACGAGATGCTGACGCGAACGCTCCAGACCGCGCTGGCGCTCATCGATGTGCGCGTGCTCGACCACGTGATCGTCTCCAGGGGTTCCAGCCTTTCGATGGCCGAGCGCGGGCTGGTCTGACGCCACGGCTTTCCTGAATTGCAAATGTGGACAATGGTTGTCGCCGCCCGAACCCGCCGAATTCCGTCTGCCACGCATGCCTTCCAAGCCCAAGAACCTCAAGAGCCTCGCCGATCTCAAGCACGTTCAACAATCACTGGCCGAACAGCGCGAAAGGGAAGCCGCTGAGGCGGCCATCCGAGCGGCGGCGCACAAGAAGCGCGCGGCCGAGCAAGACCTGTTCGCGCGTGCCATAGGCGCGACCAAACCGTTGCGGCGGAAAGCGGCCGTCCCTCTTGCGCCCGAACCACCGGCCCCCATCCCCGTGCAGCAGCAGTTGGACGAGCAACGCGTGCTGCGCGAATCCCTGTCCGACGAATTCGACGTCACCACGTTGCTCGATGCCGACGACGCGATGAGCTTTCGCCGGCCCGGCATCAACACCGATGTGACGCGCAAGCTGCGTGCGGGCGAATGGTCGATTCAGCGCGAGATCGACCTGCACGGCATGCGAAGCGACGAGGCCCGCGACGCGCTCGGCGCCTTCGTGCGCGACGCGCACAAGCAGGGCATACGCTGTGTGCGCGTGGTTCATGGCAAGGGGCTGGGTTCGCCGGGCAAGCAACCCGTGCTCAAGGCCAAGGTGCAGCGCTGGCTGATCCAGAAGAACGAAACGCTGGCCTTCGTGCAAGCCAAGCCCGCGGAAGGCGGCGCCGGTGCGCTGGTGGTGCTGCTGGCGCCTTCGCGGCGCTGAACCCCTCGCTGAACCGCGTCGCCTACTCGCCCCTGTTGCGCATCCAGTCGGCCGTTTGAAAGAACGACGTGCGAAGGCGCTTACGAAGGTCCTCCGGCACGCCCGTTTCGCCCATTGCCTGGTCCATGCACGCCAGCCACTGGTCGCGTTCCTTGATACCGATCGAATGGCCGCCGATGCTCTGCGGCAAATGCCGGGCGCGAAGCATCGGATGTCCGAAGCGATCGGTGTAGTGCTGCGGGCCGCCCAGCCATCCGCAAAGGAACCAGAAAAGACGCTGGCGCGCGTTGTCGAGCGTCGTGCCGTGCACCGCCCGCAGTTGCGCATAGGCGGGCTCGAGGTCCATGAGGTCGTAGAAGCGCTCGACCAGCGCATGAACCTTGGTTTCGCCGCCGATCCATTCGAAGGGCGTATCGAATGGCGGCTTGTCCTGAATTTGCATGGCCGACATTGTCCCCAAGAGTTGGGGCAACATCCGGGGATGCCTGATTTGCCCCTTTCCACCGCTGGCGGCGCCCTGCCGGTCATCGACCTTTCGGCGCTTGGCGACGAAGCCGGCGCACTTGCCGAGGCCGCATCGCGAATCGGAGCCGCCTGCCGCGCGCACGGCTTTTTCTACGTGACCGGCCACGGCGTAGACCCATCGCTCGTCCGGCGCCTGGAAGATCTCAGCCGCCGCTTCTTCGCGCTCGAGGAGTCGGCCAAGATGCGTTGGCGCATGGCGCTCGGCGGCCGGGCTTGGCGGGGCTATTTCCCGCTCGCCGGCGAACTCACCTCGGGTCGGCCCGACTGGAAGGAAGGCATCTACTTCGGCACCGAGATGCCCGAGACCCATCCGCTGGTGCAGGCGGGCACGCCGGTGCACGGGCCCAATCTGTTTCCCGACATCGAAGGCTTTCGCGAGACGGTGCTCGCCTATATCAATCAGGTGACGAAGCTCGGCCATCGCCTGATGCAAGCCATCGCCGTGAGCCTCGGCCTGCCGCCCGCATATTTTGCCGAGCGCTATACCGCCGATCCGCTGATCCTCTTTCGCATCTTCAACTACCCGACCCAGCCCGTGCCGGAAGGGATGGATGTGCTCTGGGGCGTGGGCGAACACACCGACTATGGCTTGCTCACGATCCTGCATCAGGACGACGTCGGCGGTCTGCAGGTGCGCACGCCGGAAGGCTGGATCGACGCGCCGCCCGTACCGGGCTCGTTCGTCTGCAACATCGGGGACATGCTCGACCGAATGACGGGCGGGCTCTACAAGTCGACCCCGCATCGCGTGACGCGCAACACATCGGGCCGCGACAGGCTTTCGTTCCCGCTTTTCTTCGACCCGAACTTCGAGGCGCGCGTGCAGCGTATCGAAGGTCTCGCGGGCGCCGAGGCGCAAGACGATAGCGCCGCCCGCTGGGACCGTGCCAACGTGCATGCGTTCAACGGCAGGTACGGCGACTATCTGCTGGCGAAGGTATCGAAAGTGTTCCCGCAGTTGCGCGACGAGGTGCTGAAGCACCCCTAGCGGCTCTGTTCGGTTCCATCCCCTTCATCGCTTCTATTCCGAAGCCTGCCGCAGCGTCGCGACCACTGGCCGCCGCAGCACTTCGCGCAACCCCCACCAGCCGGCTGCCCACGCCAGCACCGCGCCAGCGAGCGCTCCCGCGATCGGCACGAAGGGCGATGCGGTCCAGGTGAAGTCGAACACGTAGCGCGCCAGCGCCCAGCCGATCACCGAGGCGACGATGCTCGCGAGAAAGCCCGCCAACAGGCCGACGCCGGCCAACTCGGCGCGCTGGACCTGGCGCAGAAGGCTGCCCCGTGCACCCACCGCGCGCATCACGGCGAATTCGCGAGCCCGTTCTTCGCGCGTGGCGGTGACCGACGCGAAAAGCACCACCAAGCCCGCCGCCAGCGTGAATCCGAAGAGAAACTCGACGGCGCGAATGACCTGATCGAGCACGCGCTGGACCTGATTGATCGTGGCGCTCATATCGACATTGGTGACGTTCGGGTAGGTCCGCACGAGCGCGTTGTCGAATCCCTTCACGTCGGGCGCCCTGAACGCACCCATGTAGGTCACCGGCACATCGGCCATGTCGGCGACGGTGTACATGACGAAGAAGTTCGCATGCATCGATCCCCAGTCGACCTTGCGCAGCGAGGTGATGCGCGCCTCGTTCTGCATGCCGCCGATGTCGAAGCGCAAGGTATCGCCGAGCTTCAGTCCGAGCGTTTCGGCGAGGCCCGCCTCGACGCTTACCTCGCCCGGAGCACCGGGCTTCCACGCGCCGGCTGTGATGATGTTGTGGGGAGGCGCATCGGCGCTATTGCTGAGGTTGAACTCGCGGTCCACGAGCCGCTTGGCGCGGTCGTCCGCATAGTCGTCCGGAGACACCGGTTTGCCGTTGATGGAGACCAGTCGGCCGCGGATCATCGGATACCAGTCGAACTTGCTCACGCCGCTGTCGCGCAATGTCTTCTGGAAGTCCGCGCTCTGGTCGGGCATCACGTTGATCACGAAGCGGTTCGGCGCGTCCGGCGGAGTGGCCTTGCGCCAGCTCGAGACCAGATCGGTGCGCAGAAGCACGAGCAGGATCAAGGCAAGCAAGCCGACCGCCAAGGCGCTGACCTGCACCACCGCATAGACGGGCCGGGCCGAAATCTGGCGCGTCGCCAGAACCAGCCAGCGCGGCGCCGTGGTCTCGTTGACGCTGCGCCGCAGCAGCAGCACGGCAATCCAGCTCAGCAATGCAAACACGGCCACTGCGCCGGCAAAGCCGCCCACCGCGATCAGCCCCAGCTTCAGGTCGCTGCTGGCCGCCACCAGCAACGCGGCAAACCCAAGCACTCCCAGGCCCAGCACCGCAATCGATGTGGGCTTGAGACCGCCGATGTCGCGGCGGATCACCCGCAGCGGCGGCACGCGCGCCAGTTGCAGCACTGGAGGGAGGCCAAATGCGAACAGCAACGTCAGGCCCACGCCCATGCCGAATGCGACCGGCCAAAGCGTCGGCGCGGGCAGAGCGCTCTCGACCAGCCCGGCCAGCAGCAGCACGAATGCGTAATGCACGGCAAATCCGATGGCGACGCCGAGCGCACTGGCAATCACGCCAATGACCGCGAATTCGAACGCGTAAGCCCCGGCAATGGTGCGCTGGCTCTGCCCGAGCACCCGCAACATGGCGCAATCGTCGAGGTGGCGGGCCGCAAATCCGCGCGCCGCCAGGGCGACCGCCACCGCCGACAGCAAGGCTGCGAGGAGCGCGACCAGATTCAGAAACTTCTCCGCGCGGTCGAGCGTCTGGCGCATCTCGGGGCGACCGCTTTCGAAGGATTCGAGCCGCGCCCCGCGCACCTCCGCCTTCTTGATTGTTTCATCGGCCCAATCGCTGAACTGCTTCACCGCGCCAGCTTCACCCGCCACCGCGAAGCGATAGCTCACCCGGCTCGCCGGCTGCACCAGTCCCGTGCGCGGCACATCGGCCTGATTGAGCATGACCCGCGGCGCAAAGCTCATGAAACCGGCGCCCCGGTCGGGTTCGAGAGTGATCACGCGCGCAATACGAAGCCCTGCGTCGCCAAGAAGCAGCGTGTCGCCCACCTTCAGCCCCAGCGAATCGAGCAACGAGGCATCGACCCATGCGTCGCCCGGCGCCGGAACCTCACGGGTCGCCTCGCCGGCCGCAGCCGGGTCCTGGCTGACCTGCAGGTTGCCGCGCAGCGGATACCCGGCCGACACCGCCTTGAGCCCTACCAGCTTGCTCGCGCCGCCCTGCGCATCGCCAGCCCGCGCCATGGTCGGGAACCCGTAGGTGATCGCGCCCTGCAAGCCCAGCGCCCGCGCACGTTCGATGAAGGCCGGCGGCGTCGGGTTGTCGCTGGCCAGGACGGCATCGCCCCCCAGGAGTTGGCGCGCGTCGCGCTGCAGCCCGCCCTTGAGCCGGTCGGCGAAGAAGCCCACGGCGGTGAGCGCCGCCACCGCGAGCAGCACGGCGACGATCAGAAGGCGAAGTTCGCCCGCGCGAAGGTCGCGCCAGAGCGTTCGCCAGCCAAGACGGAGGGAGGCGATCATGGCAGTGCGAGGAGTTGCCCTTGAACGAAGGGCGGTTGAGGGTCGTTCATGTGGGCGGCCATTCTTTCACGCCGAAGCAGAGAAGCGCGTGTGAAACCACCGAATGATGGTTGTAGTACTTTTGTGACAAACGTCTCCAAAAATGCGAAACCATAGTTCTCATTTTTGGGCGAGATGCGGTTTGTGCGCTCCAATCAAGCCATCAGAAACGAGGTCACCGCATGAGCTACTACAACGATCGCGACTACGCCCACGATGCCCTGGAGGTCACCGTGTCGGATTTGCTCATCGCCACCTCGGACCTTTGCGACCCGCTTGTCGACAACGGAATCCACCAGGTTCTCAAGCTCCTGCGTGAGCAGCACGGGATGGAAGCCGCTTTCGCCTGCGAGGTGATCGATGGCAGGCGCGTGTCGCACCGTTCGCAACCTACCCACGGCGCTCAGTTCATCGACGAACAGGCCGAACCGCTGGAACTGGCCTTCTGCAAGCAGGTGCTGCATGCCCGGGTGCCCGCCGGTTGCTATCTCAGCGCGCCGGTACTGCTGGCCAACGGGAACACCTACGGCAGCCTCTATTCGTTCAGCTTCAGCACCGATCCAGCCGTCGAAGCGCGCGACCTCAAGAAGCTGGAAATGGCGGCGCAGCTCGCCGCCCGCCTGGTCAACGAACGCCGCCCGAGCGCGCCCGCACCGATGCCTCAGCGCAAGGCCGAGGCGCTGATGGCCTCCTGAAGGGCCGGCGGCTCACCGTATCGAGGTGGGCTGCAGGAGATCGTCAGGTGTCGTCAGCAGCCGCAATGCTTCGGCGGCCGACACTTCCGTGCTGCTGTACAAGAACCGTAGTTGGCAATCGCCGATCACGATGGCGTCGCCATTGCTCAATGCACGCGCCCTCACCTTCTGGTTGTTGACGAACGTGCCGTTGCGGCTGCCCATGTCGGTCAGCAGGAATCCGTCGCCCGTCCACTGGATCGCCGCGTGATGCCGGCTCACCCTCTCGCTGTCGATGCACACGTTGTTGGAGCCGGATCGCCCGATGGTGGTGATCTGAGTCGCGATGTTGACCTGCCGCACGCTGTTGCGCCGGGCCAGGATGATCAGTCTTGCCATACCTCTTCCTGTTTTTGATGGACTGCAGGAAGCTTAGGCGGGCAGGTCGTTTCCGAAAGACCGAAACAGAAGGATTAATCCCTTCCTGTTCGTTTCAAGCAGGCAAATTTCAGCGCTGCCATCGGGCCGATGCATCAATGGGTCAATGCGTGAGCCGGCCCCGCATCGAAGCCGGATGTCCCGCGAGCCCAAACGACTTGCCCGTGTTGACCAGCGTGTCACCGTCTACGCGCAGAATCGTGATGTCCTGGTCAAGGAAGTTGCCCACGTAGAGATATCTGCCGTCCGCGCTGAAGACCGCGCCTTCAGGCAGCCCGCGCACCTCGACCTCGTTGACGCGCGTGACCTTCTTGCCGTCGATCTTCATCGCCACGACGGAGCCGTTGCGGTTGTAGAAGTAAGCGTTCTTGGCCGCATTGCTGCCGCGCAGGATGACCGCCACCGCCAGCTTGCCGGTCGGGCTGACGGCCAATCCTTCGGGGCCGTCGCCGACCACCACCTTGTCGATCACCCGTGGCGGCCTGGCTTCCAGGTCGATCACGCTCACGGTGTCGACCTGACCATCCGAGGCGCCCGAATTGCCGTTGTCGGCGCTCAATGCGAGCTTGCCGTCTGGCGTGACGTCGACGTTGTAGGGCCAGAGCCCGACCGCGAGATCGACCTTGTTGTAGGTGACCTTTTCGCCGTCGACGTCGAGCAGCGCAATCTTGTGATTGGGAAACTTGGCCGCGAGCGCACGCCGCCCATCGGGCGTGAAGCGCACGTGCGATACCGATTCGCCCATCGGCACCGTGTCGATGAGCGTGACCTTCTGCCCCGCGATGCGAAGCACGCTGACGGAGTTGTCGGCGCGGTTCGCGACCAGCGCGAGCGTGCCCGCCCTGTTGATCGAGAGCCCGGATGGCTGCTTGCCGACGGTGATCGTGTCGATCAGCTTGGGCGGCGTCGCAGTGAGGTCGATCACGAACAGGCGGTTGTCGGGCACCTGGCGGCGAACGCCGTTTTCCTCGACCACGTTGAGCGAATTGGCCACCAGCGCCAACCTTTCGTCGGCCGTGATCGCCAGGTTCGTCGGCGGGCCGGCGATGGTGTTGTCCAGCGGGAGTGTTCCGATCGACCGGGGCGCCAGCGGATCGGTGCCGATGTCCAGGATCTGCAGCGTGTCGCGCTCAGGTGCGCCCAGCTTGACAGCGCCTGCGTCGTCCCAGGATTGCTTTTCGTCATTCGCGACCAGCATGAGCTGGCGCTGGGGCGGTGCGGTCGTCATGCCGCCACATCCGGCCAGCGTCACGGCCAGCGAGAACATCGCGAAAAGATTCAAAGGTCGAAAGCAGGGTCGCATGTTGTCTCCTTGTTGTGATCCGACGCGGCCCCGGCCCGTCAACTCTTGGCCTTGGTCCGCCCGCTGAAGCGCGATTCGAGAAAATCGAGCAGCGCGCGCAAGGCCGCGCTGTTGTGGCGCCGCTGCAAATACGCAGCCGACAGCCACATATCGCTGCGAACGTAGTCGTGCAGCACCGGCACGAGTTCACCTTGGTCCACGTGAGGCTGCACCAGCATCTCGGCGAGATAGATCACACCGAAGCCCTGCAAGGCGACCTGGATGAGCGGCGCAGCTTCCGTGGCGTCCATGCGGCTCTTCACGGGCACGTCGAAGGGCTTGCCGTCGACCTCGAAACGCCACTCGGGATGCAGCCCGAGGCGCGACAAAGTCAGCGCATCGTGCCGGGAGAGATCGCTCGGATGCGTCGGCTTGCCATGCTTCTTCCAGTACACCGGCGACGCACAGGCCACGAGGTTTCGGCGCGCGAGCTTGCGAACGATGAGGTTCTCGTCCTCGATCGGACCGAAGTGGAGTGCGATGTCGATGCCTTGCTCGGCCATGTCGAGGGCACGGTTCGTCAAGTGCAGGCTGATGTTGACGTCGGGGTAGTGCCCCATGAACTCACCGAGCAACTTGGGCAGGTCGCCCTGTCCCGCCCCCAGAGGTGCCGAGATCCGCAACCGACCGGTGGGATGGCTCGCGTGCTCCTGCACCTCGGCTTGCGTGAGTTCGAACATCTCCATCATCGGCTTGCTGCGTTCGAGCAGCAGGGAGCCGGCATCCGTCAGGCTCACGGCGCGTGTCGAACGGTTGAGAAGCCGCACCCCGAGCCGGGACTCCAGCTCGGCGATGTATTTGCTGACCGTGGCTTTCGAGACGTCCAGCTTGGCGGCGGCGCGCGAGAAGCTCCCATGGGAAGCGACTTCGCGAAAGGTCCTGATCAGGTCGAGGCTGTCCATGTCTGGGGAACATTGTCACTTGTTGCGCCTGTTCCGTAACCTGTGCGCTCCCTCGCCCTGCGCCTTCTTCACCTCGGGCGCCCGCTGTTGGCGCGGGCGCCGCTCCGCCAGCGTCAGGCGAAGAACTTCGCCGCGGCCAGCAGCGTGCGGTACACGCCCCAGGCCAGCGGAATACCCACCGCCAGCCAGGCCAGCCACACCACCATCGGGGTGACGGCGTCGTTGCTGCGCCCATTGGCTGCAGATCCCACCTCGGCGGCAAGCGCCTTTTCATGCGCGAGCTTCTTTTCGTGCGCGAGTTCTTCTTCGCTCATGAAGTACTTGTCGGCCACCGGCCGCACCAGCAGATTGCAGATCAGCCCGATCACGAGCATCCCCACGAGGATGTACATGGTCTGGTTGTAGACCTGCTCGCGCGGGATGCCGAGCCCCAACTGGTATTCGCGCATGTAGTTCACGACCACCGGGCCCAGGATGCCGGCCGTGGCCCAGGCAGTCAGCAGGCGACCGTGGATGGCACCGACCATCTGCGTGCCGAAAAGATCGGCGAGGTAAGCGGGCACCGTCGAGAAGCCGCCGCCGTACATCGAGACGATGATGCAGCAGGCGCCGACGAACAACAGCATGCTGCCATGGTTGGCAGAGGACGGAATGCTCCAGTAGAGCACCCCACCGAGCACGAAGAACACGGTGTAGGTCAGCTTGCGGCCGAGCTTGTCCGAAAGACTCGCCCAGAAGAAGCGCCCGCCAATATTGAAGAGCGACAGCAGCGCCGCAAATCCGCCTGCGACCGCGGCGATCGCCGCGAGTTGAGTCTTGTCAAGTTCGCCGAATCTTTTGGCGACGCCGATCAGGTGGCCGCCGAACACTTCCTGCAGCATCGGGCTGGCCATGCCGATCACGCCGATGCCCGCGCTCACGTTCATCGTCAGCACCATCCACACGAGCCAGAACTGCGGGATACCCCACACCTTCTTCACGTGGACGTGGCGCTGCGTGATCATCGCGTTCTCGGCACGCGCCACCGGCGGGGTCCAGCCTTTGGGCTTCCAGCCGGTCGGCGGCACTCGGTAGCCGAATGCGCCGCCCATCATGAAGACGAAATACACGATCGCCATGACGACGAAGGCCTGCATCACGCCGACGTCGGTCGGGCTGGAGAAATTCTTCATCAGGTCCACAGCCAGCGGCGAACCGATCATCGCGCCACCGCCGAAGCCCATGATCGCCATGCCGGTCGCCATGCCGCGGCGGTCAGGGAACCACTTGATGAGCGTGCTCACCGGCGAGATGTAGCCGAGCCCAAGGCCGATACCGCCGATCACGCCCGAGCCGATGATCATCAGCCAGAACTGGTGCAGGTAGATGCCAAGGGCGGACAGGAGCATGCCGCCGCACCAGCAAACTGCCGACACGACTCCAGCCTTGCGCGGACCCGCGCGTTCGAGCCAGCCGCCCCACAGCGCTGCCGAGCAGCCCAGGAAGACGAAGAAGAGCGTGTACATCCAGCCCAGGGTGGCAATGCGCCAGTCACAGCCGGTGGCGAACAGCTCGGCGAAGAAGCTCATGTCCTTGGGACAGGACTGGGCGCCCGTGCCCGCAGCCGACAGCGCCTTCGACAGCGGCAGCCAGAACACCGAAAAGCCATAGGCCATGCCGATGCAGAGGTGGATGGCCAATGCCGCGGGCGGGACGAGCCAGCGGTTGAAGCCGGCCCCCGCGATGATTCGTTCCTTGTCGAGAATTCCCGGCCGCGCGCCGGGATTGCCAGTGATTGCGTCTCCGTCGAAGACGCCCGCGTTGGAAGCTGCCATTTAACTCTTCTCCTGTTATGTGGGAGCGCCCGCAAGGGAGCTGCCGGAGTTTGAGCTATTGTTACAAGACGTCAAATAGGTGTTGTCCTACATGTCAAAAAAACAACTTCCGCCTCCGCAGCGCCGAGTCAGGTGTCCTTGCTGACCGTGATCGTCGGGAACTTGGCCGAGAAATCCTTTGCCTTTTCGGCGATGCCTACCGCCACCCGACGGGCGACGGCCTTGTAGATACCGGCCACTTCGCCGTCCGGGTCGGCCACGACGGTCGGCTTGCCGCTGTCGGCCTGCAGGCGGATGTTGATGTCCAGTGGCAGCGCGCCCAGGTAGTCCATCTTGTACTCCTCCGCCATCTTCCGGCCGCCCTCGGCGCCGAAGATGTGCTCCACGTGTCCGCAGTTGGAACACACGTGCACGGCCATGTTTTCGACGATGCCGAGGATCGGCACGCCGACCTTCTCGAACATCTTGATCCCCTTCTTCGCGTCGAGCAGCGCGATGTCCTGCGGCGTGGTGACGATGACCGCACCCGTCATCGGCACCCGCTGCGAAAGCGTGAGCTGGATGTCGCCAGTACCGGGCGGCATGTCGACGATGAGGTAGTCGAGGTCCTTCCAGTTCGTCTGCCGAAGCAGTTGCTCCAGTGCCTGCGTGGCCATCGGCCCCCGCCAGATCATGGCTTGGTCCTGATCGACGAGAAAGCCGATCGACATGACCTGCACGCCATGGTTTTCGAGCGGCTCCATGGTCTTGCCGTCCGCGCTGTCAGGCCGGCGATCGATGCCGAGCATCATGGGTTGACTCGGTCCGTAGATGTCGGCATCGAGCAGACCGACCTTCGCACCTTCGGCCGCCAGCGCGAGCGCCAGATTGGCCGCCGTGGTGCTCTTGCCGACGCCGCCCTTGCCTGACGCCACCGCGACGATGTTCTTCACATTGGGCATCAGCTGCACACCGCGCTGCACTGCGTGACTGACGACGTTGGTGGTGATGTTGACGGACACGTTCTCCACGCCCGGGACCGTCTTCGCAGCCGCGATGAAGGATTTGCGCAAGTCCGGTATCTGACTCTTTGCCGGATAACCCAGTTCGATGTCGAAGGCGACGTCTCCGCCGTTGAGCTGAAGGTTCTTCAAGCCCTTGCCGCTGACGAAATCCTTGCCCGTATTGGGATCGAGGACGGACCTGAGCGCGTTCGTGACCGCCTCTTGTGTAACTGCCATGGATAACTCCTGAATGGCAGCTAGTCTAGTGCGCCGCTGACCAGGCATTCCGGCGGCAAATCGCTTGACCCTACGCCCGAAGGCAAAGGCCGGGTACGCTCGGGCGCGTCACATGCCATCTGTCCGGACCGCATCTCCCTCCCGTTCTCCGCCCGTCACCGGCCTCGTGCTGACCGGCGGCGGCGCTCGCGCCGCCTACCAGGTCGGCGTGCTTCAGGCCTTGGTGAAGCTTCGACGCAACGCCGCTGTACCGGGGAGGGCGAACCCCTTTCCGATCATCACCGGCACGTCCGCAGGCGCGATCAACGCGGCCGCACTGGCCTCGGGCGCCGATGACTTCGACGCCACGGTGCACAAGATCGCACACGTGTGGGCCAGGCTCAAGCCGGCACAGATCTACCGGACGGACGCCCTTACGGGCTTGCGCAGCGATGCACCTTGGGCGCGATTGCTTTCGGCAGGCTGGCTGATCGCACGCTGGCGACGCAGCGGCCTGCGCTCGCTGCTCGACAACGCGCCGCTGCGCGAGCTCCTGGAGCAACTCGTCTCGCTCGACAGACTGCCTGAGCTGATGTCGCAGGGAAATCTTGACGCGCTGGCGGTCACGGCGTCCAGCTACAGCTCGGGCGAGCACGTGACCTTCTACCAGGCGGGCCCGCACCAGTTGCCCTGGGTCCGGTCCAAGCGGCAAGCGGTACCGGCGCAGATCACGCACGAACATCTGCTGGCCTCGTCGGCAATCCCGTTCCTGTTTCCGGCAACGGCCTTGCAAGCCGGACGGCACGTCGAGTATTTCGGCGATGGCTCCATGCGGCAGTCCGCACCGCTGGCCGCAGCCATTCATCTGGGCGCACGGCGCATCCTCGCCGTCGGCGCCGGCCGGATGCAGGAACCCGACCACGTGCTGGCGCCCAATGCGCTGACCGGTTATCCGTCACTGGCACAAATCGCCGGCCACGCGCTTTCGAGCATCTTTCTCGACTCGCTCACCGCGGACGTGGAGCGCCTTCGACGCATCAATGCGACCCTTGCGCTGATCCCGCCCGAAGCGCGTCGCGGCACGGCACTCCAGCCGGTCGAACTGCTTCTGATCGCGCCGTCGCAGCGCGTCGACCTCATGGCTGCGAAGCATGCCCATGCACTGCCCGCCTCGGTGCGCAGCCTGCTCGGCCAACCCGCGGTGCCGGCCGCGACTACGGATCTCAAGGGCTCGGCACTTGCCAGCTACCTGCTCTTCGAATCGGCTTTTACGCGGGAACTGATGGCGCTCGGGCGCAAGGACACGCTCGAGCAGCGTGACGCCGTGCGGGCTTTCATGGGATGGGGCCGCGCCGCGTAGTGCATGAAGCAGCACCGTTTGCTCGATCGTTTGCCCGATCGTTTGCTCAAGGCGCTGGCTCAGGACCAAGCCGCTTGACCATGCGCACCGCGTCCTCCACATCCTCGTAATAGCCGGGGCTGGATCCGTACTCCGTGAATCCGTGCTGACGATAGAACGATTTCGCGGCGGCGTTGCCGGCCCTGGCTTCGAGGCGGATCGTGCGGATGCCCGCAATGGCCGCGGTCGCTTCGAGCCAGCTCAGCAATGCGGTGCCCAAGCCGGCGCGGCGCTGCGAACCTTCGACGGCGAAGAGCACGATGTGCGCATCGTCGTCGCCATATTGCATGATCGCGAAGCCGAGCAGGACCCCGCCACGCCGGGCCACCACCACGTTGGTCGCCGGATCGCGAATGGCGCGCAGCACGCGCCGGTGTGTCCAGCGCCACGAAAGGCCGCGTTCGATCGCGTCGCGCGACAACGCGGCGATGTCCGAAGCGTCGGACGCGTGGGCGAGGGTGATTTCGTAGGCGGCAATCACTGGAACTGCTTCTGGCCGGGTTTTGCGGGGAAGACTATAGCCCCGCCACCTAAAATGCCCGGTCCTCTCTCCCTCGTCCCGAAAGCGCCCCCGCGATGTCTCAGCGCAAACTCTTCGTCACCACCGCCCTGCCGTATGCCAATGGCAAGTTCCACGTCGGCCACATCATGGAATACATCCAGGCCGACATCTGGGTGCGCTTCCAGCGCATGCAGGGGCACATGGTGCACTTCGTGGGTGCCGACGATGCGCACGGCGCGCCCATCATGATCGCGGCCGAGAAAGCCGGCAAGACGCCTCAGGAGTTCGTCGGCGAGATTGCCGCCGGGCGCAAGGAATACCTCGACGGCTTCCACATCCGCTTCGACAACTGGCACTCCACCGACAGCACCGAGAACACCGAACTCGCGCAAGGCATCTACAGGAAGTTGAAGGCGGGCGGCATGATCGCCACCCGCACCATCGAGCAGTTCTACGATCCGGTCAAGGGCATGTTCCTGCCCGACCGCTACATCAAGGGCGAATGCCCCGTCTGCCATGCCAAGGACCAGTACGGCGACGCCTGCGAGGTTTGCAGCAGCGTCTATTCACCGACAGAGCTGATCAACCCGTACTCGACCCTGACTGGCGCGACGCCCGAGCTGCGCAGCTCCGAGCACTTCTTCTTCAAGCTTTCAGACCCGAAAGTCGTCGACTTCCTCGAGACCTGGACACAGGACGGCAAGCTGCAGCCTGAAATGGCGCGCAAGGCCGGTGAATGGTTCGAGGCCGGTATGGCCGACTGGGACATCTCGCGCGAAGCACCCTACTTCGGCATCGAGATTCCCGACGCGCCGGGCAAGTACTTCTACGTGTGGCTCGATGCGCCGGTCGGCTATCTCGCCAGTCTCAAGAACCACTTCGACAAAGGCCAGTCCGCCAACCACTGGCATGAACCCTCGCGCACCCTGCTGAGCTTCGACGACTTCGTGGCCGATCCAGCGGTGGAACAGGTGCATTTCATCGGCAAGGACATCGTGTACTTTCATACTTTGTTCTGGCCCGCGATGCTGCAGTTCAGCGGCCGCAAGACGCCGAGCCAAGTCAACGTGCATGGCTTCATCACCGTGTCCGGAGAGAAGATGAGCAAGAGCCGCGGCACAGGCATCGATCCGCTCAAGTACCTCTCGATCGGCATGAACCCCGAATGGCTTCGCTACTACATCGCGGCCAAGCTCAACGCCAAAGTGGAAGACGTCGACTTCAACCCCGACGATTTCATGGCTCGCGTCAACGCAGATCTGATCGGCAAGTACATCAACATCGCGAGCCGGGCAGCCGGCTTCATCACCAAGCGATTCGGTGGCAAGCTGGGTGCGATTTCGGCGGACGGTGCGGCGCTTCTGTCGGCACTGCAGTCGGCTTCCACGCAGATGCAGGCGCTTTACGACGGTCGCGACTACGCGCGAGCCCTGCGCGAAATCATGCTGCTGGCCGACAAGGTCAACGAATACGTCGATCAGAACAAGCCATGGGAGCTCGCCAAGAAAGAAGGCATGGATGCCCGCCTGCACGACGTGTGCACTACATGCATCGAGGCGTTCCGCTTGCTCACGATCTATCTGAAGCCGGTGCTGCCGACGCTCGCGGCGCAGGTCGAGGCTTTCCTGGGCACGGCGCCGTTGTTGTCCGCCGACGCGGCCACGTTGCTGGGTTCGGGACACGCCATCAATGACTACAAGCACCTCATGCAACGGGTGGACACAAAGCAGCTCGACCAGCTCTTCGAGCCGCCGGAGCCCGTCGCCGAAGCCGCTTCCGAAGCCACCGAGCTGCCGGGCGGTGAAGGCATTGCACCGACCATCACCATCGATGACTTTGCCAATATAGATCTACGGATCGCGAAGATCGTGGCCTGCCAGAAGGTCGAGGGATCGACCAAGCTGTTGCACCTGACGCTCGACGCCGGCGAAGGCAAGACGCGCAATGTCTTCTCGGGCATTGCGTCGGCCTACGAGCCGGAGCAACTCGTCGGCAAGCTCACCGTGCTGGTCGCGAATCTCGCACCGCGCAAGATGAAGTTCGGCATTTCCGAAGGCATGGTGCTGGCGGCCAGCCACGCGAACGAGAAAGCGTCTCCCGGCATTTATGTGCTCGAACCGTGGCCGGGAGCAACACCAGGAATGCGAGTCAGATGATGCAAACCTCCATGCAAGCAGCCCCGCGAGGCCGGCTCCGCGACGCCTCTCGAATTTCGCTACTGGCCGCTGCGATGGCCTGCGCGCTCGTGCTCCAAGGCTGCGCGGTCGCGGGTGCCGCAGTCAGCGTCACCAGCACCGCCGTGAGCGTGGGCGCCGGCGCAGTGGGACTCGCGGCCGATGCGGCGATCGGGACGGCCCACATCGCGGGCAAAGCCGTCGGCGCCGCAGCCGATGCGGTGTTGCCCGACGACTCCAAGTAAAGGAACAAGGGCTCTGCGAGCCTAGTTCGCCTCGGTCGTGCGGTCGGGCGATGAGCCCGCGCTCACCACTCGCTGGTCGTCATTGAGCGTGGCAGTGAACACCATGGGCGAATTCGGGGGTTGAACCCAGCGCCATTCCCATTCGGTCTGATTCTTGAGCGGAAAGGGCGTGCGCCTGGCAGGCTTGCCCAGCAACTTGCGAAGATCTTCCATCGGCATGCCGGGCCGCACCTTGGAGAAGTTTTCCGGCGTGAGCACCTGGCGCAAGGCGCTCATCTTGCCGTCAGGGCCAATGGTGATCATGTAATTCTTCTGTCCCTGCGGCTGGCGGTTGTATTCGAACACTCTCCCCTGGGGCGTGTCCCAGATGTTCTCGGGCTGGCCGAAACGAGCGCGCACGTCGGCTTCGGTGGACACGCCCTCCTCCAGCTCGCTGATGCGCTTCGAATCACAGCCGATCAGCCACAGCGCGGCACCCAGCAGCAGCACGGCCAATGCGGGGCGGATGACTTGTTGCTCCATACCCTCCTCGGGACTTCAGATCGAAGCGGCCAGTCTATCCGCCGGCCCCGTGCTCAGTTCGCCGCGAAGCAATAAAGCAGACCGCCCCCGCCGGTCTTCTGCAGCGCCTCGAGGCTGCAGCCCTGAGTGGGATGCGACGAGTTCCAGGACTTCATTGGAGGGCTCTCGTTGAGGCCCATGCGGTCGTGGTGGCCGACGATGGCCGAGCCGTCACCGCTCTTGGTCCAGTTGCCGCATGTCGTGTCTTTGGCATCGTTGATGGCGCGACCGTCGGGCGACGAGCCAGTCAGCATGTCGTGCAGGTTCACGGCGTCGCCGCGGCCGCTGATCATCTGGCCCTTTTCTGTCAGAGCCGTCTGCTTGCTGATTTTGTTCACGCTGTGCAACTCGTCGAGGTTGTTGGCAACTGTCTCTCCCTTCGCGTTGACCCACGGGCCGTTGCCGATGCGGTCGCGCGCATTCACGGCGGGACTGCCGGGCGTTGCGATCGTGCTCAGATAAGCCCGCCACGTGCGGCCCCCTGCACCGACGCCAGCGGCGAGGCTCTGGCAGTAGCGGTCGGCGCCCGCAAGTCCGCCAAAATCACCACCCTTGCCTGGGTTCACGCTGGTGACGAAGAAACTCATCTTGCTTTGCGGCGTTGGGGGACTGCTCGTGCTGCATGCCACCAGCAGTGCGGCGGCGGCAGTCGTGGCGAGAATCATCGAGTAACGGCGCTTCATCGGCAGTCTCCTTGGGTGGATGGAGCCGCCACGCTAGCTCACGCGGCTTGCACGTTCAATGCGGAATCCACCCGGTTTCCAAAGCCTGTCCGGCCCCAGCCAGTAAAATCCCCGCCCAAAGGTCCTTATTGCCATGTCCATCTTCGCCCGCCCCCACTACACGTCCGAAATCACCAACTTCATCGACCAGATGAAGGAAAAGAAGCCGACGCTGGAGGCCGAACAGCGCGCCGGCCGCGCCCTTCTCTGGGACAAGCACCTCGACCGCAGCCTGCTCGAGCAATACAGCGAGGCCAACGTTCCGCAACAGCCCTACGTCTATCAGACGCAAGTCAAGTAAGTGACCATTCGGGCCATTCCGGGCTCCGGCGCCCGCCGGCAAGGTGATGGCTCCGAAGCGGACAGCACCGTCGGCTCAGGGCAGGACGAAATCATTGCCGACGACGGTGCCGCCACCGTGGCATCGATGCCGGAGGTGGTCGACCAGGTAGCGCTCGCCCGCCTTTACGGCGAGCCGTTGTTCGCCCTCCCGAACGATCTCTACATCCCGCCCGAGGCGCTGCAGGTCTTCCTGGAAGCCTTCGAGGGCCCGCTCGATCTGCTGCTCTATCTCATTCGCAAGCAGAACTTCAACATTCTCGACATCCCCATGGCGGGGCTGACGCGTCAGTACCTCAGCTACGTCGACGAAATCCGCCAGACCAATCTCGAACTCGCTGCCGAATACCTGCTCATGGCGGCGATGCTGATCGAGATCAAGTCGCGCATGCTGCTGCCGCCAAAAAAGAGCGCCGACGGCGAAGAAGCCGAGGATCCGCGCGCCGAGTTGGTTCGCCGTCTGCTCGAATACGAACAGACCAAGCTCCAGGCGGCCTCGCTCAGCGCCATGCCCCAAGCCGGGCGCGACTTCTGGAAGGCGCAGGTCTACATCGAGCAATCGCTCAAACCACGATTTCCCGACGTGAACGTCGTCGACCTCCGCGAAGCCTGGGCCGACATCCTCAAGCGCGCAAAGCTGGTGCAGCACCACAAGATTTCGCGCGAAGAACTGAGCGTTCGCGAGCACATGAGTATCGTGCTGCGCCATCTGCAAGGGCGCAGGTTCGTCGAATTCGAAACCTTGTTCGACGTCACGCGTGGTACTTCGGTGCTGGTCGTGACCTTCATCGCGATGCTCGAGTTGGCCAAGGAAACGCTCATCGAGATCACCCAGGCCGAAGCCTTTGCGCCTATTTACGTGCGGCTCGCCTACTCTCCGACCTGATCGCTCGTGAGCTCAGGCGGATTCGACGCCCGGCTCGCGACCCATGAGTTCAGCAACCGCTTCGGCCGGCCGGACGAGCCCGTCGAGCACCGCGACGACGCTGTCTGAAATGGGCATCTCCAAGCCCAGATGCCGCGCACGCTGCACGACCGTGCGAGCGCAATAGACGCCCTCGGCCACATGCCCAAGCGAATCGACGGCCTCTTCCAATGACCGCCCCTGTGCAAGCAACAGGCCGACCTTGCGATTGCGCGAGAGGTCGCCGGTCGCCGTGAGGACAAGATCGCCAAGACCTGAGAGACCCATGAATGTATCGAGCCGCGCGCCCAGCGCGATGCCGAAGCGCGTCATTTCCGCAAGTCCCCGCGTGATGAGCGCGGCGCGCGCGTTCAGGCCAAGGGCGAGACCATCAGCAAGGCCGGTCGCGATGGCCAGCACGTTCTTGACGGCGCCTCCGACTTCGACGCCGACGATGTCGTCATTCGCGTAGACACGCAATGAAGGGCCGTGAAAAGCATCGACCAGCGCATCGCGCAGTTGCGCATGCGTGCTGGCGGCGACCAGGGCGGTGGGCCTGCCTTCCGCCACTTCCATTGCAAAGCTCGGGCCGCTCAGGACGCCCGCAACCAGTCCAGGCGCGACTCTGGCCTGTATTTCGTGGGCGAGAAGGCCTTCCTCGCCGGAATCCGCCACGGCGGGTTCGACGCCTTTGGACAGCCATGCGACCGGAGAGGCGAGTGCGCGCAACATGTGAAGCTGCTCGCGCAACGCAGCCATGGGGGTAGCGACGATGACAAGGTCCGATCCCTTGACCGCTGCGAGCGGATCCCCCGCATGGATCGCGAGGGATGGAGAAAGCGCAATGCCCGGCAGGTATCGCGCGTTTTCACGCGTTGCCACCATGGACTGCACCTGCGCGTCATCACGGGCCCAGAGAGTGACCGCATGCCGACCGGATGCATTGACCGCCAGCGCCGTACCCCAGGCACCGGCTCCGAGCACGCAGATTTTCATCGGCGGCGACGGGCGCTGCCCGGATTACTGCGCGAGAGTGGGCGCGCCCTGGGCGGCTGCCTGGGCTTGCTGCTGTTCGAACATCGCCTGGAAGTTGACTTCGGCGAGGTGCACGGGCGGGAAGCCGCCGCGCTGGATGATGTCTGCGACGTTGCCGCGCAGATAAGGGTAGACGATTTGCGGGCAGGCAATGCCGAGGATCGGGCCCATCTGGTCTTCAGGCAGATTGCGGATCTCGAAGATGCCGGCCTGCTTGGCCTCGACCAGGAACACCGTCTTCTCGCCGATCTTGGTCTGCACGGTTGCCGACACGACGATCTCGAAAATGCCGTCAGCCACGGGCTGCGCGTCGATCCCGAGCTGGATGTCGACGGTGGGTTGCTGCTGTTCGAGCAGGATGGCCGGCGAGTTGGGTTGTTCGAGCGACACGTCTTTCAGGTAGACGCGCTGGATCTGAAAAACGGGGTCTTGGGCTTGCTGGTCGGCCATGGCTGAACTTTCTAGGGTCAAAACAACGCCCGCCTCGGGAATCTCCCGGAGCGGGCTTCTGGATGTAGCCGGGGATTATCGCCCGCGCGCGATGCGAATTCAGGCGCCCTGAAGCAGGGGGATCAGACCGCCGCGGCCATCGAGCGCGATGAGATCATCGCACCCGCCGACGTGGGTGTCGCCGATGAAAATCTGCGGCACGGTGCGGCGCTGCGTGATGTCCAGCATCGTGGCGCGCGCTTGTGGATCGCTGTCGATGCGGATCTCTTCGATCTGCTCCACGCCCTTGGATTTGAGGATTTGCTTCGCTCGGATGCAGTAGGGGCATACGGCGGTGGTGTACATCTTTACGGCTTGCATCGGAAATATCTCTGGAGTAATCAGGCCTTTTCAAGCGGCAGATTAGCGTCTTTCCAGGACTTGAGTCCGCCCGCCACCGCTTGGGCCTGCTCATAACCCAGCTTCTTGGCGGTTGCCACTGCGCGCTGAGCGCGGGCGCCCGTCGCGCACACGAGCAACAACGGCAATGATTTGTTCTTGACCGCCGACTGAAGCTTTTGCTCCAGCTGGCCCAGAGGCACGTTCTTTGCGCCAGTGACATGGCCAGCCGCGAACTCCTCCGGCTCGCGAACGTCGACCACCACTGCACGCTCGCGGTTGATAAGCTGGACTGCGCCCTGTGCCGTCAGCGAGCCGGCATTGGCGCCGCGCACCATCGGCCAGGCGAGCATGCCGCCCGAGCTGAGCGCAATCAGGATCAACATCCAGTTGTCGACGATGAATTTCACGATGTTCCTTGAGTGGCAAACCCCGGATTTTAGAATGTCGGGTTTCCGCACGTGTTCCCAAAGGCCTCCCCCATGCACAAACTGGTACTGATCCGCCACGGCGAATCGACCTGGAATCTCGAAAACCGCTTCACCGGCTGGACCGACGTCGACCTCACGCCCACCGGCATCGAACAGGCCAAGCTGGCCGGTCGGCTGCTCAAGGCGGAAGGCTATGACTTCGACGTGGCCTACACCAGCGTTCTCAAGCGCGCCACGCGCACGCTCTGGCACACGTTGGATGAGCTGGACCGGACCTGGCTGCCGGTGGTGCATTCGTGGCGCCTCAACGAACGCCACTACGGCGGACTGCAAGGCCTGAACAAGGCGGAAACGGCCAAGAAGTATGGTGACGAACAGGTCCTGGTCTGGCGCCGGAGCTACAGCACCCCCCCGCCGCCACTCGAGCCGAACGATCCACGCAGCGAACGCAGCGACGTGCGCTATGCAAAACTGGCCCCCGAGCAAATCCCACTGACCGAATGCCTGAAAGACACCGTCGCTCGAGTGCTCCCCTTCTGGAACGAATCCATGGCGCCTGCAATTCGCGCCGGACGGCGGCTTGTCGTTGCGGCGCACGGCAATTCCATCCGGGCGTTGGTCAAATACCTCGACGGAATCTCCGACGACGCGATCGTCGGGCTCAACATTCCGAACGGGATTCCACTTGTGTACGAGCTGAACGACGAACTCAAGCCGATGCGCCACTACTATCTCGGCGATCCCGAGGCGGCTGAGAAAGCCGTTGCAGCTGTGGCCGCGCAAGGCAAGGGCTGACAAAGTCCGAAATAGATTGAAGGGATTCACGGAACCCCGGCACACAACCAGCTTCCAAGCTGTGTATATTGGTTTGACAGGCGACAAGGACTCTTACACATGGGCCAGAAATTGAAAATCACCGGCTGGGTTGCCGCGGGCGCCTTTGCCGGCGCGCTGACCACGGTCTCGTTGCAAACCGTTGCACGCGGCTCCCTGGCTCCCCTGCCTCTGGAAGAACTGCAGCAGCTCGCTGCCGTCTTCGGAATGGTCAAGAGCGATTACGTCGAGCCGGTCGACGAAAAGAAGCTCATTTCGGATGCGATTTCAGGGATGGTGGCGGGGCTCGATCCGCACTCCCAATACTTCGACAAGAAGTCTTTCAAGGAATTTCGCGAAGGCACCACGGGCCGATTCGTCGGTGTCGGCATCGAGATTTCGCAGGAAGACGGCCTGATCAAGGTCGTCTCTCCGATCGAGGGTTCACCGGCTTTCCGGGCCGGCCTCAAGCCGAACGACCTGATCACCAAAATCGACGACACCGCCGTGCGCGGGCTGTCGCTCAACGATGCCGTCAAGCGCATGCGTGGCGAGGCCAACACCAAGGTCCTGCTCACGATCTTCCGAAAGGACGAGAACCGCACCTTCCCCGTGACGATCACGCGCGAAGAAATCCGCACGCAATCGGTGCGAGGCAAGGTGATGGAGCCCGGCTACGCGTGGATCCGCTTGTCGCAGTTCCAGGAGCGCACGGTCGACGATTTCGTCAAGAAGATCGAGGAAATCTACAAGCAGGAGCCCAATCTCAAGGGCATGGTGCTCGACTTGCGCAACGATCCAGGTGGGCTCCTCGATGCCGCAGTCGCCATTTCCAGCGCCTTTCTGCCTGAGAACGTCACCGTTGTCTCCACCGATGGCCAGCTGGCTGAAAGCAAGGCCGTTTACAAGGCGGCGCCCGAGTTCTACCAGCGTCGTGCAGGCAGCGACCCACTGCGCGGACTTCCGGCAGGACTGAAGACCGTGCCGCTCGTGGTGCTCGTCAACGAAGGCTCGGCGTCCGCCAGCGAAATCGTTGCGGGTGCTTTGCAGGACCACAAGCGTGCGACAGTCATGGGCAGCCAGACTTTCGGCAAAGGATCGGTGCAAACCGTGCGGCCGCTCGGTCCGGACACCGGCCTGAAGATCACGACGGCTCGCTATTACACGCCGAGCGGCACCTCTATCCAGGCGAAAGGCATCGTGCCGAACGTGCTCATCGACGAAAGCGCGGAAGGCAGCCCCTACGCCGCGTTGCGCATGCGTGAGGCCGACCTCGAGAAGCATCTGGCGAGCGGCCAGGGACCCGAGGCCAAGGACCCCGAGCGCGAGAAGGCTCGGGACGAGGCTCGCAAGCGTCTCGAGGAAGAGGCCAAGAAGCCGCCGCAGGATCGCAAGGTGCCTGAGTTCGGCTCGGACAAGGACTTCCCGTTGATCCAGGCGTTCAATCGCCTCAAGGGTCAGCCTGTGGTCGCGAGCAAAACCCAGGTGATCGTCGAAAACAAGGAAGAGAAGAAGGAAAACTGATCCCCACGGCGGGCTCCGCCAAGGAGCCTTTGCCGCGGCGATCCGAGAAGCGCATGGAAGACCACGACCTCCTGCGCTATTCGCGCCACATCCTGCTTGAAGAATTCGGCATTGACGGCCAAGCGCGCGTCAGTGCGTCGCACGCGCTGGTCATTGGGGCCGGGGGGCTCGGCTCTCCGGCCCTTCTCTATTTGGCGGCGGCGGGAGTCGGTCGTATCACGCTGGTCGACGATGACGACCTCGACCTGACGAATCTGCAGCGCCAGGTCGCCCATACCACCGCGCGGGTCGGCGTGCCCAAGGTCGATTCAGCCGCTGAAGCGATGCGCGCCATCAATCCCGACATCTCTATCGACACACACAAGCTGCGCGCAGACGACGAACTCCTGGCGCAATGGGTTCCGACGGCCGATGTCGTGATCGATTGCAGCGACAACTTCAGCACTCGCCACGCGGTCAATCGCGCCTGCGTGACGCACGGAAGGCCCCTGGTCGCTGGCGCGGCCATCCGCTTCGATGGGCAGCTCAGCGTTTATGACACGCGCGACCCGGCCTCTCCATGCTATGCATGCCTGTTTCCGCCAGACGCCGAATTCGAGGAAACGCGTTGCGCCGTGCTGGGTGTCTTTGCGCCGGTCGTGGGCACCATCGGCACCTTGCAAGCCAGTGAGGCGCTGAAACTGCTTGCCGGTATCGGTCCTTCGCTTGCCGGCAGCCTGCTGATGTTCGATGGCCGCCGGTCGAGCTTTGACACGCTTCGCGTTGTACGCGATCCGGGCTGCACGGTATGCGGTCACCGGGCGAGCACTTGACTCCCTAGCTGCCCAACCGCCGAACTGGCTTGGCGTCAAGACGGCCGCCGCCGCGTAAGAACAGGCCTACACATGCAGGCCGCGTAACCCTGCATCATCGCCGCCAACAAAAAAGATAACATTTGGCGGGCGGCTTTCCTTGGGGGCAAGCATTGCGTCGCATGGCTCGCCAAGGGAGCAAGTGGTTCTCATGGACCCAAGATTGAAAACCTATATCGTCGAAGACAACGTCACCATCCGAGAGAATCTTGTCGGCACTCTGGAGGAACTCACGTGCATTTCGGCCATCGGCTTCGCGGAAACCGAGGCTGACGCGAGTCAATGGCTGAGTCAGAACCCCGACGCATGGGAGCTGGCGATCGTCGATCTTTTTCTCAAGCAGGGAAGCGGTCTGGGAGTCCTGCAGACATGCATGTCCCGCCGCCCGCACCAACGAGTCGTAGTGCTCAGCAACTACGCAACTCCTGATATCCGAAAACGCTGCGCCCAGTTCGGAGTAGATGCAGTCTTCGACAAGTCCAACGAAATCGACGCCCTCATCGATTTCTGCGTAGAACAAGCCGCCTCCCGCCCCCGTCAATCCACAAAGATCAGCCCCAACTAAACGGAAGTCCCTCCGAGTGCGAGGGCGAGCGCCAGAAACACCGCGGAACCGGCTTAGCCGGGCCGCCGGTGTTGCCCCCGGCAGGGGGTAGGCGAAGCGACACGAAGTGCGCGAAGCCTGGGGGGCGAGCAACAGGAACACCGCGGAACCGGCTTAGCCGGGCCGCCGGTGTTGCCCCCGGTAGGGGGTAGGCGAAGCGACACGAAGTGCGCGCAGCCTGGGGGCGAGCTCAATCAATGAGCTTGTTCTTCAAAGCGTAATACGTGAGATCGCTGTTCGAAGACAGGTTCATCTTCTCCATCAAACGGGTTCGGTACGTACTCACTGTCTTGACCGACAACGACAGCGTCTTGGCGATGTCGCCCGCTGTCTCGCCCTTGGCAAGCTTCAGGAACACCTGGAATTCGCGCTCCGAGAGTTGCTCATGAGGCGCAGCGTCGTCCTTGCGATCGAGTTGGCGCGCCAGCAATTCGGCCACGGCCGGCGTGATGTAACGGCGGCCCAGCGAAATGGTGCGAATCGCGTTCACGATCTCGATCGGATCGCACTCCTTGTTGAGATAACCGCTCGCACCCTGACGGATGAGATTCATCGCATAGTGTTCTTCGGGGTACCCGCTCAGGATGAGGATGCCCACGTCGGGCGCCTTGGCGCGAATCATCGCCAGCGCATCGATGCCGCTTTGACCTGGCATCGACAGGTCCATCACGAGCACGTCCAACTCTGTCGTGCGCACGAGTTCGATGGCCTCGCGGCCACTGGCTGCTTCCCCCACCACACGCAGGTCAACGTGCTCGGAAAAGAACTGCCGCAAGCCGGACCGCACGATGGCATGGTCGTCCACAATTCCGATCTTGATCATCTGTTACCTTCGCCGTTGTATGACGGCCTTTTCTGCGCCGCAACCTGTCGACCCCTTGTCGACTTCAATTATTCCCGAATTTGGGACGTAGGCATCTGTCGGAGACCTCATGCGCTGGTTAGCTTTCCCGAAGATGGCCCTGAGCCTGACGCTCGCCACGCTGGCGGCGCTTGCGCTGGTCAGCATCAACGAGGCGAGCTATCGCCAATCCCACCGGGCGCTCGTCGAAGTGGGCGATGCGCAGCGCGCGCGCATGGTGCTCAACCTGATGCTACAGAACATCCTCGATGCAGAAACGGGCCAGCGGGGCTATTTGTTGACCGGCGAGGCGCGCTATCGCGAGCCTTACGACCAGGCAGTCAAGCAAGTTGACGGCCACCTGGCCACGCTGCAGAGCCTTTATGCCCGGCGGCCGGTTCAACTCGCACAGCTGGGCCAGCTCGCCAAGCACGTTTCGCGAAAGCTCGCTGAAATGGACATGAGCGTCCGCCTGCGGGAAAGCGGCAACGAAGATGCATGGAAATTCGTGATCACCACCGATGTAGGCCGCGAGGAAATGGACGCCATCCGCAACCAGGTCCGCCAGCTCGTTGCGGTCAGCAGCGACGAGCTTGCGCGCGGGCAGCTCCAGATCGCAAGCTCCTTGCGATTCGCACGCATCGGCATCGGCATCGTCGCGCTCGCAGGGCTCATCGCCTTTTATCTGTACCTGAGGCAGACGCATGCGCTGCGCTCTGTCGGCGAGCTCCAGCAATTGGCGCTCGAACGCGAACGCAACGCATTGGAGGGAGAGGTCCGCGAGCGCACCGCGACCCTCGCGGAGCTCGCCACCCATTTGCAGCAGGTGCGCGAGACCGAGCGCGGCTATCTGGCGCGCGAACTGCACGACGAGCTGGGTTCGCTGCTGACGGCTGCCAAGCTCGATGTCGCCCGCCTGAAATCCCGGCTTGCCGATTCTCCCGATGCCACACAGCGCCTACAGCATCTGAACGACCTGCTCAACAGCGGCATCGCGCTCAAGCGCCGGATCATTGAAGACCTGAGGCCTTCATCGCTGGCCAACCTCGGTCTGGTCGCATCGCTCGAGATTCTCGGACGGGAGTTCGCGGAACGCTCGAACATGGAGATCGAGATGGTGCTCGAACCCGCCACCCTGGACGAAGCGAACGAGCTCACGGTGTATCGGATGGTGCAGGAAAGCCTCACCAATATCGGCAAGTACGCGCAGGCGAGCGAGGCCAGCATCGTGATGAAGAACTACGGCAATCATGTCGTGGTCGAGGTCACCGATAACGGCAAGGGCTTCGATCCGCAGCGCAACGGCCCGACGAGTCATGGCCTTCAAGGCATGCGGCACAGGGTGGAAGCTGCCAAGGGCAAGCTCACCGTCACCTCCAAACCGGGCGAGGGAACGCGCCTGAGCGCGGTGCTTCCGTCGGCTCCGGCCCGTTAGCCAGGCGCGCCATTGCAGCGCGCTTTTTCATTCGACCCTCTCCTACGCCCCTCAGCCGTGGCTGCTGACAGGGGTGAGGTCAGCGGCCACTTAACGTTGAATCCACATCAACGAGACCGTTCTCGGAAGGAGTTCAGCATGTTGCATTACGCAGTCGTGTTCCTCGTCATTGCATTGATTGCCGCCCTCTTCGGGTTCGGCGGCATCGCGGCAAGCGCCGTGGGTATCGCGAAGATTCTCTTCGTGATCTTCCTGATCCTCGCCCTCGCAAGTTTCATCGCAGGCTTGATACGACGCGGGTAGCGTCGTTACGATGAGCGGGCTCTCGCAATAACTCTTCTGGAAGGAATATTTTCATGAACACGAACGTGAAGTCACCCGGTCAACTGGCAGAGGATGCTCGCCAGACTGCGAGCGACGCCGTCGACTCGACGCGCGCCTATGCACAAAACGCCGTGAACGCCGCCGGGGAGAAGGTTCGTGACCTGCGCCGCGACGCGGAGCCGGCGGTCGAACAACTTGCCGCGCGGGTGCAGCAGGCAGTCCAGCGTGGGCTCGACGCAGCTTCGACCACGAGCGCTCGCGCGCAGCGGCGACTCGAAGAAGCCGCTGACGTCACCGGCAAATACATCGCAGACCAACCCGTTCGCTCCGTACTCGTGGCTGCCGCAGCAGGCGCCGCAATCACGGCTTTGATCGTGTTGGCAAGCCGCCGCCGGGACGACTACTGACCTGAGCCGTTTCTTCATCGGCTCTCAGCGAGCCCTTCAACCCGCCTGGCACCATGCTTCATCCCATTTATTCCACGGTGCTAGGGCATCCGGAGTTGATCGCTGATCACCTTGCAAACTACGGCGCCCTGCTTCGGCAAGAGACCGAGGAAGCGAGCCGAGACCTGATCACCCGAACGGTTGCGGGCGTGCTGGCCGCTGTGAGCGCCATGCTGGCCCTGGGCCTGATCGGCATCGCCTTCATGCTGGGGTTCTTGCACGGCAGCTTTCACTGGGTGCTCGCCGTCGTGCCCGGCGTTGCGGTGCTGATTGCCATCGTGCTGGCGGTCGTCGCCGCGCGACCCCGCGAATTCCATGCGTTTTCGGATCTGCGGGCGCAAGTCGATGCCGACCTGCATGCGCTCCATCTGGCAGGAGAGCGCCATGAGTACTAGCGCCATGGGCACTGAGCGGGACCAACTCACGCCCCAGCAACGCTTGGCACTTTCGCGTCGCGCGCTGATGGCGCAACTGCAGGGCGAAGAGCCGTACCCGGACGAAATGGATGTGGGCGCCGTGCCGCAGCTCAGTCACAGCGATGATGAAACCAGGAGTCAGCCTTTCAGCTGGGCGGCAGTGGCTGGCAACGTGGTTCGGCGATGGTGGCGCAGGCACCCGGCGAACGCGGCCGGTCAGCTCGCATTGCCCTTGCTCGAACGCTATGCCCGCGAAGAGCCGGCAAAGCTGGTCGCTGCAGCAGCCGCCACGGGGGCACTGGTGGTGCTCGTCAAGCCTTGGCGGCTGCTCTCCATCACCGCCGTGCTGGCGGCCGTCCTCAAGACATCGGACGTGGCCGACCTGGTCACTACGCTCATGAAGAAAACCACGAACCCACGAAAGGATGCACCATGAACACTGCTGTCGAAGAACGCCCGAATCGCCTGGTGCTCGACCAATCGGCCATCGACGCGGCGGCCTCCCAGAGCCTCGATGATGGCGCCGTCACGCCCAGCTACGGGCCATGGCGCGACGATATCGTCAAGCTCTTGAACGACGCTCTGGCGACGGAGTTGGTCTGTGTGCTGCGTTACAAGCGCCACTATTTCACTGCCACGGGTGAAGCATCGCCGCCGATCGCGGACGAGTTCCTCGTTCACGCCAACGAAGAGTCGGCGCACGCAGACAGGATCGCCGAGCGCATCGTGCAACTTGGCGGAGAGCCGGACTTCAACCCCCGTTCATTGCTCGAGCGCAGCCATGCCCAATACGATGAAGCGCTGGACCTGCAGGCGATGGTGCGCGCCAACCTCGTTGCCGAGCGAATCGCCGTGGAGACCTATCGCCAGATGATCGTGCTCATCGGCGACAAGGACCCAACGACCCGCCGCATGCTCGAAGAAATCCTCTCGGACGAGGAAGAGCACGCCGATGAGCTGAGGGATTGGCTCGACCGCTGAACATGGGGCTTTCTTCCGACCATCAAAAAACCCGGCAGCTGCCGGGTTTTTGATGGTCTTTCGATGGTCGACAGGGCGTCCGGATCGACTCAGATCTTGTCCGGATCTTGACGCACAGCGTCCTTCACTTGTTCCTTGGTATCGCCATAGGTCTTCTGCACCTTGCCTGCGGCCTGGTCGACAGCACCTTCAGTCTGCATCTTTTCACTTCCGACGACCTTGCCGGCACCTTCCTTGAGCTTGCCCTTGGCTTCCTCGACACGGCCTGCCACTTGATCCTTGTTCATACAGAACTCCTTGATGGATGGTTGAATGGTCCAACTGAACCATCTCGATCAATCTAGTCAGCAGCGATGCGAGGTGCGTGGCCTGTGAGCGCGAACTCCTGTAGGACATGGGGAAATCAGGCCAGAAAATCAGGCCGTCACGATCCAGCCCTCCAGCGGATCGAGCGTCTCGGGGAGGCCATATCCGGGCCCTGCGCTCGTTTTGCGCGATGCACCCCAAGCCGCTTGCACCAGACAAAGCGCTGCATCGATGAAGTCGCCCTTGGTATCTTCCAGCAGTCGTTGGTGCAGCGGTGCGGGCACTGCCAGCTTCAGTCCGAGGCGCGTTGAACCTTCCTGCACCGCCGCCACGAGTTCGCCGCGGGCCAGACGGCGTTCGGGCGTCTGGGATGCTGAATCGTCGCTCTTGTAGCTGCGCCGGCCGATCAACTCCCGCGCCAGCAGCCCCGGGTAGCCCTCCAAAGCGATGCGCCTTCCGCTGTCGCCTTGCGACCTATGCACCGCCGGGAAATCGGCGCCCGCCCGGATCAAGCAGGGCACGCCCGCATGCAACATGAAGGCGACCGGCGGATTGACCCACTTCATTGACGAGCTCGAACCTGCCGGGACATCGGTCGCGCGGTGCGCAAACTTCCCGCCCACGGGTCGCGACGCGCAAAAGGACGCGAAAGTCTCCCGGATTTCGGACCGCCGGAGCGCAGCGTAGTGGTCGATGAGCCGCGGCCATTCCAAGGGCCATCCCAGATGAACAACCAACTCGCGCGGCAAGCCGAACGGAAAATCGAATGCGCCGATCCATTCGGGGGTTTCGGCCAGCCATTGGCCCCAGGCGGTCAGCGATGCAAAGCATTCGAAGCCGGTGAGTTGGACGCATTTGTCTTGCACCAGACCCAGCGCAACGACGATCGGCTTGCGCGCGTTCGGCGAGCTTGAAAAATCGCACCCGAGCAGCAGCATGGACGGCTCAGTCCGCCGCAAAGTCCGCGGGGATCCGCACTGATGGAAGACTCAGTGCCGCCCGACGATGGCGGCAGTCGCCATTAACTCTTCCAGCAGCGCCAACGACACGTTGCCGGACACCAGATAAGGATTGAGTTCGGCCGTTTCGGAGTACTTGAGCAGGGTCGAGGCGTTGAGCTTCGACAGATTGACCTGTCCCATGGTCCATCCACCGAAACGGCGCTCCGAAATCTCTTCATAGTGGAGCAGCACCACGTCCTTGTGGCGAGCATCTCGCTGGATGTGACCATACAACTCGCTGATGGCCGTGCGCCCGCCTTCGATCGCCTGCAGGAAAACGCCGCCGCCATAGCAAAGGATGCCGGTCACACCGCAAGCGGGGTTGTGCAAACGGGATTGCGCGAGGATTTCGTCGATGGCGCTCTGGCTCGTGTCCACAGCGCGGCTTGCATAGAGAAGGCGTACGAGCATGGCGTTCAGCGCTTGCGTGGAATAAGGGACAGAAATTCGCGGCGGAGGTTCGGGTCTTTGAGAAACACGCCGCGCATCACGGAATTGATCATCTTGCTGTCCATTTCCTTGACGCCACGCCATTGCATGCAGAAGTGCTCTGCCTCCATCACGAGCGCGAGACCATCAGGTTGCGTCTTTTCCTGGATCAGGTCGGCGAGTTGAACCACGGCCTCTTCCTGGATCTGCGGGCGCCCCATCACCCACTCGGCGAGCCGCGCGTACTTCGACAAACCGATCACATTGGTCTTCTCGTTGGGCATGACGCCGATCCACAGCTTGCCGATGATCGGGCAGAAATGGTGCGAACACGCGCTGCGAACGGTAATGGGGCCGACGATCATCAGTTCGTTGAGATGCTCCGCGTTCGGGAATTCAGTCAGTGATGGAGGCGCCACGTAACGGCCCCTGAACACCTCGTTGACGTACATCTTTGCGACGCGGCGGGCCGTATTGCCGGTGTTGTGATCGTTCTCGAGGTCGATCACGAGGCTTTCGAGCACGCCCTTCATCTTGATTTCGACCTCGTCGAGCAGACCCTCGAGTTCGCCCGGCTGGATGAACTCGGCGATGTTGTCGTTGGCGTTGAATCGTCTCCGGGCGGCCTGAAGGCGCTCCCGGATCTTGACGGA
This sequence comes from Variovorax sp. 10N420, assembly GCF_056394705.1. Taxonomy (NCBI): domain Bacteria; kingdom Pseudomonadati; phylum Pseudomonadota; class Betaproteobacteria; order Burkholderiales; family Comamonadaceae; genus Variovorax; species Variovorax sp. 10N420. The sequence goes on along the minus strand of NZ_JBFTIJ010000004.1, from coordinate 292,637 downwards.
CACGGGTGTGCCTTCGTCTTCAGCCCCTTCGTCGGGGCGCCGTGCGGCGTCGATGGTCCTTAGCATCCGAGCATCCTACCAGCGAATGGACTTGGCGCCATTAGCCCTACTGTGCCCACACGCCCCTTGCCGCCTGCCTCGGCAGCTACTGTTTTGATAGCAAAAAATCCGTCACCAGAGGCAGGTGATCGGACATCCGAGCCCAGATCGGCCCACGCGGCACGCTGCAGGCGAGGAGTTCGAGCTGCCTTCCATAGATGAAGTCGAGTTGGGTCACGGGCAGGCGCGACGGGTAGGTCAGCGGGCGCGGGCCGCGCAGATCATTCGAATCGCGCATGCCCATCGCGTTCATCGCGTAGCGCATGCGCGCGCCCCAGTCGTTGAAATCGCCTGCGACCACCAGCGGCTCTTTGGCCGGAATCTCGCGCTCGATGAATTCGCGCAGGCGCGCAACTTGGCGAACGCGGCTTCCCTTGATGAGCCCCAGATGGACGACGATGGCATGGACGGGCTGCCCGTCGACCTCGATGGCTACATGCAGCAATCCGCGCTGCTCGAACCGGTGGTCCGAGATGTCCTGGTGTGTCTTGCGAAGCACGGGCCAGCGCGTGAGCAACGCATTGCCGTGCTCGCCGTGCCGTGTCACGGCATTGGTCTCGTAAATGGCGGTATAGCCCTCGGGCGCCAGAAAGTCGGCCTGCGGCAGCTCCGGCCAATGCCTGAACCGCATGGCTGCCTGGCGGTTCATTTTGCGGACCTCCTGGAGGCACACGATGTCCGCATCGAGCTGCTCGATCGCGTGACCGAGGTTGTGGATCTCGAGGCGGCTGGCGGGGCCGATCCCCTGAACACCCTTGTGGATGTTGTAGGTAGCCACTCGGAGCTGGTTGGCCGGCGAATTCATCGCGCAAATTGTGGCAGGAGCAGTATCGCTTCGGCGTTAGACGGTGAAAAACAGGCGTCCGCCGCCTCCCGGTATGGCAGCCAGCGCCAAGCGGTATGTTCGCGAGGGTCGAGCTTCGGCGTCATGCGATCAGGCACGCACAAGCCAAAAAGATGCTCGGTGTTGTGCGTGATCTCGGGCGCATAGCGCGAGCGCCAACGCGGGTAGATCTCGTAGATGTTCTGCAGATTCCAGTCGATCAGCCGGTCGGCCAGATCGGTGCCGGGGCCGCACGCGATACCGGTTTCTTCCTCGACCTCGCGCGCGGCCGTGAGCGCCAGAGCTTCGTCCTGGGAGTCCTTGCTGCCCGTGACCGACTGCCAGAAGTCATTGGCGTCGGCACGGCGGATCAAGAGGGCATCGAGTGCCGGCGTATGGATCACGACCAGCACCGACTCCGGAATTTTCCAGGGACGCTCGCTCATACCGCGCCCCTCCGTCGTCGGCCCGCTCAGGCCGCAGGCTGGGTGTTGCGCAGCCTGATGTGCAACTCGCGAAGCTGCTTTTCGTCCACCGGGCTCGGCGCCTGCGTGAGCAAGTCCTGCGCGCGCTGGGTCTTGGGGAACGCGATGACGTCGCGGATCGACTCGGCGCCGCTCAACAGCATGACGAGGCGGTCCAGCCCGATCGCGATCCCGCCATGAGGAGGCGCACCGTACTGGAGCGCATCCAGCAGGAATCCGAACTTGTTCTGCGCGTCTTCGGCGCTGATCTTCAGCGCCCGGAACACCTTGCTCTGGACTTCCTCGCGATGGATACGCACCGAACCACCGCCCATCTCGATACCGTTGAGCACCATGTCGTAGGCTTTGGCAATGCACTTCTCGGGCGCCGTGTCCATGAGGTCCTCATGACCGTCCTTCGGAGCCGTGAACGGATGGTGCACGGCCGACCAGCGCTGGCCTTCCTCATCGAATTCGAACATCGGAAAGTCGACCACCCAGAGCGGCGCCCAGCGATCATCGAAGAGACCGTTTTTCTTGCCGAAAGCGCTGTGGCCGATCTTGACCCGCAATGCGCCGATGGAGTCGTTGACGACCTTGGCCTTGTCGGCACCGAAGAAAAGGATATCGCCGCTGCGAGCACCCGTGCGGGCAACGATCTCCGTCAAGGAAGCGTCGTCGAGGTTTTTTACGATCGGGCTCTGCAGGCCCTCGCGGCCTTGCCCTGCATCGTTGACCTTGATGTAGGCCAAGCCCTTGGCACCGTAGATCTTGACGAACTCGGTATACGCGTCGATGTCGCCGCGCGAAAGACCGCCCTCGCCGCCGCCGCCCGGAACGCGCAGCGCCACCACGCGTCCGCCGACCATGCTGGCCGCCTGCGAAAAGACTTTGAAGTCGACATTGCGCATCACGTCGGTGAGTTCGGTGAACTCGAGCTTGACGCGAAGGTCGGGCTTGTCGGAGCCGTACTTGAACATGGCGTCGCCATAGCTCATGACCGGGAATGGTGGGAGTTCGACCTCGGCCGCGGCACGGAACACCTTGCGGATCATGCCCTCGAACATCTCGCGGATTTCTTCCTCGGCCATGAACGAGGTCTCGATGTCGATCTGCGTGAATTCGGGCTGGCGATCGGCGCGAAGATCTTCGTCGCGGAAGCACTTGACGATCTGGTAGTAGCGGTCGTAGCCCGCAACCATCAGCAATTGCTTGAAGAGTTGGGGCGATTGCGGCAAGGCGAAGAAGCTGCCGTCATGCACCCGGCTTGGAACGAGGTAGTCGCGCGCGCCTTCCGGCGTGGACTTGCCCAGCATGGGCGTTTCGATGTCGATGAAGCCATTGGCGTCGAGGAACTTGCGCGCCTCCATGGTCACTTTGTAACGCAGCATCATGTTGCGCTGCATCACCGGGCGACGCAAATCCAGCACCCGGTGCGTAAGGCGCGTCGTCTCGGAAAGGTTGTCATCGTCCAGCAGGAACGGCGGCGTCACGGAAGGATTCAGCACCTTCAGGTCTTGGCACAGCACCTCGATCTTGCCGCTCTTGAGGTTGTCGTTGGTGGTGCCCGCAGGGCGAGCGCGCACCAAGCCGGTGATCTGCAGGCAGAACTCGTTGCGCGAACCTTCGGCGGCCGCGAAGGTGGCGGCGCGGTCCGGGTCGCAGACCACTTGAACATAACCCTCGCGGTCGCGCAAATCGATGAAGATCACGCCACCGTGGTCACGCCGGCGATTGACCCAGCCGCAAAGGGTGACGGTTTGGCCCAGCAGGGCTTCGGTCACGAGACCGCAATAGGTTGTACGCATGGCCATAGATGATTCCCGGCGCCGGTGGCGCGTTTTATTTGATCGCAATCGCCGCGGGGCCGCCAGGAACGACAACCCCCATCGACACGATGTACTTGAGCGCGTCGTCCACGCTCATCCTGAGTTCGATGCAGTCGCTGCGCTTGAGCATCACGAAATAGCCGCCCGTCGGGTTGGGCGTCGTTGGCACGTACACGCCCAGGTAGTCACCGCCGCCGAGATGGCCGACGACTTCCTGTCCGGGAGTGCCTGTGACGAACGCGATCGTCCACACGTCCGGACGTGGCCATTGGATGAGGACGGCGGTGCGAAACGCATTGCCGTTTTCAGAAAACAACGTGTCCGAAACCTGCTTGACGCTGGAATAGATCGACCGCACCACAGGGATTCGGCGGACCACCGCATCGCCCCAGCCGAGCAGCCGCTTGCCGACGAAATTGCTCGCGATCGCGCCAACGGACAAGAGGATGCCGAGCGTGAGCAGAACGCCCAGGCCGCGGACCTTGTGGTCGTTGAGATACTTTTGCCAATCTTCAGGCAGCAGCCACAGCGTCTGGTCGAGCGTGCCGATGATCCAGTTCAGCACGCCGAGCGTGATGGCCAGCGGAACGATGACCAACAAGCCGGACAACAACCATTTGCGCAGCGCGAGCATCGGGTGGCAGTCAGTCTGCTTTGGGTGCGGGTGAAGCCGCGGGCGTTGGGGTGGCGGCGGGCGAAGGAGCGGTTGCCGCTGCCGGCGCATCGGCCGGCTTCGCGCTGGCATCGGCGAGTGAACCGGCGTCAGCGCCCTTTTCGGCACCCTTCTCGCTGCTCTTGTCAGAGGCTTTGTCGCCCCCCGCCTTCTTGCCGCCATCGCGGAAGTCGGTCACATACCAGCCCGAGCCCTTGAGCTGGAAGCCAGCGGCAGTCAGTTGCTTGCTGAACGCGCTCGCACCGCAAGCCGGACACTCCGAGAGAGGCGCATCGGACATTTTCTGCAGCACGTCCTTGGCAAAGCCGCAGGCGCTGCACTTGTAGGCGTAGATAGGCATGGATAGAGACGAAAAGAGCGACCGGCGGCCGCTCGCAAAGCCCACGATTATAGGGGCCGCCCTCCCCCCGGACCGCGCGCGTATCAGGCGGGTCCGGTGGCAAGCGGGCGGTGGGGCGTCCGGCTATTGGACACCCACTGCGGCGCCAGCGAGCCCACGACCATGCCGCCGAAAGAAGCAAGCAGGCCCGCCAACTGGGCCGGGAATTCCTGGCCCCATGGCATGGCCAGGAACACCAGCCAGACGCCAATCCCCAGCACTACTGAAGCCACGGCCCCTTGAGTGGTCGCGCGCTGCCAGTAGAGGCCGCACACCAGCGGAACGAAGGCCCCGACCAGCGGCACCTGGTAGGCGCCCGAGACCAGTTCATAGATGGGCGTTCCCTGCATGCGGATTGCATAGAGCAACACGGCCGCGCTGAATATCAGCACGGTGATCCGCATCGTCATGAGGTTGGATCGATCGCTGCCGGCGGGCCGGAACTGACGCCAGATGTTTTCGGTGAACGTCACGCTCGGCGCGAGCAGCGTCGCCGAAGCAGTGGACTTGATGGCCGAGAGCAAGGCGCCGAAGAACAGCACCTGCATCACGAAAGGCATTTTCTCGAGCACAAGCGTCGGCAGCACCTTCTGTGGGTCTTGCTTCAAAAGCGTGGCGGTCTCCTCCGGCATGATGAGGAGAGCGCTTGCCACGAGGAACATCGGGACAAATGCAAAAAGGATGTACGCCACGCCGCCGATCACAGGCCCGCGTGTTGCGGACTTGACGCTGTTGGCCGACATGACGCGCTGGAACACGTCCTGCTGCGGGATCGAGCCCAGCATCATGGTGACGGCCGCGGCAAAGAAGAAGATCATGTCCTTCAGATTCGGTTCGGGCCAGAACTTGAAGAGGTCCTTGCTGACTGCAAACTCGACCACCTTGTCTGCGCCCCCGGCCATGTGGCCCGCGAACATCGCGATCACCGCAAGCCCCAGGACCAGGATGATCATCTGGATGAAGTCTGTCACCGCGACCGACCACATGCCGCCGAAGAGCGTATAGGCCAGGATCGAAACCACACCGATCACCATGCCGAGCGCAACAGGGATCGCGCCGGCGGACAGCACGTTGAACACCAGCCCCAACGCCGTGACCTGCGCGGACACCCACCCCAGGTAGCTCAGCATGATGATCAGCGAACAGGCAACCTCGACGACGCGGCCATAGCGTTCGCGGTAGTAGTCGCTGATGGTGAGCAGCGTCATGCGGTAGAGCTTGCCGGCGAAGAAGAGCCCGACAAGGATGAGGCAAGTACCGGCGCCGAACGGGTCTTCGATTACGCCGTTCAATCCACCCTCGATGAACTTCGCAGGGATGCCAAGCACGGTCTCCGAGCCGAACCAGGTCGCAAAGGTCGTGGTCACGATCATGTAGAGCGGCAGATGCCGCCCTGCAATCGCGAAGTCAGTGGTGTTCTTGACGCGCTTGGCTGCATAGAGCCCGATCGCGATCGTGATCAACAGATAGACGATGACCAAGGTCAACAGCACGGCACATTTCTCCCGTCAGAAAAGACGCACGCGCACCAGCACCTGCATCGCGATCAAACCCAATACAAAACCTATGCCGCCATAGATGATGGCCTGCAGCAACCGATTGGTGCGCTTCTGGGCGGCCAGCAGTTCCAGCAGTTCGCGGCGGTGGTCTGGGGGGCGATTTTCCAGGAAATCGTGCATCAACCGAGGCAACTGGGGCAGTAATTTAGCGTACCGCGGGGCCTCGGCGCGCAACTGCTCGAAGAGCTTGCGAGGGCCGATCTGCTCGCTCATCCATTTCTCGAGGAATGGCTTGGCTGTGTTCCAGAGATCGAGTTCGGGGTCGAGCTGCCGGCCCAAGCCTTCGATGTTGAGCAGCGTTTTTTGCAGCAGAACGAGCTGGGGCTGGATTTCGACGTGGAAGCGGCGCGAGGTCTGAAAGAGGCGCATCAGCACCATGCCAAGGGAGATTTCCTTGAGCGGCCGGTCGAAGTAAGGCTCGCACACCGTGCGAATGGCCGCTTCGAGCTCGTCGATGCGCGTGCCCACGGGAACCCAGCCGCTTTCCAGATGGAGTTCAGCGACACGCTTGTAGTCGCGGCGGAAAAACGCAACGAAGTTCTGTGCAAGGTATTCCTTGTCGGACTCCGTCAGCGTTCCGATGATGCCGAAGTCGAGCGATATGTAGCGCCCGAAGGTCGCCGGCTCCAGGCTCACCTGAATGTTGCCCGGGTGCATGTCGGCGTGGAAGAAGCCGTCGCGAAAGACCTGTGTGAAGAAGATCGTCACACCGTCGCGGGCCAGCTTGGGGATATCGACTCCGGCGACGCGCAAGCGGTCGAGCTGCGCAATCGGAACACCCTTCATGCGTTCCATCACGATCACTTCGGGATGGCAGAAATCCCAGAACATCTCCGGGATCAGCACCAGTTTCAGCTTCTCCATGTTGCGGCGCAGTTGGGCCGCATTGGCCGCTTCGCGCACAAGATCGAGCTCGTCGTGCAGGTACTTGTCGAACTCCGCGACCACCTCGCGAGGCTTCAGGCGTTTTCCGTCCGCGGAGAGTCCCTCGACCCAACCGGCCATCATGGCCATCAGCGCGAGGTCCTTTTCGATGACGTCGCGCATGCCGGGGCGCAGCACCTTCACGGCCGCTTCGCGCACGTCTCCGTTGGTGGCACGAACGGTCGCGAAGTGCACCTGGGCAATGGACGCGCTCGCCACTGGTGTCTCGTCGAACTCCACGAAGATGTCGCCCACAGGTCGGCGGAACGCGCGCTCGATCGTTGCAATGGCCACCTTCGACGGAAACGGCGGTACTCGATCCTGAAGCCACGCAAGCTCGTCCGCAATGTCGGGAGGCAGCAGGTCGCGCCGCGTCGAAAGGACCTGGCCGAACTTGACGAAGATCGGCCCCAGCCGTTCCAACGCCTCGCGCAGGCGCTGGCCGCGCGGCGCTTCGAGGTTCCGGCCGACCGACATAACCCGGGCTACCACGCGAAGCCAGGGCTTCTGGAAGCTCGTCAGGACAAGTTCGTCCAGGCCGTAGCGAAGTGCGACCCAGACGATAAAGATGCCGCGATAAAAACGCCTCATTCGGCGCCTGCGGGGCCGCCGGCCTTGCCGGAGCGTTCGCCGACAAAGCGCCGCAAGCCTTCAACCACGCGACGAGCGCTGGACGCTATCGTGTGCGCCGGCACGTCGCCGATGACGCGCGCAAGATCGTCCTCCACGTCCCAGCGCACATGATCAACCAGCCAATTGACCTCAGCGGCCAACTGCACGTCGCCCTCGATGCGAACGGCGGGCTTCTCGCCGCGGAAAGCAGCCTGGGCAAGGCCGAAAGGAGACTCTTCCGTCATGGTCAGCGTGAGTTCGGGCGCGGCTTCTTCGGGCGCAAGGTCGAGCAGACCGGCCGGGGTGACAACGAACTTCATCGTCACGAAGCGCCACTCGAAAAGCGCCACGCGCCCCCGCTGACGCGTCAGCCGCTGCTGGGCTTCGGGCTCCTGCTGCAGGACGTGGTTCAGGAACAGCACCGTTCGGTGCTGGATCTCATGGACCGCCCAAGCGGGCGGTTGCAACCGCTCGCCCACGCGATTGAAAAGATCCTCGACAAATGAAAATGGGGACGATGGTGTAACCATGTCGGTATTATCGGCTCGCCCCCAGGCTTGCTCACTTCGTGTAGCCGCCCACCCCCTACCGGGGGCAACACCAGCAGCCCGGCTAAGCCGGTTCCGCGGTGTTCTGTTGCTCGCCCCGTGTTTCGCGAACGGGCCTGCCCGAGGCTACTGCAATGCCTGGACGCCAGCGACCAGCCAGCCGCTTGTGCCGCTCGTTGGCTTGGTCATGTTCCAGACTTCGCGGAAGGGGCTCGGGCCGGAGGACATGTCTTCGCGGATCATTCCGGAGAACTCGACGCTGGCCAGGTAGGCGTCGGGCAGTTCCTCGATGCCCAGCAGCTTGGCATCGAGCATCACGACTTCGGTCTTGTTCGGCTGCCCGCCCGTATGCGCTTCGCGTTCGGCCAATTGCTGGCGGATTTCGCCCACCATGCCGTCGGTCATCATCGAGCGCAGCATGGTAATGTCGGCACGGTCCCATGCGTCCTGCAGCGTCACGAAATTGCGCTTGGCAGCGTTGAGGAAACCGTCAGCATCGAAGCCTGCGGGAACACCCCAGGTCTGCGAGCCGGCGAGAGCGGAGCCGATCATGCTGCCGCCTGCCGCCGCAGCGCCAGCCATCGACGACCCGCCGCTGCGCTCTGCCGAGTGATCGAGCTGTGCCGGAGAAGCGTCGAAGGCCGCCTGGTTGCGCTCCCAAGGACGCGCAGAAGCATCGTTGCCCACGTTGTTGGGGCTGTACTGCGCCGGTGCGGTCGCATCGGCCGGACTGCCTGCGCCCTGGAAAGCGAAGCCGCCGGTGCGCGATGCGGGCGCCGTGCGCGAACGCGCGGAAAAGATGCGCCACACAACCACGGCAGCCAGCACAAGAAGACCGATCAGCAGGATGTTGCCGAACGCGGCGCCGAGCCCCAACGAATGCGCAAGCCAAGCGAGGCCCAGCCCTGCAGCCAGTCCGCCGAGCATGCCCGCCCAGGGACGCTTGGGTGCAGCGGCAGGTGCCGCGGCTGCGGGCTTGGCCGCGGCGTTGTTCGCGCTCTGTGCCGGCGCGCCCGGTGTGACCGGCGCTGCCGGCGGTGTCGCCTGGCGCTGGGTGACGTTGTTCGACTGTCTGCCGAACGACTTTCCGCCGCCCATGCGTGCCGCGTCGGCATCGATGCTCACGATGGCCAGTGCGCACACGAACATGACGGACCAAAATTTCTTCATAACGTCTCCTCTAGGCAAACAGCTTCAACACTTGATTCCAACATGCAGGGCCACAACACCACCAGTCATGTTGTGATAGTCCACATGCCCGAAACCGCCCTCCTTCATGAGGGTCTTGAGTTCGTCCTGGCCGGGATGCATGCGGATGGACTCGGCCAGATAGCGATAGCTGGCGTCATCACCGGCGACAACCTTGCCAAGCCGGGGCAGCACGCTGAACGAATACCAGTCGTAGGCCTTCTGCAGCGGCTTCGCGACCTTGGAGAATTCAAGCACCAGCAACTTGCCGCGAGGCTTCAGCACGCGGTTCATTTCCTTGATGGCGAGGTCCTTGTGCGTCATGTTGCGCAAGCCGAAGGCCACGGTCACCACATCGAAATGGTCGTCTGCAAAGGGCAGCTTCTCGGCATCGCAAACCATCGTCGGCAACGCGACGCCCGCATCGAGCAGCCGATCGCGTCCGGTGCGCAGCATGGCTTCGTTGATGTCGGTGTGGACCACTTCGCCGGTGACGCCAACCTTCTTGGCGAAGGCGAGTGCGAGGTCTCCGGTACCGCCTGCGATGTCGAGCACCTTGGAGCCCTCGCCCACGTTCGCGACCATGATCGTGTAGGCCTTCCAGGCTCGATGAAGCCCCATGGACATGAGGTCGTTCATGAGGTCGTAGCGCGAGGCGACAGAGTCGAACACACCGCGCACGCGGCGTGCCTTGTCGCTCTCGTCGATCGATTCGAATCCGAAATGGGTGGTGCTCATTGAAAACCTTCGTGCTGCGCACTTCGTGCGAGCTCATGCACGCGATGTTAAGACGGAAGCGTTAGTACCGAGGCGACGACCCCGCAGGGCCACCGGGCATTCGTCACTGAATGACTCAATGGCTGCCGCAGGCGTGGCCGCCCTTGTCGGGCATGGGCGCATCGCGATCGACACCCGCCGCTGCCAAGCGACGCTCGTACTCGGCCCACCTCTCTTGCTGGCGTGCACCGAGTTCGTACAGCAGGTCCCAGGTGAAGATGCCGGTGCTGTGGCCGTCGCTGAACGTCGGCTGTACCGCGTAGTTGCCGACCGGCTGCAGATCCAGCAGGTCGACGTTGCGCTTGCCGGTCTGGAGGATCTCCTGGCCCGGACCGTGGCCTTGCACTTCGGCCGACGGCGAATAGATCCGCATCAGCTCAAACGGGATCTTGAAGAGCTTGCCGTCGGAGAAGCCGATTTCCAGCACGTGCGACCGGTTGTGCACGGTGATCGATTCCGGTGTGGGTGCGCCTGCCTGCAAACCTGCCATCAGAAACTCCTTTTTGAGAGACGCTCGATCATGTCGCGCTCGGCTGCCGGCAAGCGAGCCTTGACGTCGGCCTCTTGGTGCAAGTCGCGCGCTCTTTGTGCCTGTGCCCACATCGGCGCTGGAAAGCGGCTGTCCCAGTCGAAACGCGCGATCACATGCCAATGAAGGTGCGGCACCATGTTGCCGAGCGCCGCGAGATTGATCTTGGCCGGTGCCAGTGCGCTGCGCAGGCTTTGCTCGACGATGGCAACGGCCTCCATGCAGTGCGCGCGATCGGCAGCCGACAGATCGGACCATTCAGCCACATGATCCTTCCACACGACACGATAGAAAGCCGGAAAGCCCTCTTCGATCGCATGGATCACCCGAAATAGCGGTGCATCGAAGACCAGCCGTCCGCCGGTCTCGTCACACAGGGGGCAGCCCTGGACCCGGATCGCCGTCACACCAGCACGCGCTCGATGCCGCCCTGGTTGGCCGCGGCCACGTAGTCGGGCATCCAGTGTTCGCCCAGGATCTTGTTCGCCATCTCGACCACGATGTAGTCGGCTTCGAGCAAGCCGTTGTTCAGGTCATTGCCGTAGCGGCTCAGGCCCTGGAGGCAGCTCGGGCAACTCGTCAGGATCTTGACGTTGCCTTGCGGCGCGACCTTGCCCGAGTCGCGCAACTCGGCCTCACCCTTCTTGAGCTCTTCTTCCTTGCGGAAACGGATTTGCGTCGAGATGTCCGGCCGCGATACGCCCAGCGTGCCGGACTCGCCACAGCAGCGGTCGTTCTTGAGCACGTTGTTGCCGACGAGTGCCTTCACGGTCTTCATCGGATCCTGCAGCTTCATCGGCGTATGGCAGGGGTCGTGATAGAGATAGCCGCCCCCGCCAGCGTCGCCCAGAGTGATGCCCTTTTCAAGCAAGTACTCATGGATGTCGACGATGCGGCACCCCGGGAAGATCTTGTCGAACTGGTAGCCCTGCAACTGGTCATAGCAGGTGCCGCAACTCACCACTACGGTTTTGATATCGAGGTAGTTCAGCGTGTTGGCGACACGGTGAAAGAGAACGCGGTTGTCCGTGATCATCTTCTCGGCCTTGTCGAACTGGCCGCTGCCGCGCTGCGGATAGCCACAGCAGAGATAGCCTGGCGGCAGAACCGTCTGCACGCCCGCATGCCACAGCATCGCTTGCGTCGCCAGCCCCACCTGCGAGAAGAGCCGCTCGGATCCGCAACCCGGAAAGTAGAACACCGCCTCGGTTTCCGGCGTGGTCGCACTCGGGTTGCGAATGATCGGGACGTACTCGGCATCTTCGATGTCGAGCAAGGCACGCGCCGTCTTCTTGGGCAATCCACCCGGCATCTTCTTGTTGATGAAATGGATCACCTGCTCCTTGGCCGGTGCCGCTCCCAGCGAGGCGGGCGGTGCGGCCGTCTGCTTCTTCGCCAGCCCGCGCAGCAGGTCGTTGGCCAGGCGTTGCACCTTGAAGCCGATGTCGACCATGCCCGTGCGCATCATCTTGATGGTCTGCGGATTGGTCGCGTTGAGGAAGAACATCGCCGCCGCATTGCCGGGCCGGAACGACTTCTGGCCCATCTTGCGCAAGAGATTGCGCATGTTCATCGACACGTCGCCGAAGTCGATCTTCACCGGACAAGGCGTGAGGCACTTATGGCAGACCGTGCAATGGTCGGCCACGTCCTCGAACTCTTCCCAATGCTTGATGCTCACGCCGCGTCGGGTTTGCTCCTCGTACAGGAAAGCTTCGACCAGCAGTGATGTGGCGAGGATCTTGTTGCGCGGCGAATACAGCAGGTTGGCGCGCGGTACGTGCGTCGCGCACACCGGCTTGCACTTGCCGCAGCGGAGGCAATCCTTGACGCTGTCGGCGATGGCGCCAATGTCGCTCTGCTGCATGATGATCGACTCATGCCCCATGAGACCGAAGCTCGGCGTATAGGCATTGGTCAAATCGGCCGGCAATGAGCGACCGCCTTGCGCGAAGTTCGCGTTGTCGCGCAGCAGCTTGCCCTTGTTGAAGCGGCCTTCGGGATCGACCCTGCGCTTGTAGTCGGCAAAAGGCTGAAGCTCGTCTTCGCTCAGGAATTCAAGCTTGGTGATGCCGATTCCATGCTCGCCCGAGATCACGCCGTCGAGGCTGCGCGCCAGCACCATGATCCGCGCGACCGCCTGGTGCGCCGTCTGCAGCATCTCGTAGTTGTCGCTGTTGACGGGGATGTTGGTGTGCACATTGCCGTCGCCCGCGTGCATGTGAAGCGCAACCCAGACGCGCCCCTTGAGCACGCGCTTGTGGATCGCACTGCACTCCGCGAGGATCGGCGCGAACTCGCCGCCGGCGAAGATATCTGCGAGCGGCGCACGCAATTGCGTCTTCCAACTCGCGCGCAGCGAGTGGTCCTGCAATTGGGGGAAGAGCGGTTCGACGTCGTCGAGCCACTGCTGCCAAAGCGCCCGGACTTCGCGCACGAGCGCCAGTGCCTGGGCCACCCGGTCTTCGAGCATCTCGGCCGAGGGGATGTCATTGGCGTCGTCGCTCTTACCCAACGGAAGATTGCCGCGCGCCAGAAAGGCTTCGAGCTCGTCGGCCAGCGAAATCTTGTTTCGCAGCGACAACTCGATGTTGATGCGTTCGATGCCATCGGTGTATTCGGCCATCCGCGGCAGCGGGATCACGACGTCTTCGTTGATCTTGAAGGCGTTGGTGTGACGGCTGATTGCGGCGGTGCGCTTGCGGTCGAGCCAGAACTTCTTGCGGGCCTCCGGGCTGATGGCAATGAAGCCTTCGCCGCTGCGCGAATTGGCGATGCGCACCACTTCGGACGTCACGCGTGCCACCGCATCGGCGTCGTCGCCGGCGATGTCGCCAAACAGCACCATCTTCGGCAGTCCGCCGTGGCGCTTCGATTTGGTGGCATAGCCCACTGCCTTCAGATAGCGGTCGTCCAGATGCTCCAGGCCCGCCAACAGCACGCCGGAGCGCTTCTGTTCCGCGAACATGAAGTCCTTGATCTCGACGATGCTGGGCACCGCGTCCTTGGCGTTGCCAAAGAACTCGAGGCATACCGTCCGGGTGTGCGCCGGCATGCGATGCACGATCCAGCGGCAGCTGGTGATCAGGCCATCGCAGCCCTCTTTCTGAATGCCCGGCAGACCCGAAAGAAATTTGTCGGTCACGTCCTTGCCGAGGCCTTCCTTGCGGAAGGTCTTGCCGGCGATTTCGAGGCGCTCGGCGCGCAGCGCTGTCTTTCCGTCGGCCGCGAAGTACTGCAGTTCGAAGACTGCGCTTTCGGCATCGTGAATCTTGCCGAGGTTATGGCCGACACGCGTGACTTCGAGCCATTCGGCCTGCGGCGTCACCATGCGCCACGAGGCGAGGTTGTCCAGCGCCGTGCCCCAGAGCACCGCCTTTTTGCCGCCGGCATTCATCGCGACATTGCCGCCGACGCACGACGCTTCGGCAGAAGTGGGGTCGACCGCGAACACGAAGCCCGCGCGCTCGGCCGCATCGGCCACGCGCTGCGTGACGACGCCAGCTTCGGTCCAGATGGTCGGAACCGGCGCATCCAGCCCCGGCAGCGAGGCCATCTCGACCTCGGTCATCGCCTCGAGCTTCTCGGTGTTGATGACGACGCTGTTCCAGGTCAGCGGAATCGCGCCGCCCGTATAGCCGGTGCCGCCTCCGCGAGGAATGATGGTCAGGCCAAGCTCGATGCAGCCCTTGACCAGGGCCGCCATTTCGGCCTCGGTGTCGGGCGTGAGCACGACGAAGGGATATTCGACGCGCCAGTCGGTGGCGTCGGTCACGTGCGAAACGCGAGACAGCCCGTCGAACTTGATGTTGTCCTTGGCAGTGAGCCGGCGAAGCGTGCGCGTCGCCTTGCGCCGCAGCGCGGCGACATCGCGGAACATGGTGTCGAACGCCGAGATCGCCTTGGCGACCAGAGCGGTCAATTCGCCTACCAGCGAGTCGCGCTGTGCATCGGCGTCGGGCGTGCGCCGCTTCTGGACCTCGGCGAGCCGATGATTGAGCGCGTCCACCAGCTGGCCGCGTCGGCGCGGGTTGTCCAGCAGGTCATCGACCAAGTAGGGATTGCGCTGGACGACCCATATGTCGCCGAGCACCTCATAGAGCATACGGGCCGACCGGCCGGTGCGTCGCTCGGATCGAAGGGTTTGCAGCAGTTCCCAACCTCTTTCGCCGAGCAGGCGAATCACGATCTCCCTGTCGGAGAAGCTGGTGTAGTTGTAGGGGATCTCACGCAATCGCGCGGGCTCTGCGGCCTGCGACAACAACGCCGTCAACGCGGTCGGAGCATTCATCGGGGAGTGGCCTCGGTCGGGCGCCGCGCGCCCCATGAACCAGGGGCGTGAATTTTAAGGCAGCCCCGAAGGGCTCGCAGACATGTCAGAAGAGCACCCGGCTCCGGATCGTGCCGGGAACCTTCGCGAGTTTTTCGAGTGCAAGATCGGACGAAGCCGCGTCGATGTCGGTCACCACGTAGCCGACCTTCTCGTTCGTTTGCAGGAACTGCGACGCGATGTTGATGTTGTTCTCGGAAAAAATCCGGTTGATCTCGGACAGCACCCCCGGCACGTTGCGGTGGATGTGCAGCAGGCGATGCTTGCCGAGATGCGCAGGCAGCGCCACCTCGGGAAAATTCACGGACGAAGTGGAAGTGCCGTTGTCGCTGTACTTGACGAGCTTTTCAGCCACTTCGAGGCCGATGTTGGCCTGTGCTTCCATGGTCGACCCGCCGATGTGAGGCGTAAGGATCACGTTGTCGAGGCCACGAAGCGGCGACTGGAACTCGTCCTTGTTGCTTCGCGGCTCGACCGGGAACACATCGATGGCCGCGCCCAGCAGCTTCTTGTCCGTCAGGGCAGCAGCCAGCGCATCGATATGGACCACTGTGCCTCGTGAGGCATTGATCAGGATGGCGCCAGGCTTCATCGCTGCGATTTCGGCGGCGCCGATCATCCATTGGGTGGCCTGCGTTTCCGGCACGTGAAGGCTGACGATGTCGCTTTGCGCGAGCAGGTCCTTCAGTTCACGCACCTGGCGCGCATTGCCGAGGGGCAGCTTTGTCACGACGTCGAAGAAGGCGACGTTCATTCCCAATGCTTCGGCGAGAACCGAAAGTTGAGCGCCGATGGAGCCGTAACCCACGATGCCGAGCGTCTTGCCACGAATCTCGAAAGCGTTCTCAGCCGACTTGAGCCAGCCGCCACGGTGCGCGACGGCGCTTTTCTCGGGCACGCCCCGCAGCAAAAGGATGGCTTCCGCCAGAACCAGTTCGGCAACCGAGCGCGTGTTCGAGAAGGGAGCGTTGAAAACAGCCACGCCGTGTTCGCGCGCCGCATCGAGATCGACTTGATTGGTCCCGATGCAGAAGCAGCCGACCGCGACCAGCTTGTGCGCCTGGGCAAATACTTCGGCCGTCAATTGGGTGCGCGATCGGATGCCGAGAAAGTGCACGTCGGCAACGCGGGCCTTGAGTTCGGCGTCGGGCAATGCGCCGGACACTGTTTCGACATTGGTGTAGCCCGCCGCGTGAAGCACTTCAACCGCCGAAGGATGGATGCCTTCGAGCAGGAGGAACTTGATCTTGCTTTTGTCCAGGGAGGTCTTGCTCATGGGGAAACCGCGAGTCAGTCAGCGCGAGTCGGCGAGTCAGAGAGCGGAGCCGAAAAATGGGAAAACGATCCTAGCATGGTGCGCTGCAACACGCAGGCGTCGGGGTCGCGGCGCACCAAAAGGGTTTCCCCCGTTGAGGCACACTCCCGGCGCACGAAAAATATGTGACCTTGTCGTGTCATACGCGCGATCTAGCATTCGCGCGTTCATTTCTTTCAGTTTCCCTCAGGAGTCTTCATGCGATTCAAAACGCTCGCCTTGGCCTCGGCGCTTGCCGCAACGCTGTTCACACCCGCGTTCGCGCAAACCGAAATCCAATGGTGGCATTCCATGACCGCCGTCAACAACGAATGGGTCAATGATCTGGCCAAGCAATTCAACGAGAGCCAGAAGGAATACAAAGTGGTGCCGGTGTTCAAGGGCACCTACGATGAATCGATGACCGCGTCGATCGCCGCCTTCCGGGCCGGCAATGCGCCGCACATCCTGCAGGTGTTCGAAGTGGGCACCGCGACGATGATGGCCAGCAAGGGCGCCATCATTCCCGTCGGGCAAGTCATGAAAGATGCGGGCGAGAAGTTCGACCCGAGCGGCTACATCTCCGCGGTCGCCGGCTATTACACGGCGCCCAACGGACAGATGCTGAGCTTCCCGTTCAACAGTTCGACCACCATCTTCTACTGGAACAAGGATGCCTTCAAGGCAGCCGGCCTCCCGACCGACAAGGCCCCCGCCACGTGGCCCGAAGTCATCGCCGCGGCCGCCAAGCTGAAGGCAGCAGGCCACAAGTGCCCTTTCACCACGGCATGGCAAGGCTGGACGCAGCTCGAGAGCTTCTCGGCCTGGCACAACGTCGAGTTCGCGACCAAGAGCAACGGGCTCGCCGGTCTCGACGCGCGCATGAAGATCGACTCGCCGCTGCACGTGCGCCACATCGAGAACCTCGCCAATATGGCCAAGCAGGGCCTCTTCGTCTACAAGGGACGCGGCAACGTGCCCGAGGCGAGCTTCGTGTCGGGCGAGTGCGCCATGATCAACACGTCGTCGGGCTTCTACGGCAACGTCGCCAAGAACGCCAAGTTCGCCTATGGGTTGGCCCCGCTGCCCTATTACCCGGACGTTCCGGGCGCACCGCAGAACACCGTGATCGGCGGCGCCAGCCTCTGGGTGATGTCGGGCAAGAAGCCCGCCGAATACAAGGGCGTCGCGAAGTTCTTCACCTTCATCTCGCAGCCTGAAGTGCAGTCCGCCAGCCACAAGCGCACGGGCTATCTTCCGATCACGACGGCCGCCTACCAACTCACCGAGAAGTCAGGCTTCTACAAGGAAAACCCGGGCACGGACGTTGCCGTGACGCAGATGATCCGCAAGGTGACGGACAAGAGCCGCGGCATTCGCCTGGGCAACTATGTGCAGGTGCGCGCCATCGAGGACGAGGAACTCGAACAGGTCTGGAACGGCAAGAAGACTGCCAAGGAAGCGCTGGACGAGATCGTCAAGCGCGGCAACGAGCAGATCGAACGCTTCCAGAAGGCCAACAAGAGCTGAAGCCCCGCTCCCCGCCTGGCGCGGGGGGCGCCGGCCACCGGCCGATGGCGAAGTAGACTCCGCCCCGCCCGCTTCATCCGAGTCGGCGGGTTTTTCTTTTTTGAGGTTGCATGGAAAAACGGGTTGTTTTCCGATCCCGATGGCTGCCGTGGCTGCTGATGGCACCGCAGATGGTAGTGATCCTCGTATTCTTTTTTTGGCCGGCGGCACAGGCGATCATGCAGTCGCTCCAGCAGCAGGATGCATTCGGGACATCCATAGAGTTCGTCGGCTTCGACAACTTTCGCCACCTGTTTGCCGATCCGAGCTACGTCGAGTCGTTCAAGACCACGGCCGTGTTCTCGGTGCTGGTCGCGGGCATCGGGCTGAGCCTGTCGCTCGCGCTGGCCGTCTTTGCGGACCGCATCATTCACGGCGGCATGTTCTACAAGACCATGCTGATCCTGCCTTACGCTGTCGCGCCGTCGGTTGCGGCGGTGGTGTGGGTTTTCATGTTCTCGCCGTCACTGGGCGTGGTCTCTTATGCGCTCGGGAAGATTGGGTTCGACTGGAACCATCTGCTCAACTCGGGCCATGCAATGGCGCTGATTGTTCTCGCGTCAGTCTGGAAGCAGATTTCGTACAACTTCCTGTTCTTCCTGGCGGGCCTTCAGTCGATTCCCAAATCGCTCATCGAGGCGGCCGCTATCGACGGTGCGCGTCCTTGGCGCCGCTTCTGGACCGTGCAGTTTCCGCTGCTGTCCCCGACGACCTTCTTCCTGCTGGTGATCAACGTCGTCTATGCCTTCTTCGACACCTTCGCCATCGTCGATACGGCGACCCAGGGCGGCCCGGGCCGGGACACGGCGATCCTCGTCTACAAGGTCTACTACGACGGCTTCAAGGCCATGGACCTCGGCGGGTCGGCCGCGCAATCGGTGATCCTGATGCTGATCGTGGTCGTGCTGACCGTCATCCAGTTTCGCTACGTCGAAAAGAAAGTGCAGTACTGACCATGGTCGAAAAACGTGGTACTCACGGCATCCTTGCCCAAGTGGTGATGGTGCTCGGCGTCTTCATCATCGCCTTTCCGATTTACCTGGCGTTCGTGGCCTCGACGCACACGGCGCAGGAAATCGTGCAGGCTCCCATGCCGCTTCTGCCTGGAAGCCACATGCTGGAAAGCTACAAATCGGCGCTCTTCGGACGCGAGACCAGTGCCGGCTCCAATGCGCCTGTCGCGCACATGATGTGGGTCAGCCTCGTTACCGCACTGGTCATCGCGATCGGAAAGATCACGATCTCGCTGCTGTCGGCCTTTGCGATCGTCTACTTCAAGTTTCCGTTTCGGCGGTTCTGCTTCTGGATGATCTTCGTGACGCTGATGCTGCCGGTGGAGGTGCGCATCCTGCCCACTTATCAGGTGCTATCGGATCTGCACATGCTCAACACCTATGCCGGGTTGACTGTTCCGCTGATCGCGTCGGCCACGGCGACGTTTCTCTTCCGCCAGTTTTTCATGACGGTGCCGGACGAACTCACCGAGGCGTCGCGCATGGACGGCGCCAGCCCAATGCGCTTTTTCTGGGACGTGCTGCTGCCGCTGTCGAAGACGTCCATTGCCGCGCTGTTCGTGATCCAGTTCATCTACGGCTGGAACCAGTATCTCTGGCCCCTGCTTGCGACCACTGGTGAAGACATGTACCCGGTGGTCGTCGGCATCAAGCGCCTGATCGCCGGCGGCGATTCGCAGAACGAGTGGAACGTTGTGATGGCAACGGCCATCCTCGCGATGGTGCCGCCCGCCCTCGTTGTCGTGCTCATGCAGAAGTGGTTCGTCAAGGGCCTCGTGGATACCGAGAAGTAATCGGAAAGACCGAAAAGACAAGAACAGAACATGGCAGCTCTCTCGTTTCGCAACGTTATCAAGCGCTATGGGCATGGGCCCAAGGCGAACCAGGTCATCCACGGCGTCAGTGCCGAAGTCGCAGACCACGAATTCATCGTCATCGTCGGGCCTTCGGGCTGTGGCAAGTCCACGCTGCTGCGCATGGTCGCAGGGCTGGAGGAGGTCAGCGCCGGCGAGATCCGCATCGGCGACAAGGTGGTGAACAATCTCGAACCGGCCGAGCGCGACATCGCGATGGTGTTCCAGAACTACGCGCTCTATCCGCACATGTCAGTGTTCGACAACATGGCCTACGGCCTGAAGATCGCCAAGGTGCCGGTGCCCGAGATCAAGACGCGCGTTGACAAGGCCGCCAAGATCCTGGAACTGGGGCATCTTCTGGCGC
The DNA here is from genome assembly GCF_056394705.1 of Variovorax sp. 10N420. Taxonomy (NCBI): domain Bacteria; kingdom Pseudomonadati; phylum Pseudomonadota; class Betaproteobacteria; order Burkholderiales; family Comamonadaceae; genus Variovorax; species Variovorax sp. 10N420. The sequence continues at coordinate 272,806 of NZ_JBFTIJ010000004.1, read as the reverse complement.
GCAAGCCGCGCGAGCTGTCCGGGGGGCAGCGTCAACGCGTTGCCATGGGGCGCGCGATCGTTCGGCAGCCACGCGTGTTTCTGTTCGACGAGCCGCTGTCGAACCTTGACGCCAAACTGCGCGCGCAGACCCGCCTGGAAATCCAGAAGCTGCATCGCGAACTCGGCATCACTTCTCTTTTCGTGACCCACGACCAGGTCGAGGCCATGACGCTCGCCCAGCGGATCATCGTGATGAACGGCGGCGTGATGGATCAGTTCGGCACGCCCGAAGACGTCTACTCGCGACCCGCCACGACTTTCGTCGCAAGCTTCATGGGCTCACCTCCGATGAACTTGCTGAAGGACGCACCCGGCGTGCGAACCGGCATGATCCTCGGCATTCGGCCGGAGCACCTGACGCTCGACGCAAGCGGATGGTCGGTGCAGGTCGAGTACGTGGAAATGCTCGGCGCCGAACGTCTGATCTACGGCCGGCTCGGCGAAGAGCAGCTGGTCATGCGGGCCGACGAAAGCCAGACCCCACCCGCCGCGGGCGACACCGTGAAGATTGCCGCCCGACAGGACAAGCTTCATTGGTTCGACGCCGGCTCCGGAAAGCGCGCAGGATGAGCGCAGCGCCAAGCATGAAACGCTGGCCCTATCCGCGCTGGATCGCGCACCGCGGCGCAGGCAAGCTCGCGCCCGAGAACACGATGGCCGCGTTCCGGCTGGGCGCCGAATACGGATTTCGCATGTTCGAATGCGACGCCAAGCTCAGTGCTGATGGCGTGCCCTTCCTCCTGCACGACAGCACGCTCGAACGCACGAGCAACGGCCAGGGCATTGCGGGCGACCAGCCCTGGTCGGCACTGTCCCAACTGGATGCCGGGGCATGGCATTCGCGCCGCTACGCTGGCGAACCGCTGGCCAGCCTCGAGGGGCTGATCCGTTTTTGCGTGGCGAACCGGCATGCGCTCAACATCGAAATCAAGCCGACTCCCGGCCTGGAGCGGCCCACTGGCGAAGCCGTGGCGCGGCACGCGGCCGCGCTGTGGACCGACGCGACTCTTGCCCCGCCCTTCCTCACGTCATTTCAGCCCGATGCACTTCGGGGAGCCCTTACGACGCGTCCCGAGCTCCCGCGCGGTCTGCTGCTGGACACCCTGTCGGAAGGCTGGCTCGACGCGGCCTTGCAACTGCGCTGCTCCGCTATCGTCTGCAACTATGCGCTGTGGGACGCGACGACGGTGGCGCAGATTCACGCGGCGGGTATGCGCGCGTTGAGCTACACGGTCAATGACGAATGGGCGGCCCAGCGTTTGATCGCACTGGACACCGACGGAATCATCACCGATCGGATCGACAGGTTCAGCCCGGCAGACTGACCCTCGGGTCGCAACTCGTCGGGTCCGCCGGCTGTGCGCCTTCTATGATGAAGACATGAGCTGGCTCTCACGTCTCGCGGCCCTTTTGCTTGCCGCCATGCTTTGCTGCACGGCAATGGCGGCAAGTGCGGCACTTGCGCAGGACAACGACGCCACTGAAGTCGCCCCGAGCGTCGCGGCCCTCCGCGCCCGGCTCGACAGTCTGCCGGGAGATGTCGAGCACTCTGAAGATGTCGCCAGCATCATCACCGAGCTCAATGGAATCAGCGCCGCCGCGGAGAAAGTCATCGCCTCGCGAACCGGCGACCTGAACGATCTGAACGCGCGTCTCGGCGAACTTGGCAACCCGCCGCCCGCCGGAGCGCCAGCGGAGAACCCCGACATCACCCGTCGCCGCGCCACCTTGACCAAGGAACGCAACGCGCTGGACGCCGACATCCGCTTGGCACGGCTCGTGACCGTTGACGCCCAGCAACGCGCCAGCGACCTTCTCGCCAAGCGCAGGGCCATGTTCGAAGCCCAGTTGACCGAACGCGCTCCTTCTCCGCTCGGAAGGGAATTCTGGGGCGACATGTCCGAGGCGTGGTCCGGCGACGTCGACCGGCTGCGCGAACTCGGAAGCGAGATTGAACAAGGCGTGGAGGTTGCGAAACAGCCCGCCCATGCCTCGGCCGTGCTCGTGAGCTTGATTCTTGCGCTGCTCCTTGCGCTGCCCGGCAACTGGCTCGCGGAGACCGTGCTCACGCGGATTGCCGCGCGCGTTCTTCCTGCCGGAAGGCTGCGACGCTCGCTGCTCGTGATCGCGATCGTCACCGCCAACGTCGTTCTGGTTGGCGTGGCGGCGCATGGAGTCTTCACTACCCTCGAGCTGCACCAGATATGGGGCGAGAAGACGCGCAAGCTGGGCCAGGCGATGGTGCAGTCGAGCGTATTCATCGCCTTTGTCGTGGGTCTGGGGCGGGCTTTGCTGGCCAACGGCCGGCCCTCGTGGCGGCTGCCGCCCATCCCCAATGCGATGGCGTCTCGCCTCGCGCCTTTCCCCTGGCTGATGGCGCTGGTGGCCGTATTGGTGTGGTTGCCGACGCAGATCAACGCCTTGGTCGAAGCCAGTTTTGCCGCCGTGGTGGCCGCGCACGTCGTCACGGCCCTGGCGCTCACCGGGATCATCGGGGCGATGCTGTTGCGGCTGCGCGGCCCGCGCGAGGTGGCGCCGGCCTCCGAAGCGCTTGGGGACACGGCCGCCCCCGGTCCGGCACCTCAGGAGCCTCACGCCCCTCCTTCGCCCTCAACGGACGCGCTGGAGCGGCCGCTCTGGGTCGGTGTGCTCTTGGGGATGGTCACGCTGATCCTGGTCGTGATCTGGGTTCTGGTGGCAATCGGCTATGTCGCAATGGCGAGCTTTCTGGCCAGCCAGCTCAACTGGTCGGGCATCGTGGTGGCGGCCTTTTATGTGCTCTTCAAGTTCGCGGACGACTTCTTCATGGCCGTTGTGTCGTCGCGCAGCAGCTTCGGCCAACGGCTGCACCTGAGCTTCGGGCTGGCTCCGAGCACTCTGGATCAAGCCGCGGTCGCACTATCGGGCCTGAGCCGCGTCGCGCTGTTCTTCTACATGATCATCGCGCTGGCCACGCCCTTGGGCACGAGCCCCGGCGAGGTGTTCCAACGCAGCGGCAAGTACGGCACTGGCGTCAAGGTTGGCGAAATCCAGTTGGTGCCCGGCGCCATCTTCGCCGCCGTTGCGGTGCTCGTCGCCGGCTTCATCGCCTTGCGCATTGTCAAGAACTGGCTCGACAAACGATTCCTGCCGACCACCGCGCTCGAGCCCGGCATGCAGAGCTCGATTACCACGCTATTGGGGTACGTGGGCGGGATCATCGTGATCGCCTTCGCGATGTCGGCGCTCGGCGTCGGAATCGAGCGCATTGCGTGGGTGGCCAGCGCACTGTCGGTGGGTATCGGCTTTGGTTTGCAGGCAATCGTGCAGAACTTCATTTCGGGATTGATCCTGCTCGCCGAACGCCCGGTCAAGGTCGGCGACTGGGTGGTCCTGGGCAACGCCGAGGGAGACATCCGCCGCATCAACGTGCGTGCGACGGAAATCCAGCTGGGCGACCGCTCGACGATGATCGTTCCGAATTCCGAATTCATCACCAAGACCGTGCGCAACATGACGCTCTCGAACGCCGAAGGCCGGGTGCTGATTCGTCTTCCGATGCCCCTGACCACGGATGCGTCCCGCGCACGCGAAGTGATGTTGGCCGCGTTCGCGAACCATCCCGCAGTGCTCGCCACCCCGGCACCGAGTGTCACGCTCGAAGGCATCGAGGTGGGCTTCATGATCTTCCAGGCGGTGGCCTATGTGCAGAGCCCGCGTCTTGCGGGCGGCGCGCGCAGCGACGTGCTCTTCGCGATCCTGGATGGCCTTCGCGCAGCGGGCATGCCGATGGCCGCCTACCCCGGGGTACCGTCAGGGATGCCGGCACCCCCCTCCCCGATGGCAGCGGTGCCGCCTCCGCCGCCTAGCGTGCTGCCCGGCACTGCGACCTAGCGCCGCCAAGCTCCGGAGACGAGCCACTGGCTGGTGCCGCACGCAACCACCAATGCGGCATAGGTCGCCATCCTGCCGTCCTGGCCGAAGACGATCAGTCCGGCCAGGAGGACTGCGAACCCAACGACGAAATTGATCCCGCCCTGGACCCACAAGGCGAGAGGCTTGCCTGACCGACGCATGGCGGACCGGCCGAGAAGCGCACACAAAAAGCCGACCGCAAAAGCCGGAGCGGCGAAGTTGAGAACGTGATTGAAAAGATCCAGCGGGGTCATTCGAGGGCCATGGAGAAGCGACGTCCAGGAGATCGGAAGCCCTGGCTACGGCCATTTTCTGAAGCTCGGCCCATCCATGGGCGGCGGATTTTATAATCAGCGGCTATGTCAGTCTGGGCCCTCGGGTTGAACCACACGACCGCGCCGCTCGACCTGCGCGGTCGTTTCGCGTTCGCCATCGATCAGATCGCCCCGACGCTTCAAAGCCTGCGACATTCGTTCGGCTCCAACAAGCACCCCGACGTCGAAGCGGCCATCATCTCGACCTGCAATCGCACCGAGATCTACTGTGCCGCGAATCATCTGGCGCTCGACCATACGGTCGATTGGCTCGCCCACAGCGGAGGGGTCTCGCCAGCGCTGCTCCGCTCCCACGCCTATACGCTCCACGACGACCAGGCTGCCCGGCATGCGTTCCGCGTTGCCAGCGGGCTCGATTCCATGGTGCTGGGCGAGGCCCAGATCCTCGGCCAGATGAAAGACGCCGTGCGCGCCGCCGAAACGGCCGGTGCGCTCGGGACGACGCTCAACCAGCTCTTCCAGCGCTCTTTTGCGGTTGCCAAGGAAGTCCGCACCGCGACCGAAATCGGCGCTCATTCCATCAGCATGGCGGCAGCAGCGGTTCGGTTGGCCGGACAGTTGTTCGAGGACTTGCAACGCACTCGCGTGCTGTTCGTCGGCGCTGGCGAGATGATTGACCTGGCCGCCACGCACTTTGCCGCCAGGCAGCCCAAATCCATCGTGATCGCCAACCGCACGCTGGAGCGCGGCGAAAAACTGGCCTCGCGCTTTGGCGGCGAAGCCATGCGGTTGGCCGATCTTCCGGCACGCCTGGCCGAGTTCGACATCGTGGTGAGCTGCACGGCAAGCACATTGCCGCTGATTGGCCTGGGTGCCGTCGAACGTGCCCTCAAGCTGCGCAAGCACCGCCCCATGTTCATGGTCGACCTTGCGGTGCCGCGCGACATCGAGCCCGAGGTCAAGGCGCTCGAAGACATCTATCTCTACACCGTCGACGATCTCGCTCAGGTCGTGCAGCAAGGCCACGCCAGCCGGCAAGCGGCCGTGGCGCAAGCCGAAGTCATCATCGACGCGGGGGTCCAGAGCTTCATGCATTGGCTGGACCAGCGCGGCGCGGTGCCTCTGATCCAGCAACTCAATGCCCAGACCGACGAGTGGCGCACGATGGAGTTGACTCGCGCGCGCAAACTGCTTGCCAAGGGCGAAAGCGTCGAAGTCGTGCTTGAAGCTTTGTCCCGCGGACTCACGCAAAAGATGCTTCACGGCGCGCTCGCCGAACTGCACGCCGGCGATGCCGCCGCGCGCGAACAGACCGCCCAGACAATTTCGCGTCTCTTCCTGCGCAAAGAGCGTTAGCGAGTTTCTTTTCCGGCGCCGCGCCGCCGAAATACCCTTGCCGCCAGCCCAGTGGCGTGCGGCTCGAAGGTTCGCAAACCTGCCCCCATCCCGACCGGTCCCGCTCTCTTCCGCCCTCTCCTCTCTCAATCCGTGAAAACCTTTCTGCGTCAACAGCTCCAGCGCTACGTGCAACGCCTCGGAGAACTCGATTTCCTGCTCTCCCGGGAAGACATCATGTCGGACATGGCGCAGTACCGCACCATCTCCCGCGAACACGCAGAGGTCACGCAGATCGCGGGCCGATACAGCCGCTACCTTCAGCGAGAAGCGGATGCGGCCGGGGCGCGCGAAATGCTCGACGACCCGGACATGGCGGAAATGGCGCGGGAGGAGATCACGAGCGCCGAAGCCGAATTGACGCAGCTCGAAGAGGAACTTCAGCGCCTGCTGCTTCCGAAGGACCCGGATGACGCACGCAACGCCTTTCTTGAAATCCGCGCTGGCACCGGCGGCGACGAGTCGGCCCTTTTTGCGGGCGACCTGCTTCGGATGTACACCCGGTATGCCGACCGTGTCGGCTGGCGCTGCGAGATCGTGAGCGAAAGCGAAAGCGAACTCGGCGGCTACAAGGAAGTCGTGATCCGTATCGTCGGGGACGACGTGTTCGGCAAGCTGCGCTTCGAATCCGGCGGTCACCGCGTGCAACGCGTGCCCGCCACCGAAACGCAAGGCCGCATTCATACCAGCGCCTGTACCGTTGCCGCGCTCGCGGAGCCGGACGAGGCCCAAGCCGTGCAGATCAACCCAGCCGACCTGCGCATCGACACCTTCCGCGCCAGCGGCGCAGGCGGCCAGCACATCAACAAGACCGATTCGGCGGTGCGCATCACGCACATTCCGACGGGCATTGTCGCGGAGTGCCAAGACGACCGGAGCCAGCATCGCAACAAGGCAAAGGCGCTGCAAGTACTTTCGGCGCGCATTCAAGAGAAGGAGCGCAGCGAACGGGCGGCCAAGGACGCTGCGCTGCGCAAGGGCCTCGTCGGCAGCGGCGACCGCAGCGACCGCATTCGCACCTACAACTTTCCGCAAGGGCGGCTCACGGATCACCGCATCAACCTGACGCTCTACAAGCTGCTGGCCATCATGGAAGGCGATCTCGGCGACGTGTTGGCAGCCTTGCAATCCGCACGTGAGGCCGAGCAACTGGCCGAGCTCGAAGCCAGCTTGCCCGCGTGAACACTTCTGACGCCAATGCACCCCTGACGCCGGCTCGCATGCTCGCTGCAGCGGCCGCTCGGGGACTTGAAAGGCTCGACGCACAGCTGCTGTTGCTGCACGTGCTGGGACGCGCCGCGGACGAGCGCGCCTGGTTGCTTGCGCATGACACCGACACGCTTGCGGAAGGGATCCGGCCCGCCTTTGAACGACTTTGCGAACGGCGAATGGCGGGGGAGCCGGTCGCCTATCTGCTGGGCGAAAAAGAGTTTCACGGCCTGAGGTTGAAGGTCGACAGCCGCGTCCTGGTTCCTCGTCCGGACACAGAGACGCTCGTCGAGTGGGCGTTGCAGTGCCTGGAGGGGCTTGAAGCTCCCGCGGTGCTGGACCTCGGCACCGGCAGCGGCGCCATCGCGCTGGCGATCCAACACGTGCGTCGCGATGCTCGCGTCATGGCGGTGGATGCAAGCGCCGATGCACTTGCGGTGGCGCAAGCGAATGCGACAAGGCTCGGGCTTCCGGTGCGTTTCGCGCAGGCAGACTGGCTTGCGGGCGCCAATTGCGGGCTCGACCTGATCGTCTCGAATCCGCCCTACATCGCCAATGGCGACATCCATCTCGATGCTCTGCGCCACGAACCGCAAGGCGCACTTGTCTCCGGCGAAGACGGTCTGGACGACATCCGCCGCATCGTCCATTCGGCCCCAGCGCACCTGAAAGACGGCGGCTGGCTGCTCCTGGAACATGGCTACGACCAAAGCCAACCCGTTCGACAGTTGCTTTCCCAGGCGGGTTTTCGCGAAACCCAAAGCCGCGACGACCTCGCCGGCATCGCGCGATGTTCCGGCGGGATCTGGCGCGCGGTGAAATAATCCGCCCAGCCAAACTCAGGAGTCACCCATGTCCGATGCCCAGCAACGCATTGACGATCTCGTCAAGACCAATGATCTTGTCCTCTTCATGAAGGGAAACGCCAGCTTTCCGATGTGCGGATTCTCGGGGCGCGCGATCCAGATCCTCAAGGCCGTCGGTGTTGACCCGCGAACACTCAAGACCGTCAACGTGCTGGAAGACGATGCCATTCGCCAAGGCATCAAGGAATACAGCCACTGGCCGACCATCCCGCAGCTCTACGTGAAGGGCGAGTTCGTCGGCGGCTCGGACATCCTGATGGAAATGTACGAATCCGGCGAATTGCAGCAGATGCTGAACGCGGCCTGACGCTCGCCCCCAGCCTCGCCCACTTCGTGTGGCTCTGCACCCCCTACCGGGGGCAACACCCGCGGCCCGGCAAAGCCGGTTCCGCGGTGTTTCACGAAAACGATGGGAGAAACCGTCATGAGTCATGATCACGGGGATGATGGGCACGCCCATGACGGGCCGGCCTGGAAGCACGATGGAGTGCGCGTCATTCCGGGCAACCAGCTCGATACCAACACGGCGCAGACGCCGGGCATGAATCGGGCGGCGGCCGTCAACTTTGCGCGGGTGGGCGCTCAGAAGCTGTGGGCGGGTACCGTGACTATTCACGCCAATGCGAAGACCGGTGCGCATCACCACGGTCATCTCGAATCTGTGATCTATGTCGTTCGGGGTCGCGCCCGCATGCGATGGGGCGAGAAACTGGAATTCACGGCCGAGGCCGGTCCGGGCGATTTCATCTACGTGCCGCCGTATGTGCCGCATCAGGAAATCAACGCCAGCGAAACTGAAGCGCTCGAATGCGTGCTCTGCCGCAGCGACGGGCAGGCCGTGGCCATCAACCTCGACATCGAACCGGTCGAGAAGCCCGAATCCGTGCTGTGGGTCGATCCCACGCATCCGCAAGGCGGTATTTGAACTCTTTGCGACAAATCGACAAATTCGAGAAAACATGGGCATCTGCGAACGCCGGGCACGGCTTATGCTGTATCCAAGTGTTCGAAACCGGAGGTGTCCATGGATTCCCGCAGTCTCGTCCCAGCGTCGTCGTTCCAGTTGCCGGTCGCCAATCTGCGCAGCGTTTTTCAGACGCATGACGTCGAGCGCAAGCTCGCCAAGCTCCCCGATCGCGACCACGAGCACTTGCGAACGACCTACGAACGCATGCTCGAACGCGGTCCCGACCGCTTCCAGGTCAAACCAAGCGGCGTTCCCGAGATGTCCGGGCTCTACGCGCAGTTGCCAAACTTCACAGAAGTGCTCGACGACGTCCGGCGCCACGTTGCGCTCGCACAAGACAGCCGCGACGGCCTGGAAGTCACGCCGATGTTGCTGCTTGGGCCGCCAGGAGTCGGCAAGACTCACTTTGCGAGAAAACTCGCCGAGCTGCTTGGAACCGGAATGTCGCTGGTACCGATGAACTCGATGACGGCCGGCTGGCTGCTGTCCGGTGCATCTTCACAATGGAAGGGATCCAAGCCTGGCAAGGTGTTCGAAGCCTTGGTCGACGGTCAGTATGCGAATCCCGTGATGGTCATCGACGAAATCGACAAGGCAGGTGCCGACAGCCAATACGACCCGCTCGGCGCGCTCTACAACCTGCTGGAGCATGACACTGCGCATGCGTTCGTCGATGAATTTGCCGAAGTCCCGATCGACGCCAGCCAAGTGATCTGGATCACCACTGCAAATGACGAGCGCAGCATCCCCGAGCCGATCCTGAACCGGATGAATATCTTCGAGATCGAGGCACCGTCGCCGGATGCGTCGCGTCAGATCGCGCGCCAACTGTATGCGTCGATCCGGGGAGAACACGACTGGGGCCGGCTGCTGGCCGAAGAGCCGTCCGACGACGTTCTCGACCAGCTCGCCATCCTCTCGCCGCGCGAGATGCGGCGTGCGCTGATGACCGGATTCGGCAACGCCCGTCTGGCGCACCGGGGCGAGGTGCGCGTGGAGGACCTTCCGCGCGTCAGCACGCATCGAAACCGCATCGGCTTCGTGCAGTAGACGCGTGGCGAGGCACAGGGATCGGCTCAGGAAGGAAGGCGCTCGGCTCGTGGCACCATGTCGGTCTTCATCGACTGATCCATGACCCTGACTCAAAGCCTGCTCGTGATCGTTGCCCTTATCGCGACGAGCGCCTTCTTCTCCCTCGCCGAAATCTGCCTGGCCGCTTCTCGTCGCCTTCGCCTGCGTCAGATGGCGGACGAAGGCGACGCGCGCGCCGAGCGCGTGATGCGCATCCAGGAGCAGCCGGGCCACTATTTCACCGTCGTCCAGATCGGACTCAACGCGGTTGCCATCCTCGGTGGCGTCGTCGGCGAAGGTTCGCTGAGCCCCTACTACGCGCGCTTGTTCGAGCTTTGGTTGAGCGTAGAGGCGGCGCAGACTGCTGCCTTTCTCGCCTCTTTCGTCACGATCATTGCGGTGTTCCTCGTGTTCGCCGACCTCTTCCCGAAGCGGCTTGGCATGAGCAGCCCGGAGCAGCTTGCAGTTCGCATGGTCGGCCCGATGCAAGTGCTGATCACCACCTTCAAGCCCTTGGTGTGGTTCTTCACCACCAGCACCGACGTGCTCTTCAAGGTGCTCGGCATGCCCATGCAGCGCGACGAAAAGATCACGTCCGCCGACATCCTGGCGATGACCGAAGCGGGTGCCCGTGCGGGTGTTCTTGCGCTGCGCGAGCAGCAAGTCATCGCCAACGTGTTCGAATTGGATACGCGCCTAGTCAGCAGCGTCATGACTTCGCGGGAGCGCATAGCCTGGTTTCTCCGGGACGACCCGGAAACAGTGCTGCGCGCGCGCATCGTGGCCGAACCGTTTTCCGCCTACCCGGTGTGCGACGGGGACATCGATCATGTTCTCGGCTACGTGGACGCCAAGGACATGTTCCAGCGCGTGCTCAGCGGTCAGCCGCTCTCGTTCGAGCACGGCCTGCCATTGCACAAGGCGCTGGTCATTCCAGACAGGCTGTCATTGACCGAGGTCCTCGAACAATTTCAGCAGGCCCACGAAGACTTCGCGATCATCGTGAACGAATACAGCCTGGTGGTCGGCGTGATCACGCTCAATGACGTGATGAGCACAGTGATGGGCGACCTGGTCGGCGTGCAGGACGAAGAACAGCAGATCGTGAAGCGCGATGAGAACTCATGGCTGATTGATGGCGTGACCCCGATCCAGGACGTCCAACGAGCACTCGACATCGAGGAATTGCCGCACCCGGACGAGTACGAGACGCTCGCCGGCTTCCTCATGGTGATGCTTCGCCGCGTTCCCAAGCGGACGGACAGTGTGAGTTGGGCCGGCTACAGCTTCGAAGTGATGGACGTGGACAGTTTCCGAATCGACCAGGTGATGGTCACCCGCACGGCCGCGATCACCGCGAAGGTCTGAGGCTCAGTCCGGCCGCACATCCCGGCGTGGATCCTTGAACATCCACAGCCGCTGATTCGCGAACACTGCGTCGGGGTAAGGCGACTTGCCACGGCTCCCGTTGTAGCGGCCGAGCGTCATGAAGAGATCACCCGATTCCCGGTCGAGATAATGGCGCAGGATCACGCAGCCGAAGCGCAGATTGGTCTGCATGTGAAAGAGCTTCGACGGATCGCCATCGCCGATCACTCGGGTCCAGAACGGCATGACTTGCATGTAGCCTCTCGCGCCCGCGCTCGACATGGCGTACTTGCGAAAGTTGCTTTCCACCTGAACCAAGCCGAGCACGAGACTGACATCCAGACCGGCCCGGCGAGCCTCGTACCAGACCGTTTGCAGAAATTCCTTTCGCGTCGGCCAGTCGGGCAGCTTTTTCTTGAGGCGTTCGCTCATTTCGCCGAGCCAGCGCAAATAGGACAGGCGAGATTCGGTGTCCTTGAACTCCGGGACTGGCGGTGCGTTGTTGCGAATGGCCGACGTCAGCGCAGTGCGCACTGAGTCAATGAGCGGTTCCTCGATCTGTGCGCCGGCGAATGCCGGACGGGGCAATGTCAGGCACAACGCGCCGGAGGCCGCAGCGCCCAGACAGAGTCGCCGCGAGAAGCCGGCCGCATCCATGGGCCCCGCCAAGTTCATGCCGCAGCCAGTTTGTCGGCAATGAAATCCGCAATTCCGCTGACAGGCACCTTCGTCGCACCCGCATCGCGGCGATGTTGATATTCGAACTGGCCTTCCTTCAGCCCGCGGTCGGAGATCACGACGCGGTGCGGTACGCCGATCAATTCCCAATCGGCGAACATCGCGCCTGGGCGCTCGCCGCGATCGTCGAGCAGTACATCGACGCCCTCAGCCAGGAGTTGCTCGTAAAGAGCTTCCGCCGCAACCTTGACTTCTGCGCTGCGATCCATGCCGATGGGGCAGACCACCACGGTGAAAGGTGCGATTGCATCGGGCCAGATGATGCCCCGGTCGTCGTGGTTTTGCTCGATCGCCGCGGCCGGCAGCCGGGTGATCCCGATGCCATAGCAGCCCATCTCGAGAAACTGGGGCTTGCCCGCTTCGTCGAGAAAGGTCGCATTCATGGGTTTGCTGTATTTGGTGCCAAGCACAAATACGTGGCCGACTTCGATGCCGCGTTCAATAGCCAGAACACCCTTCCCATCGGGCGACGGATCGCCGGCAACCACGTTGCGGATATCGGCAACAAGGTCCGGCTCAGGCAAGTCGCGACCCCAGTTGACACCGGTCATGTGGAAATCGACCTCATTGGCGCCGCAGATCCAGTCGGCCATGACGGCAACCTCGCGGTCGGCCACGATCTTGAGCGGCTGCTTCAGGTTCAGCGGGCCCAGATAACCCGGCTTGCAGCCAAAGTGATCCTCGATTTCGGCGACGGTGGCGAAGCGGAAGCCTTGGTCGAGGCCCGGCACCTTGCTTACCTTGATTTCGTTCATCTCATGGTCGCCGCGAATCAGCAGCAGCCAAACCTGGACGCCGACGAGGTTGCCGGCCGCATCTAGCTTGTCGGTCGCCAGGACCAGAGACTTCACGGTGGTCGAGAGCGGAACGCCCAGCAATTCGGCCACGTCCTCACAGGTACTCTTGCCAGGGGTGGGCGTCTTGGTGAGCGGTTTCGTCGCAGCGGCGCGCGGTCCCGCCGGGGCAAGCGCCTCGGCTTTCTCCATGTTGGCGGCGTAGTCGCTGTCGGGGCAATAGACGATGGCGTCCTCGCCGGTGGCTGCGATGACCTGGAATTCCTGGCTCACGTCGCCGCCGATGGCGCCGCTGTCAGCTGCCACAGCACGGTAGCGCAGGCCGAATCGATCGAAGATTCTCCGGTAGGCATCTGCCATCACCCGGTAGCTGGCTTTGGCGGCTTCGAGGTCGCGATCAAAGCTGTAGGCGTCCTTCATGATGAACTCGCGCCCTCGCATCAGGCCGAAGCGCGGACGCCGCTCGTCGCGGAACTTGGTCTGGATCTGATAGAGGTTCTTTGGCAGTTGCTTGTAGCTGCGAATCTCCTGGCGGGCGATGTCGGTCACGACTTCTTCGCTGGTCGGCTGGATCACGAACGAACGCTCATGGCGGTCCTTGATGCGCAGGAGCTCGAGGCCATAACCCTGAAATCGACCGCTCTCTTCCCAAAATTCGGCGGGCTGCACCACGGGCATGGTCAGCTCGACCGCGCCCGCCCGATCCATTTCTTCACGGACGATTGCCTCGACCTTGCGAATGACCCGAAGGCCCATCGGCATATAGGTATAGATGCCGGTGCCGAGCTTCTTGATCATGCCCGCGCGCATCATGAGACGGTGGCTCGCCACTTCGGCGTCAGCCGGCGCCTCTTTGAGGGTGGAAATGAAGAATCGGGAAGCTTTCATTGGACGCGCAAATGAGGGATACGGGCAGGGCTCGAATGACAGGGCGGAAGCGCCCGGAACTGGCTGCTTGCCGTACGCAAGCCGGCAGGCATAATCGGCTCAGTTCAAAAATTGGGGTTTGATTATGCTCGACCGGGACGGCTTCAGGCCCAACGTCGGCATCATCCTGCTCAACCAGAGAAACCAGGTTTTCTGGGGCAAGCGTATTCGTACACACTCCTGGCAGTTTCCTCAAGGCGGCATCGATCGCGGCGAAAGTCCCGAGCAGGCCATGTTCCGGGAATTGCACGAGGAAGTGGGCCTCCACCCGGAGCATGTGCGCATCGTGGCCCGTACCCGTGACTGGTTGCGCTACGAGGTGCCGGATCGGTTCATCCGCCGTGACGCGCGCGGCCACTACAAGGGTCAAAAGCAGATCTGGTATTTGCTGCAGTTGATCGGTCACGATTGGGATCTCAACCTGCGCGCCACCGACCATCCGGAATTCGACGCGTGGCGGTGGCACGACTACTGGGTCCCGCTGGACGTCGTCGTCGAATTCAAGCGCGGCGTCTATGAGATGGCATTGACCGAACTCGCCCGCTATCTCCCTCGTCAGGATTTCCGCAACCGTTTTCTGCGCAGCAACGTGCGCGCACGAGAATTTGAGCGCCACCCGTCCGGCGGGGGCCATGAACCTACTTTCGAGCTGCCGCCCGGTGCCAGCTTCGACCCGAATCCGAATGCCAATATTGCGAACGACTCTCCCTCGACACCTGACCCATTTCATGCGCCGCGTTAGCTGGAACGTGGCCATTGCATGCGCGATTGGAGCTTCGAGCCTCGCCCACGCGCAATTGTTCGACGACGCCGACTGGAAGGAAAGCGAAGCGCCCCCACCTCCCGCCTTCGCTCAGGACAAGCTGATCGACATCGACATGCCACGCTACATGAGCCTGAAGTTCGGCGTCGATCCGGCCACCATCAAGGTGACAGGCGACGGCATCGTCCGCTACGTGGTCGTCGCTGCCAATCGTGAAAACGGCGGATTCAACGCCTTCTACGAAGGCATCCGCTGCGCAACCGATCAATACAAGACCTACGCCCACTTCAGCAACGGCGCGTGGGAACAGCAGCGCGATCCCGAATGGAAGCATTTCAATGAGAGGAGTTCGCGCTACGCCAAGGCGCTGGCCCACCAGGGGCTGTGTCGCGGCCATGCTCCGCGCGCGTCCGTCAGCGAGATGGTTCGATACCTGAAGGCCCCGATCCGCGAGACCGAATGATTCGTCAGTGGGCGCCAGGCATCAGGACCATGTTGTCCCGATGGACCATCTCAGCCTCAGCGACATAGCCGAGAAGCCGCTCGAATTCCGCTGACGGCTTGCGGCAGAGCATGCGGGCCTCAGCACTGGAATAATTGGCCAGACCACGCGCGAGTTCAAATCCGCGATCATCTCGTATGGCGATCACGTCGCCGCGCGAAAACTCACCCTCGACAGCGGTCATGCCGATCGGCAACAGGCTCTTGCCTTCGGTGCGCACCTTGGTGGCCGCACCTGCGTCGACCGATACGGCGCCACGCAATTGAAGATGATCGGCCATCCAGCGCTTGCGCGCCTGATGTTTGGCGGTTTGGGCCAGCAAAAGCGTACCAATGGACTCGCCGCGCGAGAGCCGAAGCAGTGCATCGGGCTCGCGGCCCCAGGCGATCACGGTCGATGCGCCAGACGCTGCAGCGCGCTTGGCTGCGAGGATCTTGGTAATCATCCCTCCGCGGCCGATGCTGCTGCCGGCGCCACCGGCCATGACCTCGAGTGCAGGATCCCCCGCCGCAGCTTCATATACGAAGCGAGCATCGGGAGCTTTGCGTGGATCTGCAGTGAAAAGGCCCTTCTGGTCCGTCAAAATGACCAGCGCGTCGGCCTCCACCAGGTTAGCGACCAACGCGCCCAGCGTATCGTTGTCGCCGAACTTGATCTCATCATTGACGACCGTGTCGTTCTCATTGATGACGGGAACCACGCCAAGCGCAAGCAAGGTCACGAGAGTGGAGCGCGCATTGAGGTAGCGCTCGCGATCCGCAAGGTCTGCATGCGTCAGCAATACCTGTGCACTACCTATCCCGTTTTCGCGCAGCTTCGTTTCGTAGATCTGCGCCAGACCCATCTGACCCACTGCCGCGGCTGCCTGCAGTTCATGGACTTCATGCGGGCGAACACGCCAACCCAGTCGCTTCATCCCTTCGGCGATCGCACCGCTCGACACCATCACGACCTCTCGGCCATCGCGCACCAGCGTTGCGAGTTGGCGGCACCACTCGCCAATGGCGTTTTCGTCGAGGCCTCGCCCTTCATTGGTGACCAGGCTTGAGCCCACCTTGACAACGATGCGGCGCGCATCGTGGAGCACGGATGAAGCAGAACTTGAAGGCATGGAGCTATGACTGACTGGATGGCTGCTGGAATGTCCGCCTTGGCTTGCACTCACGAAAACCGCGGATCGATTTCGGTCGGCGGCTGCTCAGCCACCTGTTGAGCCTTGACGTGCTGATAAATCGCCTGCACCAGAGGCTCGCACCCTTCTCGGGTGAGCGCGGAGATCTCAAAGACCGGCCCTTTGAACCGCAATCTCTTGACGAAATCCTTGACGCGCGCGGCGCGGTCGTCGAGGGGGATCATGTCCAGCTTGTTCAAGACTAGCCAACGAGGCTTCTCATAGAGAGCGGCGTCGTATTTCTTGAGCTCACCAGCGATCGACTTCGCCTGGGCCACCGGATCGACGCCCTCATCGAACGGCGCCAGATCGATGATGTGCAGAAGAAGTCGGGTGCGCTGCAGATGACGCAAGAACAGGTGGCCGAGGCCGGCGCCTTCGGACGCGCCTTCGATCAGTCCCGGGAGATCGGCGACTACAAAGCTCTGCTCCGGGCCTACGCGAACGACCCCGAGGTTCGGGTGCAGCGTCGTGAAAGGGTAATCAGCGATGCGAGGACGAGCGTTCGAAATAGCACTGATCAGCGTCGACTTGCCGGCATTGGGCATGCCCAGCAAACCAACGTCGGCCAACACTTTGAGTTCGAGCTTGAGGCTCTTCTTCTCGCCGGGCCACCCAGGAGTTTTCTGGCGAGGAGCGCGATTGATGGCGCTCTTGAATCGCATGTTGCCAAACCCGCCGTCGCCGCCCTTGGCAATCGTGATGACCTCGCCGGGCGTCAGCAGTTCGTACAGCACCTCGCCGGTTTCCGCGTCGGAAATGATGGTTCCGACCGGCATCTTGAGCGTGATGTCGTCGCCGGCGGCACCGAACATGTCCGACCCCATCCCATGCTGGCCCCGCTTGGCCTCATGTCGGCGCGAAAAGCGGAAGTCAACCAGAGTGTTGAGGCTCGGATCAGCTACAGCGAATACGTGGCCACCTCGCCCTCCGTCTCCGCCGTTCGGTCCACCGAATTCCTTGTACTTCTCATGACGGAACGACACGCAGCCATTGCCGCCATCGCCGGCGGCAATGTCGATGAAGGCTTCGTCAACGAACTTCATGAGGTATCCAGTTTACAAATGAAGAAGCCCCGGCAAAGCGGGGCTCCGAAAAGATCGAAGTGACTGGCTTAAGCCGGGGTCACGTTGACCATGTGCTTGTTAAGTGCGCCCTTGGTCCCGAAGGAGACGTGGCCATCGACCAGCGCAAACAGCGTATGGTCTTTGCCGACACCGACGTTGACGCCGGGGTGGAATTGCGTGCCGCGTTGACGCACGATGATCGAGCCTGCACTGATCAACTCGCCGCCGAAAGCCTTCACCCCGAGCATCTTGGGCTTCGAGTCGCGCCCGTTTCGCGTAGAGCCGCCGCCTTTTTTCTGTGCCATGGAATCAACTCCTTAGCCGGCAATCGCGCCAATTTGCAATTCGGTGAATTGCTGGCGATGGCCTTGACGTTTCTGATAATGCTTGCGACGACGCATCTTGAAGATGTGAACCTTTTCGTGCTTGCCGTGCGACAGCACAGTGGCTGTTACAGATGCGCCGGACACCAGGGGCGTACCAACCTTGATTTCGCTGCCGTCGCCGACTGCGAGAACTTGGTCGATCACGATTTCCTGGCCTACGTCCGCAGCAATCTGTTCTACTTTAATTTTTTCGCCGGAAGCAACGCGATACTGCTTGCCACCGGTTTTTATGACCGCGTACATGTGGACCTCTTGGGAAAAGATGGCTCTACGGCAAATTCCGCAGAGCCCAAGATTCTAGCATGCACCTGCTGGCCAAGCACCCACACCTTATCGCCTCAGGCCTGCAAAGCTCTGGCCTCTCTATAATCAGCGCTTCCGGCCCAGCGCCATCGTCGCCCCCTTCGCAGCGCGCAAGCGCCCTCGCCTTGTCAGTTCTCGCCGCAGATTCTTCCCCCGTCGCCAGCGTCCTCAGCCTGATCGCGGAGGATATGGCCGGAGTCGATCTCGTCATCGAGCGCCGCCTAGACACTGGTGTTCCGCTCGTGAGTCAGGTGTCAAAGTACATCATCTCTGCGGGCGGCAAACGCCTGCGCCCGGCGCTGCTCCTGCTGATGGCCGGTGCACTGGGTTACAAGGGCGAACAGCGCTTCAACTTGGCTGCCGTTGTGGAATTCATCCATACGGCGACACTGCTTCACGACGACGTGGTGGACGAATCAACGCTTCGGCGTGGGCGGCCGACCGCGAACGAATACTTCGGCAACCCCGCCAGCGTACTCGTGGGCGACTTTCTCTATTCGCGTGCATTCCAGATGATGCTGGACGCACACAACATGCGCGTCATGGAGATCCTCGCCGAGGCAACCAACGTCATCGCAGAAGGAGAAGTTCTCCAACTTATGAACATGCATGACGCCTCGCTGGACGAGGAAGCCTACCTCAAGGTGATTCGCTCAAAGACCGCCAAGCTCTTCGAGGCAAGCACTCGCCTTGCCGCGGTACTTGCCGATACAACACCCGAAATCGAAGAGGCATGTGCCACCTACGGGCAGGCGCTCGGCACAGCATTCCAAGTCATCGACGATGTTCTGGACTATGCAGGCGACGCGAACGAAACCGGCAAGAACGTCGGAGATGATCTGCGGGAGGGCAAGACGACCCTTCCCTTGATCCTGGCAATGCAACGAGGCAACCAACGCCAACGAGACCTCATCCGCACAGCCATCGAAGCTGGCGACACAACGCAGTTGCCGCAGATCGTCGCCATCGTGCGGGAAACGGGCGCTCTCGAGGCGACAAGGGATGCTGCGGCCGCAGAAGCTCAGCGCGCCATTGATGCGCTTCATGGTTTTCCTGCGAATTCGCACTCTGCCGGTTTGCTACAATTAGCGGCTCAGTTGCTTGAGCGACGCGCCTAAGTCACCCACAAAGGACGACTCTCTTTTTCGCAACATCGGGGTGTAGCTTAGCCTGGTAGAGCGCTACGTTCGGGACGTAGAGGCCGGAGGTTCGAATCCTCTCACCCCGACCAGATATCCGCTGGAAACCAAACGTCCCAGCACATCAATCTGCCTGCCCTGCAAGGGGGCGCGAAGTGCAGATCATCTCCTGAAGGTCCTTCAATTCCCTCGACCTCCTCGGTCTGCTGCTAAGATGCTTTTTCGTCTTCTGACAGAGGCCGGAGCCCACAATCTTCGCTGCGGAACCACCTTTCAAGCTGCAAATGCCAAATGCTCCGCGACGGACGCCTCGCAGAGGTTTACAGCCCCGGAGTGATCAGCGATGATCGTGAAGCACTTTTTCACGTTTCTTACATTGTTGAATGGCCGCTGCCGAACCCCTTGTTAAAGAAAGCTCGCCTGTAGCCCTTCCGGGCTTGGCGCGCGCATTGGTCTCGGCTGGAAAACTCCCCGCCAAGGTTGCGGAAGACATTTATCAGAAGTCGCTTAGCGGGCGCACCAGCTTCATTGCAGAGCTGACTGGCACGGGCGCTGTGTCGGCAGCTGACTTGGCGCATACGCTTTCCACAGCTTTCGGGGCACCGCTGCTCGACCTCGATGCCATTGATCCACAGCGCCTTCCCAAGGACCTGCTGGACGCCAAGCTCTGTCAGGCCTACAGGGTCGTTGTGCTCAGCAAGCGCAATAATCGTCTCATTGTTGCCACAGCAGATCCTTCCGACCAGCAAGCTGCCGAAAAGATCAAGTTCGCCTCGCAGATGGGCGTCGACTGGGTCATCGCCGAGTACGACAAGCTCTCTCGCATGATCGAAGCGGCGGCCGTCACGGCCTCCGAAACCATCGACAGCATCATCGGCTCCGAGTTCGAGTTCGACGAGATCTCGACGGATACGCCCGGCGAGACACCCGACCAAGCCGTCGCCGAGGTCGAGGATGCGCCAGTCGTCCGGTTCCTCCACAAAATGCTGCTCGACGCGTTCAGCATGCGCGCATCTGACATCCACTTCGAGCCCTACGAGCACAACTACCGGGTTCGCTTCCGCATCGACGGAGAACTGCGCGAAATCGCGAGCCCGCCAACCGTCATCAAGGACAAGTTGGCATCGCGCATCAAGGTGATCTCGAGGCTGGACATCTCGGAGAAGCGCATTCCCCAAGACGGCCGGATGAAGCTGAAGATCGGTCCTGATCGCGTGATCGACTTCCGGGTGAGCACCCTGCCGACCCTTTTCGGTGAAAAGATCGTCATCCGTATTCTTGACCCGAGCAGTGCGCGGCTGGGCATTGATGCCCTCGGCTATGACGCCGACGAAAAGGAGCGTCTGCTGCAAGCCATTGCCAGGCCTTATGGGATGGTGCTGGTCACCGGGCCCACGGGCTCCGGCAAGACGGTGTCGCTGTACACCTGTCTGAACATGCTCAACAAACCGGGCGTCAACATCGCGACGGCGGAAGATCCTTCCGAAATCAATTTGCCTGGCGTGAACCAGGTCAACGTCAACGACAAAGCAGGCCTGACTTTTGCCGCAGCACTGCGTGCTTTCCTGCGCCAGGATCCCGACATCATCATGGTCGGCGAAATCCGGGACTTGGAGACCGCCGACATTTCGATCAAGGCCGCCCAAACAGGTCATCTTGTGCTCTCGACTCTGCATACGAATGACGCCCCTACGACCTTGACGCGAATGCGTAATATGGGAATCGCCCCCTTCAATATTGCGTCGAGCGTAATCTTGATTACTGCACAGCGCCTTGCAAGACGCTTGTGCACGGTTTGCCGCGCGCCGTCGGACGTGCCCAAACAAGCGTTGCTGGACGCCGGCTTCAAGGAGCACGATATCAATGGCACCTGGAAGCCCTATCACCCCGTCGGATGCTCTGCCTGCAATGGTGGCTACAAAGGTCGCGTCGGCATTTACCAAGTGATGCCGATCAGCGAGGAAATTCAGAAGATCATTCTTCGCGACGGTTCCTCACTGGACATCGCCAAGCAAGCCGAGGCCGAGGGCGTGCGTTCGCTCCGTCAGTCAGGATTGAAGAAAGTCATGCAGGGACTGACGTCACTTGAAGAAGTGCTCGCGGTCACCAACGAGTAGCACCGAGAAGCGGAGAATCAATGGCAACGGCAGCAGCATCAAACCGAACGCTCAAGGAATACGTATTCGAGTGGGAAGGCAAAGACCGCAGCGGAAAGACAGTCCGCGGCGAGGTCCGGGCTGCTGGCGAAAACCAGGTACAGGCGGCGCTTCGACGGCAAGGCGTGCTGACGACGAAGATCAAGAAGCGTCGCATGCGCTCCGGCAAGGCGATCAAGCCGAAGGACATCGCCATCTTCACGCGCCAGTTGGCAACGATGATGAAGGCGGGCGTCCCCCTGCTGCAAGCCTTCGATATCGTGGGCCGCGGGAACGCCAATCCGAGCGTGGCCAAGCTGCTGAACGACATTCGCAGCGACGTGGAAACCGGCACCTCCCTCTCCGCCGCCTTTCGCAAGTTCCCGAAGTACTTCGACAACCTCTACTGCAATCTCGTCGAGGCCGGCGAGGCCGCCGGTATTCTTGAGGACCTGCTCGACCGCCTGGCCACTTACATGGAGAAGACGGAGGCGATCAAGTCGAAGATCAAATCGGCCCTGATGTATCCGACTTCCGTGATCGTGGTTGCGTTCGTGGTCGTGGCGATCATCATGATCTTCGTGATCCCCGCGTTCAAGCAGGTGTTCACGTCCTTCGGCGCAGACTTGCCTGCCCCGACGCTGATCGTCATGGGCATCAGCGAGTTCTTCGTCTCCTACTGGTGGTTGATCTTCGGAGTGATCGGCGGTGGAACGTACTTCTTCCTGCAAGCATGGAAGCGCAACGAGCGCGTTCAAAAAGTCATGGACCGGCTTCTGCTTCGCCTACCGATCTTCGGCGCGCTCATCGACAAGTCGTGCGTCGCACGCTGGACGCGAACACTTGCCACCATGTTTGCAGCAGGCGTCCCACTGGTCGAAGCACTCGATTCGGTCGGTGGTGCTTCCGGCAACTCTGTCTATGCGGAGGCCACGACCAAGATTCAGCAGGAAGTGTCGACCGGCACAAGCCTGACCACAGCGATGACCAACGCCAATCTGTTCCCTTCGATGGTCTTGCAGATGACTGCTATCGGAGAGGAATCGGGCTCTATCGACCACATGCTGGGCAAAGCCGCAGACTTCTACGAGAGCGAAGTCGATGACATGGTCGCCGGTCTCTCGAGCCTGATGGAACCCATCATCATCGTGTTCCTCGGGGTGATCATCGGCGGAATCGTCGTTTCGATGTATCTGCCCATCTTCAAGCTCGGTCAGGTCGTCTGATGCTCGTTTCGCAGGGGGTGGATGCCGCACTGGCCGGCTTGCTCGGATTGTTGATCGGCAGCTTCCTGAATGTCGTCATCTATCGCTTGCCCAAAATGCTCGAGCAGCAATGGGCGGCCGACTGCGCCAGCCTGAATGATTCGGAGCCTCCGTCCGCGGAGCGTTTCAATCTGATGGTGCCGCACTCGCGCTGCCAACAATGCGGCCACGTCATTCGCTGGTACGAGAACATTCCAGTGCTCAGCTATCTGCTTCTGCGCGGGAAGTGTTCGGCATGCAAGACGACCATCAGCATGCGTTATCCGGTGGTCGAACTGGTGACGGCTGCGCTCTTCGCGTGGTGCGTCTGGCGCATGCCAGGCTCCCTTGGGGGCCTCGCATGGTGTGGATTCGCAGCAGCCTTGCTGGCGTTGGCGCTGATCGACTGGGATACGACCCTCCTGCCTGACGACATCACACTTCCGTTGCTATGGGCAGGGTTGCTGGCGTCGATGGCCGGCTTCACCGGAACTTCGATAACGAACGCCATCTGGGGGGCGGTTGCCGGCTACTGTTCGCTCTGGGCCGTCTATTGGCTGTTCAAACTGACGACAGGGAAGGAAGGGATGGGCTACGGCGACTTCAAGCTGTTTGCTGCATTCGGCGCCTGGTTCGGCTGGCAGGCCTTGATACCGATCATCCTGATGGCATCGGTCATCGGCGTGATCGTCGGAGTCGCACTCAAGATCAACAGCAAGCTTCGCGAAGGCGGCTACGTGCCGTTCGGGCCGTTCCTCGCGGGTGCGGGCTTCACCGCCATGGTCTTCGGCCCCGATGCGATTCTCCGAGTGGTTGGCCTTTGAGAAGGACACTCGAATCATGCGCATCGGGCTGACCGGCGGCATAGGAAGCGGCAAGAGCACGGTCGCCTCCGAACTGGTTGCGCTGGGCGCGAATCTGGTCGATACCGATGCCATCGCGAGAGCGATGACTGCGCCGGGCGGCGCTGCGATGCCCGCATTGGAAGCCGAATTCGGCCGCTCCATCGTCACGCCCGAAGGCAGCATGGACCGCGCGCGCATGAGGGAAATCGCGTTTCTCGACCCCATGTCCAAGAGGCGGCTGGAAACCATCCTGCATCCGCTGATTGGAGTGGAGTGCGAGCGCCAAGCTGCCGCAGCGGTCACAGGACAACCCATCGTGTTCGACGTGCCGCTGCTGGTGGAATCAAAGCGTTGGCGTGGCATCGTCGATCGCGTTCTGGTGATCGACGCCAGCGAACAGACGCAACTCGAACGCGTGATCGCAAGGTCAGGCTGGACGCCCGATGCAGTCCGCGCGGTGATTGCCCAACAAGCCCATCGTGCTTTGCGCAGGGCGGCAGCAGATGCGGTGATCTACAACGAGCGGTTGACTCTTGCGGAACTCTCTTCCGTCGTGCGGGGTCTCTGGAAGCAGTGGACGGTCGCGGGCACGCGATAATCCGTGGCTAAGCCGGCCCTGCGCCGGACAACAAGAAAGCGGCGCGTCAATGAGCCCCGCGACAGATCCCAAAGATGCTCTTCAATTCATACGCGTTCATCTTCTGCTATTTCCCGATAGTCCTTTTCGGGTTCTTCCTCATCGGAAAGCGAAATGCGCGTGCTGCGGCCGGTTTTCTCGCGCTGGCCTCACTGTTCTTCTATGGCTGGTGGAGCATCAACGCTCTCCCACTGCTCATCGGATCGATCTGCTTCAACTATTGGGCGGGGCTGCGCCTGACGAACGGCCCCGGGCGGACTCTGTCCAGCAGAAAGCGAACGCTGGTCTTCGCGCTCGTGGTCAACCTTGGCGTGCTCGCCACCTTCAAGTACGCGAATTTCTTCTTGGCCAATGTGAATGAAGGCCTTTCCGTCGCCGGATTCACACCCCTGCCGTTGCTGCATATTGCGCTGCCGATCGGCATCTCTTTCTACACGTTCACGCAGATCGCTTTCCTGGTGGATTGCTGGCAAGACAAGGTCCACGAGCGCAGCTTCATTCACTACGCGCTATTCGTCACCTACTTTCCGCACTTGATCGCGGGTCCGGTGCTGCATCACGCGCAAATGATGCCGCAGTTCGCCAATCCGGCGACTTACAGAGTGGACTTGAACAAGGTTGCACTAGGTTTGGCGATCTTCGTATTCGGGCTGGCCAAGAAGCTGCTGATTGGCGACAAGGTGGGCGAATACGCCGACCTCATGTTCACGGGCGTCCACAACGGCGCGGTACCCACTCTCTACACGGCCTGGCTCGGGGTGCTCGCGTACACGCTTCAAATCTATTTCGACTTTTCGGGATATTCAGACATGGCCGTGGGCTTGTCGCTGTGCCTGGGCGTGCAGTTGCCGCTCAATTTCAATTCCCCCTATAAGTCGACCAGTCTCATCGAATTCTGGCGCCGCTGGCACATTTCGCTGTCAACGTTCCTTCGCGACTACCTGTACGTTCCTTTGGGGGGCAACCGCAAGGGGCCCGGGCGCCGGTACCTGAACCTCTTCATCACGATGCTGCTAGGCGGGCTATGGCATGGCGCTGCGTGGACGTTCGTCATATGGGGGGCCCTGCACGGCGCCTTTCTTGCGGTCAACCATCTCTGGAATGCCAAGGTGCGTCGCAACGCCAAGCCGGGGCGTTCGGCACGGGTCCTTGGCTGGTTCCTGACCTTCGTCTTCGTCATGATTGCCTGGGTCGTGTTTCGCGCGGAAAGCATGCATGCCGCGATCGAGATCTACAAGGGAATGCTCGGAATGCATGGCGCGCCGCTCGTCGCCTTCGAGGAATTCGGCCGTGTGCCGTCTCGCAAACCGGAGTTCTTCCAGACCTTGCTGGTTGGCCTGTTCATCTGTCTTGCGCTACCGCCGACGATCACGCTGCAGCGCTGGGTCCCTCAGGCTCAGGCGCTTGCTGGGCGGCCGCGTGCGGCGACAGCTTTCACTGCGTTCATGGCGCTTGTGACTGTCGTCCTTTTTGGCCTTTGCGTGTCGAGGTTGGGTACGTACAGCCCGTTCCTCTATTTCCAGTTCTGATATGACGCCCGCAAAACTTTGGTTGCAGATCTTCGCGGCGGGCTTCGCCGTTGTGGTCGCAATGCTGCTCATCACGATGGGAACGCCCATCCCTTATGGGGACCTGTCAAGAATTGGACAGGTATCGGACCACGAATTCGGCTGGCAGTTGGAGCCGCCCCATGTCGATCCTCAATATCTTCGAGGGTCGCCCATCACACAGGCCGACATTCTTGTGATCGGCGACAGCTTTTCCATGACCTACCGCTGGCAATCGGTACTCACCAGACAAGGCTACAAGATCTCCACCGTTTACTGGGGCGAACTCGGTGAGTCCCTCTGCGACGACTTCGATGCATGGCTCGACCGCGCCGGCTTCAAGGGCAAAGTCGTGGTGGTCGAGAGCGTCGAACGCCTGCTTCGAGATCGGCTGATCAACACGCAGAAGTGCGCCAAGATGCAAAAACCAATCGAGCCACTGGCCAAGCCGTTTTTCGAATCTCCCGAATACGTTCCTGGTTTCGCACTCAATTCGAAAGCCAAGCTGACCTCCGGCCTCACGACTTACCGGAATACGCGTGCCGCGAAGAAATCCGAAGGCACAACGCTGGCCGGCGAAGCGACCTGGGTGCGGCCCGTGCCTGATGGCTGCTCGATGTTCAGCAACCGCTTTTGCGAGAAGGCCTTGTTCTTCAAGGAAGACGACGACAACGGGGAGCTTACTGTCGAGAATGTTGCACAGATGAGCGCCTTCGACAAAGCCCACCCTTCCCGATCCATCATGTGGATGGTGGTGCCCAACAAGACGACAACCTACGTCATGCCGGATCACTCGAAAGATTTTGTGACGGCCTTCAACCATGCAGGCTTGGGACCGGACCTTTTCACGTTCGCGCAGGAGCAGAAGTCGAAAATCCGTGACTTCTACTTTCCCAACGACACCCACCTGTCGATGCATGGTCAGTTGGCGCTTGGCCAAGTCATGCTGGAGGCAATTCGTAAGATAGTGCCGCAACCGTCGATGAAGCCATCTTGACGCTATCATCGTCTCTGATCGGAAGCCGTCCCGCGTGATCCTTTACGAGTACCCATTCAACGAGCGCATCCGGACCTATTTGCGGCTGGAGCATCTGTTTCGCCGTCTTGGCGAACTCGTGCCTGCCGATTCGGCCCTGCTGCATCACTACGCACTTGTGACGATCTTCGAGATCATGGATGTGGCCGCGCGCGCCGACCTCAAGGCCGATTTGCTGCGAGACCTCGATAAGCACAAGAACGTGTTCAACAGCTATCGGGGAAACCCGGCGATTGCCGAGTCGGTGCTGGATCAGGTGGTCAGCAAGCTCGAGAGCAACTTCACAACCCTCAACAACATGCCTGGCAAGGCCGGCCAGGCGTTGACCGAGAACGAATGGCTCATGAGCATCCGCAGCCGTGCAAGCATTCCCGGCGGCACCTGTGAATTCGACCTCCCGGCCTATTTCGCGTGGCAGAACGGCCGCCCCCCCGAGCGACGCGCCGATCTGGAACGTTGGTCGTCGACGCTGGCGCCTTTGGCGGAATCGATTTATCTGCTGCTGAAACTACTGCGTGACGCGGACGTGCCTTACAAGGTCATGGCGGCGAACGGGCATTTTCAGCAGACTCTGCCGCAAGGCCGTAGCTTTCAGCTGTTGCGCTTGAAGATCGATCCCAAGCTGGGGCTGATTCCTGAAATCAGCGGAAACCGCCTGATGGTGTCTGTGCGGCTCATGCGCAAGGAGACAGACGATCGCTTGCGCCAGAGCACGGACGACACGCCATTCGAGCTGACTCTCTGCGCATGAGCCCCGTCAATTCTTTCGGCGAGCGCATCGTCAAGTGTCCCGCGTGCGGACAAGACAGCGCCTACGCACCAAGCAATCCTTATCGGCCATTCTGCAGCGCCCGCTGCAAGGGAATCGATCTCGGCGCATGGGCAAGTGAAGATTTCAGGATGCCCGCGGAAGCGCCGCCGGACGACGATCCTTTCGGCGACCCGAAGCGGCAATGACGCGCGAGGGCGTCAGCGCTGCTTAAATAACGCTGGGCCGGGTCCGTTCTTCAGCGAGCCACTCCAAGACGGGTAGCGCTCCGGGAAGCACCGGCGCCACATCGAGCGGCAATTGTTGCCAGCACATCGACTGGCCTTCACGCATTTCAAAGTCGCCCGCCCATGCAATGACCTTGCACCAGTGCAATCGAACAAGCGCGTGCGGATAGTCGTGCTCAGTGACTTTCCAAATGGCCGCGGAATCAATGGCGATGCCGAGTTCTTCGTGGAGTTCGCGGCGCAATGCCTGTTCGACCGTCTCACCGGCTTCGATCTTGCCGCCTGGAAACTCCCAGTAGCCTGCGTAGGGCTTCCCCTCGGGTCGCGTAGACAGCAGCAGCGCGCCATCCTCACGGATGAGGATGCCGACGGCAACCTCAGTGTGCTTGCGCGCGGTTGTGCTGGCGGGCATCAGGCGCGCCCCGCGTAATCTCGTGCGAACTGGTAGGCGACGCGTCCACTGCGCGAACCCCTTTCGAGTGCCCACACGAGCGCCTCCGGTCGCGCCGCCTCGATGGCTTTTGCTTCGACGCCAAACGACGAAAGCCACTGCGCGACGATCGTCAGGTATTCGTTCTGGCTGAACGGATAGAAGCTCACCCAGAGACCGAAACGCTCCGAGAGCGAAATCTTCTCTTCGATCACTTCGCCAGGATGCACTTCGCCGTCCTCCGTGTGGGTGTAGCTGAGGTTGTCCTTCATGTACTCCGGGAGCAAATGACGGCGGTTGCTGGTCGCGTAGATCAACACGTTGGGCGTCGCCGCAGCGATGGAGCCGTCCAGAATGGACTTGAGCGCCTTATAGCCCGGCTCCCCCTCGTCGAAGCTCAGGTCATCGCTGAAGATGATGAATCTCTCGGGCCTATTCGAAACGACCTCGATGATGTCCGGCAGGTCGGTCAACTCGGCCTTGTCGACCTCGATCAGGCGCAGACCCTGCGGCGCGTAGGCATGAAGACAGGCGCGGATCAGCGATGATTTCCCGGTGCCGCGGGCACCCGTCAGCAGAACGTTATTGGCCGGCTTGCCTTCGACGAACTGACGGGTATTGCGCTCGATTTTTTCCTTCTGAAGATCGATTTCTTTCAGCGCGTCGAGTGGCATCGTCGCAATATGGCGGACAGGTTCCAGCGTGCCGTGACCAGAACTGCGTCGCCGGTAGCGCCATGCGATGGATGCGTTCCAGTCGGCGGGCGCAGCCAACGGTTGCGGCAGGATCGACTCGATGCGACCCATCAGATGCTCGGCGCGCTCGATCAGGCGTTCGAACTTCTCGTTCATGACCTGTAGTCGGCGTTGATCGAAACGTAGTCGTGGCTGAGGTCGCAGGTCCAGACGGTGTCGGCAGCATCGCCGCGGCCAAGCGCAATGCGCACCAGGATCTCGCTCTGCTTCATCACCCGTTGACCGTCTTCCTCACGATAGGACGGATTGCGACCCCCCTTCACCGCCACGTGCACGTCATCCAGGAAAAGGTCGATGCCTGTCTGGTCCAGGTCGGCAATGCCGGCGTATCCGACCGCCGCCAGGATACGCCCAAGGTTCGGGTCGCTCGCATAGAACGCGGTCTTGACCAATGGCGAATGCGCGACCGCGTAGGCCACCTGCCGGCACTCGGCAGCGTCCTTGCCACCTTCGACACGAATCGTGATGAACTTGGTCGCACCTTCGCCGTCGCGGACGATGGCTTGCGCCAGTAGCCTAGCCACAGTCTGCATGGCCTCCAGCAAGGCGCGCCCCTCCGCGGAGTCGAGCGAGGTGATGGTGCCGTGGGCAGCCTTCTGCGTCGCAATGACCACGAACGAATCGTTGGTCGATGTATCCCCATCGATCGTCACACGATTGAAGGATGCTTCCGCCAGAGCCCTCGCGAGCGGCTGGATCAGCGATGCATCGATCTTCGCGTCAGTCGCCATGAAACCGAGCATCGTGGCCATGTTCGGACGGATCATCCCGGCACCCTTGCTGATGCCGGTGATCGTGACAGTCGCCCCGTCGATCATCACTTGCCGGCTGAAGGCCTTGGGCACCGTATCGGTCGTCATGATGCCTTCTGCGGCGCGCGCCCAGTTGGTCGCCTTCGCATCGGCCAAGGCAGCAGGCAAACCAGCCTCGATGCGGTCGATAGGCAGCGGCTCCATGATCACGCCAGTGGAAAAAGGCAGAATCTGCGCAGGGGCCAGGTTCAATTGCCGCGCAAGCGCAATACAGGTGGCACGCGTACGCATCAGGCCGTCCTCGCCCGTTCCGGCGTTCGCGTTGCCCGTGTTGATGAGCATCGCGCGAATCCCGAAATTTTTCTCGAGGTGATCGCGGCAGACCTGAACCGGCGCGGCGCAAAACCGGTTCTGCGTGAACACGCCGCCCACGGCGGCGCCTTCGTCGATCAGCACGACAGTCAGGTCCTTGCGGTTGGCCTTGCGCACGCCGGCTTCGGCGACGCCAATGCGAACACCTGGCACAGCGTGCAGCGCTGCGGGATCGGGGGCGGAGAGATTCACGGGCATCCAGACGTCCTCCAGATCGATATCAAGAAAGTTTGCCGTGGCAATGCTTGAATTTTTTACCACTGCCGCAGGGGCACGGATCGTTGCGCCCGACGCGCGCAAATGCGGCAGCGCCGGCGCCCAGTCCCATGGCAGCCTGGCGGCGAAGGCTTTCCTCGTCCACGCGCACTTCGACTTCGCCGGTCTCGGTCGGCGCCGTGTAAGTGACGTTCGCGAGGTTCTCACCTCGGCTTTCCATCGCTTCGGCAGCTTGCTCAAGCTGCTCGCTGGACTGGACGCGCACGGTCATGAGTTGACGGGTCACTTCGTTCTTGACGGAGTCGAGCAATTGACCGAAGAGCTCGAAAGCTTCGCGCTTGTATTCTTGCTTCGGCTGCTTCTGCGCGTAGCCGCGAAGGTGAATGCCCTGCCGCAGGTAATCAAGGGAAGCCAGGTGCTCACGCCAGTGTGTATCGATGCTTTGCAACAGAACCATGCGCTCGAACTGCGTGAAGTTCTCCTGCCCGATCAGCTCGACCTTGGCATCGAATGCCTTGTTGGCCTCGGCGACGACCTTTTCGACAACGTCTTCGTCGCCGATGGCCGTGGCGGCCTCGACCTCTTGCCGCAGCGGCAATTCGAGGTGCCAGTCCGCGGAGAGAGTCTTTTCCAGGCCCGCGAGATCCCATTGCTCCTCGACCGACTCGGCGGGCACGTACTGGCGAACGAGATCGTTGAAACAGCCCTCGCGCAGCGCCCCGATTTGCGCGGTGAGGTCACCCGCATCCAGGATGTCATTGCGCTGCTGGTAGATCACCTTGCGTTGGTCGTTCGAGACATCGTCGTATTCGAGCAGCTGCTTGCGGATGTCGAAGTTGCGCGCCTCGACCTTGCGCTGGGCACTCTCGATACTGCGCGTCACGATGCCCGCCTCGATGGCTTCGCCGTCGGGCATCTTGAGGCGATCCATGATCGCCTTCACGCGGTCGCCGGCAAAGATGCGCATCAGCGGATCGTCCAGGCTCAAATAGAAGCGGGACGAGCCAGGGTCGCCCTGCCGGCCCGAGCGGCCGCGCAGCTGGTTGTCGATGCGGCGAGATTCATGCCGTTCGGTGGCGATGATCCGCAAGCCGCCGAGCGACTTCACAAATTCGTGATCCTTCTCCCACTGGGCACGAAGCCGGGCGACCTCGGCAGCCTTGGCGCTGGCGTCGAGTTCTTCATTGGCTTCGACCGCTTCGATGGCTTTCTCGACATTTCCGCCCAGAACAATGTCGGTACCACGGCCCGCCATGTTGGTTGCAATGGTGATCATCTTGGTGCGGCCGGCCTGCGCGACGATGTCCGCTTCGCGTGCGTGTTGCTTCGCGTTGAGAACCTGGTGTGGCAGGTCGGCTTTCTCGAGCAAGCCTGCGATGATTTCGGAGTTTTCGATCGACGACGTGCCGACCAGCACGGGTTGGCCACGCTCATAGCACTCGCGAATGTCCTGGATGGCAGCTTCGTATTTTTCGCGCGTGGTCTTGTACACGCGGTCCAGCTGGTCATCGCGCTTGCTCGGGCGATTCGGCGGGATGATCATGGTCTCGAGACCATAGATTTCCTGGAATTCGTACGCTTCGGTGTCGGCCGTGCCGGTCATGCCGGCGAGCTTTGCGTAGAGGCGGAAATAGTTCTGAAAGGTGATCGAGGCGAGCGTCTGGTTCTCGGCCTGGATCTCGACGCCTTCCTTGGCTTCAACCGCCTGGTGCAAGCCGTCGCTCCAGCGCCGCCCAGTCATCAAACGGCCGGTGAACTCGTCGACGATGATCACTTCGCCTTGTTGCACGACGTAGTGCTGGTCGCGGTGATATAGATGCCGCGCGCGCAACGCTGCATTCAAGTGATGCATCAGCGTGATGTTGGCGGGGTCGTAGAGAGAGGCGCCTTCAGGAAGCAGCTTGAACTCGGCAAGAATCTTCTCTGCCTTTTCGTGGCCGTCTTCGGTCATGAACACCTGGTGAGTTTTTTCATCGACCGTGAAGTCTCCAGGCTTGGTAACGCCTTCGCCGGTGCGAGGATCAGCCTCGCCTTCCTGGCGAACCAGGAGCGGCACGACCTTGTTGATCGCAAGGTACAGGTCCGTGTGGTCTTCGGCCTGGCCGCTGATGATGAGCGGGGTCCGGGCTTCGTCGATAAGGATCGAGTCAACCTCGTCGACGATTGCGTAGTTCAAGCCGCGCTGAACCCGATCGCCGGGCTCGTACACCATGTTGTCGCGCAGGTAGTCGAAGCCGTACTCGTTGTTCGTGCCGTAGGTGATGTCGCTGCCGTAGGCCTGCTGCTTTTCTTCGCGCGGCATTTGCGGCAGGTTGATACCGACGGAAAGGCCGAGGTAGTTGTAGAGCCGACCCATCCAGGTGGCATCGCGGCTGGCGAGGTAGTCGTTCACCGTGACCACATGGACGCCCTTGCCGGTGAGCGCATTCAGGTAGACCGGAAGGGTCGCCGTCAGCGTCTTACCTTCACCGGTGCGCATCTCCGAGATCTTGCCGTTGTGGAGGGCCATGCCGCCCAGCAACTGGACGTCGAAGTGGCGCATCTTCATGACCCGCTTGGATGCTTCGCGCACCGTCGCAAAAGCCTCTGGCAAGAGTTCGTCGAGCGATTCGCCCTTGGCAACGCGATCCTTGAACTCCTGCGTCTTGCCGCGCAGCGCAGCTTCATCGAGCTTCTCGAACGACGGCTCCAGCGAGTTGATGCGTTCGACCGTCTTGCGATACTGCTTCAGAAGCCGGTCATTGCGACTGCCGAAAATTTGGGTCAGGAGGTTGGTGGCCATGAATGGAGATCGAAGGACACTCGCTGGATGCGGGCACTTCGACCGAAATCCCTAAGATAGACGAGAAGGAACTTGGGCGCGCTTTGCTGGAAAGCAAGCCGACCGGCCCGCAGGATTGCCGGCAAACCGCAGATTTTAGCCGCCTTGTCCAAACTCTTGAGTCCAGACCTTTGCCCATGAACCGCCGCTATCACGCCGTCACTTTGCTCCAGGCGACCGAGGAGTCGCCAACCCTGGCGAGCCTGACCGCCCGAGCGCGCGACGCGAACGAACGGCTCGCTGCCATCCAGGACCTGATCCCTGCCGAACTGCGCCCCACCATCAAGGCAGGGCCGGCGGAGGCAGATGTATGGTGCATGTTGGTCAGCGGCAGCGCCGCAGCGGCCAAGCTCCGTCACTTGGCGCCACTTTTCCTGTCGCGACTGAAGGCCAGGGGTTGGGACGTCGCCACCCTCCGCATCAAGGTCCAGACAGGCCGCTGAGTCAGAGCTGCGCCAAAACCAACCCGAGTGTGAGCACGACCGATGTGCCAAAAATGGTCAGGCCGACGCGCCGACGGCGATGGGTCAGCATCCACAGCGCCACGCCAGACACCGACAGGAAGATCAGACTCCCCGCCAGCGTGTCCACCAGCAGAATCCATGCGACCGGCATGCCGACCCCCTTGTGCAGATTTGCGAGCGTGGCGACAAACCCGTTGCTGGTGGTCGTGACACCCACCGAGCGATTGCCGCGCCAGTATTCCGCCTGAACAATGGCATCGGGACCGCCATAGTTGAAGACCCAGCGTTCCGGCTGCATCAAGGCTGGTTCACGAGGCGCGTCTTCGGGCGCGGAGGCGCTGGCGTGCTTGCCTTTCTCCGCCCAGCCGACCGGTTTCGAAGGTTCCACGCGCATGGAGTTCGGCGGGCCACTCTGCCCCAGCGCCGTCTGAAGCCAGGTGGCCATCTCCTTGGCGTTGGCCGGCGCCGGGTCGGGCAATGACAATTGCGCGTTAAGGCGCTGCTGGGCCATCGGCAATTTGAGCACCGCACGGTGGTTCAGCCATACGCCGGCCGTGCCGAAAATCAACCCGAGAATCGCGCCCCACAGGCCGATCCAACCGTGAGTCTTGCGAATCCATTGCACGAGCGCAGTGCGGCGTTGCCGGCTTCGAAGGCGCTCGTCAAGCGGCGTGGACGACATGAATGCAGTCCCACCGGGGCCGGCTGAAAAATCGTGAGCGGTGTTCATGTGGACGACCTACGTGTCGCTCCATTTGCGAAGAAGGTTGTGATACGTCCCGACCAGCGTCCGCCGCGCGGATTCGTCTGCGCCGGTCTGATTCAGTCGCTGGATAGCGTTGTCGAGGTCAAAAAGAAGCGCCCGGTCTCCCGCGTCACGGATGAGGCTCTGCACCCAGAAAAAGCAAGCGAGACGTACGCCCCTTGTGACGGGAGTCACCTGGTGCAGGCTGGTCGCCGGATAGATGACCATATCACCGGCGTCCAGCTTCACGTTCTGCATTCCATGGGTGTCTTCCATCTGCAGGTCACCGCCGTCGTAGCTATCGGTCGGCGAGAGGAACAACGTGGCGGAAAGATCGGTGCGCAGCTTGCGCCCGTTGTGAGGATGTATGCGCACTCCGCCATCCACGTGCAGGCCAAACGTCATACCGGCACTGTAGCGGTTGAACATCGGCGGATACAGCACGTTGGGCAGCGCCGCGCTGATGAAGAGCGGATTGCGTTCGAGTGCACCGACCACGATGGCCTGGCAGTCCCTGGCCACCTGTGACCGTTCGTCGATCTGCTGGTTGAACTTCACCTCCGCGCCCTGGTGCCCCGCTGTGACTCGGCCATCCACCCATGCGTCACCTGCAGCATCCAGACGCGCGCGAACAGCTTTGAGTGACTCGGGATCGAGAACCTGGGGAATACAGAGCAGCATGGCGGTGAGGATTGACGTCAGAACCGGTAGTTCACGGACAGCATGGCGGTGCGCGCCATGCCGGGGACGGCCCGGCCGCCGTCGGACGGGATCAAGGCGTCGTAATAGTGCTTGTCAAAAAGATTGAACAGGTTGAGCCGTACATCGTAGTGAGGCTGGTGATAGGCCAACATTGCGTCGATTCGCGTGTAGCTCCCTACCGCGACGAGGTTGGTGTTGGAGGCATAACGGCTCCCGACGTAAGTGGCGCCGCCGCCAAATTCCCACTGAGGGGTGACGGTATAGACGGCCCAAATGCTGGCGGCGTTGCGGGGCGTATTTGCCGGCACGTTGCCTTGGGTCGCGGGGGCGATGCCGTCGACGATCGTGCCGTCGAGAAAGGTATAGGCGCCGAACACCTGAAAGGCGTCGGTGATCCGCCCTGCAATGCCGGCGCGGGCGCCATTGACACGCACGGTGCCGGTCGCGGAGTAGGTGCCGTCGGAGTTCTGCGCTCTCGCGTTGTCTTGCGTGATGCTGAAGGCCGCAGCGGTCATCGACAGCGCGCCGCCATTGGCATCCCACTTGCCGCCCAGTTCGTATGCCTTGTTTTCCTGTGGAGGCAAGGGCTGGGTGGCCCCGGTCGTCGCCACCAGTTGCTCGAGCGAAGGATTGAACGAGGTGCTGTAGGAGACGTAATAGGACTGCTCGGTAGTCGGTTGCCAGATGCCTCCGGCGCGGACGCTGGTGTAGTTGACCGTCTGCCTTTCGTAGGCGAGGGTTGTCGCGCTCGTCACCGTGTTGTTGATGCTGGCCCGATAGTTGTCCTGGCGCACGCCGCCAACGAGCTTGAACTGAGGACTGAGGTCGACCGTGTCGTTGACATACCCCGCAACCGTGTCGGCAGCTGCCGTCGCAAGATTGCCAGGAAGCCCCGGCGCATTGAGAGGCGAATCGGACGGGATGGGATTCAGAAGCGGTGTGCAAGACACATAGCCGCTTGTTCCGCCCACCGGATTCATCGGAATGCCGGCGCAGGTGCCGTTGCGGTAGTAGCCTTGGTTCCTGTACGTATCGTGCCCGAGTTCCAGCCCCACCAGCAGTGCGTGCTTGAGCGT
The DNA here is from genome assembly GCF_056394705.1 of Variovorax sp. 10N420. Classification (NCBI taxonomy): domain Bacteria; kingdom Pseudomonadati; phylum Pseudomonadota; class Betaproteobacteria; order Burkholderiales; family Comamonadaceae; genus Variovorax; species Variovorax sp. 10N420. The sequence continues at coordinate 237,157 of NZ_JBFTIJ010000004.1, read as the reverse complement.
GCCCGTCTCGAATTTCGTGTTGTATTCGGTCAGGTTGAACAGCGAAGTGTCGCGGATGTCCCGGTCATGACTCTGTTGACGAACCCACATCTGACCGAGGGGCAAGGTGCTGGTTGCCGCGGCGGGGAAAGCTGTGGTCCCCGTCGAAAACGGCGTATAGCCCCTGACGCTCACGGTTCCGATGCCCTGCGGCGCGGTCTCCGTCGCGTTGGTCGTGACTTGGTTGTACTGCGTCTGGTTGCGAATCGAACTGGTCGATGTCAGCTTGTGGAGGATCGTTGCATTGAATGCGCCGATATCCGAAACGGTGCGATCGTCGTTGAATCCATAAGCATTGTTCCGATCGACCTGCGCCGGCGCGCCGTTCAGCGGGGGAATCCCGTAGTCGGCCATGTCGCGGTTGTGCTGAAGTAACGCAGACAAGGTGATCTGAGTGGGCGTGTTGATGCCGAACTTCAACGACGGGGCAACGCCGACGTCCTGAATTCTCGTTTGGTCGCGATTCGACGCATCACCTTCCTGCCCCATTGCGGAGATGCGAAATGCCGACGTCTCCGACAGCGGCCGATTCACATCGACAGTCGTCCGCACAAGACCGTTGCTCGTGACTGAAAGCTCCGCGTTCCCCGCGGGTGTCAGAGACGGCTTCTTGCTGACCTGGTTGATCACGCCACCCGTCGAACCGCGACCGAACAACATGGACGAAGGTCCCATCAGCACCTCGATGCTGTCCAGCGCAAACGTATCGCGGTAGTACTGGCCACGGTCGCGTGCACCGTCCAAGAAAATGTCCGTTCGAGCCGAAAAGCCGTTGAGATTGATGTTGGTGCCGATTTGCCCACCTTCAGCAGCACCAATGGTCAGGCCCGGGACGTTGCGCAGAGCACTCGCCAGCGAGGTGGCACCCTGCGATTGCATCAGCGGCTGATTGATGATGGTGACCGACTGCGGCACATCGTGCGGATCCGCAGGCAACCGGCTGATCGACAGCGGATTGGGGCCGAAGCTTCCGTTGTCGGCAGTGTCCTGAACCTGCACTTCGCGCAATGTCGCCGGAACCGAAGTGCTCGCCGGAGATGATGGCGCGCCGGCCGGCTGTTCGGATGTCGCAGGTGGCGACTGTTGCCCGGTGGCCGGAAGGGAGGCCATGGCAATCACGGTCAATGCGATGGGCGTACGCAACGTACGAGGGCACTCCGAGCGACTCATGGAACTCCTGAAGGAAAGCTTGCAGGGCCCAAATCGTCAACGGGACTGCCTTGCAGTCGGCGATTCTAAATACGAATCAATCTTTCTATCTTTTTCTATCTACGCGCCAGGTCCTCGCTCGACTGCGACATCCCTGGCTCGCAAAGCCTCATTGCATTCGGAGCAGACCGTCACGGGATCGAACAGGTGTCCGCATCCGGAGTGACGATGGAGCAGCGGCCTTCCGGCCTCTCCTGACATGTGGACATCGCCCCAATGCACCACTGCCATCAATACCGGATGGAGGTCCATGCCCTTGGGCGTCAACCGGTACTCATAGCGCACAGGAGAGTCCTGATAGGCCACCTTCTTGAAGACCCCCGCATCGACCAGTTTGGTCAGACGATCAGCGAGCATGGGGCGCGAGATGCCCAGTCGCTCCTGAAAGTCCTCGAATCGGCGCACACCGAGAAACGCGTCGCGCAGCACAAGCATCGTCCACCGGTCTCCGATCACTGACACGGTCCGTGCGACCGAGCAATGCTCTTGTTGCAGATCTGTCCATTTCATGGCGCAACTCTACGCTTGACGAGTTCATTTTTCAAACTTATGGTGCGGTCAGTTCTAAAAATAAACGCAAGGGACGTCGCGATGATGAGAACACTCAGTGCACTCGCCGAACAGCTCGCCTCGCTGCCCGCACGCATGTCTCACGTGCTCCGCCCTTGGGCGCGGCAAAAGCCGGTCGCGCCCGCACTGATCGAGGCCGCACACCAAGGAGTTGATCATCCGATCCGGCTTCAATGTGTATCCACCGGAAGTCGAAGCTTTGATCGCAAGCCATCCGGCGGTCGCCGCCTGCGCGGTGGTCGGCCGCCAAGCCCCGGGCAACGAGGAAGTCTTCCGCCGGAAAGATCCTCAAGCACGAACTGTCCAAGCAGGCGTCCGAGCTCTCCGCGCAACGCCGGTCGTTCACGTGTTCGCAATAGTCGCGCACGGTGAATTCCTTCAAACCCAGCCAAGGAAATTCAATGTCAGAAAAGAAAGCGGTTCTCGTGATCGGTGCCGGCGATGCCACTGGCGGAGCGATCGCGCAGCGGTTCGCGCGCGAGGGCTACATCGCCTGCGTGACTCGGCGCGACGCTCAGAAGCTGAAACCCCTCGTGGACCAGATCCGCGCTGCCGGCGGTGAGGCGCACGGCTTCGGAAGCGACGCCCGCAAAGAAGAGGAGATGGTTGCTCTGGTGCAGAAGATCGAAAACGAGATCGCGCCCATCGAAGTGGCTATCTTCAATATTGGGGCCAATGTGCGCTTTCCCATTACGGAGACCACCGCCCGCGTGTACTACAAGGTCTGGGAAATGGCCTGCTTTGCCGGATTTCTGATGGGCAGGGAAGCCGCCAAGGCCATGCTTCCGCGCGGCCGTGGAACGATCATCTTCACGGGGGCCACCGCGAGCTTGCGCGGCCGGGATGGCTTCGCGGCGTTTGCGGGTGCCAAGCACGCGCTGCGCGCACTTGCGCAGAGCATGGCGCGCGAGCTGTGGCCCAAGGGCATCCATGTGGCGCATCCGGTCGTGGACGGCGCCATCGATACCGAGTTCATCCGCACCAACTTCCCGGAGCGCTATCAGCTCAAAGACCAGGGCGGCATCGTCGATCCAAATCACATCGCAGATCTGTACTGGCAGCTGCATATGCAACCGCGGGACGCCTGGACTCACGAGACCGAGATCCGGCCGTGGATGGAATCCTGGTGAGAGCCGCCGGCCATTCCAGCAAGCACGTCTTATGAATCCTGTTCCTGTGCAAATTCTTTTCGACTTCGGTAGCCCCAACGCCTACCTCAGTCACAAGCTCATTCCGGAGATCGAGGCGCGCAGCGCAGCGCGTTTTGAATACGTGCCGATCCTGTTGGGCGGCTTGTTCAAGCTCACCAACAATCGCTCGCCCGGCGAGACGAATGCCGAAATCCCGAACAAGCGCAATTACGAGCTCCTGGAGCTCCAGCGTTTCGTGCGAAAGCATGGGCTCACCGCCTTCCGACGCAATCCATTTTTTCCCATTAATACGCTGCAAATCATGCGGGCGGCGGTCGCGGCACAGAAGCTAGGCTGCTTCGATCGCTATGTCGAGGTGGTCTTCTCGAGCATGTGGGAGCAGGAGAAGAAGATGGACGAACTGGAAGTGATGCGGGCGCAGCTGCGTGCGGCCGAGTTGGACGCCGACGCGCTCGTGGCGCTGAGCCAAGCTCCGGAGGTGAAAGCGCAACTGATGGCCAGTACGCAAGAAGCGCATGCGCGCGGAGCGTTCGGCTCGCCTACCTTCTTCGTTGGAACAGAGATGTTCTTCGGCAAGGACCGCCTGCGGGAGGTCGAGGAAGAAGTCATGGCCGTTCGTGACAGGCAACAGCAGAGGTCCTGAACATGTTTGGGGCGTTTCGAAGCTGCTGAAGCAACCCGTGATCGTCGAGAGCCGGCCAAGCGCTGGTGGGACTTTGCCAAGCAAAGTGCTTCGGAGCGCCGGCAACGGCGGCTCCACCTTGGGCATTGCTTCCCTGGGCATCTATCGCCTGCCCTACACGACCGACCTGAAGTGGGATGCAGCCACGGACCCGTCCTACTTCGTTGGCCTGACAGGATATTCGTTTGGCATCGTAGTGCCGGCCGCCTCTCCGATCAGGATGTGGGCCGACAATATCGCAGCCGCCAAGGTTCGCTGCAGCCGTTTCGAATGCTGGCGGACTCGGCACGTTGACCTCCCTCACGCAAAGCACACCGGCGGACTCTTCGCTGGGGAAATCGAGCGATGCCGACCGACGACGGTCAAGCCGGTCGCAATCAACCTCCTGTCAAAGAGCGCGAACTCGGGACTGCGATCAGCTTGGGCGACATGGCCGCGCAAGTGGGCGGCGTCTACCCGAAGGTCATGCGATGGGGCGCATGGACGCCAGTGCCTGGTCGTGCGGCGTGGTCGCTGTACTGATCCATGAGCTGCCTTCTGCCGGTATCCTGATCAAGGAGATCATGGCCGACGCAGAGTCGATCGTCAGGCAAAGTCAGGGGGACATGTTCGCTGTGTAAGCGCCCTTCCGCGAAACATTCTGTGGCGGCGCGCAGCATGGATCCAAATTGAAGAGCATCGGATCTGCGCATCCATTCTGGCGCCGCAGTCGCGGCCAGATGGCGCCCTGCAAGGGAAGTGGTGCCGCTTGTCGGAATCGAACTGACGACCTACCGCTTACAAGGCGGTTGCTCTACCAACTGAGCTAAAGCGGCGTATTGACGGATTCTAGCGGCGCGGCGCCTGCTCGAATTTCACTTGATTCGCTTGAGTGAAGGCCGCGAGCCTCCACCATTGGGCGGCCGGGGCGGGTCCGCCGGGTCCACGGGTGCATCCGTGGTCTCGACAGCTTCTTCAGCACCTTCGCCGGTCACAAGATGGACGATCTTGCTTGCATCGCCTTCAGTGCCCCGCGAAGCGTCCCGCAACGGCGTCCGTGTCGGGGCGGACGGCGGCGTGGAGTTCCCCGGAACCGAGCCCGTTTCGATCTGCGCAGGTCCTGGCGCAGGCGCAGGAAAGGCCATTCCTTGCCCGTTTTCGCGCGCGTAGATCGCGATCACGCGACCCACCGGCACACTGATTTCGCGCGCCGTGCCCGCAAAGCGAGCCTTGAATTCGATGAACTCGTTGCCAAGATTGAGCGAGCTCGTGGCATCGAAACTGATGTTCAGCACGATCTCGCCGTTCTTGACGTACTCACGGGGCACCTGGACGGTATCGTCGACCTGAACCGCGACGTACGGCGTGAAGCCGTTGTCCGTGCACCATTCATACAGCGCCCGTATCAGGTACGGGCGAGTGGATGACGATTCGAGTGCGTTGATCATGACCGGCGGCGTCAGCGCTTCACTTGCGCATGACCTTTTCGGACGGGGTCAGTGCTTCGATGTAGGCGGGACGAGAGAAGATTCGTTCAGCGTACTTCAAAAGCGGCGCAGCGTTCTTGCTCAGGTCGATGCCATAGTAGTCAAGGCGCCACAGCAGTGGCGCGATCGCCACGTCGAGCATCGAGAAATTGTCACCCAGCATGTACTTGTTCTTGAGGAACACAGGCGCAAGCTGCGTCAGCCGGTCGCGAATGTGCGAGCGGGCCTTCTCGAGCGCCTTCTCGTTACCCTTCGAACTGCGATTTTCGAGCGTCGACACATGCACGAACAACTCCTTCTCGAAATTGAGCAGGAACAGTCGGACGCGAGCCCTGTCGACCGGATCGCCAGGCATCAATTGCGGATGCGGAAAGCGCTCGTCGATGTACTCGTTGATGATGTTCGACTCGTACAGGATCAGGTCGCGCTCCACAAGGATCGGAACCTGCCCATAGGGGTTCATGACGCTGATATCTTCAGGCTTGTTGTAGAGATCGACGTCGCGAATCTCGAAATCCATGCCTTTCTCGAACAGCACGAAGCGGCAGCGGTGTGAAAAAGGGCAGGTCGTTCCCGAATACAAGACCATCATGGCGAAAGGCTCCTAAAAATCAAAAAGAGTGGGTCGCGTTCGCAACCCACTCTGCGGGACCAGACGCGCAAGGCGACTGATCGGCATCGTCGTCGTACTACTTGACGTCTTTCCAGTACGCGGCATTCAACCGCCAAACAAAGACCACAGCCATGACGAGGAACAACAGCACCCAGACACCAACCCTGATGCGCGTGTTCTGCGCCGGTTCGGCCATCCACTGGAGGTAGCTGACGAGGTCACCCACAGCCTGATCGTATTGCAACGGCGTCATGGTTCCCGGGGTAAATTGCTCCCAACCCTTGAACACCTCGGTTTCGTGACCGTGCGATTCGACCTTGTCGAAAATCGGGCGGCGTTCACCCTGCAATTCCCACAAGACGTGTGGCATGGCCACGCTCGGAAATGCAAGATTATTCCAACCGGTCGCCTTCGTGTCGTCTCGGTAGAAAGTCCGCAGGTAGGTGTAGAGATAGTCTGCACCGGTGCCACCATGGCCTGCGCGCGAGCGCGCGACGAGCGTCAGGTCGGGCGGAACGGCACCGAACCACTCCTTGGCTTGGCGTGGATCGATGTTGGCCTTCATGGTCTCACCGACCTTGTCGGTCGTGAAGAGCAGGTTGTCCTTGATCTGCTGCTCAGTGATGCCGAGGTCCTGCAGCCTGTTGTAGCGCATGAACGCAGCCGAGTGGCAGTTCAGACAGTAGTTGACGAAAAGCTTGGCGCCGTTCTGCAAAGCTGCGAGGTCGTTCGTCCGATTTGGCGCCTTGTCCCAAGGCATGCCTTCTTCCGCGGCGTGCGCGCCTGCTACGAAACCAAGCGCTGCGATCAACGTGAGGATCAGTTTCTTCATTCTTGTCTTCTCCCGGTCAGTGCGCTGCAAAGGTCACGCGCTCAGGGACCGGCTTGAATTCACCCAGGCGGCTCCACCACGGCATTAGCAGAAAGAAGCCGAAATAGAACAAGGTACCCACTTGCGACACCCGCTCGCCGGTAGGCGACGGCGGTTGAACACCCAGGTACGCAAGCACCACGAAGTTGATGACGAAAATCCCGTACAGGAACTTGTGCCAGCTCGGGCGGTAGCGAATCGACTTCACAGGGCTGTGGTCCAGCCAAGGCAGGAAGAACAGGATGATGACGGCGCCGCCCATCACGAGAACGCCCCAGAACTTCGCATCGATCGACAGCATCATCGCGGCCACGCCGAGCGCCACGATCACGATGAGCCCCTTGAAGATCGACGGGATGCGTGTCTTCAAGACGCCAAACGCTGCACCGGCGACCACGCAGGCAATGAGCGCGTACATCATCTCGCTGGTGATCGCGCGGAGCATTGAATAGAAAGGCGTGAAATACCAGACTGGTGCGATGTGATTCGGCGTCTTCAGCGAATCGGCCGGGATGAAGTTGTTGTATTCGAGGAAATACCCACCCGCTTCTGGCGCGAAGAAGATCACGGCCGAGAAGATCGTCAGGAACACAACGACGCCGAAGATGTCATGCACCGTGTAGTAGGGGTGCGACGGGATGCCATCCAGCGGATTGCCGTCAGGACCGCGATTGGCCTTGATCTCGATGCCATCGGGATTGTTCGACCCCACTTCGTGAAGCGCGATCAAGTGAGCGACGACAAGGCCGAGCAGCACCAACGGCACCGCAATGACGTGGAAGCTGAAGAAGCGATTCAGGGTAGCGTCGCTCACCACGTAGTCACCGCGAATCAGGATCGCGAGATCAGGGCCGACGAATGGAATCGCGGAGAACAGGTTGACGATCACCTGTGCGCCCCAGTAGCTCATCTGACCCCAAGGCAGCAGATAGCCCATGAACGCCTCGGCCATCAGGCAAAGAAAGATGGCGCAGCCGAAGATCCAAATCAGTTCTCGCGGCTTGCGGTAGCTTCCGTAGATGAGCCCGCGGAACATGTGCAGGTAGACGACGATGAAGAACGCCGAAGCTCCCGTCGAGTGCATGTAGCGGATCAGCCAGCCCCAAGGCACATCTCGCATGATGTACTCGACCGACGCGAACGCGAGTTGCGCGTCCGGCTTGTAGTGCATCACGAGGAAGATGCCCGTCACGATCTGGATCACGAGGACCAGCATCGCGAGAGAGCCGAAGATGTACCAGAAATTGAAGTTCTTGGGCGCGTAGTACTTGCCCCACTGATCGTTCCAGAGCTTGGTCAGCGGGAAGCGGTTGTCGACCCAGTTCAGCAACTTTTCGCCGGCGGGTGCGTTGGGGGAGATTTCCTTGAGTTCAGCCATGTCGTTCTCCTCAAGCCTTCTTGTCGTCGCCGATCAGGAGGCGGGTGTCGGAGAGATACATGTGCGGAGGCACCGGGAGATTGTCCGGCGCGGGCTTGTTCTTGAACACGCGAGCCGCCAGATCGAAAGTTGAACCATGACAGGGGCAGAGGAAGCCGCCGTGCCAGTCGTCCGGCAGCGAAGGTTGCGGGCCGGGCTGGAATCTGTCCGTTGGCGAACAACCCAAGTGGGTGCAGATGCCGACGACAACGAGGATTTCGGGCTTGATCGAGCGGTGCTCGTTGCGCGCATAGGGAGGAGTGAACTCGTCGGGATTGCGCTTTGATTGGGGATCGGCAAGTAGCGGATCGAGCTTGGGCAACTCAGCGATTTGTTCGGGTGTGCGCTTGAGAATCCAAACAGGCTTGCCCCGCCATTCGACGGTCATTTTTTCGCCCACCTGAAGGCCGCTGATGTCGACTTCGACCGGCGCACCGGCAGCCTTGGCTTTTTCTGAAGGCTCGAAGGTGCTGACGAACGGAATGGCAACTGCCACTCCGCCCACCGCTCCTGCACAACCTGATGCGATCAACCACGTCCGCTTGCTAGTGTCGATCCGGGGGCGGCCGGCGGTGCTGTCACTCATGGGGATCCTCAATGTTCTTCGCTAGGGTCTTGGGGTCAACCGGCGATTGTAGCGGAGCGTAAATGCCGATTTCAACGCGCCGAGTCGCGCGAGAGCGACGAGTTCCCCCTTGATAAAACCCTTGAGTCGCAGCCCTATACTGGCCGGCGTCTCAATCCGCACATGAGGTACCCGGCATGAGTTTCTTCAAGGAGTTTCGAGAGTTTGCCGTCAAGGGAAACGTGATCGACCTCGCAGTCGGTGTGATCATCGGCGCCGCTTTCGCCAAGATCGTCGACTCGCTGGTGAGCGACATCATCATGCCGCTGGTTGGCCTTGTCTTCGGCAGACTCGACTTCTCGAACCTGTACATCCTGCTGGCGCAAAAACCGCCGAACGTCGCCGACAACCTCATCGAACTCAAGAAGGCCAACGTTCCTGTGCTGGCGTACGGCAACTTCATTACCGTTGCGCTCAATTTCGTGATCCTCGCCTTCATCATTTTCCTGATGGTCAAGCAGATCAACAAGGTGAAGAACGCGATCGACGCTGCGCCGCCGCCGCCAGCCGCCACGCCGGAAGACGTCCTGTTGCTCCGCGAAATCCGCGACAACCTCAAGCGGCCCTGAGCGCCGCAGCGTCTCGCGAGAGCGTGCGTGCCATGCGCACCGCCTCGACGAGGCTCGACGGATCGGCACGCCCCGTGCCGGCAATGTCGAACGCAGTGCCGTGATCAGGGCTGGTCCGTACCAGCGCCAAGCCGAGTGTGACGTTGACGCCCTTCTCGACGCCGAGGTACTTGACCGGAATCAGGCCTTGGTCGTGATACATCGCAATCACCACGTCGAACTCCCCTCCCCCTGCAGACTTCTTGCGGGCCCGCATGAAAACGGTGTCCGGCGCATGGGGTCCATCGGCATCGATGCCCTCTTTCCTCGCAGCCGCAATCGCCGGCGCAATGACGTCGCGCTCCTCGTTCCCGAAAAGACCTCCTTCGCCAGCGTGTGGATTGAGCCCCGCCACGCCAATCTTCGGAGACCGGCCCAGCACTGCGCTCAACGCGCGATGCGTGATCCTCATCGTGTCGAGAACACCGTCGAGCGTCACCGCCTCGATCGCATTGCGCAGCGACATGTGAATGCTGACCAGCACGGTTCGCAGTTCGTCGTTGGCAAGCATCATGCGGACCGGGACTTCAGCCACTGGACGGCCCAGATGGATTGCAGTCTCGAACTGAAGCAACTCGGTGTGTCCCGGGAACTGAAAGCCCGCCGCAGACAGCGCTTCCTTGTGCAAAGGCGCAGTCACGACCGCCGCGATGTCGCCTTTCAGGGCTGCTCGAGCGGCCCAAACGACGCACTCACCCGCGATGCGCCCCGCGACCGCGCTGACTCGCCCGACGTCGATTGGCGTCCTGACTTTATCGACCACCTGCAGGACCGGTACGCAGGCAGGCGGGACATCGGCCGCAGCGTCGGGTGATTCGATTTCTGCAACGGGCAGCGGCAGCGAACCCGGAACCGCCAAGGATTGCGCAGCGCGCCGAATGATGCCGACGTCACCGGCGACGAAGCATCCCCGCAGATCATGCGCGTTACCGCCGAAGGCCTTGACGATGATCTCCGGCCCGATGCCGGCGGGATCGCCCAGTGTGATCGCGATGGGAAACTGAAGATTGCTCACGCCGGATTGTCAATGTCGATGAATTCGTGCGCGAGACCCAGTTGGGCGGCCACATGGCCGGCGACCGCAGGTGCGCCGTAGCGTTCCGTTGCGTGATGCCCGCACGCTAGGAACGCCACGTTCATTTCACGCGCATAGTGAGCCTGGGGTTCGGAGATTTCGCCGGTGATGAAGGCGTCCGCGCCCGCCGCGATCGCCGCCTCGAAGTAGCCCTGGGCCCCGCCCGTGCACCAAGCCACGCTCCTGATGGGACGCTGCTGCGCGGGACCCACCAATGTGACTTTCTTTTGGAGCGCTTTCTCGGCATGCGCCGCCAGCGCGGCGGCGTTGGCAAAGACTTCGCCGTCCGCTCGTCCACCGAAAAATCCGAGTTCCTGATCCCCGAACCGCCCCGTTGAGCCGGCGTGGGCGGTCAGTCCGAGCTTTGCGCCCAATTGAGCGTTGTTGCCCAACTCCGGATGTGCATCAAGGGGCAAGTGATATGCGAAAAGGTTGACGTCATCGCCGAGCAGCAGGCCGAGGCGCTGACGCATCCAGCCAGTCACGCGCCCGTCCTGGCCGCGCCAGAAAAGCCCGTGATGGACAAAGATGGCATCGGCTTCGGCGTGAATGGCGGCTTCGATCAGCGCGCGGCTCGCAGTCACGCCGGAAACGATCTTCCGGACGGTCGTGCGGCCTTCGACCTGGAGGCCGTTCGGTCCGTAGTCCTTGAATCGCTCGGGAGCAAGCAGCACGTCGAAGGCGAGAAGTAGTTCATGGCGGGTCGTGCTCATCGCGCCATTGTGGACCCGGCAGACGCCGGCTGCATGCCAGGGGCGCGGCTGCAGACCCGGAAACCTGTCGCGCGTTGAGGGACAATGAAAAGCACTGCGCCCACCCACAGAGGCGCATTTACTTCCTCGGATCAGTTCTTTTCATGAAACGCATCTGGCTGCTGTTTGCCCAAGCCGTTACCGTTCTTCTCGCGGCCTATTTTGTCGTTGGAACACTCAAGCCCGAGTGGCTCGACAGGCAAGCAAACGGGCTGCGAGGCACGATTGCCTTGACGCAGGCGCCCCCCGTAAATCCACAGGCGACGGCGCCCGGTAGTCTGAGCGGCGCGGCCAAGAAGGCGTCGCCCGCGGTTGTCAGCATCAACACCAGCAAGGCGGCACAGCTGAATCCCCGCAATAACGACCCTTGGTTTCGCTTCTTTTTCGGCGACCCGGGCGCCAACCAGCCGCAGGTTGGACTGGGCAGCGGCGTGATCGTCAGCGCGGACGGTTACATCCTCACCAACAATCACGTGGTCGAGGGCGCCGACGAAATCGAAGTCACGCTCAACGATGGCCGCCACGCGCACGGCAAGGTGATCGGGACCGATCCGGATACGGATCTGGCCGTCCTCAAGATCGATCTGGACAAGCTGCCGGTGGTGGTCCTCGGCGACTCCGATGCGTTGCAAGTGGGAGACCAGGTGCTCGCCATCGGCAATCCGTTCGGGGTCGGTCAGACCGTCACGAGCGGCATCGTTTCGGCGCTCGGGCGCAACCAACTCGGCATCAACACCTTCGAAAACTTCATCCAGACCGATGCCGCCATCAATCCGGGCAATTCGGGCGGCGCGTTGATCGACGTCAACGGCAATCTCGAAGGCATCAACACCGCCATCTATTCGCGTTCGGGCGGCAGCATGGGGATCGGGTTTGCCATTCCGGTCTCGACGGCCAAACAGGTGCTGGAGGACATCGTCAAGACCGGCAAGGTCACGCGCGGATGGATCGGCGTGGAGCCGAACGAACTGTCTCCCGAGCTGGCCGAGACCTTCGGCGTCAAGGCCAAGACTGGCGTGATCATCACTGGCGTGCTGCAAAACGGGCCGGCGGCGAAGGCGGGCGTTCGCCCTGGCGACGTCATTACGGGCGTCGGCAATAAGGACATCCGAAATGTCCAGGAGCTGCTGACCGCCGTGGCCGGTCTCAAGCCAGGCAATTCGACCCGATTTGCCATGCAGCGGGGCGGCGACAAGCTCGAACTGGAAGTGACCGCAGGCGCGAGGCCCAAATCGCCGGTCCGACGCGTGCCCTCGGAGACCGAGTGACAGAGGCGACCGCTGCCGCTCAGGGCTGAGCGGAGTCGGCGCTTTCTTCCGGCGCCTTGGTGTACTTCGAGAAGTAGCGCGCACCGATGATGCCGACTTCGTACAGCAGGCACATCGGGATCGCGAGCGCAAGCTGAGAAACGACATCCGGCGGCGTCAGCACCGCCGCGACCACGAAGGCGACGACGATGAAATAACCGCGGAATGAGCGCAGCTTTTCGACGGTAACCATCTCGAAGCGCACCAGCAACATGACCACGATCGGCACCTGGAAAGCCACGCCAAAAGCGATGTAGAGCGACAGGATCGCCTCTACGTACGACGAAATATCCGGAGTGGCGGCGACAGACGGCGGCGTGAATCGCTGGATGAAGCCGAACATCTTATCCAGAACGAAGAACTGGACGAACGCGATGCCGGCGTATGCGAGCAGGCTGCCGAAGATGATCAGCGGCAGCGCAAACTTCTTTTCGTGGCTGTAGAGCCCCGGCGCCACGAACATCCAGACCTGGTACATGAGCCAAGGCAGCGCCAGGAGCACCGCGGTCATTGCCAGCACCTTGAGCGGCACGAAAAATGGCGAGAAAACACCCACCGCGATCAACTTCGCGTCGTGTGGCATGTGGTTGCGGATCGGCACGGCGATCAGGTCGATCAAACCGCTGGGGCCCGGCCAAATGGCAAGCAGGATGCCGGCAACCACGAGGCCATAGACGCAATAGAGCAGGCGATCCCGCAGCTCCATCAGGTGTTGGACGAAAGGCTGCTCGGTGCCAGCCAGTTCGTCTTCTTTGTTCTTGTCGGTGGAGTCGGCCATGTGGGGGGCGCTGCGGACGGGAATTCAGGGCGCGCTCGATGCACCCGGATCGCGCCGAAACTAGTTGATCTTGTGAGGACGGTAACGGGCTACACGCGCTGCGCCCGAGAGCGCCTTGGTGCGCACCCCGTTGCGCGCCTTGTACCACTGCGGCGTGGCGCCCTGCTTCAAGCGCCAATTCTTGCGTGGGTGCTTGTATTGCGGATAAGCGGCGAGCACCGGCTCTTGATCGGCGGGCGTGTGGCCGATATCAGAAATCTGCTTTTCGAACTCGCTCGCGCCCGATTGGATGCTGTGCTGGACATCGCGAGCGGCATCCTGCACCGTATCTTTCATCTTGCGCAACTCGTCCAGGTCCATCGATCGATTGACCTCGGCCTTGACGTCGTTGACGTAGCGCTGCGCCTTGCCGAGCAGCGTGCCCACAGTGCGGGCAACGCGCGGCAGCTTTTCAGGTCCGATGACGATGAGTGCGACTGCGCCGATCAGCGCGAGTTTCGAGATGCCGAGATCGATCACGGACGTTTGTGGCTCAGGACTTCTGACGCGCTTCGACGTCGATCGTCGACTTGTCGGCAGCGCCGGTGTTGGTCACCTGAGCGTTCGGGTTGGCTGGCGTTTCAGGTGCCGAGCCGTCGCGCATGCCGTCCTTGAATCCCTTGACCGCACCGCCGAGGTCCGAGCCCATGTTGCGGAGCTTCTTGGTGCCGAAGATCATCACCACGACGAGCAGCACGATCAGCCAGTGCCAGATGGAAAGTGAACCCATGGATTACTCCTGAAGAATATGAGAGATTTTAGACGGCGCGCAAATGCCGCCTGATGGGGCGGGAATCACCCTCTGAGCCATGGCCGGGGGCCGCCCATGACGTGTATGTGGAGATGGTGGACCTCCTGCCCGCCCTCGGCCCCGGTATTGACGACGATACGAAAACCGCCGTCCGGATAGGGCCTGCAACCCTGCTCGGTGGCCAGCTTGGGAGCCAGGACCATGATCTTCCCGAGCAAAGGCGCGTCTTCAGGGCTGACCTGTGCCATCGAAGGGACATGCCGCTTCGGCACGATCATGAAATGCACTGGCGCCCACGGCGCAATGTCGTGGAAGGCGAAGAGTTCTTCATCCTCGTAGACCTTGCGCGAGGGAATCTTGCCCTCGATGATCTTGCAAAAGACGCAGTTCGGGTCAGAGGACATTCGATGGCTCCATGGATCGGCCCGCGTTCATTCGCACCATCCCCTTGACGATGCGATAGAGGAACCAAAGGGAAATCAGGGCCCAGGCGATCCAGCCCGGCACGAAGAGAAGCAGCCACAGCCATGCCGTGAGCACATACAGCACGCCGGCCAACACGACCGTTCGAATGCGCCAGCTGAAATGCGATGCCTGCCAAGTGCCTGCCGCCTCGTCGCGCTTGACGAGGTCGATGATCAGGGCGATCAGCAGCAGGCCGACGGAAGCCTGTGCACCAGGCAGGACCGCGCCGATTGCCACCACGAGGTGCAGGATGTAACTGACCCAGCCCCAGGTCTTGAGGGAGTCGTTGGGTTCGACAGTCACGATGTCGTTGGGCATGGTGTCCTCTCGTTTCCTCAGTCGTTGGAAGCTTCGCGATCCTGCGCCTTGCGCAGGGCTTTTTCCTCGATGCCGCTGGTACCTTCACGGCGCTCGAGCTCTGCGACCACGTCGCTTGGCGAAAAGCCGTAATGCGCGAGCGCCACCATGCTATGGAACCAGAGATCGGCCACTTCGTTCACCAGTTTGGAGCGATCGCCGCCATGGTCAGCATCCTTGGCCGCCATGACAACTTCGGTCGCCTCTTCGCCGATTTTCTTCAGGAAAGCGTCCGGCCCCCGATGAAGAAGGCGCGCGACGTAGCTCTTGTCGGGATCGCCGCCGCGCGCAGGCAGCCGGCTCTCGATCACGGCAGCCAGCCGCGCCAGTGCGTCCGCGGAGTTGGATTGTGTGTCGCTCATCTTGGGGACGATGTGTAGATCGCGGCAGGGTCTTTCAAGACCGGTTCGGCAACTGTCCAACGGCCGTTTTCGTATTTGCTGAAAAAACAGCTGTGGCGGCCCGTGTGGCATGCAATCCCCGGCTCGTGTCCGAGCTGAGTGACCTTCAGTAACACGACGTCATTGTCGCAATCGATACGAATCTCATGGACGGTCTGCACGTGGCCCGATTCCTCGCCCTTGAACCAGAGCTTGCCGCGGGATCGGCTGAAATACACGGCGCGACCGATTTCGGCGGTCTTTGCCAGTGCTTCGCGGTTCATCCAGGCGAACATCAGGACGTCCTTGCTGCCCTGCTCCTGTGCGATCACGGGCACCAGTCCGTTTGCATCCCACTTCACTTCGTCGAGCCAATTCATGGCTGAATTGTCGGTCATCAAAACCGCACGGGAATGCCCCGCGCCGCCATCTGCGCCTTCGCTTGGCCCACGGTGAATTCGCCGTAGTGAAAGATGCTTGCGGCAAGGACTGCATCGGCGCCGCCCGTCTGTATGCCGTCAGCTAGGTGTTCGAGGCTGCCGACCCCGCCCGAAGCGATCACGGGCACGCTCACGGCGTCACTGACGGCGCGCGTGAGTTCGAGGTCGAAGCCGCTCTTGGTGCCGTCACGGTCCATGCTGGTCAGGAGAATCTCTCCGGCGCCGCGCCGCGCCATCTCGACCGCCCATAGGACTGCGTCGAGACCGGTGTTCTTGCGGCCGCCGTGGCTGTAGACGTCCCAACCCGGTCCACGGGTTGCAGCGTCCTCCACCGTGCGGCGCTTGGCGTCGATTGCCACCACGATGCACTGGGCGCCGTATTTCTGGGACGCGTCTTCGATGACCTGCGGATTCGCGATGGCTGCCGAGTTGAAGCTGGTCTTGTCCGCGCCGGCATTGAGCAAACGGCGCACATCCGCCACGGTGCGCACGCCGCCGCCGACTGTCAGGGGAATGAACACCTGCGAAGCCACGGCTTCGATGATGGGGAGGATGAGGTCCCGCTCGTCGCTCGTGGCGGTGATGTCGAGGAACGTGAGCTCGTCCGCGCCCTGTGCGTTGTAGCGCGCGGCGATTTCGACCGGGTCGCCGGCGTCGCGCAATTCGACGAAGTTGACGCCCTTGACGACGCGGCCGCCGGTCACGTCAAGGCAGGGAATGATGCGTTTGGCAAGCATGGATTCGAGGGTCAGGAATTCAGGAAATAGTGAGTTGCTGCCAGCCTTGCCACTGCGCACCCGGCACCAGAAGGACAGGCTCGTCGATTCGCGCCGCCTCGACGCAAAGCATGTGGCGCCATCCATCATCGGGCAGGTCGTCGAGCTTGGTGCTCAAGATGGGGCCGGGGTTCCAGACCACCGTCTCGGTGCAGCTCGCACTGTGCGATATCTCGAGCGTGCCTGAAGGCTGGATCAGCCGCAGCGGACGCGCGGGGGATGCATAAACGCTGTCGAATTCAGAGCCGAAGCTGAGCGCGGGCGCCAGTTCGACGTGGCGATCGTCACGCACGGCATCCCAGCGATTGGCGCCTTGCAGGCCTTCGAGCCGAAGCGAAGTCACGTCGTCGACACGCAAATAGGTGTGCAGCGCAGCCGCAAAGGACCAAGGGCCGCTCCCGGGATTGTCGACCGTGAGCGCAACGCGCAGCGAATGCGGCGCAAGAGTCACTGTCAGGCGCAGGCGAAACGCATGTGGCCAGATGGCGCGTGTTGCCTCGTCAGCCTGCAACAAGAGGACGGCCGTGCTGCGCTTGCCATTGGTTTCCTGCGATTCAGGCTGCCACGGCACATTGCGCACGAACCCGTGCTTGGGCAGCGACCCACGCATGTTGAACTGCGGCCAGCAGATCGGCACGCCCCCCCGAATGGCGCTGTGGCCGTCGAAACGGGCATCGGGGCTCAGGTATAGGCGCTCCACGCCATCAGCGGTCATCCAGGACAGCACGTGCGCACCGTGGAGGGCGACCATGCAACTGTCGCCGGCGGGAAGCGCAAGGCGCACCACCGGTTGGCCGCGAAAAGCTGACGTTTGGACAGACATGGCCCGATTCTAGGTTTCGCCTGTGTCGGGATTGCGGCCAACACAGATTTCGCTTGAAATCGCGTCAGCGGGCGCTCGCGACGGCGGGATGTCGGCCATAGAAGATCCTCCCGCACGTATTCGCAAGGAGAGCACCCATGAGAAGGAAACTGCCCCCAGCCGTTTGGATCCTGATCGCGATGGTGATTGGGATCATCGTGGGCTACATGGTCTTCGTGAACTTTCCGGACAAGAAGACCGCAACGGAGATCGCCGGCTACATATCGATCATGTCAGACGTGTTCTTGCGGCTGATCAAAATGCTGATCGGTCCGCTGGTGTTCTCCACGCTGGTGGTGGGCATCGCGCACATGGGCGACGCGGCCGCGGTCGGGCGCGTATTCGGCAAGGCGCTGGCATGGTTCGTCACTGCTTCGCTGGTATCGCTGATCCTGGGGCTGGTCATGGCCAACATCCTGCAGCCGGGCCACAACCTGGGTCTGCCGCTGCCGGACATTGGCTCGTCCGCCAACCTGGCCACCTCGAAGTTCACCCTCAAGGACTTCGTCAGCCACATGGTGCCGCGCTCCTTTGTCGAATCGATGGCCAACAACGAGATCCTGCAGATCGTCGTCTTCTCGATGTTCTTCGGCGTGGCGCTGGCCTCGCTCGGCGAGAAGGCCAAGACGCTGGTCAGTGCCATCGAGGAACTCTCGCACGCGATGCTCAAGATCACCGGGTACGTGATGAAGCTCGCGCCCCTGGCGGTGTTGGCAGCGATGGCAGCCACCGTTGCCGTTAACGGGCTGGACATCCTGCTGAAGTTCGCCGTCTTCATGGGCGGCTTCTACATCAGCCTGTTCATGCTGTGGGGCTTGCTGGCTCTTGCAGGCTTCATCTTCCTGGGGCCGCGAATCTTGAAACTGCTGAGCTACATCCGCGAACCGTTCCTGCTGTCGTTCGCAACGGCCAGTTCCGAGGCGGCCTACCCGAAGATCCTGATCGCTCTCGACCGGTTCGGCGTGAAGCGCAAGATCTCCAGCTTCGTCATGCCGATGGGCTACTCCTTCAATCTTGACGGCTCGATGATGTATTGCACCTTCGCGGTGCTCTTCATTGCGCAGGCCTATGACATCAACTTGCCCATCGGCACGCAGATCACCATGCTGTTGATCCTGATGCTGACTTCGAAGGGGATGGCTGGCGTGCCGCGCGCATCGCTGGTGGTGATCGCCGCCACCCTCAACCAATTCAACATTCCGGAGGCGGGGCTGCTGCTGATACTGGGTGTGGACACCTTCCTGGACATGGGCCGCTCGGCGACCAACGCCGTCGGCAACTCCATCGCCACCGCGGTCGTCGCGAAATGGGAAGGCGAACTGATGACCCAAAGCGAGGCCGAGGCGAACGCCCGATCACTGGACGCCGAGCTCGCCGCCACCATCGCCCATCCGGCCCATGCCTGAGGACGAACGGCCATGGCGCTCTTGCGAACGCGAATACTGTCGGGCGCAGCCGGTCTGATTTGCGGCTTTGCGGCCCTTTCAACGCCGTCGACGCGGGCGTGGGCACAGTCCGACCCAGCGCCCGCCACGCCCGCCGCGCTGGCCGGGACGCTGGCCAAGGTGCGCGATGCCGGAGCCGTCACCATCGGCTATCGCGAGTCTTCGATTCCGTTTTCCTACCTATCGTCACGCAATGAGCCGATCGGCTATTCGATCGAACTTTGCAAGGCGCTGGTCGAAGCGATGAGCGACTCGGTCCACAAGACGCTCGCGACCCGGTGGGTTCCAGTGACGTCCGAATCGCGCATCGATGCCGTCGTCAGCGGCCAGGTGGATCTCGAGTGCGGCTCCACCACGAGCAATCTCGAGAGGCAGAAGCGCGTGAGCTTTTCGCCCACGATCTTCGTCTCGGGCACCAAGCTGCTGGTCCGAAAGGATTCGCCGATCCAATCGTTCCGGGACCTGGCCGGGAAGTCGGTCGCCGTAACGCGCGGAACGACCAACGAAAAAACCATGCGCGACATCTCGGAACGCTTCAAGCTCAACCTGAATCTCGTGGTGTCGCACGACCATGCCGAATCATTTGCGCTGGTGAAGTCGGGCAAGGCGGAGGCATTCGCGACCGACGATGTGCTGCTGTACGGCCTGATCGCCCAAGACCGCGGAAGTGCGAACGCCCCGAGCGACTACCAGGTTGTCGGCGAGTTTCTGTCGTATGACCCGTACGGGGTGATGTATCGCAAGAACGACCCTCAGATGGCTGCCGTTGTCAATGACACCTTTCACGACCTCGCGGAGGATGGCGAGATCGAGCGCCAGTACAAGCGCTGGTTCCTGCGCAAACTGCCGTCTGGCACGAGCCTGAATCTTCCGATGAGCCCCCAGCTGGAAACAATCATCCAGATGATGGCAATCAAGGCGGAGTAGGTTTCAGTGCGCGAAGCGCCGCGGAACCGGCTTCGCCGGGCCGCTGGCGCTGCCCCCGGCAGGGGGTGGGCGACCACACGAAGTGAGTCAACCTGGGGGCGAGCCTATTGTTCGGCGAGTTCGTCCGCGCGGGCCTGCGCGGCGGCAAAGTCCAGGTCGCCGGAGTAGATCGCTCGACCGCAGATGACGCCCTCGACACCATCGGGTTCGACAGCGCAGAGCTTGTCGATGTCCGCCATGTTCGACAGCCCGCCAGAGGCTATGACGGGGATCGTGAGCGCCTGCGCCAGGCGCACGGTGGCGTCGATGTTGATGCCCGACAGCATTCCGTCGCGGCCGATGTCGGTGTAGATGATCGATTCCACGCCGTAGTCCTCGAACTTCTTGCCCAAGTCGGCGACTTCATGGCCTGTGAGCTTGCTCCAGCCATCGGTCGCCACCTTGCCGTCCTTGGCGTCAAGCCCGACGATGATGTGGCCACCAAAGGCACTGCATGCGTCTTTCAGGAAACCGGGATTCTTCACCGCCGCGGTTCCGATGATCACATAGCGCAGGCCATCGTCGATGTAGCGCTCGATCGTGTCCAGGTCGCGGATGCCGCCGCCGAGTTGCACGGGGATGTCATCGCCGACTTCCCTGAGGATCGACTTGATGGCGGCGTGGTTCTGCGGCTTTCCGGCAAAGGCGCCGTTCAGGTCGACCAGGTGAAGCCGCCTCGCGCCGGCTTCCAGCCATTTGCGCGCCATTGCGGCTGGGTCTTCGCTGAAAGTGGTGGACTGATCCATATCGCCCTGCTTGAGGCGAACGCAGTGGCCGTCTTTGAGGTCGATCGCAGGAATGAGGAGCATGGTGCGAAATTGCTTGGAACGAGCGATGGAAGAGGAATCGCGGGAAATCGAAGCGGACGGATGAAAGTGGGCGGCAGGAAGCGGGATCGTACTCAGATTCCGGCAGGGCCTGCGGGCGCAGACCGGAGCCGGGTATTCGGTGCGTTCACTGCGTCAAGGATTCCAGTGGAGGAAATTTCGGTAGAGCTGAAGCCCGTCGTTCGCACTCTTCTCCGGGTGGAACTGGGTGGCAAAAATATTATCGCGTGCGACGGCGGCGGTAAAGCGGCCGCCGTAGTCTGCCTCGCCCACACTGTGGGCGGCATCGGCAGGCTTCACGTAGAAGCTATGCACGAAATAGAAGTAGCTTTGGTCGGGCACGCCGGCCCACATTGCATGCTTGCGCGCCTGCACCACCTGGTTCCATCCCATTTGCGGGACCTTGTAGCGGCTGCCGTCCGGCTGCACGCGGCCGGCCAGGTCGAACTTGCGGACGTCGCCAGGGATCAAGCCGAGACCTTCGGTCGGTCCTTCGTCGCTGTGTGACAACAGCATCTGCATGCCCACGCACACGCCAAAGAGCGGCTTGGAAGCCGCGGCTTCGAGAACCGGCTCGAGCAAGCCCGAATCGCGCAACTCGCGCATGCAGTCGGGAATGGCGCCCTGCCCCGGCAGCACGATCCGCGTGGCCTTACGTACGACGTCCGGGTCTGAAGTGACGAACACTTCCACCCCCACCTGATCGGCCGCATGCTGGACGGCCTGCGACACCGACCGCAAATTGCCCATGCCGTAGTCGACGACGGCAACAGTGTTCTTTGTCAGAGCGAACCCTTCGTGGAAGGAATGACCCCGGCGGAACGCGGATCGAGTTCCAGCGCCGCACGCAGCGCCCGGGCAAAAGCCTTGAAGACAGTCTCGCACTGGTGATGCGCATTGACACCCTTCAAGTTGTCGACGTGCAGCGTGACGAAAGCGTGATTGACGAAGCCGTGGAAAAACTCGGAGGTGAGTTGGGTGTCGAAGGTGCCGATCATCCCGCTGGTGAAGGGGACATCCATCACCAGGTCCGGGCGGCCCGAAAAGTCGATCACCACGCGGCTGAGCGCCTCGTCCAGCGGTACATAGGCATGCCCATAGCGCCGGATGCCCGTCTTGTCGCCCACTGCCTTGGCAACAGCCTGCCCCAGCGTGATGCCGACGTCTTCCACGGTATGGTGGCCGTCGATGTGCAGGTCGCCCTTGCAGTCGATGTCGAGGTCGATCAGGCCGTGCCGCGCGATCTGATCGAGCATGTGATCGAAAAAGCCGATCCCGGTCGAGAGCTTCGAGCGGCCGGTGCCGTCGAGGTTGACCTGGACCGTGATCTTGGTCTCGGCGGTGTTGCGCGTGACGGACGCCACGCGCGCGCCAGCTGCGACGACTGCTTCGGGTGCCGTTGGAGTGTTCATAGTGAAGCTTCGAGCGCCGCGATCATCCGCGCATTCTCGTCGGCGGTTCCGACGGTCAGGCGCAGGCAATTCGCGAGCAATGGGTGCATTTTAGAAACGTTCTTGACCAGTACGCCGGCCGCCTTCATGCCCTCGAAGGTCTTCGAGGCATCCGGCACCCGGACGAGGATCATGTTGGCTTCGCTCGGCCAACTCTTCACGCGGGGCAGACGGCCCAAAGCCTCGAAAATCCGGTTTCGCTGTGTTCGAATGTCCGCTGCCTGGTTGGCGAACACGTCCGCATGCTCCAGCGCGAAAAGCGCGCACTCACAGTTCAGGACGCTGATGTTGTAGGGTGGCCGGACCTTGTCGATCTCGGCGACCAGCGCTGCCGGCCCCATCATGTAGCCCAGCCGAACCCCGGCCAGGCCGAACTTGCTGAGCGTGCGCATCAGCAGCACATGGTCATGGCGGCTCACGCGATCGATGTAGCTCTTGCCGGCGAAGGGCTGGTAAGCCTCGTCGATGACGACCAGACCACCCTGCGCGCCTTGCGCTTCGACGATCTTCTCGATCGCTGCGTCGTTCCAGAGATTGGCCGTCGGGTTGTTCGGATAGGCCAGATAGACGATGGCGGGCTTTTCGCGCTCGATGGCCGCGAGCATCGCTGGTTCATCCAGCTCGAAATCGGCCGTCAGCGGAACGCCAACGAAGCGCAGTCCCTGCAACTGGGCGCTCATCGCGTACATCACGAAACCCGGGACGGGCGCCACGATGGTTGCTCCCGGCAAGTCGCAGGCCATGGCAAGGAGCGAAATCAGCTCGTCCGAGCCGTTGCCGAGCATCAGGGCAAAACCTTCCGGCATCGCGGCGTATTTCGCCAGTGCGCGTTGCAAATCGGCGCCCCGAGCGCCCGGGTAGCGATTCAATGCAAGGGCACCGAGGCGCTGTCCCAAAGCCGTCTGCAACTCTGGCGACAGGCTGTATGGGTTTTCCATCGCATCGAGCTTCAGCAGGCCACGCGCGTCTTGGACGGCATAGGCGTGCATGGATTGCACATCAGCACGAATGCGGCCGAGTGCGCGGTTTATGGCGGTCATGGAAGTCATTCGATTCAAGGCGCGCAGCGATAGCTGTTACGCAAGGCAGCGGCAAGCACCAGCTGCACGGGCATGTCCGCTTCGTAGTTGTCGGCGTTGCGGGTCAGTTCGGTTTGGTAGAGCGAGCGCGCCATGACGGGCTCGAGTTTGCGGCCGTTGACGCAGAAGCGCGGCTTGAGGTGCTCCCGCTGATCCGCGTCATTGGCTTCACGCAGACCCTCCATGACCCCGACGAGGTAGTAGTTCGCGTAGAGCTTGCCGTCTTTCTCGTTCGCTTCGAGGGTGCGAAGCTCGCGGATGGTCATGGCTTGCGCACTTGCAGCGAAGACCCACACTGCCAACGCCAGCGCAGCGCGGAGCGTGTTCAGTCGGTTTTGCATCACTTCAGGAATTCCTTCCAAAGACCATCAGCGCAGTCGCATGCGTGCAGCCTCGGCGTGCGCGGACAGCCCCTCGCCCTCTGCCAGAACCATGGCGACGCGCCCCAGAACCTGCGCGCCGGCTTCGCTGACCTCGATGAGGCTCGAACGTTTCTGGAAGTCGTACACGCCCAGCGGAGAGCTGAAACGCGCCGTGCCGCTGGTCGGCAGAACGTGGTTCGGGCCCGCGCAGTAGTCGCCCAGGCTTTCGCTCGTGTACGCACCGAGAAAGATCGCACCCGCATGCTTGAGCAGCGGTTCCCAGCGATGCGGCTCACGGCTGCTCACCTCCAGATGCTCCGGCGCAATCCGGTTGCTGATCTCGCACGCCTCTTCCATGCTTCGCGTGTGGATCAGCGCGCCACGTCCGCTGAGGGACGCCGCGATGATTGCCGCGCGTGGCATGGAGGGCAGGAGTCGATCGATTTCCTGCTGAACGCGCTCAATGTAGGCCGCATCAGGGCACAGCAGAATGCTCTGCGCCAGTTCGTCGTGCTCTGCCTGGCTGAACAGGTCCATTGCCACCCAATCCGGCGGCGTCGTGCCGTCGGCAAGCACCAGGATTTCGCTGGGGCCCGCAATCATGTCGATGCCGACGGTGCCGAACACGCGGCGCTTCGCGGCAGCCACATAGGCATTGCCCGGACCCGTGATCTTGTCCACCGCGGACACCGAGCCAGTGCCGTAAGCCAGCGCCGCCACCGCCTGCGCCCCACCGATGGTGAAGGCGCGCGTCACACCGGCGACGTGCGCCGCGGCGAGCACCAGCGGATTCTTTTCGCCGCCGGGCGTCGGCACGACCATGATGATTTCGCCGACACCGGCAACATGCGCAGGAATGGCGTTCATCAGGACGCTCGACGGATAGGCGGCCTTGCCTCCAGGAACGTAGATGCCGACGCGGTCCAGTGGCGTGACTTTCTGCCCCAGCAGCGTCCCGTCCGCGTCGCGGTAGCTCCAGCTTTCGCCGCTCGCCGTCTTCTGCGCTTCGTGATAGCTGCGCACGCGGCTTGCAGCGGCTTCCAGCGCTTCTCGCTGGGCGTGAGGAAGCGACTCGAAAGCTTCGCGCAGTTCGACGGCCGTGAGTTCGAGTGCGTCCATGGTGGCCACGTCGAGCCGGTCGAACCGACGGGTGTATTCGAGCACTGCCGCGTCACCACGACGTTGCACGTCGGCAAGAATGTCCGCCACGACCTGCTCGATTGCAGCATCTGCCTCCGCGGACCAATGGAGGCGTGCCTTGAATTCGGCCTCGAAGGTGGCCGAACCGGTCGACAGACGGGCGGGGACTGCTTTCAGGTTCATGGCGGGTGCACTGTCACGAAGAAGGTATGGCAGATTCGAAAGCATCGACGATGCGACGGATCGCTTCACGCTTGAGCTTGAGCGCAGCCTGGTTGACGACCAACCGTGCGCTGATGTCCATGATGCGTTCGACTTCCACCAGTTGATTGGCTTTCAAGGTGTTGCCCGTCGACACCAGATCGACGATGGCGTCCGCCAGACCCGTCAGCGGAGCGAGCTCCATGCTGCCGTACAGCTTGATCAGGTCCACGTGCACGCCCTTGCTCGCGAAGAAGTCGCGCGCCAATCCGACGTACTTGGTCGCGACCTTGATGCGCGAACCCTGCTTCACGGCCGAAGCGTAATCGTAGTCGGCGCGAACCGCGACACTGAGGCGGCAGGCCGCGATGCGCAGATCGAGCGGCTGATACAAGCCCTGGTTTCCGTGCTCGAGCAGAACGTCGAGCCCGGTAACGCCGAGGTCGGCGCCACCGTACTGCACGTAGGTCGGCACATCGGACGCCCGCACCAGCACCACACGCACTTCCGGCCGAGTCGTAGCCAGAATCAGCTTGCGGGACTTCTCGGGATCTTCCGTCACCTCGATGCCGGCAGCAGCAAGCAGAGGCATGGTCTCCTCGAAGATTCGTCCCTTCGAGAGCGCCAGCGTGATCATGGCTGCACCTCGGCAGGCCCGGCGACGCGTTCAATGTCGGCACCGAGTCCGCGCAGCTTGGTTTCCATTCGGTCATAGCCGCGGTCCAGGTGGTAGATGCGATCCACCAGCGTCTCGCCGTCCGCCACGAGTCCTGCGATGACAAGGCTGGCCGACGCGCGCAAGTCGGTTGCCATCACCGTTGCACCCGACAGCTGCGGTACTCCCTCGAGCACTGCCACCTTGCCGTCGGTCTGGATGCGGGCGCCCAGGCGCAGCATCTCGTCGACGTGCATGAAGCGGTTCTCGAAAATCGTCTCGGTCACCGTCGAAGTGCCCTCCGAGATTACGTTCAGCGCCATGAACTGCGCCTGCATGTCCGTCGGAAAGCCGGGGTATTCGGTGGTGCGGAAGCTCTGCGCCTTGAGGCGGCCGCGACTTTGCACGCGGATGCCACCATCGACGGCGGTCACTTCAGCCCCTGCGGCGCGAAGCTTTTCGATCACGGCATCGAGATGGTCGGCCCGACCGTGCTTGAGGAGCACGTCGCCGCCCGTAGCCGCCACGGCGCACAGGAAGGTGCCCGTTTCGATCCGGTCCGCCACCACCTGGTGGGTGCATCCGCGCAGCTTGTCCACGCCCTGAATGCGGATGCGGCTGGTGCCGTGCCCTTCGATCTTTGCGCCCATGGCGATCAGCATCTCGGCAAGGTCGGCAATCTCGGGTTCCTGGGCGGCGTTCTCGAGCACCGTCTCGCCCTCTGCCAGCGCGGCTGCCATGAGGAAATTCTCGGTACCGGTGACGGTGACCATGTCGGTGGTGATGCGCGCGCCATGCAGGCGCTTGCGGCCCCCACCGACGCTCGCGACCATATAGCCGTGCTCGACCACGATGTCAGCGCCCATGGCCTGCATGCCCTTGATGTGCTGGTCGACAGGGCGCGATCCGATGGCGCAGCCGCCCGGCAGCGACACCTTGGCCTTGCCGAAGCGCGCAAGAAGCGGCCCCAATGCAAGCACCGAAGCGCGCATCGTCTTGACAAGTTCGTACGGCGCTTCGGGGACTTCGAGCGATCGCGCGTTGATGCGGACTGTGCCGTTGTCATCCCGCTCGGCTGCGACACCCATGTTGTGAATCAGCTTGAGCATCGTCGCCACGTCCTTGAGGCGAGGCACGTTGTGCAGCGTCACCGGTTGATCCGTCAGCAGTGCCGCGCAGAGTTCGGGCAAGGCGGCGTTCTTGGCGCCGGAAATGAGTACCTCGCCGCGAAGCGTACGCCCGCCGCGAATCAGAAGTTTGTCCATGTGAAATCCAGCGGAGGTCTAGCGAGAAGGCGAAGAGTTCTGGCTCGCCCATTCGGCGGGCGTATACGTTTTCATCGAGAGCGCATGCACCTCGTCGGTATGCATTTTGGCACCCAGGGTGGCGTAAACACGCTGATGACGCTGGATGGCGCGCTTGCCCTCGAACTCCGCGGAGACGATCGTCGCGTACCAGTGCCTGCCATCTCCTTCGAGCGCGATGTGCTCGCAGGCCATGCCTGCCGCGATGATCGATTGAAGTTCTTCAGCAGTCATATCAGGGTTATCCGCGAATCTTGTAGCCGATGCGCAGCAAGTGAACGGCGATCGCACTGACCACCAACCACGCAGTGCCGACGATCGCGAAACTCAGCCATGGCGACACGTCGCTGACACCGAAGAAGCCATAGCGAAAGCCGTCGATCATGTAGAAAAACGGGTTCAGGTGACTGACGGTCTGCCAGAAAGGGGGCAGCGAGCCGATGGAATAGAACACGCCCGACAGGAAGGTCATGGGCATGATCAGGAAATTCTGGAACACGGCCATCTGATCGAACTTCTCGGCCCAAAGACCTGCAATCAGCCCCAACGTACCCAGAATGGCAGCACCCAGAAAGGCAAAAATGGCGATCCACCACGGTGCGACGAACCCCGGCACGGCGAACAACGCCGTCACGACGAACACACCCAAGCCGACAGCCAGCCCGCGTACGATCGATGATCCGACGTAGGCAAAAAACCAGCCCCAGTGAGACAAAGGCGTGAGCAACACGAATACCAGGCTGCCCATGATCTTGCTCTGGATGATGGACGACGAACTATTGGCAAAAGCGTTTTGCAAGACGCTCATCATCACGAGGCCCGGTACTAGAAAAGCCGTATAGCTCACAGTCCCGTAGACCTTGACGTGGTCTTCGAGCACATGCCCGAACACCATCAGGTAGAGCATTGCGGTCAGCACCGGGGCGCCGACGGTCTGGAAGCCTACCTTCCAGAAGCGCAGTGTTTCCTTGTAGAGCAGCGCGCGCCACCCGAGCGCATTGACCATCATCTTGCGACCTCCAAGGGCGTCTGCTCGCCGGCCATGAGGTCGATAAAGACGTCTTCCAGGTCAGCCTTGCGCATTTCGACATCCTCGACATCCAGGCCGGCTTCGCGGATTGCGGCAAGCAATTGCTCGACTTCGCGAGCATTCTGGGCAGGCAGTTGGACGATGCGTCCGGTGACGCGCGCGTGCTGCGCAATGGACCATGGCAGCATGCCGTCGGTCTTGAAGCGCAAAACGTTGCTCGCGGCGGAGCGGAGGAGTTCGCTCGTACGGTCCAGCGCGATCACTCGACCCAGTTTCAACATGGCAATGCGATGGCATAGTGCCTCCGCTTCTTCCAGGTAGTGCGTGGTTAACAGCACCGTGCTGCCTTGCTTGTTGAGCTTGGCGATGAACTGCCATAGGGTCTGGCGCAATTCGACGTCGACCCCTGCGGTCGGTTCGTCGAGCACGATTACCGGCGGCTTGTGCACCAGCGCCTGGGCGACCAGCACGCGACGCTTCATGCCGCCGGAGAGCTGACGCATGTTGGCATTGGCCTTGTCGGCCAGCCCCAGGCTGTGCAGGAGCTCGTCGATCCAGTCGTCGTTGTTCTTGATGCCGAAGTAGCCGGATTGGATGCGCAAAGCTTCGCGCACGTTGAAGAACGGATCAAAAACCAGCTCTTGCGGCACCACGCCAAGTTGGCGGCGCGCTTCAGCGTACTGCTTCTGGACGTCGAAGCCGTGCACGCTGATTGCGCCTTCCGTCGGACGCGAAAGTCCGGCGAGCATGCTGATGAGGGAGGTTTTGCCTGCGCCGTTCGGGCCGAGAAGGCCGAAGAATTCACCTTCCTCGATCTGGAAGGTCACGTTGTCGACGGCGCGTAGACCCGGTGTTCCCTGGGCCCGTTGCTGGCGTGAGGCAGGATAGGTCTTTGAGACCGATTGAAAGGAGATCGCGGGCATGGGAACCCGCGATTTTAGAGGTCTGGCCGCTTCTTTATGGCGCGGCAGGCAAAAGTCCCGCAACGCCGTACAAAGAAGCAAGCTCTCGCAGGCGTGGTGGCAGGCCCTTTACGGCGAAGCCGCGTCCTAGCGCGCTCGACTCTCGCCGACATTCGAGCAGCACCGCGAGCGCTGAAGAATCGAAGTGCTGCAACGCAGTGGCATCGACCACCGTGGCGGTGTCCGTCTGCCCGGCCAGACCGCGCTGGAGCATGTAAACGCAAGCGGGCGCTTCGTCGTGGGTCAGCTTCTGCGGCAGGACCAGCATGGCCGATCAGCCCTTGCCGTTGGCAGAATTGCTCTTGTTCCGCGCAACCAGCGCGTCGATCAAGCCGTCGATGCCCTTGCTGTTGATCTGCTGCGAAAACTGCGTGCGGTAGGTGTCGACGAGCCAGACGCCCAGCACATTGATGTTGTAGATCTTCCAGCCGCCTGCTTCGCCGGGCGTTTTCTCAAGCCGATAGTCGAGCTGCACGGGATCGCCGCCGCCGCGGATTTCAGTGCGAACCAGCACTTCCTTCTCGTCTGGCGAGCCTCTGAAAGGCCGCACGCTCACGGTCTGATCACTGACTTGATCGAGCGCCCCCGCGTAAGTCCGCACCAGCAGCTTCTTGAATTCCTCTTCCAGCCGTTGCTTCTGGTCGGGCGTCGCCTGACGCCAGGCAGGCCCGACCGCGGAAGCAGTCATGCGCTCGAAGTTCACGTTGGGCATGATCTTGGTGTTCACCAGCGCCATGATCTTGTTGATGTCGCCGGCCTTGATCGACTTGTCAGCCTTGATGGTGTCGAGCACGTCCGCAGAAATGCGCTTGACGAGCGCGTCGGGCGATTCGTCGGCTGCGCGGGCAGGCTGTACCAACGTCAAGGCCGCGCCGACCATGAGCAGGCCGGCGAGCGCAAGGCGCCCCAAAAATCGGCGTTGAAAAATCTGATTCATCGGTCTAATCCCTTGTTCGAAGTCTTGATCGGTCGAGCGGTGTTGGACGCCGCACCAAGTGCCACGGTTCCATGGCCTCACGAGGCTCGCAGCAACGGATTGCAAACCCCGCAGTCATCCAACGGCTTCAGTCGTCGGACAATTTGCCATCGTTAATGTCATTGCGGCGACGTTGCAAGAAGGCGTCGCGGGTGAACGAATACTTGTCAAGCGCGGCATCCTGCAAAAGCTGCCCCGCGCGCAGAAGGTTGGAGCGCAGGTCCACCAAGCGAAGTGCATACATGGAGTTTCGCAGCGGAATATTGGTCACATAGTTGACGGGGTCGCCGTTCACGTCCACCACGAGCGCAGCGGTATCCCGGAACGTCGATGGACCGAGCAGCGGAAGCACCAGGTAAGGACCGCTTGGCACACCCCAGTGACCCAGCGTCTGGCCGAAGTCCTCGGTGTGGCGATCGATTCCGGCCTCTGTCGCGATGTCGAGCAATCCGCCAAGCCCGAAGAACGTGTTGACGTTCACGCGCATGAAGGTTTGTGCACTGTCTTGCAGCTTGAGCTGCGCCACGCTGTTGGCAAAGCTCCACACGTCCGAGAGATTGCCGAAGAAGTTGTTCACGCCCGTGCGAACCGGTGAGGGAAGGAATCGGCGATAGACCGTCGCGACCGGGCGCAGCACGGCGTCGTCCACGGTGTCGTTGAAGCGCGCGACCTGGCGATTGAGCGGCTCGAGCGGGTCAGCCGGATTGGCGTTCGGGCCAGTTGCGCAACCAGCGAGCACGACAAGAGCGCCGACGGTCAAGCCTCGCAGGCACGCAGCAAGCGCATTCGACATGGCAAAAAGGGATCGTGGGTTCATTTCTTGTTTGAATTGCCTGACGGCGTGCTGCCCTCTGCAGCCTTGCTGTATAGAAACTGACCGATCAGATTCTCGAGCACGACTGCGGATTGCGTCGACGTGATGACGTCGCCGGCCTGCAGGTTCTTTTCATCGGCGCCAGCTTCGATTCCGACGTATTGCTCGCCCAGCAAGCCGCTGGTCAGGATCTTGAGCGAACTGTCCTTCGGGAAACTGTATCGGCTTTGCAGCGCAATCGCGACGCTGGCCTGGAAGTTCTTGTCGTCAAACGTGATCGATTCGACACGCCCAACAACGACGCCCGCGCTTTTGACCGCCGTCTGCGGCTTCAAACCACCGATGTTGTCGAAACGCGCGGTCACTGTATAGGTCTTCTGGAAGTTGAGGCTCAACAGGTTGGCCGACTGGAGCGCGAGAAAAAGCAGCGCGGCGGCACCAATCAGCACGAACAGGCCGACCCAGATATCTTTGTTTGAACGTTGCATGTCTTGCACTCTCCTGATCGTTTTTTCTAGATGCTGAACATCATGGCGGTCAGCAGGAAGTCGAGCCCCAGCACGGCGAGCGAAGCGACGACCACAGTGCGTGTAGTGGCGCGGGAGACGCCTTCAGGGGTTGGCTGTGACGCATAGCCTTGCAGCAGTGCCACGAAGGTGACCGTCAGCCCGAACACGATGCTCTTGACGACACCATTGCCAACATCCTTCCAGACATCCACGCCAGTCTGCATCTGCCCCCAGAATGCCCCAGGGTCGACGCCCAGCATCAGGACGCCCACGACGTAACCACCCAACACGCCCACAGCGCTGAACACCGCAGCCAGCAGCGGCATCGTGATGACGCCGGCCCAGAACCGCGGGGCAAGAATGCGTTGCACCGGATCCACAGCCATCATTTCCATGGCACTGAGCTGCTCGCCAGCCTTCATCAGGCCGATCTCCGCCGTGAGGGAAGTGCCCGCCCGCCCGGCGAACAACAGCGCCGCAACAACCGGGCCGAGTTCACGGACGAGGCTGAGTGCCACGAGCAATCCCAGCGCCTCGGAGGAACCGTAGCGCTGCAATGTGTAGTAGCCCTGCAGCCCGAGCACGAACCCGACGAACAGACCGGACACCGCGATGATCGCAAGCGAATAGTTGCCAAGGAAATGAATCTGGTCGCGCACCAGTCCAAAGCGGCGCAAGCTGCCCGCTCCGCGTATGAACAATCTCAGGAATAGCCGGGCGCCAAGGCCCAGGTCCGCGAGCTTGCTGCGCACTGCGAAGCCAATGTCCGCCGGCCGATACCAACTCATGCCCGCCCTCCCTGGGCGTTGCCGAAGTCGTCCTCGACCGCTACGGCCGGATAGTGGAAGTGCACCGGTCCTTCGGGCAGCGCATTGACGAACTGATGAACCAGCGGGTCGTTGCTGCGACGGACTTCTTCAGGGCGGCCCTGCGCCGCAATGCCGCCGTTGGCAATGATGATCACGTGGTCGGCAATGCGGAATGTCTCTTCGAGATCGTGCGAAACGATGATGCTGGTCAGACCCAACGTGTCGTTGAGCTGCCGGATCAGTCGCGCTGCCGTGCCTAGCGAAATGGGATCGAGCCCCGCAAAGGGCTCGTCGTACATCACGAGATCGGGATCGAGTGCAATGGCCCGGGCCAATGCCACGCGCCGCGCCATGCCGCCCGACACTTCGCTGGGCATCAGCTGCCGCGCGCCGCGCAAGCCGACCGCGTCGAGCTTCATGAGCACGATGTCGCGAATGAGGGATTCAGAAAGCGCCGTGTGTTCGCGAAGGGGAAACGCGACGTTGTCGAACACACTCATGTCGGTGAAGAGCGCTCCGAACTGGAACAGCATGCCCATTCGGCGCCGTGCGGCATAGAGGGCGTCGGAATCGAGCTTGCCGACATCCTGCCCGTTCACCAGGACCTCACCGCGCTGCGCGCGCAACTGGCCACCGATCAGCCGCAGGACCGTCGTCTTTCCGCCGCCAGACGCTCCCATGAGGGCAGTTACCTTGCCGCGCGGCACGGAGAACGTAACGCCGTCGAGGATGGCACGCGCGCCGTATCCGAAGATGACGTTGTGAAATTCGACAACTGAGGTGGGAGGGGATGTGTCCATGGGCAATGAAAAAGCCGGGCACCCTAAGGCATCCCGGCTCGCGGTACGGCGCAATGATACGGGAAGCACAAGCGGCCGGCCGGCCCAGACAAATCCGAAAGCGGGGCCCCTTTTTCCGCCCGCTGCTTCCCTCGCTTCGGCCGCCGCTTCAGCGTGGCAGGTCGCTGAATCCCATCAGGAATTCATCCACCGCGCGCGCTGCCTGGCGGCCTTCGCGGATGGCCCATACCACCAGTGACTGGCCGCGGCGAATATCACCGGCGGCGAACACCTTGGGTACGTTCGTTGCGTAGCCACCGATGAAGTCCACCGTGGCCTTTGCATTGCCGCGCGCGTCCTTTTCGACACCGAACGCATCCAGCACATTGGCGACGGGGCTCACAAAGCCCATTGCGAGCAGTACGAGGTCGGCCTTGAGCACTTGTTCGCTGCCGGGCACCTCGACCATCTTGCCGTCCTTCCACTCGACGCGAACGGTCTTGAGGCCCGTGACCTTGCCTTTTTCGCCGATGAACTCCTTGGTCGAGATGGCGAATTCGCGTTCGCAACCCTCTTCGTGGCTCGAACTGGTGCGCAGCTTGTACGGCCAGTAGGGCCAGGTGAGCGGACGGTTTTCCTCTTCCGGCGGCTGGGGCATGAGTTCGAACTGCGTCACGCTCACTGCGCCATGGCGATTGCTGGTGCCCACGCAATCGGAGCCGGTATCGCCGCCGCCGATCACGATGACGTGCTTGCCGTCGGCGCGAAGCTGGCCCTTGACCTTGTCGCCCGCATTGACCTTGTTCTGCTGCGGCAGAAACTCCATCGCGAAATGGATTCCGTCGAGATCACGGCCGGGCACGGGCAAGTCACGCGACTGCTCCGCGCCGCCGGTGAGCAGTACCGCGTCGAATTCCTTGTCGAGCTGCTCAGGCGTGACGGTTTCCTTGGCCCAATTGGTGACCTTGGAGCCCTTGCCCAGCGGATCCTTGGCAGCACCGACCATCACGCCGGTACGGAAGGTCACGCCCTCGCCCTTCATCTGATCGACGCGGCGATCGATGTGCACCTTCTCCATCTTGAAGTCGGGAATGCCGTAGCGCAGCAGGCCGCCAATGCGGTCGTTCTTCTCGAAGAGGGTCACGTCATGGCCGGCGCGCGCCAATTGCTGGGCCGCCGCCATGCCGGCCGGACCGGAGCCGATGACCGCGACCTTCTTGCCGGTCCTGTGCTTGGCAGGGCGCGAAGTGACCCAGCCTTCATCCCAGGCCCTGTCGATGATCGCGTGCTCGATCGACTTGATCCCCACTGGATCGTCGTTCACATTGAGCACGCAAGCCGCCTCGCAGGGCGCGGGGCAGATGCGGCCGGTGAACTCCGGAAAATTGTTGGTCGAATCGAGCACCACGAAAGCGCTTTGCCAGTCGGCGCGATAGACCAGGTCGTTGAAGTCCGGAATGATGTTGTTGACCGGGCAGCCGCTGTTGCAAAACGGCGTGCCGCAATCCATGCAACGCGCGCCCTGCACCTTGGCCTGCGTGTCGTCCAGTCCGATGACGAATTCCTTGAAGTGCTTGACCCGTTCGTCGACGGGCTTGTAGCCCTCCTCGATACGCTCATGCTCCATGAAGCCGGTGATTTTTCCCATCGTGCTTTCCTCTGTTCTTCGTTCTCGTGCGCGTCAGACTGCAGCGACGGGCTTGGCAGCCGTTGCTGCATGCGGCTCCATGCCGGCATGCGCGTTGTTGCCGCTGCTGGTGAGTTCGACCTCGCGGTCGTGCATCTCGGCCAGTGCGCGCTTGTATTCGTTCGGGAACACCTTGACGAACTTCGTGCGGGCGACCGCCCAGTTGTCGAGCAGTTCGCGCGCGCGCTTGCTGCCCGTCCAGCGGTGGTGGTCTTCGAGCAGCTTCCTGAGCTGCGCTTCATCGGTCTCGCCGTCGTGCCAGATCTTGCGGTGCACGCTGGCCACCTGCTCGGCCGAGGTCAGCACCTTGTCCAGCGACACCATCGAGAGATTGCAGCGCGAAGCAAATTGGCCGTCTTCGTCGTAGACGAAAGCGACGCCGCCGCTCATGCCCGCCGCGAAGTTGCGGCCCGTCTTGCCGAGCACGGCCACCGTGCCGCCGGTCATGTATTCGCAACCGTGGTCTCCGGTGCCTTCGACCACTGCCGTGGCGCCCGACAGCCGAACTGCAAAGCGCTCACCCGCGACGCCGCAAAGATAGGCCTCTCCCGTGGTTGCGCCGTAGAGCGCGGTGTTGCCGACGATGGTGTTGCGTATGGCCTCTCCGCGGAAGTCCAGGCTTGGTCGAACCACGACACGGCCGCCCGAAAGCCCCTTGCCTGTGTAGTCGTTCGCGTCGCCGATCAGGTACAGCGTGATGCCGCGCGCCAGGAAGGCGCCGAAAGACTGGCCGCCTGTGCCTTCGAGCTGGATGCGAATCGAGTCGTCCGGCAAACCTTGAGGGTGCACCTTCGTCAACGCGCCGGACAGCATCGCACCGACCGAACGGTTCACGTTGCGCGCCACCTCGATGAACTGGACCTTCTCGCCCTTGTCGATCGCCGGGCGCGAACGCTCGATCAGCTTGTTGTCCAGGCTCTTCTGAAGACCATGATCTTGCGATTCGACGTGGTAGCGCGGCACGTCGGCCGGCACGTTCGGCTGCGCGAAGAGGCGGCTGAAGTCCAGGCCGCGCGCCTTCCAGTGCTCGATGCCCTTCTTGGTGTCCAGCAGGTCCGCGCGGCCGATGAGGTCGTCGAACTTGCGCACACCGAGCTGCGCCATGATCTGACGGACTTCTTCGGCGACGAAGAAGAAGTAGTTCACCACGTGCTCAGGCTTCCCGGAGAACTTCTTGCGCAGCGTCGGATCCTGCGTGGCCACCCCGACCGGGCAGGTGTTGAGGTGGCATTTGCGCATCATGATGCAGCCCTCGACCACCAGCGGCGCAGTCGCGAAGCCGAACTCGTCGGCGCCCAGCAGCGCGCCAATGGCGACGTCGCGGCCGGTCTTCATCTGGCCGTCGGCCTGCACGCGGATGCGGCCGCGCAAGCGATTGAGCACCAGCGTCTGCTGCGTCTCGGCCAAGCCGATTTCCCACGGGCTGCCGGCATGCTTGATCGACGACCAGGGCGATGCGCCCGTGCCGCCGTCATGACCGGCGATCACGACGTGGTCGCTCTTGCACTTGGCGACGCCGGCCGCGATAGTGCCGACCCCCACTTCGCTCACCAGCTTGACGCTGACGCTCGCATGCGGCGCGACGTTCTTCAGGTCGTGAATCAACTGCGCGAGATCTTCGATCGAATAGATGTCGTGGTGAGGCGGCGGCGAAATCAGGCCGACGCCAGGTACCGAGTAGCGCAACTGGCCGATGTAGTTGGACACCTTGCCGCCTGGCAATTGGCCGCCTTCACCGGGCTTGGCGCCCTGGGCCATCTTGATCTGCAACTGGTCGGCGGACGAGAGGTACTCGGCCGTCACGCCGAAGCGGCCGGACGCGACCTGCTTGATCTTCGAACGCAGCGAGTCACCGTCCTTCAGCGGAAGGTCCACCTCGACGTTCGCCTCGCCGATCACGCTCTTGAGCGTGTCGCCGACCTTGATCGGAATGCCCTTGAGCTCGTTGCGATAGCGGGCCGGGTCTTCGCCACCCTCGCCGGTGTTGCTCTTGCCGCCGATGCGGTTCATCGCCACAGCCAACGTCGAATGCGCTTCGGTGCTGATGGAGCCGAGCGACATCGCACCTGTGGCAAAACGCTTGACGATCTCCGCTGCCGATTCGACCTCGTCCACCGGAATCGCCTTGGCCGGATCGATCTTGAACTCGAACAGACCGCGCAACGTCAGATGACGGCGGTTCTGGTCGTTGATGATCTGCGCGTATTCCTTGTAGGTGTTGAAGTTGTTGGCGCGGGTGCTGTGCTGCAGCTTGGCGATCGCGTCGGGCGTCCACATGTGCTCTTCGCCACGCGTGCGCCAAGCGTATTCGCCGCCAGCGTCGAGCATGCGCGAGAGAACCGGGTCATCGCTGAAAGCCGCCTTGTGCATGCGGATCGCCTCTTCGGCGATATCGAACACGCCAATGCCTTCGACGCGGCTCGCAGTGCCGGTGAAATATTTCTCGACCGTTTCGCTGTTGAGGCCGATGGCTTCGAACAACTGGGCGCCGCAGTAGCTCATGTAGGTGCTGACACCCATCTTCGACATGATCTTCGACAGGCCCTTGCCCACCGCCTTGACGTAGTTGTAGATGGCCTTTTCTGCGCTCAGGTCGCCTGAGAGGTCTTCATGCATCGCGGCGAGTGTTTCCATCGCCAGGTAGGGATGCACGGCTTCCGCGCCATAGCCGGCGAGCACGCCGAAGTGATGAACTTCGCGCGCAGAACCTGTCTCGACGACGAGGCCCGCCGTGGTGCGCAGTCCCTCGCGAACGAGGTATTGATGAATCGCCGACAACGCCAGCAGCGCTGGAATGGCGATTTGCGTGGGACTCACGCCGCGGTCGCTCACGATCAGGATGTTGTGTCCGCCCTTGATTGCATCGACGGCTTCCGCGCAGAGCGAGGCCAGCTTGGCTTCGACGCCTTCTTCGCCCCAGCCGAGCGGATAGGTGATGTCGAGCGTATAGCTCTTGAACTTGCCCTGCGTGTACTTGCCGATGTCGCGCAGCTTGGCCATATCGGCAAAGTCGAGGATTGGCTGGCTCACTTCGAGCCGCATCGGCGGGTTGACCTGGTTGATGTCCAGCAGGTTCGGCTTCGGTCCGATGAAGGACACGAGCGACATCACGATGGCTTCGCGGATCGGATCGATCGGCGGGTTCGTCACCTGCGCGAACAACTGCTTGAAGTAGTTGTAGAGCGGCTTGTTCTTGTTTGAGAGCACGGCCAGCGGGCTGTCGTTGCCCATCGACCCGATGCCCTCTTCGCCTGCCGCGGCCATCGGGCTCATCAGGAACTTGATGTCCTCTTGCGTGTAGCCGAACGCTTGCTGGCGGTCGAGCAGGCTCACCTGGCTCGACGGCGGCTGCACCGTCTCAGCCTCGACGCTGTCGAGCTTGATGCGCAGGTTTTCGATCCATTGCTTGTACGGCTTGCTGTTCGCGAGGGTCGCCTTGACTTCCTCATCGTCGATCATGCGGCCTTGCTCGAGGTCGATGAGGAACATCTTTCCCGGCTGAAGACGCCACTTGCGGACGATCTTCTGTTCAGGCACGGGCAGCACGCCGGATTCCGAACCCATGATGACCAGATCGTCATCCGTCACGCAGTAGCGCGAGGGACGCAGGCCGTTGCGGTCGAGCGTAGCGCCGATCTGCCGGCCGTCCGTGAAGACGATCGAAGCCGGGCCATCCCACGGCTCCAGCATCGCGGCGTGGTACTCATAGAACGCGCGGCGACGCGGATCCATGGTGGCGTGCTGTTCCCACGGCTCGGGGATCATCATCATCACGGCCTGGCTGATCGGATAGCCAGCCATGGTGAGCAGTTCGAGGCAGTTGTCGAAGGTCGCGGTGTCAGACTGGCCGGCAAAGCTGATCGGATAGAGCTTCTGCAAGTCGGCGCCCAGTACTGGCGAAGACATGACGCCTTCGCGCGCCTTCATCCAGTTGTAGTTGCCTTTGACAGTGTTGATCTCGCCGTTGTGCGCCACGTAGCGATACGGGTGCGCGAGCGGCCACTCGGGGAAGGTGTTGGTCGAGAAACGCTGGTGCACCAGGCCCAGGGCCGAGACGCAACGCTTGTCCTGAAGATCGAGGTAGTAGGTGCCGACCTGATCGGCGAGCAGCAGACCCTTGTAGACCACCGTGCGGCTCGACATGCTCGGAACGTAGTATTCCTTGCTGTGCTTGAGCTTCAGGCGCTGGATGTTGGCGCTGGCGGTCTTGCGGATCACATAGAGCTTCCGCTCCAGCGCGTCCTGCACGATGACGTCGTTGCCACGGCCGATGAAGACCTGACGCAACAGCGGCTCCTTGGCGCGCACGTTGGGCGACATCGGCATGTCGCGGTTGACCGGCACATCACGCCAGCCCAGCAGGACCTGGCCTTCGACCTTGATGGCGCGTTCCATTTCCTGCTCGCAGGCTTCGCGCGAGGCGTGCTCTTTGGGCAGAAAGATCATGCCGACGCCGTACTCGCCAGGAGGGGGAAGCGTGACGCCCTGCTTTGCCATCTCTTCGCGGTACAGCAGGTCCGGCAGCTGGATCAGGATCCCCGCGCCATCGCCCATCAGTTTGTCAGCGCCTACTGCGCCGCGGTGGTCCAGGTTCTCAAGTATCTTGAGGCCCTGCAACACAATGGCATGGCTCTTTTCGCCCTTGATATGGGCCACGAAGCCAACGCCGCACGCGTCGTGCTCGTCAGCGGCGGAATAAAGACCGTGTTGTTGGAGATGCTCGATCTCGGCAGCCGTCGTCATGGGCGTGCTCCTTCAGTTTTCGCAGGGAAAAGGAGCATATTGCTTTGCACAAATAATGCCAAACAGTTTAAAGGGGGTCAGATCAATATTTACCGGCGACGGTTCCGTTTTTTTATTAATCGGGGACACATCAAAAAGCATAGCGCTCGATCACCGGCTGGCGCAGCGTGCAGCCGGTCCATCAATGTCCGCGCGTCGCCCGCGGACGTCCCGGACGGCCTTTGTGCGTCCGACGGCCTGTCGTTTTTTGTAACGACTCCAGAAAACCGCCGTCGCCGACCGCCCAACCATGGAGTGTGGCGTCCGTCAGCATTGCCTGATCGACACTCGAAACGCCTCTGCGCACCAATTCGGCATACGCGGCTTCTCGAGCGAACGGCGTGTTCCCCAGCGCCCAATAGAGCGAATGCGGCGTGACCAGCTTGTCGTGGCGCAGGCCCGCATAGTGGCCGTAACTTGACCACGGATAGTCTCGCGCGTCCTCGACGATGCCGGCGCGCACGGGGTTCAGGTCCATGTACGCCATGCATGCCAGCAGATAGCGATCCGTCTGGATCAAGGTCGACTTGTAGCGCCCTTCCCACAAGGTGCCAGAGCGGCCGTGCCTGTCGTTGAAATACCGAACGTAGCGCCTGCCGATCGCCTGCATCCATTGCGGCAGCGCTTCGGCGGTCGATGGCGTCGCCAGGAGATGGAAATGGTTGTCCATCAGCACGTAGGCATGAAGGGCGACGCCCGAAGCGATGGCGTTCTCCCCGGCGAGGGCCAAAAACATTTCGTG
Organism: Variovorax sp. 10N420; assembly: GCF_056394705.1. Classification (NCBI taxonomy): domain Bacteria; kingdom Pseudomonadati; phylum Pseudomonadota; class Betaproteobacteria; order Burkholderiales; family Comamonadaceae; genus Variovorax; species Variovorax sp. 10N420. The sequence goes on along the minus strand of NZ_JBFTIJ010000004.1, from coordinate 197,404 downwards.
GTCCGCCCGATCGACGAAGACAACTTGTCGATTGTTGCCACGCTGGATGATGTGATGCGGCTGGTCGGCCAGCGTGAGGCGGGGCAGTCTTGCCATGGCGCGAATATGGAGGATGAACGACTCAGGAAAGCCTGAAGCGTGTCTCCATCAGCGACTCGAGACCGAACTCGCCCAGCAGGTCCCGCAAGCGCGCCGCCGCACTGGCCTTTCGTTGCCCCGTGTGGCGCGCGATGATCAGCTCGTTCTTCATGCTGTGTTCCCAGCCCACCAGTTCGGTGACGGTGACCTGATACCCATTGGCTTCGAGGTACAGGCAGCGCAACACGTTGGTGAGTTGGCTGCCAATCTCGCGCGTGTGCAGCGGATGACGCCACAACTCGGCCAGTGGCGTACGCGACAACGCCAGCGCCTTCGTCTGGCGCAGACACGCAGCAATCTCCGCCTGGCAGCAAGGCACAAGCACCATGAAGCGCGCCTCTTTCGCGAGTCCGAAAGCGATCGCGTCGTCGGTGGCTGTGTCGCAAGCGTGCAGCGCGGTCACCGCGTCGATGCGGGGCGGCAAGGCGGCAGATGCCGCAGATTCCGCCACCGTCAGGTTGAGAAACGACATGCGACTGAATTGCAGCCGCTCGGCGAGCGCGCGTGATTTGTCGACGAGATCCGCCCGAGTTTCGATGCCGTAGACGTGACCGCCCTCTCGCGCACGAAAGAACAAGTCGTAGATGATGAATCCGAGGTACGACTTGCCCGCGCCGTGATCGGCCAGCGTGGCTTGCGCGCCTTCTGCGGGCAGTTCATGCAGCAGCTTTTCGATGAACTGGAAGAGGTGATAGACCTGCTTGAGCTTGCGCCTCGAATCCTGATTGAGCCGGCCTTCGCGCGTGAGGATGTGCAGTTCCTTCAAAAGCTCCACCGATTGCCCCGGGCGCAGTTCGTTCAACACGTCGGCTTCAGCCTTGGAGGTTTTTGCTGTCTTGTTCATCGCCCCGCCCCTCCCGGCCCGACGTCCAGCGCGCGCCATCCCTCGGCGCCCAGCGTTTCCAGCGTCTCGATGTTGCGGCCAAAGATGGCTTCCGCGTCAGGAAAGGCTTCAACCGCGCGGCTTACGCTGTCTTCGCGCAGGAGATGCAAGGTCGGGTACGGCGCGCGGTTGGTCGAGTTGGTGATGTCGTCCGCAGCGGTGCCGGCGAACTGAAACTGGGGATGGAAACTGGCCAACTGGAATTCGCCACCATAGCCTTCGCGCGCCAGCCGCCGCTCGGCGCGGGCGGTAAAGTCATTGAAATCGAGAAAATCTGCCAAGGTATTCGGTGCAATCAAGAGTGTGGTGTCGCGCTCGGCGGCGGCCATGGCGCAAAGCGCTTCGGCTTCGACAAGCAGCACGTCGATGAGTTCGGAGTCGCTGTCGGGCAGATAGACCGAATAGTGGATCTGGCCCCTGACATGCACCGCCTTGGCAAACGGGCACAGGTTGAGCCCGATCACGGCGCGCTCGAGCCATCGGCGCGTATCCGCCTCGGCCTGTAAAGGTGACACGACCCTGGGAGCGCTCATCTCATGCCGCTTCCGTACGCGGAACTGCCGGCGAAAGCCTGGCGGCGAATGCGAGGCCCGCCAGTGAGCAGGCCAATGTGACCACCCAGGTCCACTGCCAGCCGCCTGCGCGGTGCGCGATCCACGCGACGACTGGCGGCGCGATGAACTGGCCCAGCGACGACGCCTGCTGCATCAGCCCGATCGTCGTCGACACCGTCGATGGCCCAGGAGCGAGCCGCACGCCGAGCATGAACAACGTCGCCGGCACCACGCCCCCGCCGAGCGAGAACATGCAAACTGCCAGGTAGCGCAGCGCGGGAGGAAGGCCGAGCGCGTCGTGCGAGCCGCCGATTTGCGCGAACGCCGCAACACTTCCGAGCGCCATCACGACGAAGCCCCACCGCAGCAATCGATCAGGCGCCACCCCGCGCTGCAGCAGCCGCCCACCCGTCACATTGCCGACGATGTTCATTGCGGCGGCAAGCGCCGTCAACGCCGCAGTCCATGTCGCCGGAACGCCTGCTTCGACATAGATGGCCGGCAAAAAACCGATCACGGCCATCCATTGCGACGAGTACACCGCGAAAGCCAGCGCGAGCGTCCACGGCCCGCTGGCGCCCGCCGTGACACGCAATCGCGCCGTCCAGGGCTCTGTCGATGCGCTCGCCGCCGGTCGTCGGGCGCTGTCGCGAGGAACCACCAGCGCCACCCAGATGGCCGCGGCCGCGGAGACGCACGATAGCGTCCACCACCAGCCCTGCCAGCCAACGCGCGAGATCAGCGCCGGCCCGACAAGCAGCGCCAGCGCCACGCCGATGGGCATGTAGGCGCCCCACAAACCCATCGCAGCCTTTTCTGCGCTGGCGGGCGACAAAGCCCGGATCAGCCCGGGCCCAGGCATTGCCGCGAGCAGAAAGCCGAATCCCTCGATCGCCCGAAGCGCAAACAACAACGGCAGCGCCTGCGACTTGTCACCAGCCCAGACTCCGACCGCGCCGCCCAGCAAACTGGCGAGGGTGACGACGATCAGTCCGGTCAGCATGCTCCGCCGGAGCCCGATGGCATCCGCCGCCAGGCCGACGAAAAGGCCGAGCGTCATGCCGGCGACCTGCACGAGCGAAAGCAGGAACCCGGCTTCGACCAAACCGATGCCGAGGTCGAGTTGCAGAGCCGGGACTGCCGGCGGAAGCTTGCCAAGGTGCAACGCGGCGGCGACGCCCGCGGCAATCACCGCCAGTGCGGCGGCGGGTATGCGTGTTCCGGCTCGGCCAGGCGTCGTCATTCGGTCCACCGCTGCCCAGTGAGGCGCTCGTATTCGCGGATCGCAAATCGATCGGTCATGCCGGCAATATAGTCCGCCACCGCGCGGTACCGGTCGTCGCGCGCGGCATAGGCTTCGGGCATCAGGGCGGCATCGTTGACATAGGCAGCGAAGAGCGATCGGACGACGTCCTGCGCCTGATTGGCCGTTTGCATCACGCGCGGATGCCGATAGAGATTGCGATACAAAAAACGCTTGAGTTCGGTGGACTCCAGTCGCATCGCTTTGCTGAACAACACCAAGGGCGGCGCCTTGCGCACCGCGTCGGCATCCGAAGGCGCAGTCGATTCCAGGGCCGCCGTCGTCGCATCGATGACGTCGTAGACCTGATCGCTGAGCATGCGCCGGATGGTTTCGTAGAGGACTCGCCTGCCTTGCAGCTCCGGATATTCGTCCAACGTTTGGCGGCGGTACCGGTCGAAGAGCGCGACTTCGCTCAGCCGCTCGATGCCGATCAGGCCCGACCTCACGCCATCATCGATGTCGTGCGCGTTGTAGGCGATCTCGTCCGCGAGATTGCAAAGCTGCGCCTCGAGGCTCGGCTGCGTGCGATCGCAAAAACGTCGCGCGACGCCGCCGGGTTCCTGAGCCTCGATCCGCTCGGCGTTGGCACGCGAGCAGTGCTTGAGAATGCCTTCACGGGTTTCGAAGCTGAGATTCAGGCCGTCGTACTGCGGATATCGATGCTCCAGTTCGTCCACCACGCGAAGGCTCTGCAGGTTGTGCTCGAAACCGCCGTGATGCTGCATGCATGCATCGAGCGCATCCTGCCCCGCATGGCCGAATGGCGTGTGCCCCAGATCGTGCGCCAGCGCGATGGCTTCGACCAGATCCTCATTGAGTCGAAGCGCGCGGGCAATCGATCGCGCAAGTTGAGCCACCTCGATCGAATGAGTCAGCCGCGTCCGGAACAGATCCCCTTCGTGGTTGAGGAACACCTGGGTTTTGTAGACCAGCCGCCGGAACGCCGTCGAATGCACGATGCGGTCGCGGTCGCGCTGGAACGCGTCCCGCGTCGGTGCGGGCGCTTCGGCATACCTGCGCCCGCGCGAGTGCGCGGCATGGCTTGCGTAAGGAGCGAGGCTCACTTCGGCTGCGGCGGTGCCGCTCAGTGTGCGCTGCAATGCGCGATCACCTCTCGCACCATCGCATCGGGGGCGCTGCGCATCACAGCCGATCCCGGCTTGTCGATCACGACGAAGCGAATCTCGCCGGCCTCGGACTTCTTGTCGATGCGCATCAGTTCCAGATAGCGATCTGCGCCAAGCGCCGGCGCGACCACCGGAAGGCCGGCCTTCTGGATCAGTGCCGTCAACCGCCGCACAAAAGCGGCGTCGACGCCGCCAAGGCGCTGCGACAGGTGCGCGGCCATCACCATCCCGCAGCCGACGGCTTCGCCGTGCAGCCACTCTCCATACCCCAGGCCGGATTCGATGGCATGCCCGAAGGTGTGGCCGAAGTTCAGGATCGCGCGAAGCCCGGTCTCCCGCTCGTCCTGGCCGACGACTGCGGCCTTGATCTCACAGCTCCGCTTGACGGCGAGCGCCAGTACAGCGGGTTCGCGCGCCACCAGAGCGTCGATGTTCGCTTCAATCCACGACATGAACTCCATGTCATAGATCGGGCCGTACTTGATGACTTCCGCCAGCCCGGCGCTGAGTTCGCGGGCCGGCAAAGTCGCGAGCGTTGCCAAGTCGCACAACACGAGCTGCGGCTGGTAGAACGCGCCGATCATGTTCTTGCCCCTCGGATGATTGATGGCGGTCTTGCCGCCAACCGATGAGTCGACCTGGGCGAGCAGAGTGGTCGGTACCTGGACGAACGGGACGCCGCGCATGTAGCTCGCGGCGGCAAAGCCTGTCATGTCGCCCACCACGCCACCGCCGAGCGCGAACAATACCGTCTTGCGATCGCTCCCGTGAGACAGCAGTGCGTCGAAGATCAGGTTGAGCGTTTGCCAGTCTTTGTGTGCCTCGCCGTCGGGGAGTTCGAGGACGTGCACGGAGGGGTAGCGTTCGGCCAGTGCATCACGCAGGGCAGTGGCATAAAGCGGCGCCACAGTGGTGTTGGTGACGATCAGGGCCGTTGCTGCTGCGGGCAACGCCGCGAAACTGTGCGGGTCTTCGAGCAGCTCGCTGCCGATGAATATGGGGTAGCTGCGCTCGCCGAGGTGGATCTCAACGCTTTCAGGGGGGACGGACAATCGCATGACCCCGAGTTTAGGTCCATGCCGCCGCTGGCCGACTCAGTCCGGAAGATCGCCTTCTGCGCCCGGCGAAACGATGCCCGCGAGTTCGAGTTGCATGACGATGATGTTGACGAGCATGGCCACAGTAGGGCGGCCTGTTTCGACCACGTCGTGTGCGGTTTCGCGGTAGAGCGGGTCGCGTGCTCCATAAAGCTCACGCAAGCGGCCCAGAGGATCTGCCACTTGCAATAACGGGCGCTTTACGTCATGGCGCAACCTGCGAAAGAGGTCCTCGGGCGCTGAGCGCAGATAAATGACGTGGAAACCCTTCCGCAGCTGGATACGGTTGATCTCGCGCAATACGGAGCCGCCGCCGGTCGCGACCACACCGTACGGCGTCGCTGCCAATTCTGCGATAACCGTCTGCTCCAGTTCACGGAAACGGGCCTCCCCTTCACGTTCGAAAAAGTCCCGGATCGAGCAACCGATCCGCTCCTCGATCACATGGTCGCTGTCAATGAAGGGCAGTTCAAGGCGCTGGGCGAGGCGTCGACCCACTGCGGATTTTCCGGCGCCAGGCAAGCCGACGAGTGCAACCGCCATGCTATTCATCCATCGCGGACTGAAGCGACGGGCTGCCGGGACTCTGGAAGTATGAGCGCAAGATGGTTCGCATAGTAGATGCAAAAGATAGCATCCCAATTGACCGGAAGCCGAACGTACAAAGGCCTCCGGGTGCCGAGGCAGCCGGAGGCCCCAGGGCGGCAATGATGCCGCCCCTGCCTGGTACTACTACCTCAGGTAGTTCACCGTCAGGCGACGCGACGAGACGATTCCGTCGGCCGCGAATTCGACGTCGAACGAAGCCGTAGTCGGGGTGGAGCCGGCGGGAGCGCAAGGATTCGTCGTCAAAGCGCTCAGATCCAGTTGGAAGTCCATCGAAATACGGCTTGGGACCACGCTGAGTTGATCCGTCACCGGTGACGCCGAGATCAGCTTGGCCGTCAACCCGGCAGTCACCGGCTTGAGGGTGATCGTCGTTCCGGCCGCGGGTGGGAAATTCGCCGGAGTGCCCACGAACGCAGAGAACGTCTCAGCGGCGCACGCGTTCTTGAACACCTGTGCGACCACGGTCCCGCCGGTACTTGCACTAAACACATTGAGCAATCCTGCATCAACCATGCGGAAGGACAGCGACTTGCCGATCGGCGTGCCATCACCGAGTGCAGTCGACGCGGTCACCGTGGCCGGCACGCCATCAGCGGGCCGCGGATCCTGGACAAGATAGTCAACCGAACACGCGCCGCCCGATGTGACACAACCACCGCGAGTGGACGTGCCAACCACGCCGTAGTCCGCAGTCACGACGATCGGAAGGCCGTCTGACACGGGGTTGCCATGTGCATCCCGAACCCGGATCGTGACTGTGGATTTGTCACCCGTCTTGTTGAGGTTCAGGTTGTATTTGCTCGCCGACATGTCAAAGCCCTCTTGGGTCGCGACACCGGTGGTCACAGTCAACTGATCAGACTGGGTGCTGACTGTCTTGCCGTTGATCGTGGCTTTGACGACAACGGCAGTCGGGACCGTTTTCGAGGAAACAGTGGTCACCACCACTCCGTCGGAATCGCTTGTGGCAGTTGGGATGTTCAACGTCACGTCCGCCGCGGGGGTAACGGAGAAGGTCGCACCAGCACCTTTGACCGGACTGTTGTTCGAGTCCACGATCCGGAAGCGAAGGGTTGCGGACTCAAGCCGGCCATTGCCGCCCGAACCCTTCAGGACAATAGAACTGTCCGAAGGATTGACATCCAGGAAGTTGATTGCCGTCGCCAGGAGTTGCGGATCGGTCGTACCGCTGGAAGGCGCGCTCGTAATGGCTATGGCCTTCTGCGCGGTGACCGCGGTCGTCCCGACTGTCGCGCCCGCGGAAACAGCTGTGGCGCCGGTATTCGCCGCAGACGCAGCGCGGATTTCCACCACGGCGGTCCCCGTGGCATCCGTCAGAGCGGTCTTGGAGGACGGTGAATAGGTGAGAAGCGAGCCGCCAGTTTCGCTGAAGGTAACGATCGCGCCTGGTACCGCAGCCCCCTGGGAGTCCTTCAACACCGCCTTGACCTGGGCGATTTCCACGCCAGAGATGCTGGAAGTGGAACTTCCACTTCCATTGAACACATCGACCGAGACTTTCGGCGCAGGCGTTGCCGGTTGACCAGTTGAGCCGCCGGGGGCGGTACCTGTACCGGTATTCGCCACGGGTGGCAGGCCGGGGCTGCCGCCCCCACCACCACACGAAATCAATGCGCCGGCCATCAAAGCGACAGCCAGGAATTTCCTATATCTCATCAGTTCCCTCAGATTTCGTGTCACGTGTCACGTGATATGGTGAATTAAATTGTCAGCGAGCCGCATTGCGGTCGGTGATCATCTTGGGCGAAATAAAGACCAGCAATTCAGTCTTGTTCGCCGTGCGATTTCGCGTACGGAAAAGCGCTCCGACGTAAGGCACTTCGCCGAGGACCGGGATGCGCGATTCATCGGTCGCTTCCGTCAATTCAAAAATACCGCCGATCACCACGGTGCCGCCGTTTTCAACGAGCACCTCGGTTTGAACGTGCTTGGTGTTGATGGCAAAACCAGCCGTTGTGTTTTGGCCGACGGTGTCCTTGTTGACGTCGAGCGTCAGGATGATGTTGCCTTCCGGGGTGATTTGCGGCGTCACCTCGAGCTTCAGGTTGGCCTTGCGGAAAGCGATGGAAGTGGCACCGCTGGATGTCGCGACCTGGTACGGGAGTTCCGTACCCTGTTCGATCAAAGCCTTGGTTTGATCGGCCGTCACGACACGTGGGCTCGACACGACCTTGCCCTTTCCGTCAGCTTCAAGTGCGGAGATTTCCAGATTCAGAATTCTCGACAAGCTCGAATTGAACAGCGAAATCGCGAAGGTTCCAGCCGCATTTCCGTTGCCTGCAACACCCGTCGAAGGCAGGTTCACGAAATTGGAATTCGTGAAAACCGTCGTTGCCGTTGGCTGGTTCTGGAACACGCCATTCACGACCGGATTCGGCGTGACGATGGGGTTGGCTCCAACTGTGCCGTTGGTGTTGATGATGCCGCCGCCGAGCTTGACGCCGAGCGACTTACCGAACGTGTCGGTCGCCTCGACGATGCGCGCCTCGATCAGCACCTGGCGAACAGGCACGTCCAGTTTCTGGATCAGTTCGGCCACCTGCGCCAGGCGCGAGGGGATGTCGGACACAAAGATCTGGTTCGTCCGTGCTTCGGCGAGCACGCTGCCCCGAGGGCTCAGGATTCGCGTCGCCGTACCGCCGCCACCACCGCTGCCCGAACCCGTGCCGGTCAGGCCCTGCGCAATCTGAACTGCCTTGGTGTAGTTGAGCTGAAAGGACTGCGTGCGCAGCGGCTCCAGGTTCTGGATGGCGTTCTCGGCTTCGAACTGAAGCTTTTCCTTGGCGTTGATCTCATCCTTCGGAGCAATCCAGAGGACGCTGCCGTTCTTGCGCATGCCGAGGTTCTTGGCCTGCAGGATGATGTCCAGCGCCTGATCCCATGGAACATCCTTCAGGCGAAGCGTCAGCGCACCGGTGACCGAATCTGACGTCACGATGTTGAAGTTCGTGAAATCGGCAATCACCTGGAGGAGCGACCGCACCTCGATGTTCTGGAAGTTCAGAGACAGTTTTTCGCCGCTGTAGCCAACACCCTGGGTCAGCTTGGTCGGGTCGACCTTGCGTGGACGAACTTCAACGACGAACTGGTTTTCGCTTTGGTAGGCGCTGTGCTCCCACTCGCCCTTGGGCTCGATGGTCATGCGCACGCGATCGCCGACTTGCTGCGTCGTCACCAACTGAACGGGCGTTCCGAAATCGGAAACGTCGAGCCGGCGACGCAAGCCTTCCGGCAGGGTCGACTTGGTGAACTCGACGACCAGGTTCTTGCCTTGCTGGCGGATGTCCACGCCAACCTGGTTGTTGGCAAGATCGACAATCACGCGACCGGTGCCATCGGATCCGAGCCGGAAATCGACGTCTCGAAGAGGCAGCATGTCCCGGTTGCGGTTTTCCGCAAAGGTCGACTGCGCCATGGTGGTCGCCAGGGCCGCGCCAGCGACGGGCTCGAGCGACACCAGGAGCGACTTGCCCTGGATTTCGGTCTTGTACGCCGTCGCCTGCTTCAGGTTAAGGACCAGACGCGTGCGTTCGCCAGCCTGAACCACATTGACGGACTTCAGGTTGCCCTGGTTCACTTCGACGGCCGAGCGTCCGATGGCATTGGTGACGCCCGGAAAATCGAGCGCGACGCGTGCCGGCGATTGGATGGCAAAGCCGGTCGGCGGCGCAGCCAGCGGTTGCGTGAAGTCGATCCGGACGACCTCCGAACCGGACTGCATCGAACTCGTGACCGACTCGATCGCGTTCTGGGCATGGACGACGGCAGCGGCACTGAGGGCCAGCACGGCCGCGCCGGCAGCGCGCAGCCACTGCGCAAGCATTGATTTTTCTTGGTTCATTTCGTCCTCTCTTGCAACTGCAGCGTCGCCACGCGTTCGATCCATTCACCGGCGGCGTCCTGCACGATTTCACGCAAGCCGAGTTCGGTTTCACTGATATGGGTGATGCGCCCGTAATTGAGTCCGAGGTAGTTGCCGACCCGGACCTGATAGAGCAACTTGTCGACACTGATCAACGCGACCGGTTGGCCATTGCGATTCAGGCTTCCCACCATCGACATCGAATCGAGCGGGAATGCTTCCAGCGCTTCCTTGCGGCGGGTCAATTCCGGAGCGATGAGTGCGGAGGTGCTGGGCTGGCTGGAGTCGCGACGCAGCGCCTGCGTCAGCTTCTGCATGTCGAACGGTTCGACGGCGCTGCCTTCCGTATAGGCTTGCGGAGTGAACTTCTTGGGCTCCGTGATCGGAGGCACGGTCGGCTTGACCTGCGCGCGCTGCTCGTCCATCCAGCGCTGCAGATCCTCTTGTTCGGACCCCATGCAGCCGCTCAGGACCGCCGCGGCGACACAGAGACCCAGAAAACCGAGCGTTCTCATTTCTTCTTTGCCCCCGCCGCCGCACGCTTCTGCATGTTTTGCTCTTCCTCATCCAGATAGCGGTAGGTCCGCGCAGTGGCATCCATGACAAGGGCCCCGTCTTTTTGCGGAGTCACGGAAAGATTGTTCAGGGTCACGATGCGCGAGAGGTTCGCGACGTCGGCCGCGAATGCACCCATGTCGTGGTAGCGACCGGTCACGCGCACAGCGATCGGCAGTTCGGCGTAGTAGTCCTTCACCGAAATCTGCCCGGGCCGGAACAGTTCGAACTGAAGGCTGCGGCCAAGCCCCGCCTGATTGATGTCGGAAAGCAGGGCATCCATTTCAGCCTTGCTCGGCAATTGCTTTTCAAGCAGCGTGACGTATTGCTGGACCTGTTCGCGCTGCTTCTTGAGCAGTTCGAGGTTGGCCGCTTGCGCGACCTTCTTCTGGTAATCGGCACGGAGAGTGACTTCCTTTGCACGCGCCGCTTCGAGCTCGTCGTTCGAATTGGTCAGCCAGACAAACCACAGAGCTGCCAACACGGCTGCGGCGACGGCCACACACAGCGCATAGCGAGGCACAGGCGGCCATACCGAAGGATCGTTCGGATTCAGTCCCTGGAATTGCCGGCCCAGGCGCTGCACTGCGGCGCCCACGTCGAACTTTTGGGAAGAGCGTTTAGTTGCCATGATGAACGCCTAACCCTTGGCTGCTGGTGCTGCTGTTGTTGCTGGTGCCGCAGGCTTGCCGGCCGCGGGCTTGCTGGCCGCGGGCTTCTGCGCATCGGTGGGCCGTTTGAGGCCGATGCGCATCGTGAAGTTCGCTACTCGTCGCTGGTCGCGCGGGCTCAGGCTGACACTGCCCGATGTGATCTCGATCAGTTCCGGCTTGACGAGCCATGGACTGTTGTTGCCAAGATTGCGCAGCAACTCGGACACGCGCTCGTTGGACTGCGCCATGCCTTGCAGGGTCACCGTCTGGTTGTCCTGCTTCATGTTCGTCAGGTACACGCCGTCAGGAAGTTGCCTCACAAGCTCGTTGAGCAAGTGCACCGGCATATTTCGATCGCCCTGCAGATCTTCGACCGCCTGCTGCCGCGCGCGCAGTGCTGCGATTTCAGCTTGCAGGGTCGAAATTTCCTTGATTTCGGTTTCGAGCTTGGTGATGGAGGTTTGCAGCAGGCTGTTCTTGGCCTGCTGGCCTGATATCTGGGCCTGGTACCAGAGGTAAGTCCCGCCGGCGAGCACCGCGCCCAAAATGGCGGCAAGCCCCAGCGTCGCGTAAAAAGTCTCTCGACGACGCTTGCGCGCAGCTTCCCTGTGAGGGAGCAGGTTGATGAGGATCACTGCAGGAACCTCCGCATCGCCAAGCCGCACGATGTCAGGTAGGAGGGCGCTTCACGGCGCACCTTCTTTTCCCGGATCCCGCTGCCAATTTCCATTCCGTCGAAAGGATTGACGAGCGAACAAGCGAACGAAGTCTGGCGCGTGACCGCGCTGGTCAGGCCGGGGAGCGATGCCGAGCCGCCGGCCAACAGCACGTAGTCGACGCGGTTGTGCGGTGTGCTCGTGAAGAAGAATTGCAGCGCCCGGGCAATTTCCTGGGCGATGCTGGCGACGAAGGGCTTGAGCACGCCCGAGCCGTAATCTTCGGGCAGATCGCCGCTTCGCTTCTTGGCTTCGGCTTCCTCTGCGGAAAAGCCGTATTGGCGAACAATGAGCTGGGTGAGCTGAGCGCCGCCGAATGCCTGGTCCCGGTCATACAGCACTTCCTGGTTGCGCAGGACCTGCATGCTGGTCGTGAAGGCACCTACTTCGAACAATGCGACGACGGCGTCACGACCTTGACCGGGAAGTTGCTCGATGAGGCGCGCAGTCGCCAAACGCGATGCGTAGGATTCAACATCCAGAATCACCGCCTTGAGGCCCGACGCTTCAGCCAAGCCCTGGCGATCCTGCACTTTTTCCTTGCGCGATGCGGCAATCAATACCTCGACGTCGCCCGCCGAACTCGCGCTCTGGCCAATGACGCAGAAATCAAGACTCACCTCGTCCAAGGAAAAAGGAATGTATTGATTTGCCTCGGACTCGACTTGAATTTCGAGTTCTTGCTCGCTCATTCCACCCGGCAAGACTATTTTTTTGGTAATTACCGCAGACGGCGGCAAAGCAAGCGCGACGTTTTTGGTGCGCGTGCCGCTTTTGCGCACGACGCGCCGCACGGCCTCCGCCACCTCATCGAATTTTTCCACGTTGCCGTCGGTGATCCATCCGCGCTCGAGCGGCTCTATGGCGCATCGCTCCAGCACCAACTTGCCGCTCGCGTCACGGCCCAGTTCGACCAGCTTGACGCTGGACGAGCTGACGTCCAGCCCGAGCAATGGCGCGGGCTGGCGGCGAAACAACGATCCCAAGTCTGTCAAGTTCGATCCGTCCGTTTGTAACGATTGGAAAAATTTGCGTGTGGTTGCATGCTAGCAGCAGGTAGTACGCCAACCAAGAGACGAACCCCTCACGGCATCACCAATCGTTGTCAAAAGTCGACGCAACAGTTCCCATCTGCAACTTACGTCACAAATAGGAGTACTTGGGTCCTAACTGATACGAACTCTCCGCCTCCATCAAGCGCGTTTTTATAATGCTCAAAGACTCAAACAGCCTCAATGCCAGAAACTTCCCGACCCAAGGGCGCCGCAAAAGCCCCTGCTCCTGCCCCCAAACGACCGGCCTGGCTGAAATGGTTGATCCGAATCATATTGTGGTGCCTGGGCCTCGCTGCCGCGGGCGCGATCGCCGTCATTTGCGTCATTGCCGTCGCGTTGGCCGTCGCTTATCCGAACCTTCCGGACATCTCCGAGCTGGCTGATTACCGTCCGAAGCTTCCCCTGCGGGTTTTTTCGTCCGAAGGCATCCTGATCGGCGAATTCGGCGAAGAGCGCCGAAATCTGACGCCAATCGCCACCGTTCCCAAGGTCATGAAGGATGCCGTCCTCGCAGCCGAGGACGCGCGCTTCTACGACCATGGCGGCGTCGACTACAAAGGCATGCTGCGGGCCGGACTCGCGAACATGAATCGCGTCAAGAGCCAAGGGGCGTCGACCATCACCATGCAGGTCGCTCGAAACGTCTACCTGAGTTCCGAGAAAACCCTCACCCGCAAGATCTATGAGGTCTTGCTGACATTCAAGCTGGAGCACCTGCTCACGAAGGACCAGATCCTCGAGATCTACCTGAACCAGATCTATCTGGGCAATCGGGCCTATGGTTTTGCGGCTGCGTCGGAAGCGTATTTCGGCAAGCCCCTGCAGGACATCACCATTGCGCAGGCGGCGATGCTGGCGGGCCTCCCGAAGGCGCCGGGCGCGAACAATCCCGTCAACAATCCGACGCGCGCACGCGGCCGGCAGCTCTATGTGATCGACCGCATGCAGGAAGCGGGCTTCATCACCGCCGAACAGGCGGCCGAAGCCAAGAAGGAAGACCTTCACCTGCGCGACGCCGCCGACCCCACGCGCCTGCATGCCGAATACGTCGCCGAAACGGTTCGGCAGCTGATGTATGCGCAATACGGCGACAGCACCTACACGCGCGGCCTGAAGGTCTACACCACGCTGGTGGCGGACGATCAGGCAGCGGCGTACCGCGCGCTTCGCAAGGGCATCATGGACTACGAGCGCCGCCAGATCTACCGCGGGCCTGAAAAGTTCGTCGATCTTCCGAACGACCCGAAAGAACTCGACGAAGCCGTGGACGATGCGCTGGCCGAACATCCCGACAACGGCGATGTGATGTCGGCGGTCGTGCTCAAGGCCAACGCCAAGGAAATCACCGCGGTTCGCAGCAACGGCGACACCTTGCAGATCGTGGGTGACGGCCTGAGGCCCGCGCAATCCGGCCTCTCAGAAAAGGCACCGCCCAACATCAGGGTTCGCCGCGGCGCAGTGATCCGCGTGGTCAAGACGCCGAAGGGATCATGGGAAATCACCCAATTGCCCGAGGTCGAGGGCGCTTTCGTCGCAATGGACCCGCGCGACGGGGCCGTGAAGGCAATGATCGGGGGCTTCGATTTCGACAAGAACAAGTTCAATCACGTCACTCAGGCTTGGCGGCAACCCGGCTCGAGCTTCAAGCCATTCATCTATTCGGCGGCGCTGGAAAAGGGCTTCACGCCCAGCACGGTGATCAACGACGCGCCCTTGTTCTTCGACGCCGGCACGACCGGTGGCCAGCCCTGGGAGCCGAAGAACTACGACGGCGCTTTCGAAGGGCCCATGCCCTTGCGTCGCGCGTTGATGAAGTCGAAGAACATGGTGTCGATCCGGATCCTGCAATCGATCGGAACGCGTTACGCACAGGACTGGATCACCAACTTCGGCTTCGAGCGAGAAAAGCACCCGGCCTACCTGCCAATGGCCCTTGGTGCCGGTTCGGTCACGCCGATGCAGATGGCGACCGCCTATTCCGTGTTCGCGAACGGCGGATATCGCGTCAATCCTTATCTCGTGACGCGCGTGACCGACCACAAGGACAAAGTCTTGGTGGACAAGCAGCCGCCCTTGCTCAACGAATCGATGCGAGCGATCCCGCAGCGCAATGCCTACATCATGGACAGCCTGCTGCAATCAGTGGCGAGCGGCGGCACGGCGGCCAAGGCGCAGGCTACGCTCAAGCGGACGGACATTTACGGCAAAACCGGAACCACCAACGATTCGCTCGATGCGTGGTTTGCGGGATTCCAGCCAACAATGGCTGCCATCGCGTGGATGGGCTATGACACGCCACGCAAGCTCGGCGATCGCGAAACCGGCGGCGGCCTGAGTCTGCCGATCTGGATCAACTACATGGAGACCGCCATCAAGGGCGTTCCAGTCGCTGAAGTACCCGCGCCTGCCGGTGTCGTCAACGTGGGCGGCGAGTGGTACTACGACGACTACGCACCGGGGCGGGGCGTTGCGACGCTGGGTGTCGAAAGCGGCCCGACGCAGCCGGTGGAAGCAATCAGCGGAGCACCGATCAGCCCGACGCCGGCGCCGGAAGAACGCAGCAAGATCCTCGACCTGTTCCGCAACTGACCTGTCGAACCGGCCGAATCGAACGAGCCGGGCGAATGATGGGTCGTCAGTCGGCGGAGAACCTCAGAGGTTGACCGGCCTGGAGGGTCGCTTCGCGCGAGAGATTCTCGAAGAATTCCTCGCGCGTCTTGGTGTCCACCCAGGCGCTGCCGTCATGGCGGTAGTGATAACCGCCAGAACGCGCGGCCAGCCAGATTTCCTGCAAGGGTTTCTGCAGGTTGATGATCAACTGGCTTCCATTGCGAAACGTGATCGTGATCATCCCGCCAACGCGCTGGTTGTCGATGTCTGCATCGGTCGAATCGTTGATGCGATCGCAACCACGTTCGATCGCTGCGAGCGCTGCTTCTGCGCGGTCCATGTACTCGGGGTCGGTCATTACAATTTCGCCATGTTGAATGTTCGCCAAATTCTAGTGAGCGCCGTCGGCCTCACGCTCGTTGGGGTCGCCTTGACGGGCTGCGGCCAGAAGGGTTCGCTCTACCTGCCTACGGATCCCGCCGCGAAGGAGCGTGCCACGCTGCCGCAGGCATTGCTTCCGGGCATTGGAAAGCCCGACTCGGCGACAAAGACCGCCCCTGGGCCAGAACAATCGACACCTCCGACGAACGCCGCCCCGCCGCCGTCCACACTGAACGACTCGACTGCGCCGAACGCACCGGCGACGCCGCACGGAGATACCAAGTGAGCGAAGTCGCACGACTCCCCGGCCACCCTCACATTGCGCGCAGGGACGGCGAATTGCATGTTGAAGGACAGAAGCTTTCCGCACTCGCCCGGGAGCACGGCACTCCTCTCTTCGTCTATTCCAGGCAATGGATGCTGGACGCGCTCGCGGCCTACCAGCGCGGCTTCGAAGGTCGCGACGCGCTGATCTGCTATGCCATCAAGGCAAATTCATCGCTCGGCGTGCTGCGCGTGTTCGCGGAGGCCGGCTGCGGCTTCGACATTGTTTCCGGCGGCGAACTGGCACGCGTGCTGGCAGCGGGCGCTGATCCCGCCAAGGTGATCTTTTCCGGAGTCGGAAAGACGCGCACTGAGATGCGCCAGGCGCTCGCCGCCGGCATCGCATGTTTCAACGTGGAAAGCGAAGCGGAAATCGACGTGCTCAACGCAGTCGCCGTTGAAGAGGGGCGCCGCGCTTCCATCAGTGTGCGCATCAACCCGAATGTCGACCCGAAGACGCACCCCTACATTTCCACCGGCCTCAAGGGAAACAAGTTCGGCGTCGCCCACGACCGGGCAGTGGCAATTTATCAGCACGCGGCTTCTCTCAAGGGATTGCAGGTCGTCGGCATCGACTGCCATATCGGCTCGCAGATCACCGACACATCCCCCTACCTCGAAGCGCTCGAGCGTGTATTGGACCTCGTCGAGGCTATCGAAAAGACCGGCATCAAGCTGCACCACCTCGACTTCGGCGGTGGGCTCGGCATCGATTACAACGGCGATACACCCCCCGGTGCCGATACGCTTTGGCGCCAGATGCTGGCCCGTCTCGATGCGCGAGGCTTCGGCGGGCGTCGGCTCATCGTCGAACCTGGCCGTTCGCTGGTGGGCAACGCGGGCGTCTGCGTGACGGAGGTGCTCTACACAAAGCCCGGCGAAGAAAAGAACTTCTGCATTGTCGATGCGGCAATGAACGATTTGCCGAGGCCGGCCATGTACCAAGCCTTCCACCAGATCGTTCCTGTCGCGGAGCGGCAGGACGGTGCTTTCGTGCTGTACGACGTGGTGGGCCCGATTTGCGAAAGCGGCGACTGGATCGGGCGTGATCGTGCCCTGCGTACCGAAGCCGGCGATCTGTTGGCTGTGCTCTCGGCCGGCGCCTATTGCATGGCAATGGCCAGCAACTACAACACACGCGGCCGCGCGGCTGAGGTCCTCGTCAGCGGACAAACCGCGAAACTGATCCGCCGCCGCGAAAGCGTCGAAGAGCAACTCCGAAGCGAACGCTTCAGCGACTGAGCGTCCGCCGCCGCAGACCGCCGAAAACTCTTACTTGCTCAACTGCGCGCGGGGGGCGACCGAGGGCGCCAGCTTCTGCTTTGTCTTGCTGGCGAAGTTCCACAGCCGCCATCCCAGCAGAACAGCAATGATCCCGGCGTAGACGAACACTTCAGAGAAGTTGTTCTTGCCCGCGCGCATCCAGAAGAAGTGCAGCAAGCCAAGCCCTGCGACCACATAGACCAGCCTGTGCAGCGCCTGCCAGCGCTTTGCGCCCATCGCCTTGATGGCCCGATTGAACGATGTCGCGGCGAGCGGCGTCAGCAGCACAAAACCGGTGAAACCCACCAGGATGAACGGCCGCTTCGCGATGTCCTTGGCGATGTCCTGCACTTCGAAACCCATGTCGAACCAGCTGTAGCTCAACAGGTGGACAACAACATAGAAGTACGCAAAGAGCCCCAGCATCCGGCGAAAACGCGCCAACGCGTTCGTCTTGGTGATCACCCGCAAAGGTGTCACGGCCAACACGATGCAGATGAAGCGAAGCGTCCAGTCACCGGTCGAGCGGATGAGGTGCTCCGCCGGATTCGCGCCCAGCCCGTCGGTGAGCGCGCCGTAGAACAACCACGCGAACGGCAGAAGACAGGCGACGAACACCGCCGGCTTCGCGGCCGGGTGCATCAGGAGCTTGTTCACGACAGGCTCGCTCAGTAGTACTTCTTGAGATCCATGCCGGCGTACAACTGACCGACCTGGGCCTCGTAGCCGTTGAACATCTGCGTCTTCGCCCGCTTGGCGAACAGGCCGCCGCCGTCTCCGATGCGGCGCTCGGTCGCCTGGCTCCAGCGCGGGTGATCGACGTTGGGATTGACGTTGGAGTAGAAGCCGTACTCCTGCGCCGCGGCCTTGTTCCACGCGGTGCCGGGCTCTTTTTCGACGAAGCGGATCTTCACGATCGATTTGCCGCTCTTGAAGCCGTACTTCCAGGGCACCACGATTCGCACGGGGGCGCCGTTCTGATTCGGCAGCACCTCGCCATACATGCCGAAAGTCAGCAAGGTGAGCGGATGCATGGCCTCGTCCATGCGCAGGCCTTCGGTGTAGGGCCAGTCGAGAACGCGCGAGCCGACAAAGGGCATGGTCTTCGGATCAGCGAGCGTCACGAACTCCACGTACTTCGCGTTGCCCTGTGGTTCGACCTTCTTGATCAACTCGGCCAGAGAGTAGCCAACCCACGGAATGACCATCGACCAACCTTCGACGCAACGCAGCCGGTAGATGCGCTCTTCCTGGGCGCTGAGCTTGATCAGGTCTTCGATTCCGTACTTGCCCGGCTTCTTGACGAGGCCTTCGACTTCCACCGTCCAAGGCTTGGTCTTGAGCGTGCCCGCGTTCTTGACCGGATCTTCCTTGTCGGTGCCGAACTCGTAGTAATTGTTGTAGCTGGTGACGTCCTTGTAGTCGGTCAGCTTTTCCATGGTCTGCGCACCTGGAACGGTCGACTTCACACTTGGAAGCGGCGCCAGCTTGCCGGGTGCGGCGACCTGTGCGAGCGCCTCGCGGGATGCCCACGACGCCATCGCGGCGCCCGCTACGCCGGTGGCGAGCCACTTCAGCGTGTCACGCCTGCCTTCGTACACGCCTTTGGGCGTGATTTCGCTCGAATGCGGATGGATAAAGCCGTTGTCACGAGACCGAATCAACATGGGACGCCTTTTCGACAGAATGGGTATGCATGACTGAGTTCGTTCCCGGCAACGATCTGGTTACGCGGCAAGCCGATTCACGGCTCTACAGGGTTCCGTAGCTGTGCAATCCGCTCAGGAACATGTTGACGCCCAGGAACGCGAAAGTGGTTACTGCGAGTCCGCCAAGGGCCCACCAAGCGGCCACAGTGCCGCGCAACCCCTTGACGAGCCGCATGTGCAACCAGGCCGCATAGTTGAGCCAAACGATCAGCGCCCAAGTCTCCTTCGGGTCCCAGCTCCAGTAGCCGCCCCAGGCGTCGGCCGCCCAAAGCGCCCCGAGCACGGTCGCGATGGTGAAGAAGGCAAAGCCGACGGTGATGGACTTGTACATGACGTCGTCCAGCACCTCGTTCGCGGGCAGGCGCGCAGCAATGCGGCGGCGGCCGAGCAGGATTCCTGCCGCGATCAGCGCCGAAATCACGGCATAGCCGACCCAGTAGCTGCCGCCGGCCTCCTGCGCCCGCTGGCGGAACGCCACGGGCACGAAGCACAGCGCCACCCCGAGCAGCCAGATAGGCGTGAGCTTGTACCAGCGGGTCTCATCCGCCTGTTCCTTGATCAGATAGGCGAAGGCCACCATGGCTGCAAGGGAGAAGGTGCCGTAGCCGATGAAATTGGCCGGCACGTGCAGCTTCATCCACCAGCTCTGCAGGGCCGGTACCAATGGCTGGATCTCGTGGGCATCGCGCACCAGCGTGTACCAAAGCAGAAAGCCCACCGCGGCGCTCACCACCAGCATCACGAAGGCGCCGAGCGCGCGCGTGCGATATCGCGACTCGAAGTAGAGATAGAAGCTCGCCGTCAGCCAGCAGAACAAGACGAATACCTCGTACAGGTTGCTGACGGGGATATGGCCGATATCCGGGCCCAGCTGATGGCTCTCGTACCAGCGAACCATCGTGCCGATCAGCGCCATCGTCACAGCGGCCCAGGCCAGCCGCGAGCCGATGAGATCCATGGCGTCACCCTGCTTGCCACCGAAGAAGCCGATCCAGTAGAACAGCGTGCTCATGAAGAAGAGCACGCTCATCCACAGGATGGCCGACTGGCTCGACAGGAAGTACTTGAGCCAGAAGACCGAATCGGCACGCGCCAGATCACCCTGGTAAGACGTGATCGCCAGCAGCGTCGCACACCCAACCACGATGGCGAGCACCCGCAGGGGCCGCCAGAACCAGCCGATCCAGACACCGGCGACCATCGCCGCGACCAGGATCACCTTTTCGTAATAGTCCATCGACCCGGCATAGCGCGAGAACGCAAAGAGCCCGCCCGCGACCACCAGGGCCGCAAAGATCCAGTCGAAGGTGTTTCGGCGCGACAGCCAGCTGTCGTTGAGCGTGAGGGTGGTGGTAGTCATGACGCCGTGTCTTTCCTGATGGCGAGCAGCTTGTCTTTCAGATGCTCGAATTCGCGATCGCTATCGATGGTCTTGCGATTGACCGAAAAAGCCATGGTGGCGGACGTTCCGGGTCTCGTCACGCCGTCCTTCGTCAGCCAGACCCACAGTCTGCGCTCCCGGACGTAAAGCATCGCAAAAATGCCGATGATCAGCAACAGGCATCCAAGATAGACGATGTTCTTGCCCGGCGCCCGAGCCACCTGAAAGACACTGGCCTGCACTTGCTTGAAGTCCGTCATCATCATCGCCACCGGGGCGGGATAGAAGTGCGCATCGCTGATCGCCAGGACGGCCTGGGTGAGAAATGCCTGCGAGGTCTCGTCAGGCGGCAGCGGAGCGAGACTCACCCTCTCCCGGCTCACATTGAGCACTTCAAAGAGCACATCGTTGAGGATGCGCACCAGCACCGCGCCCGCGCGTTCGCGCTCGGCCTCGGGCACGTTCGCCTCCATGAATTCGGCAATGGCCTGCCAGCCGCCGGTGCTCACCGCATCGGCCTTGGCCCGTTCCGTGCCCGCGAACAGCGCGAGCGCGCGCGCGGCCGACGTGCGCAGTTGGTTCGCCAGCTCGGGACGTTTCGGATCGGTGGTCCGCTCGATGTAGCGGTCGATGGCGAGCGCTCGCCCCTTGGGGTCCGCGAGCGTCTCGCGCATGCGCACGAAACCGTCCATTGAGCCCTTGTCGTCGGCGGGCACGCGAAGATAACGGAAGGGATCTTCAGGGCGATCACGCACGCCGAGCAGGAAGACCGGGTGGCCGTCGCCGGTGTCGACGGGGACCATGTAGTTCTGGTATTCGCGCGCTTGACCGGCGGCGTCGCGAAGCTTGTAGCCAATGCTCGGGCCGATGTTGCGCAACGTTTTCGGCTTGTTGGTCTTGTTGGCGGCGCCAAGGCGAGATTCGAGTTCCCCGCGCAGATCGACCTTGCGAACGTCAGCCCCGCTCGTCATCTCGCCAGTGCTATCGCCGAAGTTCTCGACGTTGATCACGCGCAGGGCCGTGTACTCGAGCGTGAGCCGATCGCGGCCGTTGGTGATCTCCGTGCTGCTCCCGATGGTGCCTTCGATCTCGAACGGCTTCGATGCCGCACCCATGGGGACGGCCTTGAGCTTCACGGTCGACCCGCCATCGTCGAAGCTCGATTGATAGATCTCGACGCCTTTGTAGCTGGCCGGATGGTTCACCTCGATGCGCGCCGGAATCTCCTTGCCCGTCTCGCGATCGTGCAGCACCACCTCGCTCGCGAACAGCTTGGGCATGCCGGTCGAGTAGTAGTCGACGATGAACTTCTTCAGCTCGATCGAAAAGGGCAGATCCTGGAGCAGCACCCCGTCTGCCTGATTCAGGATCGCCACGCTCGACTGTCCGCCCTCCGGCACCAGGATGTTGCCCCTGAAGGTCGGATTGTTCGGCGACAGCCGGTGCTGCGGTGCAACGTCGGAAATCAGTCCGCCGCCCGTGTAGACGCTCTTTCCGTTGAACCAGGTCTGGGCGCGCACGACAAGGTCACCGTCGAACAAGCCGCCAATGCACACGAGCACGATAGCGCTGTGCGCGGCGATGTAGCCGAGCTTGTGTGCGCCGCCCGCGCGCGCAGCGACCATCCAGCCTTTGCCCTCGCGCTGCTGGAGCTTGACCTTCCAACCGCCGCTGACCAGAAGTTGCCCGATTCGATTGGCGGCGACGTCAGGCGTTTCGTCGAGCACGGTTTCGGCGCGCTGGCCGAATGCCTTGAGGCTTTGCGCCCGGATGTCTTCCTTGTAGGTCTTGAGGTCCGCAAAGATGCGCGGCGTATTGCGCGCGATGCACAGCGACGTGCTGATGACCAGGAATGTGAGGATGAGCAGGAACCACCAGGCGCTGTAGATCGTGTCCAGCTTCGCCGTGTGAAAGAGCTCCGCCCAGAAAGGTCCGAACTGGTTGACATAGTTGCCGATTGGCTCGTGCTGCTTCAGCACGGTGCCGATGATGGATGCAGTGCAGATGATCGTCAGCAAGGCGATCGCAAAGCGCATCGAAGAAAACAACTCCACCGCCGCACGGACCGCCTGGGGACCGTGTCGTACTCGAAGCCCGTGCGTGGAAACTGACATGGAGAGCAAGTCGTTGAAAAGCAAAAAGGCGGGCCATCCTGTCTGGATCGGCCCGCCCTGTTTGGGGTTTGTTGTTGGCGGTTAGTTCACGATGAACCGCAGGGGGTCAACGCAGTCCGGCAATGTAGTCGGCCACCGCCCTGATTTCGCGATCGCTGAGCTTGGCGGTGACGCCCTTCATCTGCGGCGAATTGAGGCGCCCGCCGTCGCGGAACATGGTCAACTGCGCCACCGTGTACTCGGCATGCTGGCCACCCAGGCGCGGGTATTGCGCGGGAATGCCGGCACCGTCTGGGCTGTGGCAGCCGGCGCAGGCCGGAATCTGCCGATCGGCCAGGCCGCCGCGGAAGATTTTTTCGCCAAGGCCTACGAGGTCCTTTTCCTTCGAATAGCCGATCTTGACCTTCTTGGATCCGACGAACCAGGCGATGTTGCGCATGTCCTCTTCAGACAGGCGCTCGGCCATGGGCCTCATGATCGCGCTCTTGCGCTTGCCAGACTTGAAGTCCTGCAACTGCTTGAAGATGTATTCGGGATGCTGTTGCGCCAGCTTGGGATTGCCCGCAATGGCCGAATTGCCGTCGGCGTTGTGGCACGACGCACAGCTCTGGCTGTTCGGAGGTGCCGTATTGAAGAGGGTGTCCCCCTTGGCCGGATCCGGCTTGGCCGCTTTGGCGGGTGCTTCGGCAGCCGCCTTGTCGGCAGGCTCGTCAGCCGCGAAGCTGACATTGGCGGCGGCGCCCAGAAGGGCTGCAAGCAGAAAATGGGCAAACAACTTCATATCGGGGGCTTAGATTTATGGCGCAAAACCCGGCGATTCTACAATGGCGCCCCGCTACGAAAGCTCATTGATGACCACCCCGCCGCGCAAGCCGGCCGCATCCTATTCCCGCACGGCGCCCGCCGTCGACGCCGCGACCGCCGAGCGCGTTCGTGTCGCGCGCGGATGGCTGCACACCGCCCACTTCCTCACCAGTGCTCCGCAGCTGGAGCACCTGCCCATGTTCGACCTGCCGGAGATCGCCTTCGTCGGTCGCTCCAACGCGGGCAAGTCGACTGCCATCAATACGCTGACCCAGCAGACCCGGCTCGCCTTCGCATCCAAGACGCCGGGCCGCACGCAGCACATCAATCTCTTCGGCGTCGGCAAGCAGAAGGTCGACGACGCAGTGCTGGCCGACCTCCCCGGCTACGGTTACGCAGCAGTGCCCAGGGAAGCCAAGTTGCGGTGGCAGCGCGTCATGGGAAACTATCTGATGACGCGCGAGAACCTGCGGGGTGTCGTGCTGATGTGCGACCCGCGCCACGGCCTCACCGAACTGGACGAGATCCTGCTCGAGGTCATCCGGCCGAGGGTCGAGCAAGGGCTCAAGTTCCTCGTGCTGCTCACCAAGGCCGACAAGCTCACGCGCTCCGACGGAGCGAAGGTGCTGTCGATTACGCGACTGCAAGCCGGCGGCGGCGAGGTCAAACTGTTCTCGGCATTGAAGCTGCAAGGGGTGGACGAAGCCGCCGAGTTGCTGTGGCAGTGGGCGCATCCGGGCGACGCAAATGCTGCCGAGCCGACCGAACCGGCTGGGTCGGCCGGATCGGCTGACGAAGGGCCCTGACGCGACGGCGACTCCTTCTTCCTCTTGCCTCCGGACGAACCGTGACATTCAACGAAGCGCAATGAAGGAGACCCCGTGATCGAAACTTTCGCCCGCCAGCTCCCCAACGGCACCACGCTCAGCTGCAGGGCGACCGGCGCGCCCGGCCGGCCGCTGATGCTGTTCCTGCATGGCTTTCCCGAAGCGGCTTTCATCTGGGACGAATTGCTCGAGCACTTCGCGAAGCCCGAGCATGGCGGCTTTCGGTGCGTGGCGCCAAACCTTCGGGGCTTCGAGAAATCCAGTTCGCCCAAAGACGTGGCGGCCTATCGCCCGCATCTGCTCGTGCAGGACGTCTTCGAGCTTGCCGCAAGCGAAAGCAAGGACGGAAAGATCGACGTGCTCGTCGCGCACGACTGGGGCGGTGCATTTGGCTGGGGCTATGCAAACCAACATCCCGACAAACTCGGCAAGCTGGTCATCATCAATTCGCCGCACCCGGGCACGTTCATGCGAGAACTGCAGAACAACCCCGCACAGCAGGCCGCCAGCGCCTACATGAACTTCCTTGCACGACCCGATGCCGAGACGCTGCTTTCAGCCGACGACTATCGCCGCATGTGGCCGTTCTTCGAACTGATGAAGGCCGGCGCCGATGGCTTCGGCTGGCTTACGGAAGACGTCAAGAACCAATATCGCGAGGTATGGGACGCCGGCCTGACCGGGGCGTGCAATCTGTACCGCGTGACTCCGCTGAAGCCGCCGATGCCCGGGCAGCCGTCACAGATTCCGACGCTGCCGAGAGAACGCTTGACCGTCAGCGCCCCGACGCTGGTGCTCTGGGCCATGGATGATGCAGCGCTCCTGCCGGGTCTGCTCGACGGTCTGGACGACTACGTGCCGGACCTCGACATCAGGAAGATCCCGGGCGCTACGCACTGGATCGTTCACGAACAGTCTCAACGGGTCGCCGCCGAAATAGAAGCCTTCGTCAAGGGGAACCGAAATCCCTCTCGAAAGCCCTCTCAATAGACGCTCGCTTCTCCTTCGGGTCGCGTCTTGAAGCGGCGATGCACCCAGTAGTACTGCGACGGCATCGTGTCGATATAGCCTTGCAAGCGCTCGTTCATGAGCGTCGTATCGGCGATCACGTCATCGGTCGGGAAGTTCTGCCAGGCGGGCAGCACCTGGATTTCATAGCCCCCCTTGACGAGCTTCGACACGATCGGCACCACCTTGGCGCGCCCCAACCGCGCGAAGCGCGAGAGCGACGGCACGGTGGCAGCCTGTACACCGTAGAACGGCACGAACACAGTCTGGTCGCGGCCGAAATCCATGTCCGGCAAGAGGTAGAGCAACCCTCCTTTTCGCAGACCCGCGATGATGGGCTTGATGCCGTCGACGCGGTTGAGCGTGATCACGTTGCCGAAGCGCTTGCGGCCTTCGCTGATCCACTCGTCGATCAGGGGGTCGCGTTGCGTGGTGTAGATGGTGGTCGAAGGACGCGCCGTATGCATGGTCAGCGCCGTGGCTGCGGCATCGAGGCCGTAGAAATGCGGCGCGAACAAAATCATCGGCTCCTTGCCATTGGCAATTTCGTCGATTTCGCTGGCAGCGCCCACCACCTTGAGCCGGCTGGCGACAACGTGCTCCGGCGCATGCCAGAGCCAGCTTCGGTCCAGCCACGATTGCGCCACGTAGACAAACGTCTCGCGCGCGATGCGCCGACGCTCCGCCGCGGATTTTTCGGGAAAGCACAGCGCCAGATTGGCATCCACGACACGCCGGCGCGGCGCGGCGAGCGCGTGCAAGACCGGCCCGAGCGCCTTGCCGAAGCCGCGTATCAGTGGCAATGGCACATGCGCCAAGGCCCGCATGAACTCGATGCCGAGCTTGGAAGTCAGGCTCATGCGCGATCCCCTGGCGATGCCGCCGTGACCGTTTCGGCGCGCGGCTGCTTGTAGCGCGCGTAGTCCCAAACGTACTGGCCAGGAAGGCTGCGGATCAGCCGCTCGATGCCTTGGTTCATCGCGGTGGCGGCGGCCTCTGGCGTGGCCTTGGGATCGCTCATGGCGGTGCCATCGAATGGCTCGAAGCGTATGGCGTAGCCTGCGCCGCGAGGTAGCCGCTCGCACACGCCGAGGAAAACGCGAGCGCCCGTCTGCTGAGCAAGACGCGGCAGCAAGGTCATCGTGTAGGCCGGCCGGCCGAGAAACGGAGCCCAGACGCCCTGCCCGAGCGGCGGTACCTGGTCGGGCAGGATGCCGGTGTAGCCCCCCCCGCGCAACGTGCGGATGAGTCCACGCACGCCGGAAACAGTGGTCGGCAAGGTCTGCAGACCAGGCCTGTCGCGCGAGCCGGCAATCAGATTGGCCATGAATTTCTTGCGAGCGGGTCGAAAGAGTGCCGTGATCGGTCCGTACTTCTCGAAGAAGCGTTCGCCCACGGCTTGGCCAAACGTTTCCCAACTGCCGAGATGAGGCGACACGAGGATCACGCCCTTGCGTTCGGCCAGCGCTGCTTCGAATGCCTCGATGCCGTCCCATCGCACGATGTGCGGCAGCAGGCTTTCACCCCGTGGCCGAGCCCAGACCCACGGAAGTTCGCCCACCATGGCCCCCGCCGCGGCAATGGCCGGGCGGTACTCGCCGGGCGTGAAGCCGGCTGCCTCGGCGTTTTCCCTAAAGCGCCGGCGGTAGTCCGGCGCCGTCCACCAGACCAGCCAGCCCAGGCCGCCGCCGAGCGCGTGCATCCACGGCAACGGCACACGAGCAAGCAATCGGAACAGAAAAATCATCGAAGCAAGGGGGGTGAAACCATGACGCGCGCGCAGCCTACAGCGCGGCTCGAATAGAATCCAAATTGTCGCTGAGTTATGGAACTACTTGCAGGGCGACCTTAAACAACACTGCTAAAGCGTTCGCCAAAGCTCCAATAGGGTTGGCAACGCGCCAACCGACCAGCATGGAGTTACATCGAAATGGCGAACGACTTTCTCTTCACTTCCGAATCGGTTTCCGAGGGCCATCCAGACAAGGTGGCCGACCAGATTTCCGATGCAATCCTCGACGCGATCTTTGCACAGGACCCCCGCTCGCGCGTCGCTGCCGAGACGCTGACCAACACCGGTCTCGTCGTGCTGGCCGGCGAAATCACCACCAACGCGCATGTCGACTACATCCAGGTAGCGCGCGATACCATCAAGCGCATCGGCTACGACAACACCGACTACGGCATCGACTACAAGGGCTGCGCAGTAATGGTCTGCTATGACAAGCAGTCCAACGACATCGCACAGGGCGTGGACCACGCGAGCGACGACCACCTCAACACCGGCGCCGGCGACCAGGGCCTGATGTTCGGCTATGCCTGCGACGAGACACCCGAACTGATGCCGGCGCCCATCTACTACGCCCATCGCCTCGTCGAACGCCAGGCCCAGTTGCGCAAGGACGGCCGCCTGCCCTTTCTGCGTCCCGATGCCAAGAGCCAGGTGACGATGCGCTATGTCGACGGCAAGCCGCACAGCATCGACACCGTCGTGCTTTCCACACAGCACCACCCTGACCAGAGCGAGACCGCAACCCAGATGAAGCCTTCCTTCGTCGAGGCGGTCATCGAGGAAATCATCAAGCCGGTGCTGCCAAAGGAATGGCTCAAGGACACGCGCTACCTGATCAACCCGACCGGCCGCTTCGTCATCGGCGGCCCACAGGGCGACTGCGGCCTCACCGGCCGCAAGATCATCGTCGACACCTACGGCGGCGCTTGCCCGCACGGTGGCGGCGCGTTCTCGGGCAAGGACCCGAGCAAGGTCGACCGCTCGGCCGCCTACGCTGCACGCTACGTCGCCAAGAACATCGTCGCCGCCGGGCTGGCGCGGCAGTGCCAGATCCAGGTCGCCTACGCGATCGGTGTGGCAAAGCCGATGAACGTGACCGTCTATACCGAAGGCACGGGCGTGATTTCCGACGACAAGATCGCAGCGCTGATTCAAGAGCACTTCGATCTGCGTCCCAAGGGCATCATCCAGATGCTCGACCTGCTGCGCCCGATCTATGCCAAGACCGCGGCTTACGGCCACTTTGGCCGCGAAGAGCCCGAGTTCACGTGGGAGAGCACGGCACAAGCCGCCGCCCTGCGCGAGGCAGCCGGTCTCTGATTCAGTTCGGCGCATCGCCGACCAAGGCCCGCAGACGTTTCAAGCGTCCGGAGGGCCTTTTTGCTTTCTCGAAGTCAACGGCTGCCGGTCAGCAATTGCCTGACCTCTTCATCGCTCGTCTGCTCGAAGTCCTGGTACCAGAGGCCCACGGCACGAAAGTGCTCCGGCGCGAAAACACAAACCACCTCATCGGCAACCGCACCCACACTCTGCACGGCCTCTGAAGACGCTACGGGTATCGCGACGATGATCCGTTCAGGCTTGCCCGCCCGAGCCGCCATCACGGCCGCGCGCATGGTGGCACCCGTTGCCAGGCCGTCATCAACGATGATCAGCACGCGCCCTGCCAGTTCCAGCGGCGGCCGGCCGCTGCGATAAAGCTGCTCCCGGCGCACCAGTTCGGCCCGCTCGCGGGCAACCACCGCTTCGACCGCCTCTTCGGACACGGGCCAGGCGTGGCTCAGCTCTTCCATCACCCGCACGCCGCCCGATGCGATGGCGCCCATCGCGAACTCTTCGTGCCCCGGCAGGCCCAGCTTGCGCACGACCAGCACGTCCAGCGGCGCTCCCAATGCTTGCGCGACCTCCCACGCAACGGGCACACCGCCGCGCGGCAGCGCCAGCACTTGCACATCCTGACGCCCGCGCCATGCATCGAGCGCCTTGGCGAGCACGCGGCCCGCATCGTGTCGATCCTTGAATTCCATAGGCACCCCCTGTCGGAATTCAGAAACGATACGCCCCACTCACGCCCAGCGTCCAGTTGCGCCCTGGTGCCGGCTCGAAGTAACGAAAGTTGCCCTCGTTGACGATGACCGAGCCGATGTAGCGCTTGTCGAGCACGTTGTCGATGCGCGCGAAGGCATTGATTTCCCAGTGCTCCCAATGCTTGACGTAGCCCGCGAACAGCGCCAGCAGGCCATAGCCCGGCGCGCTGATCGTGTTGCGATCGTTGGCCTGCACGCTCGCCATCGCTCGCACTTCGGTGCCCGCGCGCCAGCCCTCAGGCGGCACCCAGCCGAACGAGGCGAAGAACATCTGCGGCGCAATGCCCGGGATGTGATTGCCGGCCGGCACGAAGCTGCTCGCGTTGCACGGCACGGTCGAGCAAAACGGGTCGCTGTAGCGCGCATCGAGCCAGGTGTAGGCAAGCTGGGTGCGCCAGTGGTTTTCCGTCTCGTGCTGCCAGGCCAGTTCGAAGCCATCGCGCCGGGTGCGGCCGGCGTTTTGGTAGGTTGCCCGGCCCCCGACGTTCGTGGCGGTCACGATCTCGTCGTCGGTGCGCGTCTGGAACACCGCGGCAGTGAGCAGGCCCCCTGCGATGCGCGCCTTGGCTCCCACTTCGACGCTTTCGTTGGTCGCGGGTTGGAGCGCGAAATTCAGCCCGCCCAGGCCGTCAGCGCGGTAGGACAACTCGTTGAGCGTCGGCGTCTCGAAGCCGCGGCCCACGGAGGTGTAGAACGCCAGGTCGCGCGTCGGCTGATAGCGCAGCGACGCCACCGGCAGCGTCTCGGCGTAGCGAGCGCTGCCGCTGTCGTCCCGGTTCGTACCGATGATGTATTGATCCCGCGAATCGAAGTCGACCGTGCTGCGGCGCACGCCCCCTTCGAGCGTCCAGCGCTCGGCAAAGTGCCAGGTGCCCTGCACATAGGGGTCCAGGTTGTGCACCGTATTGGTCTCGTTGCGCCGCAGCCTGCCCTGCACGCCCAGGATGGGCTTGGAAACCGCGCCGATGTAGTTCTCGTAGCCGGTGCGGTGCTCGCGCAGGTCGTCATAGTCCAGCCCCGCAACGAGCTCGAAAGGGCGATCGGCCAGCTTCATCTGCGACGTCCATCGCAGGTCGACACCGCCGAAGTCTCGCGCGAGGCCAATCACGCCACCGGCACTCAGCGGGCTCACCTGGGCCGAAGGCGGAATGGCCTGGAACTGGCTGGTCTTGCGCTCACCGCCATACACCATGAGGCGCAATGTGTTGTCCGCGTCGATGCGGCGGTCGTAGGTCAGGCCTGCTTGCGTCTGGTCGACGCTCTTGCGGGTGTCGAACTGCGTGGCCACGCTCGCGCTGCGGGGGTTCAGCGCATATTGATCGGCGGTGAGCCCCAGTGGGTCCTGGGCATCGAGGTGCACCGTGTTGGCGACCAGGCTGAGGCGGCTGCCGTCGTCGAAGGTGATGCCCAACTTGCCGTTGACGATGTCGCGCGTTGCGGCGCTGTGGTCGCGATAGCCGTCGGTCTCGAAGTGGCTGCCGCTCAGCAGGTAGTCCACCGCGCCGGAAGAGCCGCTGATGATCGAACCGATCCGCAGCGTGCCGAAGCTCCCCCCGGCGATCGAGAAGCCCAGTTTGGGCGGACCTTCGCCGGTCTCGGTAAAGGTCTGGATCACGCCGCCCGAGGAGTTGCCGTAGAGCGAGGAAAAAGGCCCGCGCAGTACTTCGACGCGGTCGATCGAGCCGATGTCGATGTTGGAGGTCTGCCCCTGTCCGTCGGGCAAGGTCGCGGGGATGCCGTCGACGTACAGCCGCACGCCGCGCACGCCGAAGCTCGAGCGCGCGCCGAAGCCGCGGATGGACAACTGCAGGTCCTGCGCGTAGTTCTGGCGGTTCTGGATCTGCAGCCCGGGCACTGAGTTCAGGCTCTCCGACAGGTTCACGCCCAGCCGGCTGTCGCGCATGTCTGCGCCTTCCACACGATCCACGGAGCCGGCGACATCGAAGACCGGCTCGGTCCCGCGCGGCGTGGAGACGGTGACCTCGCCGAGTGTCGGGGGGTTGCCGACGTCTTGCGCATGGGCCGCCAAAGAGTTGGCGAGCAACAGGCAGGCAGAGGCGACAACGGAAAACTTCATCGCGGCGATTCTGAGGCGGCCGCGCGCCTGCGATGCGGGGACTGACCCTAGGATCGCCCCTATGCAGCCAGGACGCGCGGGCGCGGCTACCATCCGCCCGCCGGTTCACCGGCGGTCCATGTCCAAATCTCGCGTGTTGCTTGCTACTGCGTTTCGTTGTTTCGCGATCGCGCTCGTCTGCCTGGTTTCGGCCTGCGCCAGCTTGCCATCGCGCACCGCAGTGAGCTATGAGCCGGCCGCCACCTTTTCCCCGGCTACCGAACTGGGCAGGCTGACCGCGGCCTTCCATGCGGAGCCCGAGGGCTTGTCCGGCGCGCGGGTGCTGCCGCAGGCGGCGTACGCGCTGGATGCGCGCCTCGCCCTCATTCGGCACGCCCAGACCGCGCTCGACCTGCAGTACTACCTGCTGGGCAACGACAAGACCGGCAAGTTGATCCTGCGCGAGTTGCGCGACGCTGCTCGCCGGGGTGTGCGCGTCAGGCTTCTGCTCGACGACTTCTACACCACCAAGCTCGACCCGATGCTGCTGGGGCTTGCCGCCTATCCGAACGTGGAGATCCGGCTCTTCAACCCCATCGTTGCGGGTCGGGACCACAGTGCGACCCGATGGCTCAACTTCGCGACCGACTTTCGGCGACTCAACCATCGGATGCACAACAAGCTCTTCGTCGTCGACGGTGCCATCGCGATCGCGGGGGGGCGAAATCTCGCTGACGAGTACTTCCTGCGCAGCGCCGGCGCCAATTTCATCGACCTCGACGTGCTGCTTGCGGGGCCGGTGGTGACCGAACTCGAAACCATCTTCGACAACTACTGGAACAGCGAAGTGGTCTATCCGCTGCACGACATCGTGCAGCCCACTGAACCACCAGAGGCGTCGCGCGCAAGGTTCGACAAGCTGACTTCGCCGACCGAGGCGCCGCCGCCTCCACCCCTCGCGGATGGCGACATGTTCGGCGACCCGTCCGTGAGCGCCGCCCTCGCGCAAGGCAAGCTGGAGTTGGTTCCGACCCGCGCCAATGCCGTTGCGGATTCGCCAACGAAGGCGCTTCTGCTGGAGGACGACGACGAGCCCCCGCCGAATCGCCCACCCACCGTCGCCGAGCGGATGCGCGAGCTTTTCGACGAGGCCAAGTCGGACATCAACATCATCACGCCGTACTTCCTGCCGGGCGATGCGGGCATGGATCACATTGCGCGATTGCGCGCGCGCGGCATCCGCGTCACCGTCGCAACCAATTCGCTGGCCGACACCGACGAGCCGCTCGTCAACTTCCACTACAACCGCTTCCGAGTCGAGATGCTGAAGCTCGGTGTCACACTCTATGAAGTGAGCTCCGAACAGATCAAGCGAAGCGTCAATCTGCGCAAGGTGTTCAAGCAGTCGCGCGGCGCCCTGCACGCCAAGCTCGCGCTGATCGATCGTGAATGGGCGCTGGTCGGCTCGCTCAACTTCGATCCGCGTTCGGCCTACATCAACACCGAACTCGGCGTGCGCCTGCAAAGCTATGAGGTGACGCACCGGTTGCTCGATGCGTTCCAGATCGACAACGTCGAAAGCGTCTACAAGGTCCGGCTGAAGCCGGGCACCGACACGATCCAGTGGGTCACCACCGACGGCGAAAACATGGTCCTCGATCGGGAGCCCGACGCCAGCGCGCTGGTCAAGCTGAAGCTGCTGCTGTTCTCGTGGTTCGTGCCGACCGACCTGCTCTGATCGCCTCTGAAGGATGGGTTCAGAAGCGCGGTTGGCCTACAGGGGCGCGCTCGACATTTCGGTTGGCCGGGAAGATGATCGCCGATCACGATCCTCAACCAATGGCTTTGAACGGGCAGGAGCAAACGATGCAACTCGGCATGATCGGACTCGGACGCATGGGCGCCAACATGACCAGCCGCCTGATGCGCGGGGGTCACCAATGTGTGGTGCACGACAACGCCCCGGCTTCGATCGAACGGGTTGCCGCGCAAGGCGCGACCGGCGCGGCCACGCTGCAGGATTTCGTCGCCAAGCTGACGCGCCCGCGCGCAATCTGGCTGATGGTGCCCGCTGCGGTTGTCGATTCGGCGCTCGAAAGCCTGACACCGTTGCTCGACGCCGGTGACATCGTGATCGACGGCGGCAACTCCTACTACCGCGACGACATCCGCCGCGCGACCCTGTTGCGCAATTCAGGCCTGCACTACGTCGATGTCGGCACCAGCGGCGGTGTCGCGGGATTCGACCGCGGCTACTGCCTGATGATCGGCGGCGAGCCTGAGACCGTTCAGCACCTCTCGCCGCTGTTCGCGACACTGGCGCCCGGCGCGGGCGATCTCAAGCCGACACCCGGGCGCGTACCCGGCAGCGGAACCGCCGAACAGGGGTATCTGCATTGTGGGCCGCATGGCGCAGGTCATTTCGTCAAGATGGTTCACAACGGCATCGAATATGGCTTGATGGCTGCCTATGCGGAAGGCTTGAACATCCTGCGAGGCGCCGGGATCGGCAAGCACACGCACGACATCGATGCCGAAACCACCCCCCTGCGCGACCCCGAGCTTTATCAGTACGACATGAACCTCCCGGAGATCACGGAACTCTGGCGAAGGGGCAGCGTCATCAGTTCATGGCTGCTCGACCTGACTGCCGCCGCGCTCACGACCGATCCGGGGCTGGAGACTTTCCAGGGGCGGGTTTCGGATTCCGGCGAAGGCCGCTGGACCGTGCAGGCCGCCATTGACGAAGGCGTGCCGGCGCCAGTACTGACCGCAGCACTCTACGCGCGCTTCAGTTCGCGCGGCGAGGCGGATTTTTCGAACCGTGTCTTGTCGGCACTGCGGCACCAATTCGGCGGACATGCGGAAAAGCCCGAGCGGCCGCCGAAAACCCAAGGATGATCCTTCGGAGACGGATGCGATGACGCAAGACAAGACCCTCGACCTGCTGTGCATCAACACGCTGCGCACCTTGTCGATCGATGCGGTTCAAAAGGCGAACTCGGGACATCCGGGAACGCCGATGGGTGCGGCGCCCACTGCGTACTGCCTCTGGCAGCGCTTCCTGCGCTTCGACCCGAACGATCCTGAGTGGCTGAATCGCGATCGCTTCGTCTTGTCCGCCGGACATGCTTCGGCGCTGCTGTACAGCATGCTGTATCTGTGCGGCGTGAAGGGCAAGGGACCTCACTACGAGGGCGAAGGCCTTGCGGTCACCATGGAAGATCTCCAGACCTTTCGCCAGGCCGGAAGCCGTTGCACCGGCCATCCTGAATATGCATGGACTTCCGGTGTGGAAACCACCACCGGCCCGCTGGGCCAGGGCGCGGCGACCAGCGTCGGCATGGCCATCGCGGGGGAATGGCTGGCGGGCACCTACAACAAGCCGGGCCATGCGCTGTTCGACTACAACGTCTATGCGCTGTGCGGCGACGGCGACATGATGGAAGGTGTATGTGCCGAAGCCGCATCGCTCGCCGGACACCTGAAGCTATCGAACCTCTGCTGGATCTACGACGCCAACCAGATCAGCATCGAAGGCTCGACCTCGCTGGCCTTCGACGAGAACGTCGGCGCCCGCTTCGAGGCCTATGGATGGAAGGTCCTTCGCGTTGCCGATGCAAACGACCTGGAAGCAGTGACCCGAGGCCTCGAGGAATTCAGCGAGACCCAAGACAGGCCGACGCTCATCATCGTCCGCAGCCACATCGGCTATGGCGCGCCGCACAGGCAGGACACCAAGGAAGCGCATGGCGAGGCGCTCGGCGCCGATGAAGTGCGGCTGGCCAAGCAGTTCTACGGCTTCGATCCGGACGCTCAGTTCGCCGTGCCGGACGGCGTGCGGGAGCACTTCCACGCGAACTTCGGCCAGCGCGGAACAAGCGCGCGCGATGCATGGAACGAACGCTTCGCCGCCTACCGCACGCAGCATGCCGACCTCGCGGCGCAAATTGAACACATGCAGCGCGGCGAACTCCCCGTCGGATGGGACAGCGATTTGCCGACCTTTCCGGCGGACGCAAAGGGCGTCGCCACGCGCGAATCTTCAGGCAAGGTGCTGAACGCCATCGCCAAGCGCATGCCGTGGCTGCTCGGTGGCGCTGCCGATCTGTCGCCGTCGACGAAGACCTCGCTCGGCTTCGAGGGCGCAGGCGAATTCGACAGTGCCGGACATCGCGGCCGCAACTTCCACTTCGGTGTCCGCGAGCACGCGATGTGCGCAGCCGTGAGCGGCATGACCCTGTCGAAGCTGCGCGCCTACGCGTCGACTTTTTTCATCTTCACGGACTACTGCCGCGGCGCGGTGCGGCTTAGCGCGATGATGGGCATCCCCGTGATCTACGTGTGGACGCACGATTCGATCAGCATGGGCGAAGACGGACCGACCCACCAGCCGGTCGAACAACTCGCCTCGTTCCGCGCCATGCCCGGCATGGTGTTGCTGCGTCCGGCAGACGCGAACGAAGTCGTCGAAGCCTGGCGGATCGTCATGCGCCTCACCGATCGTCCGGCAAGCCTCGTGCTCTCGCGGCAGGCGGTGCCCACGTTCGACCGCGGCAAGTACGCCAGCGCCAGCGGCGTAGCACGCGGCGCCTATGTGCTCGCCGATGCCGACAGCGGGCGACCGGACGTTCTGCTGCTGGGCACCGGAAGCGAGGTCAGGCTCTGCATCGATGCCTACGAGCAGTTGAAGGCAGAGGGCATCAAGGCACGCGTCGTCAGCATGCCTTCGTGGGACCTCTTCGAACAACAGCGCGATGAGTACCGCGACAGCGTGCTGCCGCCGGACGTTGCCGCGCGCGTCGCCGTCGAAGAAGCCTCGGCGCTGGGCTGGGAGCGCTATGTCGGCCGCGGCGGCGCGGTCATCGGCATGCGCAGCTTCGGGCTCTCGGCGCCCGGCAAGGTTGCCGAGGCGCATTTCGGCTTCGACGCGGCGCATGTCGTTGCTGCTGCCAAGGCGCAATTGGCGAGGCATGCGCATAACCCATAGGTGAGGCCTCCATGTCGACACGACTCAGTCCCCTCGCCGGAAAGCCGGCGCCCGAGGCGTCGCTGATCGACGTCGATGGACTCATCGCCGCTTACCGCGACAACGTTCCGGACCCCGGCGTTGCTGCGCAGCGCGTCGCTTTCGGCACGTCCGGGCATCGCGGCACGGCGCTGGAATGCTCGTTCAACGAATGGCATGTGCTTGCGATCACGCAGGCAATCTGCGACTACCGCAAGACCCAGGGCATCGATGGCCCACTGTTCCTCGGCATCGACACTCACGCGTTGTCGCGCCCCGCGGGCGAAAGCGCGCTCGAAGTCCTCGCGGCCAACGGCGTGGACGTCATGATCGCGACGAACGACGAGTTCACTCCCACGCCCGCCGTATCGCACGCGATCCTGACGCACAACCGCGGCCTTCCGGATCGCCTGGCCGACGGCATCGTGATCACGCCGTCGCACAACCCGCCGCGCGATGGCGGCTTCAAGTACAACCCGCCGAACGGGGGCCCGGCTGCCCAGGGCATCACGTCCTGGATGGAAGCCGCTGCCAACCGCTATCTCGAGCGGCGGCTCGATGGCGTCAAGCGCATTCCGCACGGCGCGGCATTGCGGGCTGCGACGACGCGCCGTCATGATTTCATCGACGCCTACGTGGGCGACCTGGGCAACGTCATCGACATGGACGCAATCCGTGGCGCCAAGGTCAGCATGGGCGTCGATCCGCTCGGCGGCGCAGGCGTGCACTACTGGGCGGCGATCGCAGACCGGTACAACATCGACCTCGCCGTGGTCAGCGAAGCGGTCGACCCCCAGTTCGGCTTCATGACGCTCGACTGGGACGGCCAGATTCGCATGGACCCTTCGTCCCCGTACGCCATGCAGCGGCTGCTCGACATGAAGGATCGCTTCGACGTGGGCTTTGCCTGCGACACCGATCACGATCGCCACGGCATCGTCACCCGCAGCGCGGGTTTGCTCGCGCCGAACCACTATCTGTCGGTGGCGATCGACTACCTGTTCCAACATCGACCCCAGTGGCCCGCCAGCGCCGCCGTGGGCAAGACTGTCGTCTCGACGCAGCTTATCGACAGGCTCGCCGCAAGGCTGGGCCTGCGCCTTTATGAAGTGCCGGTTGGATTCAAGTGGTTCGTGGACGGTTTGCAGGACGCGTCACTCGGGTTCGTCGGCGAAGAAAGCGCGGGCGCCACCTTCCTTCGGCGCGACGGCTCGGTGTGGACGACCGACAAGGACGGCATCACGGCGGCACTGCTCTCGGCCGAGATCACTGCGCGCACAGGCCGCGATCCGGGAGCGCTCTATGCAGCGCTTGCCGACGAATTCGATCATCCCGTGGGCGACCGGATCGATGCGCCAGCAACACCGCCGCAGAAGAAACAGCTGGCCGCGCTGTCTCCGCAGCAGTTGAGCGCGAGCGAACTCGCCGGAGACAAGATCGTGAACGTGCTGAGCCACGCACCCGGAAATGGCGCGGCCATCGGCGGCATCAAGGTCATCTCTGAAGGCGGATGGTTCGCGGCCCGACCCTCAGGGACCGAGAACATCTACAAGATCTACGGTGAAAGCTTTCGCGGCGCCGAACATCTGCAACGCATCTTGGCTGAGGCACAGTCCATCGTCGACAAGGCGATCGCGCCCGCCCCCTGACCTTCGGCGATCTTGGCCTCTCTCCTACGCGCCATCGGCGCCGAGGCAGACGGGCTCCTGCGTCCTTCGAGGGCATTCTCTCGGCTGCCAACAACGAGGGGAATCAGATGATCAAGATCGGAATCGTGGACGACCATGCCATCGTGCGTTCGGGTCTCCGCGACTTTTTCTCGCAGCATGTTGACCTGCGCGTCGTCGGCGAGGCATCCAGCGGCCGCGAAGCCATCGACCTCGTTCGCTCAACAGAAATCGACGTGCTGGTCATGGACCTCTCCATGCCGGGCCAGAGTGGCATCGATGCCATTGCGATGGTTCGCGCCAAGGCACCCGATACGGGCATTCTGATCCTGAGCGGCTATCCCGAAGAACACTACGCCATGAACCTGATCCGCCAGGGCGCGAGCGGCTACCTGAACAAGGAATGCGATCCGGCGGAGATCGTCGAGGCCATCCGCACGATTTCGCTGGGGCGTCGCTACATCACGCCCGGCGTGGCCGAACTCCTCGCGCGCCAGCTCGACCGGAACAACGATGTGGCACCGCACGAGCAGTTGTCGGAGAGGGAGTTCCAGGTGTTCCTCAAGCTCGCGACCGGCGAGACCGCCGGCAGCATCGCGGAACACCTCTCGCTTTCGGTCAAGACAGTGAGCACGTATCGCAGCCGCCTGATGGAGAAGATGAATCTTTCGTCCAACAGCGACCTGACCTACTACGCGCTGAAAAACCAGTTGATCAGCTGATCAGTTGACGAGTCGCAACTCTTCGGTCGAAACGCGCTCTTATCTTCATTCGCGCACCGCGTGAATGCGAGGTATCCATGAATGCGCGCTTCGTCTTTGCCGCAAGTCTTCTTCCGATATCGCTCGGGGCTCCGTGGTTTGCTGCAGCCCAGCAAGCCGTGGATGCTTCGCCGTTGTCGATCGAGCAACAGGAGGCCGACTACCGCGTGATCGCTGCGCGCTGTGGCACGCCGGCTTTCGAGAGGGGCTTCTACAAGCAGTCGAAGGCGGCCGTCGCCGCCGGCCTGGTCGTCAAACATCGGGATCCGGTGCAAGTCGAAAAGACCGTCACCACTCTGCGAAGAAACCCCGTCATGCTCATCGGAACCCAGGCCGATTGCCCTGCACAGCTGGATCAGCTCAGGCAACTGGAGAAAGACCGATCCAGGTTGCTCGGGTCGCGCCGGAAGTGAAGGAATCCGATGTCGAAAGCAATAGGTGCCGAAGGGCAACACCTGTCAACACCTGCCGACACCTGTCGATTGGCAGATATCCAATCGATCCGTCACGCTGCAGACTGCACGCATCGGAACAGCGAGGAATACGGACATGGAAACCGACTTCTACACCCTGGGCGTGCTTGCGATGGTGCTCATGTGCGGATGGCTGATGAACCATGCCGGACCATGGAGCAACTCCGATCTTGCGCGTGAACTCCGTCTGCAGCTCGGCCGGTCCGCTGACGCGATCGGCGGCACGCCAGACCGCTGATGGCGTCGATGCGGCCGCCGGCCGCCATTGCGTCGGTTCGTCGCAAATCTGCGCTTCTCGCCGCGGCGTCGCTCATCCTCGCGGCGCTGGGCCTGGAGGCATATACCGCGGGATATCCCCTTGCCATGGCGCTCCTGGCCGCCGCGACATTGCAGGCGCTCATCTGCTCCGCCATGTTTCCGAACCGATTGCTCGCGGTGGCGGTCGCAACCAACTTCCTTCTCTTCGTCATCCACGCGGTGGCTCTCAGCGGGTTTCTCGCTCAGCCGGATCCGGCGCCGGTGTTCCAGCTTGGCGACTTCTGCTTGGCCGTGTTTGCGAGCGCATCGCTTGTCTTCACCCCTGTCGAGACGATGGCGCTGATCGTTCGCGATGCCTACCTCAAGCGGCCGAGACATCGCACGCCCCCTTGACCGGGCGAAACAACTCATACTCCGCGACATGCCTCAATTGATCATGAAGACGATCTCTGGCGAAACGAGGTTGATCTCGCTCGCACCCAATGAAAACACCATCGGCCGAGGCCCGCAAAACAGCATCGCCGTCGACTCGCCCCAGGCAAGCCGCGTGCATGCGGTGGTCACGGTCGAGCCGGCATTCGTCACGATCACCGACCTGGGCAGCCGCAACGGCACCTTCGTCAATGGCGACCGGATCCTGTCCCAAATGCTGGTTCATGATGACGTGATCCGATTGGGCGAGTATGAAATCCGTTTCATCGCCGGCGACCAGGAGTTCAGCAAGGTCGAAGCCGAGCGGGTTTCCACCGTGCCACGCCTGCTGGTGGACCCGGACGAAGAGAACAGGCCGACCGCCCCGGGCGCAGCGCCGACCATCAGGGGTAAACCCTAAGACGCGGGTTCACGGGCCCAACCGGTCTCCCGTTCACGTGTCGATTCTCACTGAGCACCGAAGTCGGCTACCTAGGTAGGTAGCTGCTTTTCGCACCGAGCGTTGAACTCTCGTCCCGCTTAATGCTGAATCATCGCCAATCTGACTCGCTTAACTTTGAACTATTTCTTCGCGACAGCCAGAGTGCTTGCGGAAATTCGCGCCCTGATGGAACCGCCGTATCGCTGGCACCGTGGCGCGCAGATCAGCGCGACCACTTGCTGATGCAGCGGAGAACCTCGGCCTGCGCGCGATCGCGAGTCGGGTAAATCCCGTGACGAATTTGCTCTTTGCCAAGGAACTGGAAAAACCTCTCTGCGGCGCTCTTGCCGGGAAGGTAACGAGAACGACTCCAGGCAAGGTTGTGTTCGCAAAGGAACTCTTGCCAAACACGTCCGCTGTACAGTTGGCTGTGATCCGTCCTGACGGTGACAAGGCCTTTGGGCCGCCGACGTCGCAATGCGCTCCGCAACGCGCAGAGCACCAAGCCAGTGCCTTCGTGCTGACCCATGGACCAGCCAATCATGTCACGGAAGAACTGGCCCACGACGACGCTTAGATAAAGCGCACCTTCATGCGTCCCGATGCAAATGACATCGATCTCCCATGACCACTTTGGTTCACTTTCGGTGATACGCGCTGCCATGCGCCGATGCTCACGTCCCCGGACGGACCGGAGCCCGAAGCCATCCTGTACACGAATCTTGCTTTGCCTCATAGTCAATCTCCTTTGAAGCTGAACGAGCGGATCGGGGGCTACCGGTTTGAATCGAGGTCAAAAGTAGCGCTCCGGGCGCTCAAGCAGCTGTGCCCAGCTTGCGCCGTCGGATCGCGTCTGGTGAAGGAATCCAATCCCCAGGCAGGATTTCCAGTAAGTCGCCTTCCGACTGGAAAAGGTTTCCCGCACGAAACCACCGTGCAGTGAGGTCAAAAGCAAGCGCAGACGCGAATGCACAGCCGTTATCCAATTGCTCGCGTTCTTGCCAGCTCAAATCCTGGTAAGACAGCTCGCTCACGAAAACCGGCTCTGCCTTCGAAAGCAAATGACCACAGCACATGCACTGAGTCACAAATGCAATGGACGCTCGTGCAATTTCTGCACGCTGACGCGCCAACGTCACTGAGCGACCGCACAAAGAGCACATTCTTTCCATCAGGCATGAATGCCGGTAGCACATCTTGTAGGGCCGCAGCCTCCAATGAAGGGGAAAGAATGGCGTCTCCTGCTCGCGCAAACAAATGGAACAGAATTGGTAGGCAGCCTTTGAACCCGCCTGCAGTAGTGGGGGTTCGCCGTATCCCAAGGATTGGATCGACCTCAGCATTCGGCTTATGGGAAAGAAAGTGGTTTCCGCAAAACCGCACCTGCGCGCGATTGCCCGGACATTCGCTTCGGCGAAATTGATGTCTAAGTCGGGGCCATACTTGATTTCGAGCCATTTGCACAGCTCGTTTACTGGCACGCCTTGGCCAAGTGCGACGCGCACCAACCAACTGCTCGGCGCTTCCAAGAACTCGTATTCGCAAACCCCGTGAAGATCATGATCACTCATTGGCCAACTCCAAATAGTTCGAGTTGCCTTCCAACCCGTTGTTGGCGAAGACGAGCACCTGCGACCGGTCCAAATACCAAATCAAGAATGCTCAACGCGGCATCTCTGTCGGAGGCGATCGTCGGCCGCAGGGCTGTTGATTCCAAAGCGCCCTCCCAAACCAAGCCCCTCAGGTCCAGACCCGTGGCGCTCTCCAAAGTAGCCTCTCCCAGGAGACGCAGCCGCTTCAGTCCTCGGCTTACAAGTTCAGTCCACTCCCTGGTTGAGGTCCGATGCAGCGCTCCCCAACTGGGGGGCTTTGAGCTTGTCTGGACTCCGCATGCCAGCACGATCTGCATGAGACCGCTCAGCGAGATTGAGCGCCACCAAGGAAAGGCCTCCAAGAACGAGAAATCGCCCACGGTTGCTGCTCCAGAATCACCGCAGCACGATCTCGCGAGTACTTCGGAAGCAAACCAAACCACTTCAGACTCAGGCAGGCCGTGCCCGTCGTCATGCAGATAGGCGCCGCAATCGCAGACGTCCAACGCCGGGCGGAACCAACGTAAGCCACGCCCGCACCTTCCGCATCGATCAACGAGCCTGCACTCATGCGCCGTACAGACGCAGAAGCAAGAGAACTCCCACGCTGCATGGCAGAAGCCCGACTCATCAATGCACCTCACGCAAATCTGGGGCCGCCTCAATCGCAACAGAAACGGCGGCCAAATCAACTGACCCAAATAGCGAAGGGTCTCGCCGCTCCCGCCGCAACCGTCGACCTCGCGCGCCCTTGCAGCGCTCATCCATAGTCCGGTGCGCCTCACGTCGACATCACGCAGACCCCTAGCCCCCAACAGGCCAAGCAACTCGGGCATCGACAGGTCGTTGGCGACTGCCGTCCTAAAGAGCCAGCCGAGTGGAGCCTCCTGGTCATGCCTGCCCACCGCAACGGGAAGCTCATCGAGCGTTTTCATACGGGTTGACCATCGGTGTCGAGGAACCAAAGAAGGCGCGAAAAGCCTTCTTCACGTCCTCCAGCGTTATTTCTCGCGAGCCCCGTTCCGCCGCGCACAGCGCGCACTCAACTATAAACATTTTGAATAGCCCGGGGT
Organism: Variovorax sp. 10N420; assembly: GCF_056394705.1. NCBI lineage: Bacteria > Pseudomonadati > Pseudomonadota > Betaproteobacteria > Burkholderiales > Comamonadaceae > Variovorax > Variovorax sp. 10N420. The sequence goes on along the minus strand of NZ_JBFTIJ010000004.1, from coordinate 154,787 downwards.
TTCCAGTACAAACCGCATAAAGCTTTTCAGCCTGACCGTCCACCCAGAAGAAATTAAAATCAAAACGATTGCAACTGTCGAAAAAGGCCTTCACAAAGGACAACCAAGATTGCAATGCCTCAAAGTTACCTAGACGCTCAAATGTTTGAATACGACTTGCAAACAAGGGGTCGGCATCTTTTAGCGTCAACAATCGATCAGATCCAGCAAGAACGACGCCTATCTTCCGATCGTCCATTATTTGCGTGAGAACATCGGTTGCCGAGGATGCCGACCCCCGAGGCATTCCGGCCGGAACCAGCAAATTGTCGGCATTCCGGATGCAAATCACCTTCGTCCTTTTTTGTTCAATTGCAGCCAGAATAACGTTGATTCTCGCCTCAATTGAACCAGGACCAATTACCTTGATCGGATACCCATAGTGCCGAAGCAGCGCCGATAGGAGCGGTTCGGCGCGACCAGACCGAATGGCACGAATCATCACTATTTCGTGCCGCCTTACCGCGACGAGCTCACGCGACACGTGGGTTCGATAAAAATATTCCACAGCGGTCCATTTGCCCGTAAGGTGGGGGCCGTGAATGCAGAGCCCATACGGACGATCGGTGTCACGAGTCGAATGCGTATAAATGCGCTCAAGCGCATCTGTAACCTGGATAAACTCAGTCCACGCGACATTAACGGATTCTATCGACTCTACCGACTTCAATGCCAACTCGGAATAAGTCGCTTTGCGTCGAGTCAGCTGGGGCTCCTGGAAATATTCATACTCAGAGAAATCGGGATTAATGGCTTGATCTGACACTATCATTTCTGCACCTCATTAATTCAGAGAATAAAAGTTTCCAACGGCAGGATATTTTTAATATCCACAGGCGATTCCTCGCGTGCCACGAGTAGTCCAGGGCTAATTGATTGCGATGGAAGCAGCAACTGATTGGAGGAAATACCCATGAACTTAGCCCCTCTTTGCTGCGAAATTCGCTTTCTTGAATTCTGCATTTCGTTATGCCAAAAATCGCTGAGCGCGAGGCGCGATTGCATGAGAGCCTCTGCCCCATGGACAGCCTGGGAGCGTTTGAAGGTACGGATGGCCACGTGCTGCACCCACGACAGATCCTTGGTGTATTCGGGCTGCATGCTAGGTGCTATCACCCAAGCATCGTTCATCGGGTCCTTCACGTAAACAAAAGACAAATCGTCGGGACTCCATTTCACAAGCGTTTTGAATTTCGCTCCGGCGCGGCGCCGTAGATCACGCAGTTCAGAGCCTGCATAATTAAGCCCATAGAGCTCCACGCCGTGGTGGGCAATCGTCAATTCCTTGCTCATTGCCGCGATCAAGTTGAGGCGCTCAACGTCTAACGGAAATGCAGGGGGCGGCAAGAAATCCATGCCGTCCTTGAACACATCAAAGGGCTTTTCTAGACGCCGATTATTGAGCTCGAATGGATGAATCTCAACCACGAACTTGAGAAGACCAATCACGAAAGCCGAAAAGGTGATGCAGTTTTGTTTGGCTGCATCCGTGTACGTCACCTTCGGTGTTGGCTTTGCTATGCGGCCCTGCGTCAAAGTCAAATAGTCAAGCTCCGCAAAGAAACGTTCGACCCGCGGTTTTACCCAGGGCATTCGCGTGCGGCAGTACTTAATGTCTACACCGAGTTCCCATGCAACCAGGCGTAGCTGGCGCGAGTGAAATTCCAAGCCATTGTCAAATACAAGCATTTCTGGAATTCCAAACCCAAGCCACGGTTTCGAAAGGCCTGCCATTGCGGCCCAGTCATCCTTGGGCATGACTCCGTTCTTAATGACGTTTATCGCTGAAGTTAGGCCGGGTCCATAAAAGCTGACGTAAACGCCGACTATGTAGCCACTGTTTGAGTCGACCAGCACCGTCAGTGTTGGCCGACCCAATGGCAGCCACGTTCTGTCGCAGACGACGACGAAATTTAATGGCGTATGGTCACACTCCAGGCGCTGGAGGACGCGCGATGCACGATTTCCTTCGACCGTTGTGCGGTACTTCGCTCGGGCATATAGGGGCCCATACCGTGCTCGGTCGCGGTCATAGGGGTCGAACTCCTGCACCCGCCTGTGAATCGTTGCCAAGCTAACGCGAGCGTCACGTGCGGCCAGTTTCCCTTGGGCCACAAGGCTCTTGAGTTCCCTATGGATCAACTCATACGTATGCCGCAAAGTGTGGTGGAACGTCGTGAGGTAGACGGAGCGGATCTTTTTGTCCACGACCTCATTGACCTTGTCAGGAAGTCTCTTCTGCCGCCTTCTACAGCGATTACCGGACAGCAGCGCTGCTGGATTGCAAACCGACTTTTCGTAGACGCGCATCCACGTCATTACCGCCGCCGCGCTAGGCAAATTCTCTTTGGAACAATCGCCTGTCTTCTGGCGTGCTTCCTCTCGGCTCTTTGCGACTTTTGGAATTTCGTTTTCTATCCGAAATCGCTGACCTTTGGTGATATTTTTACGACGCATCCATAGGATGTAATCCATTGCGCGCTCAATTTGATTTCGATCCTTCTCCTTAAGTGACGCAAGGTCAATCAATATTACCGGCTGATTTTCTTGGTTTTCCGGATTAGAAGAATGCGGCGTATTCCCAAGTATCACCGTTAACCGCCCAGAGCCAATATCTGCAACAAGACGGCTTAACTTGAAATTTTGGACCATCCGGGTCCGCTTGTCCTCAAATTGGTATGTGTCCTTGTCGATTTGACGCAGATACTCCAAAGTTTGGCAACCACGCCGAAGGACCAAACCTTCTTCCAATACGAAGATGGACATGACCGCTCCTGCTCTTAATTTCCGCCATCGTTCCACGGCGAGCAGCCAAACCACTCTCCGAAGCTTTTCGAGCAATTACGGGGCAGCTTCGGCGCCAGGAAAACCGAGTCGTCATCGCTCATGTGGAGGTACCTGTCCAGCGAAATGACACGGCGGCACACGAGGTGGAGCACGTCCCATCTGGAAACACCGCACTTCTCCATCACTAGTCCGAATGCGAGCCCTTCAGGCCCCGCGATGGATAGCAGTTCCTCTACCGAGCTGCGTTTCTCGGGAGGGACCGTATGCATCCCGTACTTGCGGGCAATCTCCGCCCGCTCTGCTCTTCCTTCTGCATTGCTCTGCCCGTCATGGACGACGTAAAACTCGTAGCCTTTTGCACGAAGTTGGAATGCGACGTCGTTGAAGAGGCTGCGGTTCTCCTTCACGCGATTCCCCATCTTGACTTCTATAAAGGCTCCAGTTCGGTCCAGGAATTTCTGAGCAAAATCGGGCGTGTACTTGCGTGAACCGACCGTTAGCGTGCATGGCTGATGCACCAACGTGAGCAGCCACGGGCAAAGGAGCGCAGAGATGACGTAATTTCGTTCGTTGTCGCTTTCGTGTTCAACCGGGTGAGGCTGCGCCCAAGGCGCATTGACGAGACCCACAGTACGTGTGGGCGAGCGAGAGACGACCTCGCGGGCGCCGTCAAAAGGGATGTGTCCATGCATCGTTGCTCCTCAGGTTGATTTCCTGGAAAGCAGACGCAAGCGCCCCTTGACGCTATTGGCAGCACTGACGATACTGTCATGAGGGTCCCACAACCTCAGACGGCCCCGTCAGGGCGGTCGGCAGCGCCGGTTCTCGAAAGGGAGCTGGCGTTTGCTTTATCTATTTCAGCATCTGTGATTTAGGTAGTTGGGAGAAGATTAGAGTTCTTCTTTCTTTCAAGCAAATACCTCAACTGCCTAGAGTGAAACTGAATGTTTGAAGATTGCAGGCCCCATCTGCGCTAACGTCAATTCGCATTGCCGCTCGTGCCTCACGGACCGGAGGTACGTCTTCCAAACGGTTGCGTCAATCTGTTCGTCGCTCAAACTAATGCCTGTTCGCTTGCAGAAACGTCTGCGAGCGAACTCGGGGACATCTGCCATCCGGACAAATGCCGTTTGACCTGCGCGCGCGCGGATCGGTATCGAGCACAAGGCGGTCGGGAGCGCAGCGCACGCCTGCCGCCCCATCGTCGAGTTCACGGCCCAGACAACCGCACTTGCAGCGGTGTGTCTGATCATAGGCCCTGGCGAGCTAGCCTTCTCGACCAAGCTTTCATCCGTCACGATGCGGCACAAAAGATGTCGATCAGAGTATTCAATTTGGAGCAAAGTAGTCGCGAATACAGCTTGGGGATCCCGGCTTAAAGTGAGCGCCACCGTTGCCTCTTCGGGCAACTCCGAATTAAGCGGTTCGCTCAGGCCCCTCTGATTTAATAGCCGCTGCACAAGTACAACGGGCGATTCGACGTAGTGGGGATAGCTCTGGATCGCCGATACGCAGGAACCAGTAGCCAAGTCGAATAGTCGGACTGTGTCTACAAGCGACGGCCGCGATGACACTATTTCGCCTGTAAATCGGTTTACAGCCGAGCTTCCAATACTCACTTCAATCCGAATAAAACGATCCATTTGCGCACCTCACTGGACGAAAGATTGCGCCAGGTCGATTAAACGTGTCGATTAGCACATGCACTCTCTGGTGTGCGTCACACGCGAGGGACCATAGGATATGGAGCGAATTTAGTCTTAAGACGCATCGCTGATTTAAAGCAATTGACGCAGGAACGAGTTTGGTCGTCAAAGACGATGCGGCCAACTGGAAGTTGGCCGCATCAATAAATCACTTTAAGCCTCAGGCCGGTCAGCCAATCCCTGCAGACGGGTGCAGCGAAGCCGCTCTGCTTGAAGGGCAGCGTAAAGTTCAGCGACCAGCAATTGATGGTCTCGGCTTGCGCTCGATAGAGGTCTGGCCAGAGCTGCCCCAAGAGGACTGCGTTCGAGCTGCGCAAGCGTCGCAGACACGGCATCCTCCCCTCCCAAGAGGGCTTCGAGCTCGCTTAAACCGATCGCTCCGCTAGCGAGCAATACCTGGCTGGGTGGCCACTTTAAGTACACCGCAATGCTCTCGAGTGTCGGACGTTCACACCGGGCAAGGAGTTTAGGCGTTGCCCGCAAGCGATACCAGTGCGCGGGGTGCACTCCTATCGCGACAGCCAAATCCCGAACTGTGTGGCGCCGCCGAATCGCTTCGGACTCCAACGCTGCAACAAGCAATTGAGCGCTATACGGGCCCCTTCGCCCGCCCGCGCTGCTTTCACCGGCCGCCCTCAGCGCGGGCGGTCGAGAAGAAAAAGGTTCATTCATGTTGGCCTGACAAATACAGAGAGGGCCTCTGCGATCTGTCTAGCGATGCCGCCTAAGGCGGCCACGGGTTTCTGGCGACGGAGCCGAAGTTCGCTTAGCACGCAGCGTCCAGCAGTGCGCGCTGTGCTGAGCACGGCCCCTCATCGAGGAGCTTCACCCGAGTTCGCCTCTTCCAGGTCAAGGTGCAATCGGGCCAGCAGTTCGAGGTCCATCCACTCCCGCCCCGTCGCTCATGCCGCGCTACTGAACCGTGCGGAGAGGAGCCTTCGAATGCGCCGGGCGGGTGGGGGATGACGTGAACTTTTGAGCATGTCATCAGCATAGGGACGCGAAAGCGTCTACATGCGAGAAGAACTCCTATGACCCCTGCATGCCAGGAGACGTCTGCCTGCACGCGATGCGACATCACATGAGTCGCGGTTTAAAGTCAAGTAAAGCGCAGCCTTGCACTGCCCAGTCCGCGAATCTTTAAATCTATCGCAAGTTCGCCCCGTTTGCCCATACCGGTTAACGTAACGCCTGCTCGCTCGCCTGAATCAGAGTTCTCTCGTCAGCACCTGGGTTTAAGGTTCGCGTGCCGAAGCAGAGAAGCTCACTCGCATTGCCTTTCCTTCTGATCTTGAGCTCAAGGACACCGCTTCCTTGCTGGACTTACGCGACTTAAAGTGAGTGCCGTCGGCAACGCGGTCGCCACGGTCATACGCTCCGAAAGAAGACAGAGCTGGCGCTCGTTCATCGAAATTGCCTGCGTCCCGATGGCACTGAGGCGTGTGCCGATCCCATTCAGAAAAGCACCTCCAGATGTGGAGGACGGCGATAGCGTCCACCGCCTTCGACTAGTGATCGAGGCCGCGACGCTGAACGCCTAGGTCGGTGCATGAGCCGGCTCGGACCAGGTCTGCGCGGCCGCTGCTACGAGCCCCTTGTCCGCTGAATCGTTCGTCTCAGCGAACGTGGTCTTGACCAGATTGGCCAAACCCGCGCAACGGCAATCTAGCGTCCTCCGCATGACGCAACAGCGGCGAAACATGCCCTGAAGAATCCCGACAAGTGTGAGCGCGGCGACTGCAAGCGACCTGCCAATGTGGGCACATCGAGATGCGGGTATTACAAACTGACAAGGGCTTGCTGCGCCATTCGCGATATCTCGCCCGTCCGCTTCCCGTCCTCAGTCGGTTCGCCCGTCCCTTGATGGCGTGCAGTTTGTTCGCGAGACACACATTCGCCTCCCATCTTCGCAATTCCCCAGCCGCGTCGGGAAGGATAAACAACATCCGCTAGACGGCGGATGCACAAGCATCCAACCACCAGCACCCGTCCGTTCCTCAAGTGGGCCGGCGGCAAGCAGCGATTGCTCAAGTCTCTCCTTCCCCTTCTTCCGGCGGGCGCGCGTCTCATCGAGCCGTTCGTCGGTGCGGGCTCTGTCTTTCTGGCGTCCGACTACCCTGCGTACATCCTCAATGACGCCAATGCCGACCTCGTCGCGGTTTGGACGGCGCTGAAGCGGAGCCCCTGCGACTATGTGCGGGACGCTGCCGCGTACTTTTGCGAGACCAACCACAACCAGAGTAGCTATCTGGCTTTGCGCGAAACGTTCAACGCTTCGTCGGACCCGCATTTCCGCGCAACCTTGCTGCCGTATCTGAACCGTTTTGGATTCAACGGGTTGTACCGAGTGAACCGGGCCGGCGCATTCAACGTCCCCTACGGCAAGCCAGCCCAGCTACCTGTTTTCCCGATGGATGCCGCGCTGCAGGCCGCCAACCGTTTGCAGCGCGCGGCGGTCCAAGCGGGGGATTTTCAAGCTGCAATCGACCTCGCTGTGGCGGGGGACATCGTCTACTGCGACCCGCCCTATCACCGGTCAGCCCGCGGTGCCTCGTTTGCGGCGTATACGAGCGACGGATTCGGTGACGCGGATCACCTCCGCCTTGTCGACAGCGCCAGGGCCGCGGCGGCTCGAGGTGCGCGCGTCTTCATCTCGAACCACGACACCCCCGTCACCCGGGCTCTCTACAAGGACTTCAGAATTCACGAACTGCGTGTCAACAGGAGCATCGCATCGACGAAAGCCGGGCGGGGCACCTGCGGTGAGCTCCTCGCGGTACTCGAACGAAGCTGAGCGCGCCGTTCGGGCACACCCGGGCTTTCAAGTGATGTTTCTCCTTCGGGGCACTGGTTGCTCGCATGCCATGCATCAGGTAGCGTGCTTTCACTGCGTTTTTTTGAGCGGCGCGCATCTATGCTGGGGTGCATGCCGATAGCGCGTGGCAAGCCTCCAGACCTCGCATCTGCGAAATGGCGTGCCTTGAGAAGTTTGAGACCATGTCTCGGGGGACTCTGTACGGATGCCACTTTGCGGTGGCGCCGCTGGGCCCAGGAGCGCCCGTACTGAAGACAGAAGACAGTATGGGGTCGATGATCACGACAGCCAGTGCCCAAGACACAACGGAAAGGTGCGGGCCGGTTGTGTACCTTGACTTTGACGGTGTACTGCACAACGAAGAAGTGCTGTGGAGCCCAAAGCGAGGACCCTACCTGAAGACGCCGGCGAGCTACCGGCTTTTCCAGCATGTCGGATTGCTTGAATCGCTGCTGATGCCTTATCCCGACGTTCGCATCATCCTGAGTACCTCCTGGGTCTTGCGATATGGCTGTTTGCGAACCGCGCGCAGGCTTCCCATTGGATTGCGGGAGCGGGTTGTGGGCGCAACATTTCACAGCGCCATGGATTCGATCGACTTCCAGTCTCTGCCCCGCGGGTTGCAGGTTTGGGCGGACGTGCTTCGGCGCCAACCTCGGGACTGGCTCGCTCTGGATGACGACTACATGAATTGGCCAGCGTGGTGCAGAGACCAGTACGTCCGCACCGATCCTCTCGAAGGAATCAGTCACCCGAGCGTGCTGGGCGCCGTCCGGGAAGGACTGCGTCGGATCGCGGGGCCGGGCATACCTTAGGCCACTTCGCACTTCCATGGGCATGTCTCGCCGCAGCGAATAAACCGCGGGCATACACGTTAACGCGTGTCCCTTTGCGGACAACCCACCTGCATACCAACACCGGAGTGAATGCGAATGTTTCGAAAATGCGAACCCACCCTGAAGATGACCTTGCAGCAGGCTGCCGAAGGACAACCTGACTTTCTTCCCATTGTCCAGAGTCTTCGGGAGACCACCGATCGGCCAGGGGTCCTGGGCGGCGCTGTGGCGGGCGTCGTAAAGGCCAGGTACTTGCCCAAGATGAGCGCTGGCGAGCCGACTGTGGTCCTGATTTGTTTGCCCGAGCGAGTTCGCGACTCCTTGCCTGCCTTGCTCGAGGAAGACGCGGATATCGTGAACCTGACGTCTTTCGATTTGACGACATCGACCACCTGCCTGGTTCTCAAGGGGGGCGGCAAGTCCTTGGAGCTTGCAACGTATCCGATGGACGAATCTCTACGCAAACGAAGTGGAGCAATCGTTCTCGTCGTGGCTGTCGTGTGTGGAGAAGACGTCTGGGTACGGCGTCTCCACGCGGAGGATCCCGACCTATTGCTCGCTCGTGACCAAGCGTCAGGAATCGGGGCCGGCTACAACTTCGAGCCTTACCGTTGGTGGAGTGAAGAAGAACTGCAGCGTGCCGTAGTCGAGGCGCCGGCCGCTCAAAAGGCTTGGGAAGAAGAAGGATCCGCCTACCGACCGAAGTTCTGGGTCCATGCGCCGCTGGACGCCGCTACCGCCGGCACGTAAGAACGCCGAGGCCTAAGACTGGCTGCCAGCATCTGGTGCGATATGGCCGAATCTGTACGGCGCCCTCGCCGAACCGAAATGTCGCGAGGGCGCTCTTGCTGATTGGACTTGAGGTATGAGCAAGTGGGAAGTTGGACCAGTCGACGCTTTACCGACCAAAACGCTCGATGCTTGGCGAGTCTGTATCGTTCCCGCTGATGGACTAGACCGCCCCAGGACGGGCCACTTGTGGGGGTTTGTGCGCGAGACTTGCCGCGGCCGCGTCAGCACCGCGATTGCAAGGCTTGATCCGGTCAGTCGGCGTGTGTTGACTCGCTCAGGCCGCGTCTACCGGTTGGCCGGAGACTCCGGAGTCAATACTGACGCCCTGTACGTCTGGGGAGCATGGAAGCAAGCGAGAGGCATCCAGGTCGAAGATGAATTTGATGCTACTGACGAGGTCGAGACTGTTCTGTCTCGTCCTAGATAGATGACTGCCAAGCATCGACGCTTTGAAGAGGCGCGCTCGCACCGTCGCAACGGCTCTTAGGAACGGTTTGGGCTGAAAATCGTCTACTCTGGGTCGACCTTGGTCTGGGTCGACTGTGTCGAGGTGGCGCGCACAATATGGCCAAAGGAGAATTCGATGACCAGTATCGTTGGGCGCGCCATTTGTAGAGAGATGTCCCCGCGCGCCCAGCGGGTGCTCCGGAACATGGTCGAATCGGCAACCACGCCGTCCAAGTCATACAAGGTAAGAGCTGCCAGCGGAGGCTTCGTTATCTATCGGCCCGACCTACAGACCCGTCAGGGCATCTTCTCTCCGCGCCCGCCCATACTGAAGGCGGACGTATGAATCACTTATCTCGCAAGGTGAAGTGCCTGCTCCTCCGGCGTGGCCGGTAAGCCGTTAACGCGATTCGATTTCTTGATCTTGGGCCTGGGTTCCGGCGAAGCCCACCCGTGTTCTACGCCGTCGCCAAGTGAGCCGCTGCTGGTCGCTAGTCTTCGCGTCACTTTTCTATAGAAGCCCGCGCTGGAACTTGCCGTATCTTTTAATCCACTTGCCCTTGTCTGGGTGCCTTTGGTGGTCGTTGGTATTGACCTTCGGCGCTATCGCCCGGAATAGCCAACGACTTCTATTGGAGAGGTTGGTGAACAGGCAGTCCCGGCCATGAGCAACCGGTCGCGAGTCCACCCGCTACGACTGATCCACACTGGCTGCTGTCGGTCGAATTTTTCCGGCGAACGACGGAGATCGCCGATACCTGACGTCCGCGCCTTTCTTTGCGACTGACTGGTCTAGTCTGGAACTTGACTTCGGGATGCTCGTCCGCGGATCGGCGGGCGACTGGACGGCGAAAGTGACCGGAGCGGGTGAAGCAACCTGGCCGCGTCACATCGAATGGCTGCTTGCATCAGCGCCGGAATGGTGGTTCGGGCCCTAAGCGGTCACTGGGCTCGCTTCGAAGCAGTCATCTGCTGCGTGGTCATACCGGCTGTTTAATACCCCAGAAGCCGCTCGTCGATGCCGTCCGGAGGCATTCGCGTAAGGTGGGTTGATCCGGTGCAGCCGCGCAATCACCAGTGCCATCGACGACAACTCCGAGGCGCTCTCTGCGCCTACCTGCGCGAGGCCGCTGAGACTGTTTCCAACACGTCCTGCGGCGCGACAGGCTTCACCAGATGCCGGTCGAAGCCGACCTCGCGGGCGCGCGCCTTGTCCGCATCCTGCCCGTAGCCGGTGAGTGCGACAAGTTGGCAGTCGGTGCCGCAGATCGCGCGAATGCGCGCGCCCAGCTCGTAGCCATCCATGACTGGCAGTCCGATGTCGAGCAGGGCGACTTCGGGCAGCACCGCGCCGACGACCTCCAGTGCCGACACCGGGTCGTGGCACACGGTGACTTGGTACCCGTGCGCGCGCAGTAGTTGAGCGGTCGTGGAGGCGGCGTCGACGTTGTCGTCCACCAGCAAGATGCGCTGGCCGCGACCCACCGCGGCCGGCGCGTCGTCTGGGATGGTTGGTGCGCACGCCTCGGCCTCGGGAATAGCAAGCGGCAGATGCACCACGAATTCGCTGCCGCGACCGAGCCCTTCGCTTTGCACGTCAACGCTTCCGCCATGAAGACCGACCAGGCTGTGCACCAGCGCGAGGCCGATGCCCAGTCCGCCCTCGGCACGGTCGATGCCGCGCGGGCCCTGGTAGAAGAGCTCAAAGATGCGCGGCTGAATCTCGCGCGGAATGCCTCGGCCGTTGTCGCGAACGCTGATCGCGAAGCGCGCCTCGTCCACCGCCTTGCACGAGAGTTCGATGCAGCCGCCGGGTTCCGTGTAGCGAGCCGCGTTTATCAGCAGGTTGGCGACCACCTGCGCGATGCGAACGGGATCGCACACGCAACGCAGGTCGGGTTGCACGTCAACGCGCAGTTCGTGATTGCGCTGCTCCAGCAGCTCGCTCGCCTGTTCGACCGCCTTAGCGAGCAGCGCCTTTACATCGCTGGGCGTGCGCTTGAGCTCGATATTGCCGCGTGTGATACGCGAGATGTCGAGAAGGTCGTCCACGAGGCGCACCAAATGTTCGACTTGCCGCTGGATGATGCCCTGCTCACGCGCGGTGCCCGTGTCGCCGCGCATGCGCATCAGCTGCAAGGCCATCACGATCGGGGAGAGGGGATTGCGCAGCTCGTGGCCAAGCATGGCAAGGAATTCGTCCTTAGCACGGCTTGCCTCTCGCAGTTCTTCCAGCAGCTGCTCCCGCTCCGAAGCTGCGGCGAGTTGAGCCGCCTCACGCGCGATGCGCTCGGAGGCATCGCGGGTGAAGCAGCGCGTGTAGCGCAGCTCGCCGTCCTCGAAGTACCCGTTCGAGCAGATCAGGACCGTCTTTGTACTGCCGTCCCCGCAACGCATCTCGCCCGGTTCGTCGCGCAGCACCTCGCCGGCCCTGAGCCGGCGCAGAATTTGGTCGATCCGGGCAGGGTCGACATAGAACTCGGCGATGTTGTGGCCCACGTACTCCTCCCAGCGGTAGCCCAGCATCTCGAGCTCGGCCCGGTTGGCATAGAGGATTGCGCCGTCGCCGGCCACCTTGTGGATGCCTTCGCTCGCGTTGTTCAGGAAATCGGCGAGCTCGCGCTCTCGCTCGCGCAGCGTCTCCTCGGCGCGCTGACGCCTGCCTAGCTCGACGCGCAGCGCGCGCGTCTGCTGCTGCAGCTCGAGGAAGGTCATCGCCGCGGAGCCGGGCGGAGCCGCCGCTTCGTCGAGCGTATTGAGCACGCGCGAATGGGCCGCGCAGACATGTTGAAAGGCGCGAGCCTTCTCCGACGAGGAAAAGAGCTGCCAAGGATATGCGCAGAACAGCGCGAAGGCATAGCGCCGCGCCGCCTGGTTCCAGATCTGCTCTAGCTGCAGCGCGCCTTCGTAGTTGCCTTGCTCGCACAGCAGCGCCACCATTTCACCGAATGCGTGCAGCGGCTTGCCTGACCGTCCATTGCGCAACACCGGCCCCAGTGCCTCTTCGAACAACGCGGCGTCCGGCCGTCCATCGACCATGAAGCGCTCCAGGGTCTCTGCTGCATCGAGCATCACGAGCCGACCGGCAAATCCGCCGGTGATGTCGCAGGCTCCCTTGCCGAAGGCGCTCAGCCGCTGCGCAAAACAGGCGCGGTGCGCGGATGTCCCAATAGCCACGGCCATGCCCCCGGCGCGCAGAGCGGAGTCGAGGTGCTCGCAGACCTCATCGATCAACCAGTCGTCCCGGTCATAGAACCGGACTTCGTGGTCTTTGGGGAGGGACTCGGCGGTATTGGACATGTGTAAAGGCCGGGCTGGATCCGGAGTATGGACCACTCGACAGAAGACGGCAGAACCTACCGCGGCTTTACTCCGCCAGGATGCTTCGCCATAAATGACGTACCTTTTGGGGACCGAAGGGCGCGACGAACCGGGTGGCTGCTGGCGATCATTGCTATTTGTCGAGCACGTCACGTACCTTCGCGGCCAATTCGTCAAACGAAAACGGCTTCGTGATGAGCTGAACGCCCCGATCGAGGCGCCCATGGTGAACGATGGCATTGCGCGCATAACCGGTGGTGAAAAGCGCCTTGATGCCCGGCCACAAGGCTCGCGCGCGCGCCACCACCTCGGAACCGGTCATGCCTCCGGGGAGAACGACATCCGTGAACACGAGGTCAACGCTGCGCTTCTGCAGTACCCCGAGGGCCGCTGGGCCGTCCAGGGATTCGATCACCTGGTAGCCGAGCTCTCGCAATGCGTTGACTGTATACAGGCGCACGTCAGGATCGTCCTCGACCACCAGAATCGTCTCGCCCAATGCTTCGGGGGCCAACGCAGGCTCGGTCAACTCTTCCTGCGCCGTGTCGCCATGGCTGCGCGGCAAATACAGCCTGACAGTAGTGCCATGCCCCACTTCCGAATAGAGCTGCACATGACCGCCGGACTGCTTCACGAAGCCGTAGACCTGGCTCAGTCCCAAGCCCGTCCCCTTGCCTTCCGCCTTGGTCGTGAAGAAGGGCTCGAACACGCGGGTCATCGTTTGCGGGTCCATGCCGACGCCCGTGTCAGTGACGCTGATGACGACGTACTGACCGGGTATAACCTCAGCGTGCCGTGCAGCATAGGCTTCGTCGAGATGGCCATTGGACGTCTCGATCGTGAGCTTGCCCCCGGAGGGCATTGCATCCCGGGCGTTAACCGCCAGGTTCAACAGCGTGCTTTCCAGTTCGTTCGGGTCGACCTCGGTCGTCCAGAGCCCACCCGCTGCGACTGTTTCGAGTTGGACCGTTTCTCCGATCGCACGCCGCAACAGTTCCGAGATGCCCTGCACGACCAAATTCGCGTTCAAAGGCTTGGGATCGAGTGGCTGGCGTCGCGCAAATGCTAGCAGTCGCTGCGTGAGCGCTCCTGCTCGCCGGGCCCCGGACATAGCCTGGGCAGCAGCGCGGCGCAGGCGCGCCATTTCCTCGGGCAAGCTGCGCGACAGAATCTCGAGGTTGCCCACGATCACCTGAAGGAGGTTGTTGAAGTCGTGTGCGATGCCGCCGGTCAGCTGGCCTACCGCTTCCATCTTTTGGGCCTGGCGCAGGGCCTCCGTGCTCTGGACGAGATCTTCGGTACGCCGCCTGACCTGCTCCTCCAGGTCCAGGTTGAGTTCTCGCAATGCAGCTTCGATTCGACGGCGCTCGGCGATCTCTCGCTGCGTTTCCTCGAAAAGCCTAACGTTGTCGATTGCGACGGCCGCCTCGCCGGCGAGGCCGCTCAGATTGCGCTCTGAATCTTCCGTAAACACACCGCACTCGGAGTGGCCGAAGAAGAGACCGCCAATGACTGACCCGTTGCGTGAGATGACTGGCACCGCGAGGTAGCTGCACACTGGAAGGTGCCCCTTGGGCATTCCCCAGTGAGGCTCATTGTGTCCATACCGAGGATCGCGCGTGATGTCATCCGAGCGTACGATGCCGCTGCCTTCGAACGTCGGTGCGAAAACTTCGGTGTTCCGTGGCATGGGAAACTTTGAAAACGCCTCCTTTGGAACGCCGGAGATGCCGTAAAGCATGTAGCTCTCGCCGGCCGCATCCACCACGTTATAGAAGAACGCGCCGAACTGGGCGCCGGTCAGTGCCACGCCCGCGTCGGTGACGGTCTGAACGAGGGCGTCAAGGTCCGTTTCACGGGCGAGGGTCGCGCCAGCCTGGTTGAGGATTTCGAGCGCCCGCGTGCGCTCCCGCAGGGCCGATTCGACTTGACGGTGCGCTGTCCGATCTCTCAGGACCTTGACGAAGCCGCCACTGGGGTCCGTTCGATTCAAGGGCTTGGTCTCCCCTATCCCCCAGAAGCGCTCGCCGTTTTTGCGCAGACGCCAGCCCTCGGCGCCACCGGCGCCTTGTTCCACAGCAAGAGCGATCTCCGAGCGAAGCAATTGCTCACCGCCTTCCTCGATAGGGAATATTCGAGCGAGCGGCTGGCCCAGCATTTCCGCCTCGGTCCAACCGAGGATCTGGTGCGCGCCTTCGCTCCAGCCGGTGACGATGCCGTCGGCATCGATGGAGATGATGGCCGTCTCCGTCGCCCCATTGAGCACCCGGCGATAGCGGTCAATGACCGTTTGGCTCCATCGTGCATCGTCAGACCTTTCAGACGCGCTGTGAGTCGAGAGCGGAATCTGAACGCGGGGTTCGGGTGCCATGGCTGAATTTGGTGCTGAGGGTCTGGGCGTGGCTGTTTCGGAAGTAGTGCTAAATGTTACCGGACCCCTGGGGCAAGCGCCCAGTGGCCACATCCAGTCGGGCAAGGACGAGGCCCGCAGTTGGTGGCGTCCTACGACTGCGCTTGACGCTACGCCGAAAACTGCAAAAAGGAAATAAGGGAACAAGAAGGAACCCCGTGACCCGCCGTAGCGAGCTCGTTGATCTGATACAGGCCCTTTCGCGCGAGGAGAGCACCCGGCAACCCACGGCAGCTTCTTGGCTTGCGCAGCAGGACGCGAAGGATCGTGGTGGAAACAGCGAGCAGACTTCACACGACCAGGCTGCACCCGAAGGCAAGGTCAACGGCAACGAGTGGCGTACGACGAAAGATCCGTCGGATGCGCCCAAGTCCTAGCGAGCCCATAGAGGCTGGCGTTCGGCACCCGAAGAGGCTTTGCTTTGCCCCCGGCAACGACTGCTTCCAAGCAAATTCCGCCGGCAGGTTTAACTTCCGCTACTGGCCGCAACGCGCCTCTGCTCAGCCGAAGGCTAGTAGCCCGGCAGCCAAGGCTCCTTCTCAATAGCTGCGATGTTCCCCTCCGCCAAGCAACGCCACAGCTCCAGAATTTTGCTGGCCGGCACGTTGTCCATGTGCCGTTCGCCGCCGGTCTCCAGGTTCTCGCACACGACGTAGCCACCTCGGGAGACGGACACGCTCCATTCGGTCTCATGAGTAACGGCTACCGAGCCATGCTCGGTGTCTTCCGGGCGGTCGTCGAGCTCTCGCAGTAACGCCGCGAAATCAGATGACTGCTCCCCGGAGCTCATGCTGCCGTAGCGGTGGGTCAGGTGAAACGCCATAGTCGACGGTGGTTAGGGACCTTTGGAGGCGGCCGGGAAGGTAGATGACCTGCCGGATTCTGCCGGGATGCTGAAGGTCTGCAACTGGCCGGGACTGACTGTTCGCCAACCTCCCTGATAGCGGCCCTTGGGCTATCCGGGCGATAGCCCCGAGGGGCAGTAACAGGGACCGCAGCGGACTGGTACTCGCGGCCAGGAGCGGTAGTTCCCAAGGCCGCGCTGAATGTCGCCTTTCAGAACGGCAAGCAGTCAAACGCCGGGCTCATTGCTGGGGGCCGAACACGCTGCAGTTCGGTCCTACGAATTCGCTGACTCGCACCTGACCTTTCCGAGTGAACGCTATTCTGGGCTTCAGTAGCATTCAACTCACCTACGGCGCCTCACCGAAGCTCAAGTAAGCGCACCTGCTTCAGCCACGCCTGGGCCTCATTGTCGAGTTGCCTGAGGTCATCGTTGAAATGTGGGACGCGAATATGGACTAGGCAGAAGTCAGACTTCGTAGCGATGATCAGGATGTTGTCGTAGATGTAGTAAGTCGAGCTTTTTGATGGATCGTCCATTGCTAAAGACACTGCACGTCGGACTCTGGCGAATGACCCTGTATAACCCAGAGTGAGTTGTTCAATGTCGATTCTGCCCTCTTTGGAGGCTCCAAAAACATAAAAAAGAAGGCGTCCTATCAGCAGTCCGGTCTCGGGAGTAACATTCGTCAAGCTACCCATTCCGTTCCCGATCAGATGAGCTGGGAGATTTTGATATGAATCGAATAGTTGCTCAAAGTCCTTTTGAATGGAATCGAGGCTCGCTCCAATTTCCTCATTGTTCTTGCCAAGCGATTTGAAAAGCTGCGCGCGTTCCCGCGGGGTGAATAGCCATTCCATCCAACTGCCGACGAATTCATTCAGTCCCATTCTTTTTACTTTGTCCGTAATTAGTTTCACCTCTTCCTTTGAAAATCGTTTGTGAAGAAGATCATATGCGTCGGTCTGATATCGCTCAAGCATGGAAGATGCATCCTTGTTGATCGCCTTCATGAGCTTCTGTGCATCCTCTCTGGAGATCACTGACATTTGGATGTAGGGCAGCCATTCAGGATGGTGCTTGAGCTCTTGATCCTTTTCGATGGTCCAAATGAGTGGAGGATGGGCGCTATTGAATTCGAGAGTGGATGGCAACGTCTTGGCGGCAGAAGCGAGATCTGTCTTCGTGATTTCTGAGAGCAGAACTAGATCATTTCCCGCCTTTTTTCCTCCGGTGTCCGAAATGGTCAGGGGCATCCACCGCCCAGGCATTTTCCCCGTAAAGAGTTTTCCGTCGTGAGAGGTGACATAGCCGTTGTCGGCGACCTTCTGCGAAACAATGAAATCCTCAATCACAAACGGTCTCGTCTTGCCGTCAGATATGGCTACCTTTGCGAGGGTGTCGGTTAGGCGCGAATTCGCTTTTTTAAGCTCGAGAGCGCTGGGTGAAAGTTCGCCGCCAAGATAAAAAATACTCGACGCAACTCCGGCAGCGGCCGCCAAAGCAGCAGTTGCTTGTCCCAGAGTGAGCTTGGAAATAACCTTCCCCAAGGAAAAATCGAGGGGATTACTCTCACCTTTTTCATTCAAATTGGCTGGCCTAGTCATAAAGACCTTTCTCACAATGCACGCGCCAGAAGGAAGAAGGGCTCGCAAGACAGGACGAGCTAGCTTGCTAAGACTGAGGACCCAATGTATGCGAACTACATAGAAGACACCATCCCCAAGCTTCGGTAGCCGACGTTGGTCTGAAAAGCTCCCGTCGGCTCGCACGTGTTGTCAGGTCAGCGACCCCGTCGGTTCATATGCAACGCGGGAGGTAAGCCTGCCTTTTCGCGGGCATCGAATGGCAGACCCTTATGGCGATCCATCCATGTCAATCAATGTGCGGTTTCCGACCGGTTAGTCCACCGGATGCTGCGGTGGGAGCGGGGTTGCCCCGAGCGGCGTCAAAAATGCGGCAGCGCCCGGCTGAAAGCGCCCCGACCCCGCGCATCCCGTCGCGGACATTTGCTCGCTCGCGCACGGTCCTGGGCGAATGTCCGTTTTCCCGAGGCCGCTACTCCGCAATGGCACACAGTGGCCGAAGTGCCTTACTTCCGGCGAACCGCTTCGGTCATAGAAACCAGCCGTTCGGAGCGGCCCGCGTCTACGACCGGAATGGGCCCGAAGCTCCGATTCGCGCCTTGTGGAAGCTGTCGTCCGCGCACGATGCCGCCCTGCTCATCCGCTGCCACCCATGCTGAAGTTATCGCGACGTCGGCGAGGTCAAGTTCCAAAGTAGACCGGCCGTTCGTCAAGAAAAGGGCCAAGGTCGGGTTTCGGCGACCGCTGTCATTCGGCAGAGAAATTCGAACGACAGCAACAGTCTTTCTGAGACGTTCACCGCAAAAATCAGGCGTGACGCGCGCCGGAAAGGCCTCCCCCAGCTGCCGCGCCCGCTTGATCTCATCGGTATGAAGGTAGACGTCCCCGCTCCGTTGATGTCCAAGGGCTGCGCGAGGACTAACAACTCGCTCGCCAACTGCACATCACAGATCGCTGCCGAGCGGCTTGGCAGTCGTGAGGTTGATGAGGAGTTCGAAACTCGATCAGAGACTCGCTCTTAACCTTGGCGATCTCCTTCGGTTGCAGGCAGAACAGAATCTTGCGGCTGGCTCAAGCCTCTCCACTGCAAATGAGAAAGAGACTCCAAGCAGAGCGACTCCGAATCGCGTTCGGCACGCGCCTGCCCGCAGTGGCAGCGCGCCACTTCCATTGCAGGCCGTCCCAATAGGCGAACCGTGCAGGGCGAGGATCACCCTCAATCCTGTCGAGCCACCGGTGCCGATGCGCGAGATTCCGCTTATCACGCTTGACGCGTTGCCTGCATTGATGCTGCCGGTGGTGTTGCTGTTCGGCATCTACCGCGGCGTCATGACGCCGACCGAAGGCGCTGCCGCCGCAGCCGCCTATGCGCTGCTGGCGTCCGCAGTCATCTATCGCTCGATGACTTGGCGGCAGCTCTACAACGTGTTGCTGGGAAGCGCGCGGTCCACCACCTCGGTGGGCATGCTGATCGCCGGGGCCCTGGTCTTCAACTACGTGGTCACGATCGAGCAAGTCCCGCTGTCGGTGCAGCAGTTCATCAGCGGCTTACACCTGACGCCGCTCGTCTATTTTGCTGCTCGTGAAGGCCACGGCACTGCCCGCGCCTGCGATGTTGAACAGGTTCGGGAAGCCGGCCACCTCCAAGCCGGGTAATTCAATCGCCCGTCGCGCCACTTGTCCTGGATGCCGAGGCCGCCCTGGCGCGCAGGTCCAGCCGCATCAGTGTGCCAGTGACGGCGTCAAAACCGGTGGCCAGCACCAGCGTGCCGGATTGATTGGACACGCGCCAGACGCCCCATCACACTACTCTGGTGACCAAAGCGACGTCAAATAGTGTTGACAAGTCTGTGTCCCGCCCCACTGGGGTGGTGTCGCGGCGCGCGGTCTTCGCAGCCGGATGCGCCTTCGCCGCCTCATTCGTCGCGTCGGGTGCGCAGGGACAGACGCCATATCCTTCTCGGCCAGTGCGCTTGGTCGTACCCTTTCCCGCCGGCTTCTCGCCGGACGTGGTCGCGCGACTATGGGGCGAACGTTTCGCCAAGTCGACGGGCCAAACCGTCGTCGTTGAAAACCGCCCGGGCGCGGGCACGATCATCGGGGCGCAGGCCGTGGCCGCTGCCCCAGCTGATGGATACGCGCTGCTTTGGACGGTCAACAACACGTTCTCCATCAACCCCTTCATCTACCGCAGCCTGCCGTACCGCGCCGAGGATTTTGTCCCCATCACGCGCATTCTGTCGGTGCCATTCGTGCTCATCGTCTCCGCCGAGTCGTCGATACATCGCCTCGGCGATCTGGTCCAGGCAGGCAGGGACCACCCGGGGGCGCTGAACTACGCCAGTTCCGGCATCGGCACCTCGACGCATGTGATCATGGCGCGGTTGCTGAATACGGCCGGCATCACGATGACGCACGTGCCTTACAAGGAGTCCTACCTCCCCGACGTGATCGAACAGCGCATCGCAGTTGCATTCGAGCCCAGCACCACGGCGATGGGAGACCTGAGGGGTGGCAAGGTTCGGGCACTCGGTGTGTCGAGCAGGTCGCGGCTCGAGGTCTTGAAGGACGTGTCCGCAATCGCCGAGACCTTTCCCGGCTTCGTCGGCGAATCATGGCAGGGGATCTTCGCCCCCAAGGGCACATCTGGCAATGTCGTGGCCACAATAGTCGAGCAGTCACAGCGCATCGTCGAGGATCGCGAGTTTCGCGCGACGCTGACCGACTATGGCCTTGTGCCAATCGGCGGCACATCGGCCGAGTTCCAACAGTTCCTTGTGGAAGACGCACGCGCCTGGGCTCAGGTGGTGAAAGCAAACAACATCACCGTCAATTGATGCCGATGTAATCGACACCGGGAAGCTAGCTCTCCAGGAATGACCTCACCTGCTCGAGAAACTGCCGGGACGCTGGCTCGGTCTCGAAGAACAGGTGATTGCGCCCATCCAGGGCGACGAAGCGCGCTCCGCAGATGCCTGCTGCCATGCGCCGGCCGGCTTCGAATGGAACGCGAGCGTCACCTCGTGCGTGCATGACCAGTGTCGGCACGCAGACACGTGCCAGCAGAGCACTGACGTCGATTTCGCCCGCGGTTTCGAACATTCGTGCAGCCATGTCCGCCGACACGGTGATCCGTTGCAACTCATTGAACCAGTCGGCCTGTTCCTTGGTCGCGTCGGGGACGAACTGGGAGGTGAAAAGCTGACGAAAGGCCGGGTTGTCCTTTCCCCACCCCACCCGCATCAGCGTCAGCAGCGCGGCATCCTCTTCGATTTGCCCCGCTGTGCGAACGCGCTTCTTCGCGCCCTTCGCGAAGCCTCCGTAGAGAATCAGATGCGAGACCCGTTCAGGATGTCGGACCGCGTAGGCGATCGCGACCGCACACCCTTGGGAGATACCCAACAGAGCGAAGCGATCGATTCCGAGCGCCTCGACCACCGCCTCCAAGTCACTGACGTAAGCGTCGAACGAGATGTCCGCTTCACGGTCCGACAGCCCGTTGCCGCGCGCATCGTATCGGGCAAGCAAGTGTCCTTTCGCCAGATCGCGGAAGAGATGGCCCCAAATCGGGCTTTGGAGGTCGTACTCCAGGTGAGTCATCCAGTTGCCTGTCTTCAACAGCGCCGGGCCTTGCCCGATCTTCGAATAGGCAAGCTGAATTCCGTCGAAAGCGCTGCAGAAGTGGATCTCCTGGTCGAGGACGGCGGCATCGGGAGACCTCAGAGAGGATGCGTCGCC
The DNA here is from genome assembly GCF_056394705.1 of Variovorax sp. 10N420. Classification (NCBI taxonomy): domain Bacteria; kingdom Pseudomonadati; phylum Pseudomonadota; class Betaproteobacteria; order Burkholderiales; family Comamonadaceae; genus Variovorax; species Variovorax sp. 10N420. The sequence continues at coordinate 133,466 of NZ_JBFTIJ010000004.1, read as the reverse complement.
GTGCTGAGCGGGTGAGATGGCAAAGACATCCACCCGCTGCACAATGTTCTTCAAGGCACGCGGCCCCCATGACTCGAAGTTCGCCTTCAGGGTGTGGTTCACCTGCTCGTATACCTGGCGCGAGATGCAGATGCCGCCAGGCTCTGCGATGCCCTCGAGCCGTGCCGCCACGTTGACTCCGTCTCCGTATATGCGCGACTCGTCGTGAATCACGTCGCCGAGATTGATGCCGATTCGAAAAAGCATGCGACGACGCGTCGAGACACTCTCGTTGCGCGTCGCCATCACGCTCTGGATTTCGAGCGCGCACTCGGTTGCATTGATCACGCTTGGAAAATCAGCCAGGATGCCGTCACCGGCCGTATCTATGACGTGGCCACCATAGCGACTCACCAGGGGCAGCACGACGGCCTGATGGCTCTTGAGCGCGGCAACGGTCGCGCCTTCGTCTTCCCCCATCAATCGGCTATAGCCGGCGATGTCCGCCGCAAGAATTGCGGCGAGCCGACGATTGATCGTAGGCCCGCCCGCATTCGCATCCCCGGGCACGGCAGGGTCCCTGGTCATGGCACTTGCCTTGATAATGAGAGCCCATGGTATGCCCGATCCGGCGCTGCAGGCAATATCAGCGCTGAAGGAGGAAGAAGATGCAATCCGAACCGGTCCACTTCAGCGACGGCGTCGCCTACGAAGAATTCATGGGCCGGTGGAGCCAGCTGGTCGGCGACTCGTTCCTGCGCTGGCTCGAACCTTCGCCCGGCTGGCGCTGGCTGGACGTCGGCTGCGGCAACGGCGCTTTCACGCAAATGCTGGTCGAGCGCTGTGCGCCGGCTGCGGTTCAGGGCATCGACCCGTCGAGGGAGCAGATTGCCTACGCCCGCGAGCGAGCGGGCCGCGGCTCAGCGCGGTTTGATATCGGCGACGCGATGGCTCTGCCCTACGCCGACGCGAGCTTCGACGCCGCCGTCATGGCGCTGGTTATCTTCTTCGTTCCCGATCCGGCGAAGTCGGTCGCGGAGATGGTGCGCGTCGTGCGACCCGGCGGCAGCGTCTCGGCGTACTCCTGGGACATCCTCGGCGGGGCCTTTCCGTATGCGGCGTTGCAGGAGGAAATGGCCAAGCTCACGACGGCTCCACCGTGGCCGCCGAGCGTGGAGGCGGCCCGCATGGAGACGAAGAGGTCGCTCTGGACGAGCGCGGGCCTGACGCAGATCGAGACGCGACAGATCGAAGTCGAGCGAACGTACGCCGATTTCGATTCGTTCTGGCTGATCGCGCAGACCGGGCCGCGCCTAGCGACCAGCCTGGCAGCGATGCCGGAAGACGATCGTCAGCTCCTGAAGGAACGCCTGCGCGCCCGGCTGAGCGCCGACGCCGCCGGCCGGATCACGTACGGCGCGCGCGCCAACGCGATCAGGGGGCTGGTTGCGGCATAGCGCCGCGTCGGCTTTCCCTTCGCGATGTCGCCCCCATCGCCGTTGCCACCTGCCGAATTCATGGCCGACGTCGGCAAGGTCAGGTTCCGAAGTGCGGATGCAACCGGTCGATGCAACACACTGAAAACTGCCGTAGGCAGAAGGAGTGTTGCAGATGGCTTACCGGACGATTGCGTCGGAACTTGTCCTGTGCCCCTGCACAAGTGCGCTACTTCCTCGTCAATAGCACTTGTCCCATTTTCTCAAGTCTTTCCTTGAGGCTGCTGGCGATGACGCGGAGGGCACCGGGCAGTTCAAGCTCCATGATTGCTGTGGCATCGAGGACTTGGATCACGCCGGAGACGGTCTGACCCAAAGCCGCAACGCTGAAGATGAGCCGGTCGCCGCCCCAGCGCTCGCTGGGGGCCCCGCTGCTGCCGGGCAACAAGTTGATGATCTTCGCAAAATCGCCCTCGATGCGACGTCGCGCTCCGGCGCGGCCGAGCTGATGTGGAATGGTGATGATGATGGGCGATGCCACAGGCATAGGGTGCAGCGAATCGACGCGCTGGGCAAGGGCCTGCAGGGGACGGGGCAACTCCGCAGCGAAAGCGGCCCTTCAGGAAGGCAAGTACGGAAGACCGCTAGCCAGCGCTCTGCAGATTTCCTTTGCTGGGTACGCGAAGGCCACGTCCATCGGTTCAGGCTCGGCCGCGGACCATGTCGAGCAGGCGACCCACGATGCGCTCGCCATCGGCCCGCAGCCCGTTGTGTACGTACTCGTTGGTAACCCAGGCCCGCAGCCCACGAACGCCACGGGCCGTCTCCTCGGCAAATGATCGCTCCACGTAGACATCGTCGACGTACACGGTCGCTGCCATTGGGACCTCATTGCGGGCGAGGCGGTCAGCGTCGTACAGGCGCGGCCATGGATGCTGGGCCAGAAGCTGCGCCACCTCGCGGTGCGCGCGTAAGCCAGCGTAGTCGTCCCACATCCAAGGGAAGACGTGCTCTGCGCCAAGGAGGTCGCCGGTCATCGCCTCCTCGGGCGCGAGCCGGTGTGCCGACCAGCGAGTGGCACCCCCGTCGGCGTACGAGGACTCATGGAGCGTCGCGTAGATCGGATTGCGCTCCCAGGGTGACGCCATCTGCGCGTCGACCATGAATGCGGCCGAGCCGAAGGGCAGCTCGAGCAGGTGGTGAAGCCGTTCAAACCCAGCGCTGTCGCCGAGCCACATTCCGGTCTGCCGAAACCGACGCGATGTGAGCCGGTCGCCGTTGGGCAAGCGGACATCTTCCTCGTCGAGCCGGCGCAGGATCTTCCGCAAACGATCGAGGTCTCCTGGGTATCGGGCGTGATAGCGCTGGTTCGCTTCGCGCACACGCGCCCATGTCGCCGCGTAGACCTCGTCGACCGGCCGATTCGTGATCGGCGCGAGGCCGCCGGTAATCAATACCTCCCGCAGGCCCGCGGGCGCCAGCGACAGATAGGTGAGCGAGGTGAATCCCCCGAAACTCTGACCGAGCAGACTCCAGCAGTCGACGCCGAGTTCAGCGCGGATCAGTTCGAGGTCGCGCACGATCGAGTCGGCGCGAAAATGCGTGAGGTACTCGGCCTGATCGGCAGGCGCTGCTCCAGGAATGACTGGCCCGACGGGCGTAGAGCGCCCTGTGCCCCGCTGGTCAAGCAGCAGGACCCGGAAGTCCGCAAGGGCACGCGCCATCCACCCTGAGGGCGGGCTCGTCGGGCGGGCGGCCTCGAAGCCTGGGCCGCCCTGCAGGAACACGAGGTAGGGGCGATCAAGACCGCCGTCTGGCGCAGCAAGCTCGCGCGTGAACACACTGATCGTGCCACGCAGCGGGTCGCCGTGAACCAAGGGAACCGAGTGCTCGCGCTCGGTCAAAACTGCCCCGGGCATGCGGTAGGTCGTATCCATGGCTCGCATTAGAACCCGAACGCCCCCGGAGCGAGCGTCTCTGCGGCCCGGCGGCGAAAGCCGCCGTTCCTCTGGGTGAGCCCCGCCGTGATGGACGCGCTCCAGCCGGACAGGATCGGCGGGGGGCCCAACCGCGTCTGCGCACCACGAGGCGCGCACCCATGGTCGGCTAGCATCTCGGTATGAACCCAATGCCGTTCGAACTCGATCGCCTATACGGACTGGGTGCGAGCGCCTCGCACGGCGCTGCCCCAGCGGCGGCCCAGGGCGTTCGAGCGTTGGTGTTCGAGTTGAGGCCACCCGCGGGGTGGGCCCAGCTTTCTTCGGTGTGGATCGGCGTCCAATCGGACCTCGGCCTTCCTCCCCCTGCCATCGCGGTCTCAGGCGTCGACGCAGTGCAGCTCTGGTTCTCCCTTGCATCGCCGACGTTGCCGAGTGCCGGCGAGCTGCAGGGCCTGCGTGCACGGTATCTGCCCGACTTAGGATCGACCCACTTACGTCTGATCGCCGACGCGGCGCAACTCCCGTCCGCGCCGCCCTTGGAGACCAGCCCAGATCGCTGGTCTGCGTTCGTCGCCCCCGACTTGGCTTCGGTCTTTGCCGATATGCCGTGGCTGGACCTGGCCCCAAATGGCGAAGGGCAGGCAGCGCTTCTGCGCGCGCTCGAGCCCATCCGGCAAGTTGCCTTCGAAGCCGCGCTAAGACAGCTTGGCGTCTTGGAGGAAGTGCCAGCTGAGTTGAAGCTGTCCGGCTTGCCCGAAGTGCCCACCCACGATCAAGGGCGCGAAGACGCGGAGCGCTTCCTGAGACGCGTCATGAACGACGAATCGGTGCCTATGGCTTTGCGGATAGAAGCCGCAAAGGGCTTGCTTGGCCATGCCAAGCGTTCGTAGGCAGATCGCCGGACCATCAGGCAGATCCTTGGACAAGACTGCAATCTCGACTTTGGCTCGGTCAGCTGGATGTTTCTGGGCGGAAAGCATCGTTGACTATCGATGCTGAACTATTGGTCGCCGCAATCCGCACGGTCCGTCGTTCCGTGGGGCCTCCCACGGCAGCAGTGCATGCTTACAAAGAGGCAAGCCGTTCTGCTCGACGTAAGTGTTCTAGCTCTGAAGCGACGTCGCGTTTTCGGCCAGCCAAAGCTCCTCGCGACGAGCCGCTACGGCCGCGGCAACACCGGAGGTCATACGTCCAGCCGTTCTGGATGTCGCGACGCAGCGATAGGCCAAACCGGAACGACGGCAGTCTGCCGTCTACCCGACGGTCGGGATAGTCTTGAGAGTGTCGGAATCAAGATGGCCTTCCTCGGCTTCGCGAACAAATGCGAAGTGTCAACGACACAGTCGAATGTCTGATAAATCCCTTCCCAGTCCCCGGCCGCGACTGCGCGCGCCTTGACGCCGATCCTGCGGACGCAGTTCACAAAGAGCTCGTGGCCGCAATCAGTTCGCAGAGGTGTCCTTGACCACGGCCGATCAGCAGCCACCCGCAGCGAGTCGCGCTGCCAACTGCCTCGCCGTTCGTGCGCTAGCACCCTTGCCGGCAATCGCCACCGCCGGAGGGTTGGCCAGCATTCGCTCGAAGACAGCCTGCACCTCTGCTGCACAGATGTCGTCGATCACCGCAATCGCTCCGGCTATTGGCGTCACGGTTGCGCTGGCAAAGAGCTCCTCGACGGCCTGCTCCATCGCCGGGTAGGTCCGTTCTCCGGCACGCACACGCGACACGATCAGTTGGTTCTTCGCCCGCTCCAGGTGCACCGGATCGATATTCGTGGCCTGCTCACGCAACAAGCCGGCCGTCGACGACACCAGCGCGTCGACCTTGTCCGGGGTCGTGACCGCATGAATGACGAAGTTGGCCCAGACGTCCCCGGTGTCCATCGTGGAGTGCGCTGTGTAGGCCAAGCCGAGCTGCTCCCGGATTCTGTCGACCAGGGGCGCCGACATCCCGCCTCCAAACAGGTTGGCGGCCACCGACGCCGCAAGGCGCCAGCGCTGCTGCGAGATTTCATCGTCCCGCACAGGCGATAGTGGGTAGGCGATGTTGAGGAAGACTTGAGACACCTGCGGAAATCGCCGGGCCACGGCCAGCCCCACGTACTTCGCGGGCTTTGGCGGCAGCGGCCCGGGCAGCGGGGCCGAGGGCATCGCGTAGAAGAGTTCCCCGGCGAGCGCCAGCCAGGCTTCCACATCGAAGTTCCCGGCCGCCGCGACGACGGTGTTTTCCGCGACGTGGTGGGACTGGACATGCCGCACCAGTTCCTGCCGGGTAAAGCCTTCAATGTTCCCGACAGTGCCGATCACCGGCATGCCCATAGGGTCGTCGCCCCAGACGGCGCGGTCAAGCAGTTCGCTGGAAGCGTCCTCCGGGTCCTCCTCGTATTCGATGGCTTCCTGGCGGATCACCTCCAGCTCCCGCTGAAGTTCGTCTTCGGGAAACGTGCTGTTCAGGACGATGTCGGCCGTTATACGCAGCAGATGCTCCGCATGCCGGCCCAAGCCGGTCATGAAGTAGCCGGTGGTGTCCTTGCCTGTGAACGCATTGACCTCCGCGCCCAGCCGCTCCGCGTCCAGGTTGATGGCCTGCACGGAACGGGTGACGGTCCCCTTGAACGCCATGTGCTCAAGGACATGGCCGATGCCGTTCGTGAGCGGGGTTTCGTCACGGGAGCCAACGCGCAGGAACACACCCACACTGACGCTCTGCACGTGGGGCATGGGAAGCGCGAGCAGCCGCACCCCGTTCGCAAGCGTGCGAAGGACTACGGGGGTGGGCTCTGTCGAGAGCAAACCCATAGCTCAACGGTCCTCTGGCTGCTGCAGTCTCACGCCGATGCCGTAGAGCGCGAGCAAACCCAGCACGTGCCCGACAGCAACGCCGGGCTCCCCCGCTTCGATGCGCCCTATGGTTTGGATATGCACGCCCAGGCGCACGGCCGCTGCGGCCTGTCCCTCCCCGGCCGTCGTCCGGGCCAGCCTGGCCGCTGCACCCAATTCCCGAATCGAATGCAGGGCGTCACCACCGATGTCTGCCGAGATGCGCTTGCCTTTGGTCATGAGGGCATTGTCGCTGCCCGCACCTTGCCCCCAACTGTGACCCAGCGGCGGGGTGCCTTCGACCCCATGAGAGATTCTCAGCAGGCGACCCCGCGCCCGACGGGGCTTCCAATGGACGGTTTGCGCGGACGCTCGTTGAGCAGCGGCTCCGGTCCTTCCAGGTTGGATGGCGAAAGTACGCCGTCGCCCCGTTTCCAGTCGTCCAAGTCCGAGGACACCTCCGTATGGACGGCCGGTCCCAAGGCATTGCAGTCATCGCCCCTGCTTGCCCTCTAGAAACCTTGCCTTCGAAGAGTCAACGTCCGCTGTGTCCGGCGTCGAAATGGGAGTTCGGGCCCTGTGCTGCCGGTCGCGATCGACCGTCCTACGTCCAGTTTGCGGGCGAAAACAGACATCGATGTCGCTACCCCTAGATCCGCTCCCTGGGGATGCCGGTCACGGTCACAGGCGAGGGATCGCGCGTCGCCCGCTTGAAGATCGACGGCGAGACGCCGGTGTGCTCCTTGAAGAAGCGCGAAAAGTTGCCCGGCGCGGAAAAGCCCAGATCCATCGCGACATCCGTCAGTACACCACCTTCGGCGACTCGGCGCATGGCTTCCTCGACCCGCACGCCGCTCCAGAACACCTGTGGTGTCGTGTTGAGCTGATCGCGAAACAGGGCAAAGAAGTGCGCGCGCGACAGGCCGACTTTTGCCGCGATCTCATCAATGGTCGTGAGCTCCGACACGTGCTCGCGCATGTGTGCGATGGCGCTGCGAAGCCGGTGGTCGAGCATCACGCCCACACCTGCCACAGGCGCCTCCGCGCCGTCCGTGGTCGATGCCGCAATGGCGGCCTCCAGCAGTCGCTCTACCTCGTCATCGATGGCCGGGCGCGACTTGTCCGCGGAGATGATCAGGTCGAGCACGCGCCAGCACGAGCGGCGCATCGCCGAGCTGATGGGAACGCGCGGTGAAGGGAAGCGGAAGTTGCGCCCGGTTGAATTTCCCAGCGCGTCCAGCCATTGCTTTGAGATCATGAAGACGAGAAAGAGGCAGGAGCCGTTGCCTTCCATCACCATGTCGTGCGCCTCGAACGCGTTTACGCCCAGCGCGAGGTTTTCGCCGTAGGGCACGACCTCGGCGCCCACTTTCGCGACGGCGCGCGTGCCACCGAGCCACAGGGCCAGCTGCGATTCAGAATGGGCGTGCGACACCAGGTTGGCGCGCGATTCGAGAACGATCGCCGTCCCAAAAGCTCCCTCGTGCAGCGCGTAGGCCTCGGCCATGAATCCAGTCCTTCAAGGTGGTCGACGGGTGCAATTGTTCGCCTTCGCGAGGCCTGAAGCGGCCTGAACCCCGGGTAAGTCCCTAGCACTCCACCAGACTCCCTGATACGTCGCCGGATTCGTCGATAAGCGCCCAAAGCGCTGCGTTCTTAAAGTTGCTCCATGCCCGCGGCACCTTCACCGGAACCGCAAATCCGCAGAGAGAAATCACAGGAGCCAACAGAAATGCGCATCGCCACCTACATCGCCGACGGCATCCGCCGCGTGGGACTTGTATCCGACGACGGCCTCACCCTCCAACCCCTCGAACTCACGCCGCAGCAAGCAGCCGCGGGTGCCTTGAGCATCATCGAATCCATGGCCGAGGGTGGCGCTGCACCGGTCGCGACCGGCGCTGCCATCAAGGTCGCGGATGTCGCGCTCGACGCGCCGCTGCCCAAGCCCCGTCGCAACCTCTGGTGCGTGGGCCGCAACTACCACGCGCACGCCAAGGAACTCTCGGCATCGGTATTCAAAGACAGCGGCGCGAAGACCGACGAGTGGCCCATCGTGTTCACCAAGGTGCCCGAATGCGTGGTCGGCCCGCACGACGACGTGCTGGTGCCCAGCGCGATCTCGACGCAGATCGACTACGAGGCAGAACTCGCCGTGGTCATCGGCAAGGGTGGCAAGAACATCACGCGCGCTGCCGCCATGGAGCATGTCTTCGGCTACACGGTCGTGAACGACGTGACGGCGCGCGACGTGCAGATTCGCCACGGCCAGTGGGACATGGGCAAGTCCTTCGACACCTTCTGCCCGATGGGCCCGTGGATCGTGACGGCCGACGAGTTCGACGGCACCAAGACTCGCGTGCGCTGCTGGGTCAACGGCGAGTTGCGCCAGGACGGCCCGACCGAGAACATGATCTTCGACATCCCGACGCTGATCGAAACCATCTCGCGCGGTATCACGCTGTATCCGGGTGATGTCATCGCCACGGGCACGCCGGCCGGCGTCGGCATGGGCATGTCGCCGCCGCGCTACCTGAAGGCGGGCGACGTGGTGCGCGTCGAGATCGACCGCCTTGGCTCGATCGAGAACAAGTTCGTCTGAAGCGCAGCGCAATGACGACTCGATTCATCAACGAACTGGCCGTCGAGATCGACGGCAACGGCGAAGCGCTGCTGTGCATCCACGGACTCGGCGGCTCGTCGAACACATGGACGCCTTTGCTGGCCGCCCTGTCGGGCTTCAAGGTGATCCGGCCGGATTTGCCCGGAAGCGCACGCTCGGCGCTGTTGGCGGAGCCGCTCTCGATTGAAGGCTATGCCGCAGCGCTCGAAGCTTTGCTCGCTGAGCTGGGCGCCGAATCGGTGCACGTGATGGCGCACTCGCTTGGCACCGTCGTTGCGCAGCATCTCGCCGTGCGCAACCCTGGCAAGATCAAGTCGCTGGCCTTGTTCGGGCCGCTGGTTGCGCCACCCGAAGCGGCTCGGCCGAACATGGTGGCGCGTGCGGCGGCAGCGCGCGGCGGCGCGGCGGCCATACAAGAGATTGCCGACGCCATCGTCAAGGGCGCCACCAGCCAAGAGACGAAGGCTGAGCAGCCCGCAGTGCTGGCACTGGTGCGCGAAAGCGTGATGCGCCAATCACCCGAGGGCTACGCCCAAAGCTGCGAAGCGCTCGCCGCCGCGCAGTCGGCCGAGATCGACCGCATTGAAGTGCCAACGCTGCTCGTGACCGGCGACCAGGATGGCGTTGCGCCACCGGCCAACGTCGCCGCGATGGCGGCGCGCATCAACGGTTCGCGACAGGTGGTCCTTGAAGGCTGCGGCCACTGGACGACCTTTGAGAAGCCGCAACGCTGCATGCAGGAACTCGAACAGTTCCACGCATCGTTGCGCTGAATTTTTTCCACCGCCACACGTTCATCAACCCATTTCCGGCACCTCGGGCCGGAGGAGACAAGCATGACCCGCATCGCATTCACCAACGTCCGCATCTTCGACGGCACGGGCGAAGACACCTACACCGGCGACGTGCTCGTCGAAGGCAAGCGCATCGTCGAAGTCACCCGCGCACCGAAGCGCGTGAGCGTCGACGACGCCCGCGTCATCGACGGCAAGGGCCGCTTCCTGATGCCCGGCATGACCGAGGCGCACACGCATTTCTCGTGGAACGACCAGCCGAGCCTCGCCGCCATCCAGTTCATGCCGCCCGAGGAGCACATGCTGTGGTGCGTGCGCGTGGCCAAGCGCTATCTCGACATGGGTTGGACCTCGGCTATCGGTGCCGCTGCCGCGAAGCCTCGACTCGACGTGGTGCTGCGCAACGCCATCGATGCGGGCGAGTTCCCCGGACCGCGCTACCTCGCGGGCAGCCAGGAAATCACCACCATCGGCGCGCTCGGCGACAACACGCTGCCGCACATGAAGTTCGAGGAACTGAGCTTCGGCAGCGTGTGCAGCGGCCCGGAAGAAATCCGCAAGTCGGCGCGCACCTTCATCAAGTACGGCGTAGATCATCTCAAGATCAACTTGTCCGGCGAACCCATTGCCGGCCTGCCGGCCGAGATGTCACCGTTTGCGGAGGATGAGGTCGCGATGCTCGCGCAGGAAGCCAAGCGCTATGGCAAGCGCATGGCCGCGCACGCCCGATCAAGCGAGTCGGTCAAGCAGTGTGTGCGACATGGCATCGAGATGGTCTACCACGCCAGTTTTGCGGACGAAGAGGCGCTCGACATGCTCGAGGCCGCCAAGGACAAGCACTTCGTCGCCCCCGGCATCGGCTGGCTCATTCGCACGACCTTCAACGCCGCCGAGTACGGCATCACCGAGGCCGTCGCGACGCAAATGGGCTACAAGCGCGAGTTGGAGATCGCCTCTGCATCGCTGCGCAAGATGCATCAGCGCGGCATCCGCATCCTGCCGGGTGGCGACTACGGCTTTGCTTGGATGCCTCACGGCACCAACGCCAACGACCTGCAGTATTTCGTCGACTACATCGGCATGACGCCCAAGGAAGCGCTGCTCGCAGCGACCAAGCTGGGCGGCCAGATCATGCTGCGTCCGGACGAACTGGGGCAGTTGAAGGCGGGCTACCTGGCGGACATCGTGCTGGTGGATGGTGATCCGCTGAAGGACCTGTCGATCCTTACCGATCCGGCGAAGATCCAGCTCGTGATGAAGGATGGCGTGATCTACAAGGATTGCGCGACCCCCGTGCCTGCGGAGGCTGCGCTGCATCTGGAAGGGGCTGACTTTCCGCTGCGTGAGGAAGGCGTCAAGGAAGCGCTTGCTGAAATGCATTGAGCCAAACTAACCCAACGGGGGCGGTGGCAACGCCCCCGCTCTTTTCTTTCGACCGCAATGCAAGCGCAAGCTGACGCTGAAAATCACGCCACGCACGACGGCTTGTGGCCGACTGAAGCCTCTCGGCTATCCGGCGCTTCGGGCCCGTGGCTGCCGGTCAATTCGGCGCGCCAGAAGTCGGCTTTGAGTGCGAAAGCGGGCATCGGCCTCTTCGCATGAACCCGAGGTGTTGAGCGCGTACGTGCCGCGAATCTTTGAACAACAGTTATGGCGCAGTTGCACGGACGACACTGCCGCCACAAATGAAGTTGCCGCCTCCTAGATGATGGATCGTCTGCAGCGCAGCGTTGCTATCGTCGAACAACCAATGACCGTTCCTGAAGATCCGTGCATCGGCTGCTGCGCCGACGACTTCGGCGAAGCAGGTGTCGTAGGCATCTTCGCTGTGCGGCTCAGGAATCAAGCGGCACTCGAGCCAGGCTGAGCAACCGGAAGATAAGACCGGCAGTTTCAGTACTGGGCTGGTCTCCGTTCCGATGGCGAAGTGTTCAAACTTGTCCATGGTTCGACCGCTCGTGCTGCCCACCGCGTGAGTGAGGTCAACGAGCGCATTGCCGGGTAAGCAGATGGCAAATGTTCGGCTGGCTGCAATCAACTCGCGGGTGAATGTGTGCTTGTCGATGACCACGGCGATGCGCGGGGGCGTGAACTCCACCGGCATCGACCACGCCGCGGCCATGACGTTGCGGCGGGTGCCGTCAGAACTGGTGACCAACACCGTCGGTCCGTGGTTGATCAGGCGACTGGCGTGCTCAAGAGCCACTGGCTGAAAGTTGTTTGTGTTCGACATGCCGGCGATTGGACAGCAAGACAGAAAAGCTCGCCAGTCGAGGCGAATCGACAAAAAAAGCATTGGGAAAATTGATGCTCAGAACCGTTTTATATCGTTTTCGGTTATGCGAATCGCTCCTTACAGTCTCCTTTCCCTGAACTACATCACCACGAGGACACCATGAGCGAAACCCATCAACGTATTCCGTTCCATCTTGCTTTTCCTGTGCGCGACATCGCAGAAGCACGCGCCTTCTACGGGGAGCTGCTGGGTTGCCACGAAGGACGGAGCGCGCCCGAGTGGGTTGACTTCGACTTTTACGGTCATCAGATTGTTGCGCATCTGGCACCCGACGAGTGCGGCCACAAGCAGAGCAGTGCCGTCGACGGCCACGATGTGCCGGTCAAGCATTTCGGCGCCATCCTGCCGACGGACAAGTGGCAAGCCATGGCGGACAAGTTGGTCGCGAACAAGACCGCGTTCGTCATTGAGCCGTACATCCGTTTCAAAGGCGAACCTGGCGAGCAAGCCACGATGTTTTTCCTGGATCCATCGGGCAACGCCATCGAAATGAAATCGTTCGCCAATCTCGACTCTCTGTTCGCGAAGTAAGGAGACCCCAATGAGGCTTCAATCATTGGTCGCCACCAGCGTTGCCGCTGCCTTCCTGACGTTCTTGGGTTCGGCGGCTGCGCAGACAGACACGCTGAAAAAGATCAAGGAGTCGGGCGTTGTCACCGTGGGCGTGCGCGATGCCTCGGGCGCCATGTCGTTCACCACCGGACCCGGGAAATACACCGGCTTCCATGTCGAGATTTGCGAGCAGATCATTGCAGACATCAAGAAGGCGACGCAGCTCGAGAAGCTGGAAGTGAGATACCAACTGGTCACGCCCCAGAACCGCATCCCGCTCGTGCAGAACGGCGCGGTGGACATCGAATGCGGCACGACGACCAACAATGCGGCACGTCAGAAAGAGGTCGCCTTCGCCCCTACCCTTTACGTGGAAGGCGTGCGCATCGCTGTCAAGTCAGCGTCCAGCATCAAGTCGACCGCGGATTTAGCGGGCAAGACGGTGGTAGCGACCACCGGAAGCACTTCCGTGCAACTGCTGAGAAAGCTAAAGAGCGATGCGACGGAGCTGACGGCCAAAGACAACAGCGAAGGCTTTCTGCTTCTGGAGACCGGCCGCGCCGACGCTTTCGTGGCAGATGGGCAGATCTTGGCGACGCTCATTTCAAAGAGCAGGGAACCCGCGCAATACAAGCTGCTGGACCAAGTGCTGAGTACAGAGCCCATTGCCATCATGTTGCCGAAAGGCGATGCGGCGTTCAAGAAGCTTGTCGACCAGAGCGTCGTGTCGCTGGCCAAGGGCGGGGATGCAGCGCGCATCTACGACAAATGGTTTCTGAAGCCGATCCCGCCGCGAAACGTGATCGTGGGCCTGCCCGCGACCGAGATGACCAAGGCCGCCTGGGCAAATCCCACCGACAAACCCATGGAAGAGTACGAGGCGCGCTAAGGCCTCGAAGGAAACACAACGGCGGAAGTGTCGATGGCGTGGCCAGTGCCTTTCATCCGGGGCCTTGATGTACGGCTTCACGAATGGGCAGTTGCTGGGCGGCCCAATCCAGAATCCTTTCGATTCGTGCAGAAGAACGGCAAGGTGCGGGAGATCGTGACGCATCTGGATGTGCTAGCCGTCACGCCGACCACCGCACTGGTTCGGGTTGACATGGAAAAGGACGCCATCGGTGCTGACTACAACGACTTCCTGACGCTGATCAAGACCAATGGCGACTGGAAAGTCATCGCGAAGGTTTACCACCAATTCGAGGATTGAGGCGGCGCTTGCTCGATGCACTGCGTCGAGTGCCTGTCGTCTCCACGATGGCCTCAGAGGCCTCCACAAGGCAGCGCGAAAATTGGGCAACGATCGGCGAGCTTGTCCTGGTCCGGCGCTGGAGCAGCCCGATCTCCCGATAAAAGGTGTGTTCGCCCAATGACACCACCCGGACGCTGTCCGGCAGCGGCAGGTGGGCTTCGACCATCGGAACGAGCGCCACACCAACGCTGTTCGCCGCAAGCTGGATGAGTCCGGCGATCTCGTCCAACTCGATGGCCTCCTTCACGGTGACGCCTTGTCGCCGCAGGAAGCCTTCGACCATCCGGCCGCCAAAAGACACGCGGTCGTAACGCAGAAACGGCCGCTCTTCCAGCAGCGCACGCCAGTCCCTGCCCCTCGACCCATCCCTAGGAACAACGAGAACGAACGGTTCATGGACGAGCGCCTGCCACGTCATGTCGTGTGGCATGCCGAAGGGCGGTCGAATCATCACAGCCGCATCAATCTTTCCGGCGTCGAGATCGTCCATCAGCCGCAGAGACACGCCAGGCGCAACATGGACGCGGACCAAGGGAAGCGCTTGACGGAGGTTCTCGAGCGCACGCGCGACAAGCGTGGACTGCGCGGAGGCGATGGCGCCAATGCGCAAGACACCTTGGGTCGATTGTTCATCGGGCGGATCGCCCAGCTTCGCGTAGAGCGCGCAGAGCACCTCTGCACGCGCAAGGACGATTTGCCCGGCACTGTTCAGCGTCGCGGAGCGCCCCGTCCTGTCAAACAGGGAGAAGCCCAGGCTCTCCTCGATTCGCCGGATCTGGCTGCTCACCGCCGATTGCGTCAGGCCGATGTGCTCGCCAGCGGAAGCGAAGGTTCCATACTTGCAAACGGCTATGAGGGTCTTGAGCTCTGCGATCATGGGCCGAGCATGTCCAGGATCGATCGAAAAATCAACAACTGAGCAGGCGGCGGAATGCGATTATTCGATCGCTCACTACATCCGTACGGCCATCCTGGCGCGTCACCCGAAACGCTGAGTCTGCGCCTATCTGAACGCGGCGCTCTGGCCGTGCCCACAGCGCGTGCGGATGCCTGCTAACGCTCCAAAGCCGACCTCTGCTGCTCGTGGTCCACATCCACCGAGGTCTCAGACAACTCTGATTTCGACCAATCGCGCTACGCGAGCCACTGCCCCGTTCTATGCAAGCGACTCGGCGCCGACCAGCCGCACATGGGCCATATGCGCAGCTTTAGAGGTCCTGAAGGCGTTGAGGCCGCCAGCGTCGTAGCGAGCAGCGGCTTGGTTTCCATCCAGATCCTCGAGGAGTCGTAGCCCGGTTTCGAGCAGCAAATCGTTGATGGTTCGGGGGTCGAACCCAGATAGAAACGCTTCTCCGGCAGCAGCGACGTTGCTCTTGAGTCTGAGAAACTCTTCATCGACTGCATGGTGCGGGCCAAGGATGGCCTCGTCAACATACGTGAAGACCATCTCGCTTCCCGCACGCGCGCAGGTGGCAATTGATCGAAGGGCTTTGAGGTTTGCCTCCCGGGTCAGGTAAGTCGTGACGCCCAACCAGGAAAAAAAGGTGAGACGGTCGCCCTGAAACGAAGATCTCGTCAGCGCCGTTCCCAATGCCTCCATCGACAGGTCGGCTTCGACGAATTCCACGGAGCCGGGGACGCTCACGTCACAGGCAGCCAGGCGTTCACGCTTCAGCCGCTGCGTCGCCGGATGATCCACCTCGATGATCGTCACGCCCTCTGCCCATGCTGGGCGCCGGCAGATGAAGCTATCGAACCCGGCGCCGATGATGACGTATTGAACGATGCCGCTCGCTACGGCCTGCTTGAGCGCGTCCTCCGTGTATCGGGACCGAAGGATCACGCCCCCGTAGGCGGGATTGGACCGAAGAGCGAGGTCGAGACCCTGAACGCCATCCAGTGTCAAACCCGGCTTGGTGGCCTCTATGCGTGCCATCGCACGCTGAAGCAAGGTGGACTGCGCCGATTCCGAGACAAGGCGATCTCCCCACGTATCGCTCAGGAGTGGCAGGGGGTCGTTGCGCGAATGAACTGCTCGCATGAGCGAAGTTGCAAGTGCGGTGCGGCTGGGTGTCGACGGGTTCAACAGATTCTCCAAGATTGCTGCCTAGACGAGCGAACGGCAGCTTACAACCGAACCGTGAGGCTGCAATGGGCCCGGACCACCATTCCGGCGCTGATGCAAACAGTCATTCGGTGGCACGCAGTCAGCGCGGCCATGCTGCTTCAACCATCCGATCACTGTCGCCCGCTCCGTCCGCCGATGATGCCGGTGAAGGTCAAGTTCCGAAGTAGATCAGCCGGTCGCAAAGGAATGCGCCGATGTCATCAGGTATCGGCGATCTCCCTCGTTCGACGGACAGATTCGACCGGCTGCAACCAAGTCTGTGGCTGAACTACCTGCCAAGCTTTGCACTCCCTCCTGGCACTCCCAATGCCACTCGTACGCTAGTCGCTAGTCGCTAGTCGCTAGTCGAGCAGCTGGAAACTTTTAGCCGAAAATATCCACAATCCAATTTGTTAGCAAATTCGCCCCCCTGCCCTCGCAGAAAATATCCACAACCTTAGCAAATCGACGTTGGACGTAAGTTTGCTAAGGTCAGGGACATTTTCGACTAAGGCA
This sequence comes from Variovorax sp. 10N420, assembly GCF_056394705.1. Taxonomy (NCBI): domain Bacteria; kingdom Pseudomonadati; phylum Pseudomonadota; class Betaproteobacteria; order Burkholderiales; family Comamonadaceae; genus Variovorax; species Variovorax sp. 10N420. The sequence goes on along the minus strand of NZ_JBFTIJ010000004.1, from coordinate 117,152 downwards.
TCCCGAGTTGCGGATATTTTCGGAACTTCAGCACCGCTGATGTCGCTCCAGACTCACGCTGGCGAGCGCGTAAAAGTCCTTCTCTGAAGTGCGGCCCCACACAGCTAGGACGTAGCCGAGCCGAAGAGATCGGCCTGTCCTCTCTACTTTCCCGATATCGACTCCGCAGGGCGGTGGACTCACCGCCTGCGAACGCCTGCTTTCGAGGGCGGCCGCTGGAGTTGCTGAAGGACCGGATTGGGCCTGTGGCGGAGGTCGCTTTTGGGCCGAGGGCGTGTGAAAACGCTTCATTGATCGTCTCACTCAAAATAAAATTCGCCAACCCGTTGCAGCGAGGTGGCCCATGAAGCGATTCATCGAAGGCGAAGATCGACAGCAGGTGACACTGCTGCCCGAATGCCTTGACGACTACATCGGTGAGGACAATCCGGTGCGAGTCGTCGACGTCTTCGTCGAGGAATTGGACCTGCAGGCGATGGGCTTCAAAGGCGTTGAGCCCGCAACGACGGGTCGCCCTTCCTACCACCCCTCTGTCCTGCTCAAGCTCTATATCTACGGCTATCTCATTCGCATCCAGTCGAGTCGTCGCCTGGAGCGCGAGGCGCAGCGCAACGTGGAGCTGATGTGGCTCACCGGCCGTCTGGCGCCTGACTTCAAGACCATCGCCGATTTCCGCTACGACAACGGCCCGGGCATCCGAAACGTCTGCAAGCGCTTCGTTGGCCTCTGTCGAGAGCTCAAGCTGTTCACTCACGCGATCGTGGCCATCGATGGCAGCAAGTTCAAGGCGGTCAACAGCCGCGACCGCAACTTCACTGCCGGCAAGATCGACGGTCGTCAGAAGCAGATCGAGCAAAGCATCCAGCGATACCTCGATGCCATGGAGACGGCGGATCGCACCCAGCCGGTCGAGTTCGAGGCAAAGACCGAACGGCTGCGCGACAAGATCAAAAAGCTGCGCGAGCAGATGAAGCAGCTTGATGAGACGAGGGAACAGCTGAAGAAGGAACCCGACGGGCAGCGTTCGCTCACCGACCCTGATGCGCGCTCGATGCTTCAGTCAGGCAAGAGCACGGGCATCGTTGGCTACAACGTCCAGACCGCCGTCGATGCAAGGCATCACCTGATCGTGGCACACGAGGTGACCAACGAACCACGACCGGGCGCACCTCAACAAGATGTCACTGGCCGCGCGCGAGGCGATGGGCAAGACCAAGCTGCAGGCCCTCGCCGATCGCGGGTACTTCAGTGGCAAGGAGCTCAAGGACTGCGAAGACGCGGGCATCACGACCTACGTTCCCAAGCCGATGACCTCCAACGCGAAGGCCGAGGGGCGCTTCGACAAGAGCGACTTCATCTATATCGCCAAGGACGATGAGTACCAATGCCCCGCGGGGCAGCGGGCCATCTACAGGCTCAATACATTGGAGACGAACGGCAACGAGATGCGTGTCTACTGGACCAGTGCTTGCCCCCAGTGCCCGATCAAAGATCAATGCACGACGAGCACGTATCGGCGCATCCGTCGATGGGTGCACGAGGAGGTGCTCGAACGTGTTCAGCAACGCCTGGACCGCAAGCCCATTGCCATGACGCTGCGAAGATGTACGGTGGAGCACGTGTTCGGAACACTCAAACACTGGATGGGCTCGACGCACTTCCTGACGAAGAAGTTGGAGCACGTGAACACCGAGATGAGTCTGCACGTGCTGGCTTACAACCTGAAGAGGGTCATCGCGATCATGGGTATGAGCCAAACGATGAAGGCGATGAGGCTGCTGGGGGCCTGAACCTCTTTAATGGCCGGTGCAACGCTCTCGGCCATTCAGGCGCGTGCCAAGTCACCCGTTTCTGCGACGAGGCCACTGGATGACTCCGTGACGTCGATGACGGCTTCGCGATCGCGAATTCTTGCTCGCGCCGAAGCCGTTTCCACACGCCCTCGGCCTTAAGCGGACATCGGGCCTTCCCGGAAGCGACCATGAAAACAGAAGCTTAAGTCGCCACAGACGCTTGGCGCAGTTTGCCGAGTTCAGCGGGCAGTTCATGCACTGTTAGCCGTCTCAGCGGTCTTGCACACTGCGGCGTCCCCTGCTAGCAGCCATTCGCGAAACTGCGTCATGGCCGGTGATAGAGCCTTCGACTGCAATCGAGTGAGCCAGTAGCTGCCCACCCGGACCTCTACGGCGAAGGGCTGAACAAGACGACGCATCTCCAGGTCGTGCTGCAACATGCTCGCCGGAAGCAAGGCAACGCCGGCCCCCTGTGCGGCCGCTGCCGCTAATGCCAGGGAGGAATCGAGCACAGGCCCTCGCATAGGCTTAGGCGATGCGCCTGCTCCTGCAGCGGCAAACCATCGGCTCCACTCATCGCTGCGATAGGAGCGCAACAGTGTTTCTCCCAAAAGGTCCGCCGGGCTGGCGAGCCGCTGTGCGATCGAGAGGGTACAAAGGGGAGTCAGGGGAGCGTCGAGCAGCAGTTCGGCATGCGTTCCGTGCCAAGCGCCCTCGCCAAATCGGATGGCGAAATCGAGGCCCTCTCCGGCCAAGTCGACCTTGTTGTTGTGAGTCATTAGGCGCAGGTCGACAAAGGGATGGTTCTTCTGGAACGACTCGAGTCGGGGCATCAACCAGCCCACTGCAAAGGTGGAGACTGCTGCAACAGTAAGGGGAGCGTGGTGAGCACCGCCACGGAATTGCTCGACGATGGTGCCAAGGCGTCCAAATGAATCAGACAGCATGGGCAACAGGGCCTGGCCCTCGTCGGTAAGTGTGAGTCCGCGCGGCAGCCGACGAAATAGGCGCACTCCAAGGCGCGTCTCCAGGTTCTTGACTTGAGCGCTCACTGCTGCCTGGGTGACGTTCAGCTCCAAGCCGGCGCGCGTGAAGCTCAAGTGCCGTGCAGATGCTTCGAACGCACGCAATGCGTTGAGGGGGAGGGACATGGCCAAGATTATCTTGGGTATTCCCCCTGAAATCATCGTTTGTCGCCGTATGTGCGCGTGGATATCGTTGCGGCTCTTTAAAGGAGCCCAACAAATCATGAACCGACGCGACTTCAACGCTCACTTCGCCGCCATTGCGACCATTGCCCTTCCGGCATGTGCGCAGCCCACCCACTCCCCGGTGCAGGAAAGCCCCTGGGGCTATAGCGAATCGCTCAGCGGCGGGAGGCTGGGGGTGGCCGTACTTCAAGCCGATGGCCGGATCGAAGGTCACCGCCTGGACGAGCGCTTCCCAATGTGCAGCACTTTCAAATGGCTGGCTGCCGCGCACGTTTTGCAGAGGGTGGATCGCGGAATGGAAAAACTTGGTCGACGCATCAGCTATGGGCGTGATGTGTTGCTCCCCCACTCGCCTATCACCGAGAAACATGTGGACGGGGGAATGACTTTGGCCGAGCTGTGCCATGCCACGATCACCACCAGCGACAACGCCGCCGGCAACCTTCTTCTAGCCTCTTTTGGGGGCCCGCCAGGCTTGACTTCTTTCGCCCGACGCCTCGGTGACGATGTCACCCGGCAAGATCGATGGGAGCCTGAACTCAACGAAGCTACGCCCGGTGACCCCCGCGACACGACCTCACCTCGCGCAATGGCACATCTGCTGCACGCCACCTTGCTTGGCAACGCTTTGTCACCCAGCAGCCGTGAACAGCTCGCGCGGTGGCTCGAGGGATGTGAAACGAACGGGAAGCGCCTGCGCGCCAACTTGCCTGCGGATTGGCGTATGGGGAGTAAGACGGGGACAGGGGGCCGCGGCTCGGCCAACGACGTCGGCATCTTCTGGCCGCCAAAGCGGCCACCAATCCTGGTGTGCGCCTTTGTCACGAATACACAGGCCACCGAAGCTGATCGAAACGCCGCAATCGCTGCCGTAGCGCGCCGGGTCACAGCATAGGCACCACCACGTTACGCCACGCATCCGACGAACCATAGTGAGAACCACAAATGAAAACCTCCTTGCAACCTGCTGCCATCATGCTCACCGCCTCCGCCTTCATGGGCTCGCTCGCTGCAAACGCAGAAACGTATCAGGGCGTACAAACTGTCGCCTCCGTGCGCAGCCGTGATGTGGTCACGCAAGAGGCGCTTGGCGCCGCGCGCGCACCGATTTTTGGGGAGGCCGCTTACTCAGGCAACCAATCGGTACGGCCCTCTCTGCGAAGCCGCCGGGATGTGCAACGCGATGCCATCGCAACCGCATCAGGCGATCCCTACTCGGAAGCAGCCTCATCGGGCGTTCTTGCGACTCCCGAAGGAGCCGCAAGTCGTGCAGACATGCGCTCAGAGGCGCGGCATGAACGGACTCGGCTGGAGTAAAAGTCGAAAGGACTTGCGAGCGCCGTGATGCAACACGGGGGCCAGCTTGTCACATCGCCTGTCCCCTCTTATCGCAGCTCGGTCGGGATTGCAGGTTCTGGCCCGCGAGCGAGCCGACGCTTCGTTGTCTCAGAGCAGCCGCGGCTAGTGAGGCGCCATCAGGAGTGTCAGACACAAGGTTTCGGCAATCGCGCGCGCGGCCTCTGCAGGCGCGAGAGCGGATGTATCAATGACTAGCTCCCCTCTCGGCATCGCCCGCTCGGACGCCTCAAATTGCGTGCGCAATTCACGCAGAAGGTCCACCGACTGAAGCTTTCCAAAAAGCGCCCGGCTCGGCGCTGTCAGACGTTCTTCTTGTACCGCCACAGGAACGGTCAGCTGAACAAAATGGGTGCTGCCGCCAGCGGCCCTCACGCTTTCAACGACTCGCCTGTCGAAGCCTTGGATGACTGTCGGCTCTGGTGCAAAGGTGAAGATGAGAGAACGCTTAGCCATTGCTGCCTCGCGTATCACGTCGAGCCACATACTCTCGCGCAGCCTCACGAACTGCTCAGTGCCGAAAGGGAATACCGCTGCCACAGCATCGACCACTAAGTGGTTGTGGAAGACGGCGTAGCCAGTCATGCGCCCGAGTTCGTTCGCGATGGTCAGCTTTCCAGAGGCCACCGGGCCATGAACAAAAACAAGTTTCATGCTGCGGATTATGGTTATGTTACCGAAAGCGCTCAGTTGAAGCTCGGTTCTCGCCCGACCGACGGCCGTGCTGGTGGATGGAGCCGGCAGTGTGTGTAGCACAACACTGGCAAGTGTCCGTGCATCAGCGCGATCGCGCGGGAAGTTGACGCAGCAGGCAATCGAGAGCCAAGTGATAACGGTCTTGAGGCGCTTCAGTATGGGTCAGCTCACCTCTGGCTGAACAAAGGGCGAGGCCGCTGCCATGTGCATGGTCGATCAGAATATCGCGCCACATGACTGGGTCGGGCGTGACTGCGGTGAGCAGGCTCGTTAAGCGGTTGGTGATTCGGCGGGTCGTTCCTGTAAGGGCTTCGGGCGTGGCAAAGAGCGCGAGCGTCAACTGGGGGTGGCGGCCTACGACTCCGTAGTAGCGACTAAGTAGGTCCCGGATCTCCGAAGTGGGATCTTCCGACTTGCTCACTCCTGCCAGAGCTTCCGCATAGACTCGATCCGACACTGCCCGAAGCAAGCCTGCGTAGTCCCCAACGTGGTGGTAGAGACTCATCGGGGTCACTCCCAGTCGAGTAGCCAACGCGCGCAGGGTCAGGGCCTGGCCAGCGCCTTCCTCGAGCAACGCCAAAGCGGCAGCCAGGATGGCCTCTTGAGTGACTCCTTGTCCCGAGGAGGGCCGCCCGCGCGGGCGAGTCATGCCGCCAGCCGATAGGTGGATTGGACCAAACCAGAAGGGAAATTGCGACAGGACACCAATTTCAGATTGATGTCTTGCGAGAGTGCGCCAAACAGAGGCCTGCCGGAACCGATCAAGACGGGAACAGTTGTGATCACCATGTCGGCAATCAGCCCATCGCGAAGGAAGGACTGCACCACTTGGCCTCCATCAACGTACACCCGGCGCACGTTTTGTTCGGAAAGGGCCTCCATTTCGTCCCTGGGCGCACGGTCGGAGAACCGAACTTTGCCTGTCAATGAGTGCGGAACGGGCTTGCCCGCCAGCTGCTTGGAAAGAACGACCACGGGTAGCACGTAGGGCCACGGGTCGGACGCGATTGCTTTTTCATAGCTTCCTCGACCCATAACGATGACGTCCTTGTCGGCGATGAACGCTGGATAGCCGTGGTCCTCCCGCGGGTCGTCGCGCTGCAACAGCCATGCAATGTCACCATCTGCTCTCGCGATGAAGCCGTCGAGACTGGTGGCGATGAAAACGTGTGCGGTGATGAGCGTCATGGATTCAAATATACATCGTATATATATGACGCTCAAGGCGTTCGGAAGCCATCTCACTGCCAGCCTGCCATGCGCCTGAGGCGCACCTCAACTGGCCCGGCAGCCGCTTCAGGTCGCGGGTGTGGCTTCGAGGGCCGTACGAACGGCCGCACCAAGGGGCCAGCGCATGAATTCGTGGATCATGCCGTCGGAACGTCTCCCCCGGCACTTTCACGCCGGCTTGGCCCAAGCGCACGCCATAGGCATCCCCTTCATCGCACAGCGCGCGGCGAGTTTGGCTTGGTCATCGGGGTTGGCCGACTTCAGCCTTCCGATACTAGTGGTCTCGCAGAAGAGCCATGGCTGTTGCGTCGTAATACACCCCGTCCACCATAAAGGCCCGGCGAAGCAATCCCTCGGCTAGGAAGCCATGCCGCCCGTAAAGAGCCTTAGCGCGTGGGTTGTCCTCACGTACAGCTAGCTCGATGCGTGTCAGACCGAACGCCCAGGCCACGTCTATCGCCGCGCATAAAAGAGCTGAGCCAACACCTTGGCCCCGTGCCCCTGCGACGACGCCTATCCCCAAGCTTCCAACGTGTGCGCGAGCCTGACCACGACCGCGCAAGATGTCGCACCAACCCACGACGACGCCGTCCAACATCGCGATTCGCATGCATTCTTGATTCGAGAGGACGGATGCGTAGAACGCGTACGCCTCTTCAAGACGTGGCGCCTCTGTGAACGCAAGAAACCTTTTCTCGCGTGCAACCGAATCCAGCGCTTCGCGAAGAGCTGAAAAATGGCACGCGTGCAAGGGTTCAATGGAAAGATTCATGGTCTAGCGAACACTGGTTGCGGGAAGCCAAGGCGATGGCGCCTTAGGTACACCATCAAGTTCGCCGCGCACAACTGGGCGGCGTGCTCGATGGTCCGCTTCTGGCGTGTGCTGAAGTCTGCCGGGAATCCATCACTCATGCGGCGCCGTGGAAGACCTTCCAAGCCTCTTCTTCAAGCTGGCCGCCGGTGGAGAGGACGTGCCGTCCTCGTCGTGAATTCTGAAGGTCTGCTGGTCTCGACCGATGCTTGCAGCGCCGTCCAACCCGAGTAGTAGGGTGTACATCGTGTCCCGCAGAGCTCCGTCGAGGACGACGCGAAGCTGGGTCATCTGTGCAGCGGTCAGGCCCATGGCCTCGACCCTCTTGGCCACTTCTGCATGTCCGTGGTCACCCATGAACGCCCCAAGCAGCTCTGCTCTGAGGTCACTCCAGTTCTTGACGAAGTTTGCTGCGTCCATGTTCGTACGGTCGTTCTGGTTTGAATTCTGACCCGGCCTTGTACGTCCGGTCTTGGCCCGCGAGCACCAATTCGCGGCCGTGCCTAAAAGCTGAGCTTCGGCGCGATCGCCCTTGGCCAACGACCGCTTCAGGCGAGTTTGGCGAACAGGCAGTCCCGGCCAAAAGCCGACCTCCGCGACATCCCCCAACCGCCCGGCAGCCGTTGAGCACAATGCAGGCATGGAAGCTATCAAGACTCTTGGACTGTTTCCCTGGCACCCAAGGTGATCGCAGCGGCGACTGCGATCAGCGCTGCGATGATCGCGCAGCTCGCTCCCCAGCCGACCCATCCGACCGCCGCGGCACCGAACATTGTCCCAAGAGTTCCGCCTATAAAATAAGCCATCATGTAAGCGCTGTTGAATCGAGCGGGTGCTGAAGGGTTGAGTGCAAGCACAGTGCTCTGATTCGCGACCTGAGCAGCGAATAGCCCTGCGTCGAAGATTGCAAGGCACACCAAAGTGGCGACCGTGTTATGCAGTACAAGCCCGCCAATCAGCACAGAGCAGCCTGCAAGTGCCAGACCGAAAAGAATGACTTTTCGAGCGCCGACCCGGTCGGTCCACACTCCAGCAACGCGCGTCGCGGCGATGCCAGACAGGCCAGCCAAGGCATACATTCCGATCCGCTCCGCGGAGTAGGAAAACGGCGGTTGGGAAAGTGCAACTGCCAGGCCAGCCCAGACTGCGCAGAAGCCGAAGAACCATAAGGCGCCACGCAATGCTGCCAACCGGAGAATGGCATGTTTCGCGAACAGACTCGGGATGGATAACAACCCAGCTAAATACCCGTGCGTAACGCGTCCTCGTACGGCTGGAAGTACTAAGCGGCAACAGACTGCAAAGACCCCGCAGGCTGCGGCGAAGACGAAAAGCATTTCTCGCCAGCCCATCTGATCGGCAAGCCAGCCACCAGCGATTCGACCCGACAAAATTCCGGCTGAGATTCCTGCGGTGACGATACCAAGATTGGTTGCGCGACGGTGCGGGAGAGTCAATCTGCTTGTCAGGGAACTCATTCCCGCGCCTACAACTGAACACGCACCGGTGACCCCCATTAACAAGGTCAGGATGGCCGCACTCGTGACGGTTGCGCTCAGCGCGAGGGCGAGCCCAAGCAACGCAAACTGGATTCCAAGAACCTTGCGAGGTGAAAAGCGGTCGACTAGAGGGACAAGCGCCAACAATCCCACCAAATAGCCGATCGGCCCACCGGCGAGTGCAACTCCTATAACTGCAACTTCTGTGTGCATCGAGCCTGCTACATCTGCGATTGACGGCTGCAGCACGTAAATGCTTGATGTTCCAAGCGCAGCAGCTAACGCCATGAACATCACCTCGAGCCCTCCGAGATTGCCCGCACGTTCTTGCTTACTCATCGGAGAACACTCCGATTCTCGGAGTTAACAAAAGTCTGCACACGCACCGCTGAGCGAATTTTTTCTACGCCCTCATGTCTGTCTAGGGCCTTGGAAATGATGTTCATGGTTGTTTTTTGAGGTTCGGTTAGTGAACCTCATGAAGCTTATCACGAACAGGTCTGCTTTTTGAACTTCAGTAGACTTGGGGTATGGCAACTACTTATGACGCACAGAACTGCACTCTGGCGCGTGCGCTGGAACTAATCGGCGAGCGCTGGACGCTTCTGATCCTCCGCGATGCGTTTTACGGAGTCCGGCGGTTCAACCATTTCCGCGACCACCTTGACATCCCCCGTGCAGTGCTTGTCGAGCGCTTAGAAACCTTAGTCGACAATCGCATCCTCTCGCGCAACCCGGATCCCGAACACGCCGCGCGACATCTATACGAGTTAACTTCATTAGGCCGCGATCTTTGGCCTGCTCTTTATGCCTTGCTGTCCTGGGGCGCTCGCCTTGCCGGGCCGAATCAGCTGCGTTTCGTTCATGTCGTCTGTGGCAATGAGATCGACGACCACGGCGACTGCCAAGCGTGTCATGTCAAGCCACCACCGGCCGCTGTCGCAACCGAACCTCGCCAAAGCAAGCCTGGAGGACGGACCGACGCAGTTGCCATTGCATTGCGAAAGCGCCATGTGCTCCTTGAACCACTGGTTACCGAGAACTGACATGGACGATGCGAGCGGCTTAGCGGCTGAACCTGACGGTCTGAACGACTGCTTTCAGAACTTGGCTACTTCCGCTTCGGTTAAGGGTTGTCCGACACCTGCCTTGCGGCGCGCACATGGTGCGACCCTACAGCCTGCGGGCAGGTGTTGGACTGGCCTCCAGGGAGGAAACCGCGGAACTCAACGAAGGCGCTCGCGAAGGCGTGGAGCTATGGCGATTTGGGCTTCGGTCCACGCGATGAACCTGGAGAGTGAGCTCAAGGACGGGCCGGTCGTGCTTGCAAGCGCGAACTGATTGCACCCAACGGCCCCGTTGTGCACAGGGCGCAGTGGCTGCCCCAAAGAACTTTTCAGGTCACAGGCAAGACTGCGCCCCATCGGCACTGGCAGATGAAACCCGAGAGCAGCGTGGACAGCTCGACTCAGTCCTGTCGTCATGGCGGTCGAGCCTGTAGCGGGATGGGATGGCCCCGCACGAAGATCGCCAGGACCACCATGGGATGGCCGCAGTGCGGGCAGGAGAAGGCCGCCGAGGCAGCGCTTGAGTCGCCTTCGACATCGGGAACCACCTCAGCCTCTTGATGCAGCAAGGCGCGAGCCAGCGCCAGACTGGCGGTACGTGCTCCATTGGCCAGCAGCCCATAGTGGCGGAGGCGATGGAATCCGCTGGGCAACACGTGCAGCAGGAAGCGGCGCATGAACTCGTCGGCCCCAAGCGTCACCGTCTTCAAGCGTGTAAGGCCCTTGGCCCGGTAGTCCTTCCAGCGGAACGTGACACCGCGCTCATCCAGGCAGATCAACCGGCTGTTGGAGATAGCCACCCTATGGGTGTAGCGCGACAGATAGGCCAGCACGGCCTCGGGGCCCGCGAACGGGCGCTTGGCGTAGACCACCCATTCGCATTGACGCAGCGGTGCAAGCCAGTCGGCGAACGCCCGCGTATCGGCGAGCGCGGCATAGTCGCCGAAGAACTCCAAGCGACCGGCCCGATGCACAGCCTAGAGCTCTTCAAGGAAGCGCCGCCGGAATAGGCGCGACAGCACGCGCACGGGCAGGAAGAAGCCTGGCCTGCAGGCAATCCAGCGCCCGCCATCGGGCGATATGCCGCCGCCCGCAACGATGCCGTGGACGTGCGGGTGATGCGTCAAGGCGGATCCCCACGTGTGCAGCACCAGCGTGGCCCCGATGTGGGCGCCAAGATGCTTCGGATCGGCTGCGATGGTCATCAGGGTCTCTGCGGCGATGTCGAATAGCAGCGCGTAGATCGCGGCCTTGTTGCAGTACGCGATGGCGCTGATTGGCGCCGGTAAGGTGAAGACGACGTGGTAGTAGTCCACCGGAAGCAGATCGGCCCTACGCGCCTCGAGCCAGCGTTGTGCAGCGCTGGCCTGGCACTTCGGACAGTGCCGACTGCGACAAGAGTTATAGGCAATCTGATCTTGCCCGCAACCTTCGCAACGCAACACGTGGCCTCCCAGCGCCGCGCTGCGGCACTGTTCAATGGCCGACATGACCTTGAGCTGGCCGAGGCTCAGGTGGCCGCGCTGCGCCTTGCGCCAGTCGGGACCGTGGGTGCGGAAGATGTCGGCGACTTCCAGGGCGCTGTGCGCCATGGACGCACGCTCAGGCGCAATGCGCCTCCAGCGGGCTGACCACCTCGCGCAGCATCCGGGTGCCTACGTGGGTATAGACGGATGTGGTGTCCAACTTCTTGTGACCCAGCATGACCTGGATCACACGGATGTCCACCTTCTGCTCCAGCAGGTGGGTGGCGAAGCTGTGGCGCAACGTGTGCATCGACACACGCTTGTTGATGCCGGCGGCGACTGTGGCGGCGGCAATGGCACGGTTGAGCTGACGCGCAGTCAGCGGATTCAGCGGATTCATGCCTGGGAACAACCAGCCGTGAGGCAACATCTTCCCCTGTGAGTGGGCCAGGCGCCACCAGGCGCGCAGCAGCTCCAGCAGGACGGGCGAGAGCATCGCATAGCGGTCCTTCTGGCCCTTGCCCTGCTCGACGCGCAGCGTCATGCGCTGGCTGTCGATGTCATCGACCTTCAATGCGACGATCTCGCCGACGCGCAGTCCGGTGCCATAGGCGATGGAAAGCGCAGTCTGGTACTTGAGGTTGGATGCGGCCGCGATGAGGCGCACCGCTTCGTCGTGGCTGAGTACCACCGGCAGCTTCTGCGGAACGCGCACATAGCTCATCTTGGCCATTGCGTCATCGCGCCCGAGCGTGACGTCGAAGAAGAACCGCAGGGCCGTGATGGTCGCGTTGATCGTGATGGCCGAGACGCCGCGATCAACCATGTGCAGCTGGAATCGCCGCAGGTCCTCGGCAGTTGCGGTGTCCGGTGAACGCTGAAGAAAGGCGGCCAGGTACCGCACGGCACGAATGTACCCAGTCTGGGTCTTGGGTCGGAGCTTGCGCAGACGCATGTCATCGAGCATGCGTTGGCGCAAGGGCGAGATGGCTTGGGTGGATGCGGTCATGATCGTGCTCCTGTCAGAGGACGAGGCGGAATTGCCTCGCTCTGCACATTGACAGGGACGCGACGACTGATTGACTCCGCGGTCTTGCGGGCGGGCTACCGCGGCAGCGGTTTAGTCCTTGGGCCCGGTACGGCCTGTCAACATCGTTTGCCGTCCGGCCGGTCCGCAGCGTAAGCCGTCTTTCGACCCCGAGTTGCCAGCGGCAGCTTTCTTCTAGGGACCGGCCCACTCGCGCGAATGACCGGGAAGCAGCTTTGCTGCTTTTGGCGTGCATACGCTCCTAAACATGTTGGGGGGCAAGATGCGCTCAAGTTCGGAGAGAATGCCTCTCGCAACAAGTAGATCAGCTCGTGATTGAACCCCAGCCTTTGGCCATAGCCGCCTTCAGCTTTGCGATGGCGTGGGCGTCAGATGGATTTCATTGCATCAAAAATGGAGGGGCGGTCTGTGCAACAGGAAAACATTTTTTATGAAGATCGGTTTCTTGAAAGCTGGGCTGGTTCCATCATCACCAACCCCAGCACGGCCATTGTTGAGCTCGTTGCCAACTGCTGGGACGCTTATGCGACGAAGGTCGACATAAGCTGGCCCGATCCGAAGCGGAACAAGCAGTTTTCCATTTCGGACAACGGCAAGGGCATGACCAAGGCCGAGTTCGACTACATCTGGCGTGCCATGTCCTATGACCGAATCGCCAAGACCGGACCCACGGCTGCACCGCCACCAGGAGTGGAGGGTCTTCCACGCTTCGTCTTCGGGAAGAACGGCAAGGGCCGTTTTGCCAGCTTCTGCCTCACCAAGAACTACGTCGTCACCTCGGTCAAAGACGGCCAGAAGATCGTCTACAAGGTCAGCCGCACGGCCAACAAGCCCCTCATAACTGAACTCGTGGAGATCGTTGAGAAAGGTGTTGAAGGGCATGGCACGACGATCACAGGCGAAGGCGAAATCCGTCAGACCAACCTCACGGTTGAACAGGCTAGAGAGCTCCTTGGTGGTCGGTTCCTTGCCAACCCCTCCTTCAAGGTCAGCCTGAACGGCACTCCCATTTCGTTTGCCGACATCAGCAAGTCGTCCCTCTCAATCGTGGACGTTGAAGTGCCCGGCTACGGAACGGCCAAGATCTATCACATTGACACCGGCAAGGCCGACAAAACTACCAAGCAGCACGGCATAGCTTGGTGGGTCACGAACCGTGCGGTGGGTGAGTGCAAGTGGCGAGGTGCCGACGTTGAGCGCATTCTTGACGGCAGAACCGAGAAGGCCAAGCGCTTCACCTTCATCGTCCAGGCTGACTTTCTAAACAAGGAAAACGCCGTCAAGGAAGACTGGTCGGGCTTCATCGAGAAGAACGTCGCATGGGACACCACCAGGCCAATCGTTCAGGACAAGATTCGAGAGATCATTGACAACACCAGTGCCGCAGAGCGTGAGGACAAGCGAAGTGCGGTCCTTCAGAAGGTGGGGCAGTCGGTCAACTCGTTGCCTCTGCTGAGCAAGGATCGAGTCACGGGCTTCGTCAATGAGGTCGTGGATACCTGCCCGAACTTCGGTGAGCAGGAGATCGTGCAACTGACCTCCATCTTGGCAAAGCTTGAGAGGAGCAAGTCCCAGTACGGCTTGCTCGAAATCCTACACAACCAAGAATCGCATGACTTGGACGCCCTGCATGAAGTGCTGAGCCAGTGGACCATTGGCATGGCGAAGGTCGTACTGGACGAGATTCAGGGCCGCTTGAAGGTCATCAACGAACTGCGAATCAAGGTTCAAATCGCGTGCATTGACGAGGTGAAGGAACTCCAGCCGCTTTTTGCCAAGGGCCTCTGGATGTTCGGCGATAAGTTTGAGTCCATTCACTTCACGTCCAACAAGGGCATGACGACGGTCATCCGCGAACTCTTTGACGGGAAGGCCGAGAAGGCTTCGCTCAACCGCCCTGACTTCGTCATTCGCGGCGACGGCAGCACCGGCTTCTACTCCTTGCCTTCGTACAACGAGGATCACCAAGAAGCTGGCGTGCAGCACCTCGTCATAGTTGATCTGAAGACCACCAAGCTTTCCCTCGGCTCCAAGGAGAAGGAACAGATTTGGAAATACGTGAAGGAGTTGAAGAAGCGGGGCCACATTCAGCCTGACACCCGCATTGACGGCTTCGTCCTTGGCGACCAGATTGAAAGCGGTGAAGGTGGCACTCGGACCGAAGACAACGACAAGGTCAAGATTCAGCCGCTGCTCTACGGCACGATTTTGAACAGGGCGGAACAGCGGCTTCTGAAGCTCTACGACAAGGTCAAAGACGCCCCGTTCCTGCTCACCCAGCAAGAAGAGTTGGCGAAGTTCATTGAGCCGATCCCTGTTGCTCAAGGCTCGCTTGAGAGCGTTGCGTAGTGTCGCCGGTCAACTGGATCGCCGCCTACAACTATCTGTTCGCGGCCCTGAACAGTGAGAACAAGGCGCTCTATGTAAGTGGGTCGACGTTCTGCCGCATGGTTCAGCAGGTAGATCCGGGCTCGCCCAGCTACCAGCAACTTCTGCCTTTGCGCACGAGCCAAGGCAAGTCCAACTCCCGGAAGGACTTCTACTGGGATCTCATACAAGCTCAGCCAGAGCCGCAGCGCTTTGCCTTGTACCGGGTGTTCGTGGATCACATTGAGCCCCATGACAGGGCCCAAGCGGACACGATCAGGGACATCGTTTTCGGCGGTGGCCGTGCCGTGCCCACCACGGTTGTGCCGGTCGACCTGTGGAACTCGGAAAAGCTCAACCACAGCTTGACCGACATCGACAATGCGACTGACGCCCACCACTACAACCGGGCGACGACCCTGAGCTACACGTGTCTTGAAGGGCTCTACAAGACCTACGTGCGCAAGCATGTGCCTGACCAGGTGGGCCTGACTGACCTCATGCCGCTGTGCAAGGTGGTCAAGGACGATATTAGTCGCAAGCTCCAGGCCCAAGGGCCGTTCCCGGTGGAGATCGTCAATGCCATGCCCACCTTGACCAACGCGATTGCGAACTCAAGGAACGGGTTCTCGGAGTCGCACTTCGGAGACGATTCGCAGCGTTGGCTCGCCCTCTTTGCTCGTGACCTGACCAACTCGGTGGGTCGGCTCATGCTCAACTTCATGTGAGGCGACATGAGCAAGAAACTGCTTCTCGTTGACCTTGAGAACAAGCACAAGGTAGATCTCTCTGTGCTGGACGAGAGCTACCGGGCCATCATCTTCGTCGGTGCCAACCAGAACCCGCCCAAGGCTTCCAAGAAGCCAGCCACGGCCCATAGGTTCAGTCGGGTGGACTTCCTGAAGATTTCAGGCACTGGCAAGAACGCCTTGGACTTCCACATTGCCTTTGAGCTTGGCAGGACGTTTGAGACGACCCCCGACACCCAGTGCTTCGTTTTGAGCGGCGACAAGGGCTTTGATCCCTTGCTGACCCACCTCCAGAACAACGGCATGCACTGCCGCAGAATAGAGAGCATTGCTCAGCTCGTGCCCGTCGCTGTGGTGCCTGCTTTGCAGGTTGATCTTGTTGCATGTCGGCACTGCAAGAAGGCCAGCACGATTGAACACCATGGCGGCCTGTGGTGTTCCAACTGCGGCCGGTTCGCCAGCCCACCAGATCTGAAGCTCCTGCCTTCAAATCAGCCGGGCTTCGTGGAGGCCGAACCTGCTTGGGAAGACGATGGCGGGATCGTTGCCGAGTGTGGTTGGTGCCACCAGAAGACGGACATGACGGGTGGAATCTATGACGACGGCGAGTGGATGTGTGGGAACTGCATAGCTCGCTACGCAACATGATTCACCTTGCCCAAACCACCGGCTGCCGCCAGCCCCAAGGGGCTTCATGTATTGAGAGCGGTCGTGGCCGTTCAGCTCCGCACCATGACAAGCAAGACGGCTAGTCGGCTAGTCGGCAGATTGCTGAAGCGTTCCTGGCTGGTGCGAAGGCAAGAAGTCTTGAGAACAGAAAGTCGTTCGGTCTGCTGTACGAACAGGGTTGCCACGGCGTGTGCATTGGCCTCATGCGTCAAGAGCTTGATATCTTGCTTCGCCTGTCCTTCCTCTGGCGTCCTGAGACAGCAGCGGACGTTGCGGTGTCCCTCATGGAGAAGACCGTCACGAAGGGGGCAAGGTGGTCATATCAGTAAAACGGCAAGAAGGTCATGCTGAGCGATAGGAGCATGGTGGCCTTCGCCCACTTCTTGGGTGGCTGGGAGCGGGTTGCCTACGAATTCGGTTGCAAGGCCATTCACTTGTCCGATCTTCATGCCTACCAGGCGGGCGACCCCATGAAAAACCTGAGCGAGCATGAGAGGCAGGAGATTTCTCAGTATCTGAGCAGCTACCACGGTTACGACGGCAAAGATCTGACCATGGACGACATGGTTTCTTACCTGCCCAACGTCATGGAAAAGATCAGCAGCAACGTGGAGTTTTATCTGGAGGAACTGGAAGAGCGCTATGTGCATGCCGGCTGAGTTTGTCGGCACATGGCCTCTTCGGTTCGAATCAACACTAGGGAGCGGGCTTCGTGAGAATCAGAAAAATATCGATCAGGAACTTTCGCGGAGTCAACGACCTTGACTGGAGCCTTCCGACAGCGGACATCTTTTGTCTCATTGGGAAGGGCGACTCGTCCAAATCCACGATCCTTGAGGCAATCAGGTATGCGTTCCATCCTCAGTGGAACCTGACCCTCAGCGACTCGGATTTCTACACGGGCAAGGTAGAAAACGCCATTGTCATTGAGGTGTCCATAGGCGATCTCGTTGAAGACTTCCTCTCCCTCAACATGTACGGCCAGTACCTGCGAGGTTGGGACGCCAAGACCGGCAAGCTCGTTGACGAGGCCGACGACGCTCTTGAATCCGTCCTGACAATCCGCCTCACTGTCGGCAAGGACTTGGAGCCCAAGTGGCTGGTGGTCTGTGATCGCAATCCTGACGGTGTGCCCTTCAAGCAAGCTGATCGCAACAAGGTCAGCGTGGGCCTGATCGGAGCCTACAGCGAGAGACAACTTTCATGGGCGACAGGCACGGCCTTAGCAAAGCTCACTGAAGCGCAGAGCCTGAACGAGTTGCTTGCCAATGCTTCAAGAACGGCCCGCACCTCGCTTGACGCCGACAGGCCCAACAGCCTGAAGAACTTTGACGCTGCCGCCGTGAAGTCTCAGGAGGTGGCCAAGATTTTAGGTGTGCCTGTCGTGGAAGCCTACAAGGCCCACTTGGACTTGAGTTCGGTGAACCTGAAGGTCGGCGGACTCGCTCTGCATGACGGCGACATTCCGCTTCGCCAGTTGGGATTGGGGTCACGGCGAATGCTGTTGTGCGGCATTCAAAAAATGGGTCTTGAAGAAGGCCATGTGACCCTCTTTGACGAGGTTGAGTTCGGGCTCGAGCCTCACCGCATTTCTCGGCTCTTGAAGCATGTGCGGGAGGACAAGCGGGGTCAGTATTTCTTGACCACCCATTCACCTGCCGTGCTTCGTGAGCTCACCGTCAATGAGCTCTACATTGTCCACAGCAAGGCAGGCACTGTGCGGGTCATCCCCGCCTTCTGCGAAGGCTTGGTGGCCCATGAGGCACAGGGGAAGATTCGATCCAGCGCTGAAGCCTTTCTGTCGAAGAAGGTCGTAGTCTGCGAAGGGGCCACTGAGGTGGGCTTCTTGAGAGGCTTTGACGACTACCAGGTCGGAAAAGGCAATGATCCGTTCTCATACCACGGGGTGTCCTTGTTGAACGCTGGTGGTGCGAGCAAGATTAAAGCATTGGCCGAGGCATTCAAGCTGCTTGGCTATGAGGTCTGCGTCCTTGCTGACGGAGACGCCGAGAAGCAGTTCTCGCCTGCCCATGAAGCGGAGTTGAGAGACAAGGGCATTCCGGTTCATGTGTGGACCGACAGGCTCTCATTGGAGGAACGGGCCTTTCAGGACTTGCCGTGGGCAAGCGTGATCGCCAGTGTGAAGCTTGCCCAAACCGTTCCCAGCTTGACCGTCTATGCCAACGTGCGTTCCAAGTATCAAAAGGAACTCAGTGAAGACGTTGGCACGTGGGCGGAAAGTGCCGATCTGAGACTTGCCATCGGGAAGGCGGCGAAGGGTTGCGACTGGTTCAAGGACATCACCCGAGGCGACTTGTGGGTTCAGGCTATCAGTCCTTCTTTCGGCGATCCCGATTTTTCAAAGAAGGACATTCCTGTGAAGCTCTCCAAGCTCTGGGAATGGGCTGAGCATGTCTGAGGAACTGGCAATCAAGCTCGGTGAATGCACAGGCAAGGGGTATGTCATCGCTCCTGCTGGCTACGGCAAGACGCACTTGATTGCCATGGCGGTGAAGGCGGGAACCCACCGGCAGTTGATCTTGACGCACACGTTCGCCGGGGTCAATTCCATCAAGACGAAGATGAGCACCCTCGGTGTTCCTGCGTCCCGGTACCAGATTGACACCATTGCCAGTTGGTCCCTTCGTCTTTGCCTTGCATACCCGAAGAACTCTGGGTGGAAGATTGAAAACCCAACGAGCAAGCAGTGGGCGACGCTCTATGAGGCATGTTCAACCCTGCTGAAAAAGGACTTCGTTCGCCGTATCGTCAAGGCCACTTACGCCGGCGTTTACGTGGACGAGTACCAAGACTGCTCGGATCTGCAGCATGGTCTTGTGTGTGCCTTGGCCGAAGTGCTGCCTAGCCGCATTCTGGGCGATCCCATGCAGGCCATTTTTGACTTTGACGACGGCAAGCCCGTGGATTGGGACGCTAGCATCTATCCGCATTTCGCCTGCTTGGGTCAGTTGGAGAAGCCATGGCGTTGGGACAATGCGGGACAGCCGTTGTTGGGTGCATGGCTCAAGGCCGCGAGAAAGAGCTTGGAGCAGGGTCAGAAGATCGACCTTATCAACGGCCTGCCTGCATGCGTAAAACGGGCCTACACCGATCCCCAGTACCTGCCCAACAAGCAGTACGCTCTTCTCTGTGAGCACTTAGGCAACACCGCCTCCGTCATTGCCTTGCATGGCGGGGATCAGGAGTCCAAGAACAAGACCCACCGCCTGGCTCGGACCATGGGAGGCCGTTTCTCTTCCATTGAGGAAGTGGAAGGCAAGGCGCTCTTCTCGTTCGTCAAGAAGCTCGATTCCGCCAAGAACACGAAGGCTAGGTTCCTGCACGTCTTGGATTTCGCCAAGGACTGCTTCACTGCCGTCGACAAGACGCTGACCGCTGGCACCAAGCTTGGAAACATTGCCAAGGAGACGAAGGCCACAAAATATCCCAACTTGCTGGCGGCCGCGAACCTGTACCTCACAACGCCGACAAGCAAGAACCTCAAAGCCTTTATCTTGCTGCTGAAGGATAACCCTGAGACTGCGGCCTACCGGCGTGATTTGCTCTACCGCTTCATGAGCGTCCTGAAGTTGCACATTGACGGGGCAGGGGCGACGTTCCTTGAAGCGGCGAACCTGTACCAAGAAGAAATGCGGCACACGGGCAGGCCGATCAGACATCAGAAGCTCATTGGGACGACATTGCTGGTCAAGGGGCTTGAGTACGACCATGCGGTGATTTTGGACGCCGACTCGCTCGGTACCAAAGACCTCTATGTTGCAATAACGAGGGGTGCAAAGTCGTTAACGATCATTTGCAGCGGCGGAACTTTGCCGAGCGTCTAGGGTTGCCGTTGCCAGGATGCCGCGGTTGCGCGGCACGAAACTATCCGGGTGCACCGGCTCCACTTCGCCGCAAGCGGTTGACGACGGCAATGCTAGCGTCGCAGATGCCCGGTCTCAGGACTACCGGTCGTTCGAACATCGGACGTCAAAGACTGTTCTCAGTCTGGAGCCGAACTAGCGGGACTTCGTCTGTGTCTGTAGTCGGGTGTGAAGCGGTCTTTGAGTTGACACAGATCGATCGGCTGCAATCAGTCTTACTCGGACATCCATTCAGGGGCGACTCGCAGTTCCTCAGGGCCAAATGCGCGGCATGAGCAACATCGGTTCCGTCTTGAAGTCTGAGATCTCTCGCGTTGCGCGCAAGCAGAAATGGACAGCCTCAACAAACAAGCTCGCAGTATCCCAGCGAGATCGCCGACTTGACGCGCCAAGTAGCCGGGCGGCACAAGCAGCTCAACCAGTTAGCCCTCAGGCGAAGACCGCTTCGATGATCACCGCCGTCGACGATGCCGAGACGCCTCGTCGCTTCAGCGCCACTCGTTTTGCTGCCCAAAGGGCCGAGCTTGGCTTGTCTGGGGCTTTCTACGGAACGCTTGTGGGCATGAGCGGCGCTACCATTTATCTTTGGGAAAGCCGCGCGCCAACGAACAGCAGCTTCAGCGCTTGGTCGCAGTTCGCGCTCGGCAAGCGCACAGCTCTCGAGAAAGTGAATAAGTAGTCAGTCGACGCTGGACGACATGGAGTTGGCGTGCGGCGTGAGCAGCTACATGCTTCCTACGACAGCGGCTGATTTTCACAATTGGAGCGGCCTGCGCTTGACCGCTCTGTTGAACGCGCCGCCACGTCCAAACTTCACAAGCTTCCGCAAGTTCTGCTCCGACTCTCAACCAATTCGGCAGGGAGAGCGCTTGCTTGACCGCTCTCCCAATCGCACCAGCGACATGATGGTGATCGTCGCCCCTTCTTGACCGCACTGACCGACCATGCTGCTGTCCGCACCCCGGGGATTTGAGGTTTCGGCAGTTGTAACCGACCAGCGATTGGATGGAATTTTCCGACGGATGTTGATTAACCGCGACAGACCTCAATACTCCCCAACAAAGGGGACATGCCGCGCTAGCCTCTCCGCCGCGGCCACGCTCTTCGCCAAATCGCGCGGCATGTCCACGTTCCATACACCGGACCTCCTCTGGCCCGAAAGGCGCCTGTTCGTCGAAGCCCAGGGCCTCCAGGGCTGAGTGGCTAGCTAGGTATTTCCCCTAGCAGGCACCGCAAGAGTCCCCTACCGCGGGAGGCCATGTGCGCACGTGTTCAGAACTGAGAGAGAAAAGTTCAGGACTGATTGAGAATCGACAGATCTGCTCTTCAACGCGCGCGCTCTTGAAACCGGGCAAAACACCCTTATGATTAGCACTCGTCGAAGTTGAGTGCTAACAGCACCGCACTTCGCGATGCGGAGCCGGCACCATGCCGGCTTCGGACCAAACCCCCGTTTCTTATCAGGAGATGCAATGAAACTTCGTCCTTTGCACGATCGCGTGATCGTCAAGCGCATTGAAAGCGAAACCAAGACCGCCTCGGGCATCGTGATCCCCGACAACGCCGCGGAAAAGCCCGATCAGGGTGAAGTCCTGGCGGTCGGTCCTGGCAAGAAGAACGACAAGGGCGACCTCGGGGCGATGAGCGTCAAGGTTGGCGACCGCGTCCTCTTCGGCAAGTACAGCGGCCAGACCGTCAAGGTCGATGGCGACGAACTGCTGGTCATGAAGGAAGACGACCTGTTCGCAGTCGTCGAGAAGTAATTTCTCACCCTTCATCCCTCTCATCCAACTGAATCTCGGAGAAAACTCATGGCAGCAAAAGACGTAGTCTTCGGCGGCGAAGCCCGCGCGCGCATGGTCGAAGGTGTGAACATCCTCGCCAACGCAGTCAAGGTCACCCTGGGTCCCAAGGGCCGCAACGTGGTCCTCGAGCGCTCCTTCGGCGCCCCCACCGTGACCAAGGACGGCGTGTCCGTCGCCAAGGAAATCGAACTCAAGGACAAGCTCCAGAACATGGGCGCCCAGCTCGTGAAGGAAGTGGCCTCCAAGACTTCGGACAACGCCGGTGACGGCACCACCACCGCGACCGTGCTGGCACAAGCCATCGTTCGCGAAGGTTTCAAGCTGGTGGCTGCCGGCATGAACCCGATGGACCTGAAGCGCGGCATCGACAAGGCAGTGACCGCCCTGGTCGCCGAGCTGAAGAAGGCTTCCAAGGCCACCACGACCTCGAAGGAAATCGCGCAAGTCGGCTCGATCTCGGCCAACAGCGACGAAACCATCGGCAAGCTCATCGCTGACGCAATGGACAAGGTTGGCAAGGAAGGCGTGATCACCGTTGAAGACGGCAAGTCGCTCGACAGCGAACTCGACGTCGTCGAAGGCATGCAGTTCGACCGCGGTTACCTGTCGCCCTACTTCATCAACAACCCCGAAAAGCAAAGCGCGATTCTGGAAAACCCGTTCGTGCTGCTGTTCGACAAGAAGATCAGCAACATCCGCGACCTGCTGCCCACGTTGGAGCAAGTGGCAAAGGCCGGCCGTCCGCTGCTGATCATTGCCGAAGAAGTCGAAGGCGAAGCCCTGGCGACGCTGGTCGTGAACACGATCCGCGGCATCCTGAAGGTCGTGGCCGTCAAGGCACCTGGCTTCGGCGACCGCCGCAAGGCCATGCTCGAAGACATCGCCATCCTGACGGGCGGCAAGGTCATCGCTGAAGAAGTCGGCCTGACCCTCGAGAAGGTGACGCTGGCTGACCTCGGCCAAGCCAAGCGCATCGAAGTGGGCAAGGAAAACACCATCATCATCGACGGTTCGGGCGCCGCTGCCGACATCGAAGCCCGCGTGAAGCAAGTCCGCGTGCAGATCGAAGAAGCGACCAGCGACTACGACCGCGAAAAGCTGCAAGAGCGCGTGGCCAAGCTGGCCGGCGGCGTGGCAGTGATCAAGGTTGGCGCTGCCACCGAAGTCGAAATGAAGGAAAAGAAGGCTCGCGTCGAAGACGCCCTGCACGCCACCCGCGCTGCAGTGGAAGAAGGCGTGGTTGCCGGTGGTGGCGTGGCCCTGCTGCGCGCCAAGCAAGCCGTGGGCGACAAGCTCAAGGGCGACAACGCTGATCAGGACGCCGGTATCAAGCTGGTGCTCAAGGCCATCGAAGCGCCTCTGCGCGAGATCGTCAACAACGCCGGCGGCGAAGCCAGCGTGGTCGTGAACGCTGTGTTGGCCGGCAAGGGCAACTACGGCTTCAACGCCGCCAACGACACCTACGGCGACATGCTCGAACTGGGCATCCTGGACCCGACCAAGGTGACCCGCACCGCACTGCAAAACGCCGCTTCGGTTTCCTCGCTGCTGCTGACGACCGAAGCCATGGTCGCCGACGCACCGAAGGAAGAAGCCGGCGCTGGCGGCGGCATGCCAGACATGGGCGGCATGGGTGGCATGGGCGGCATGGGGATGTAATCCCGGCCCGGCTTCCAGCCAGTCCAAAAAGCCCCGAGGCGTGAGCCCCGGGGCTTTTTTTCGTCTGAAATGCGGCTCTCAGGTGCTCAGCAGAAAAGAAAACACGGCCCCTTTGTCGACACGCGGCAGCAAGCGGATGTCACTGCCATGCAGCTGGAGGATGCGCTTCACGATCACCAGCCCCAGCCCACCGCTTCGGCCTCCCGCCGACGAGAACATCGGCCGCGTGAAGATGGCGGTGCGAAGCTCGCTCGGAATACCCGGCCCGGTGTCGCTGATCTCGACCTGCACGCCGGCCTTGTCCTGGCGCAACTGCACCATGATCTCGCCGCCAGCGGGTGTGTGGCGGATGGCGTTGTCCAGCAGGTTGGTCAGCACGCGTTCGATCATGCCGAGGTCTGCCGACACGCCGGGCAGGTCCGGTGCAATGTCGGCCACCAGCCGTTGATGCCGCGCCTCGGCGGCCAGCTCGAACTTCTGGAACACGTCCTGCACAAGGTCAGCGAGCGCGAATTGCTCCTTCTCGAGTTTGACCACGCCATATTCCAGTCGCGCCAGTTCGAAGAGCTCCTGCGAAAGCCGGGTGACCTTGCGACTCTGTGCCAGCGCGATTTCGAGGTAACGGCGCCTTTCCGCCGTGTCGAGCGTGTCGGCCTTGATCAACAGCGTCTCGAGGTAGCCGTGCAGTGACGTCAGCGGCGTGCGCAGGTCGTGCGAGATGTTGGCGAACAGCTCGCGCCGCTGCTGGTCCTGCTGCGTGAGTTCGCGCCATTGCTCGGCGATTCGCCGCGTCATCTGCGCGAAGGCCTGGGCAAGCGTGGCGATCTCGTCTCCTCCGCGGCCGACGCGCTCGAACGCCGGTTCCACATCCTGGAGCGCCGCCACGCCATCGTTCTCGAACTTGCGCACCGCACCGGTCAACTCGCGCAAGGGCCGGGTGATGAGCCGAAAAGCCACCAATCCTGCAATCAGGCCCAGCAGGGCGACCAGCGCCACGGACCACAGTGTCGTGCGCAATACATTGCTCGCCACAGCGTCCGCCAGCAGCGCGTCACGCTCTTCGCCCGACAGGACCACGTAGACATAGCCGACCTCCTGCCCGCCCACCCGCAACGGCGCGGCGCTGAATACCTTGCGCGTGCCATTGCCGCGCGGATCGTCACCCAGGACCGGCAATGGCGCGCCGTCGAGCAACCGCCGTATCGGCGCCATATCGACGCGGTCGCGCTTCAGATGTCCGGGCGGGGCCGCCTGCCCTTGGATGCGGCCATCGAGCCCCAGCAGGTAAAGCTCGACGCTGGGATTCACGGCCATCAGCTTGTCGAAAAGGTCGCTCACCGCCGCAGGGTTGGGCCCGTCGCGCTCCATCAACGTCGAGTTCTCGGCAATGTGCGCAGCCAGGCCGAGCGAAAGCCGCTGCGTCACCTCCTGCTCGTAGCGGCTGCTCGCATGCATCTGCAGCCAGATCGAGGCACTGCAGCACGCCAGCAGCAGCACGGCAAAGACCACCGAGATGCGGCGCGACAAGCTTGCATGCAGGCTCATGGTCCGGCCTCCTGCGGCGCCAGCTTGTAGCCGCGCCCCCAGACGGTGAGGATGCAGCGCGGCTGCGACGGGTCAGCCTCGATCTTCATGCGCAGGCGATTGATGTGCGTGTTGACTGTGTGCTCATACCCGTCGTGCTGGTAACCCCAGACATGGTTGAGCAGGTCGAGCCGCGAGAACACCTTGCCCGGATGGCGCGCAAAGAAGTGCAGCAGATCGAACTCCCGCGGCGTGAGTTCGACAGGCTTGCCATCGACCTGCACTTCCCGGGCGACCGGATCGATGCCGAGGTTGCCGATGTCCAGCCGTCCTGCCTCCATTCGCGCATTGCGCGCCAGGGCGTCGGTGCGCCGCAGCAAGGCCCTGACCCGCGCCACCAGTTCCAGCACCGAGAACGGCTTGGCCAGGTAGTCGTCAGCGCCGAGTTCGAGGCCCAGGATGCGATGCACCTCGCTGGACCGCGCACTCGTGATGATGATCGGGGTATAGCGCGTCATGGCCCGCGCCCTGCGGCAGATTTCCAGCCCGTCCACGCCCGGCAGCATCAGATCGAGGATCAACGCGTCCCAGCTTCCGCGCTCCAGTTCGCGCAAGCCGGCATCGCCATCGGCGGCATGCGTGATGGCGTAGCCCTCGTCCTGAAGATGCATGCCCATCAGTTCGGCGATGTGCGCATCGTCCTCGACGATCAGAACGCGTTTGGCTGAGTCCATGAAAACGGATTGTGCGGCGATATCGGCGGCGCATTTATCACGATTAATTGAACTCTCCGTGATGAATCGGCCATGGGGTCCGCCCAAGAATCTGCCCCATGCAAAGCGAGTCCACTCCATCCGCTTCATCTGGCAAGGCACCCATCCACCCGCTGTGGATGCGCATCACGCACTGGCTCAATGCCCTGGCCGTGCTGGTGCTGGTCACGAGCGGCTGGCGCATCTACGACGCATCACCACTTTTCGGATTCGAGTTTCCTCCTTCGATCACCCTGGGCGGTTGGCTCGGCGGCGCGCTGCAGTGGCACTTTGCCGCGATGTGGCTGCTGGCGATCAACGGCCTGACCTATCTGGTGCTCAACGTGGCGAGCGGCCGGCTCTGGCGCAAGTTCTTCCCGCTGTCGCCGGCCGGCGTCTGGCGAGATGCGCTTGCGGCCTTGCGCGGCAAGCTGTCGCACGCGGACCCGCGGCGCTACAACAACGTGCAGCGCCTGGCGTATCTGTTCGTGATGGTCGACATTGCCGTGCTGGTGGTTTCCGGCTTGGTGCTATGGAAGTCAGTGCAGTTTGCGGGTCTGCGTGAACTGCTCGGCGGCTACGAGTTCGCCCGCCGCATTCACTTCTGCGCGATGGCCGCGCTGGTTGCCTTCGTCGCCGTCCATCTCGTGATGGTCGCGCTGGTCCCGCGAACGCTGCTCACGATGCTGGGCAGCCACAGCAAGGAGGCCGCATGAACTTCTTCAAGCGCACCCCCCAGGCCACTCTGGCCGACATCGACACCGATGCGGCTCTGGCCGAGGCGCGCAAGCTCATCGGCCGGCGGATCGAGCAGCCTGCGCGTCGCGCATTCCTGCAGCGTTCGTTGACACTCGGCGGACTCTCGCTGCTGAGCGGCTGCAGCATCAGCGACAACTCGACGGTCGAGGCTGCGCTCACCCGCATTTCACGTTTCAACGACGCGGCGCAAGGTTGGCTGTTCGATCCGAACCGGCTGGCGCCGACGTATCCCGAATCGATGATCACGCGGCCGTTTCCCTTCAACGCCTACTACGGCGAAGACGAGGTGCGCGAAGTGGCGGAGGACGGCTATAGGCTCGAAGTCACCGGCCTTGTGGCTGACAAGCGAAGCTGGACCTTGCCCGAACTGCGCGAAATGCCCCAGCAGGACCAAGTCACGCGCCACATCTGCGTTGAAGGCTGGAGCGCGATCGGCAAATGGGGCGGCGTCCGTTTCGCGGATTTCCTGCATCGCATCGGTGCGGACACCAGCGCCCGATATGTCGGCTTCAAGTGCGCCGACGACTACTACACCAGCATCGACATGCCGACCGCATTGCATCCGCAGACCCTGCTGACGCTCACCTACGACGGCCAGCCGCTTCCACCGAAGTACGGTTTTCCGATGAAGCTGCGCATGCCCACCAAGCTTGGCTACAAGAACCCGAAGCACATCCGGGCGATTTTTGTGACCAACACCTATCCCGGAGGCTACTGGGAAGACCAGGGCTACAACTGGTTCGGCGGCAGCTGAGTCGGCTTCGACTCGGCGCTGCTGAAAGCGTGCAGCGCTGTTCTCCGGAACCGCGCGCACTGAGACTTTGAAAAACTTAACAAGCTCGAAATTCACTCATACAAGGACACTGAAATGAACAAGCTCACCGCAACGCTCCTCGCCGGCTTCCTGGCCATCGGCTCGGCTTCCGCATTCGCGGCCGACGACATGAACAAGGACGCCATGTCCAAGGATGGAATGAAGAAAGATTCAATGGCCAAGGACGGTATGAAGAAAGAATCCATGGCGAAGGACAGCATGTCAAAGGACGGCATGTCAAAGGACGGCATGAAGAAGGATTCGATGTCGAAGGACGGCATGGCCAAAGACGAAATGAAGAAGTAGCCTCGGTCTTCCGCCACCGAGGTTTCACCCAAGGAGCAGCACTGTCATGAAATCACCTTTTTCCATGGGCGCGGGATCGCGCATCTCGCTGACTCGGCGGCCCTTGTTGGCTGCACTGGCCCTCATCGCGGGGGCCGGGCTGTGGCATGTGGCACCCTCGCTCGCTGCGGAGGCCGCGGTCGTGATCCCGGCGCCGGCCGAAGACGCGTCCACCCCGCCAGGCACGACATCGGAAACCGCCGTGATCGCGGGCGGCTGCTTCTGGGGTGTGCAGGGCGTGTTCCAACACGTCAAAGGGGTGACGAGCGCCGTCTCCGGCTACGCGGGCGGCCAGCCATCGACGGCCAAATACGACGAGGTCGGCTCAGGCCGCACCGGCCATGCCGAATCGGTCCGGATCACCTTTGATCCTCGACAGATCAGCTACGGACGGCTGCTGCAGATTTACTTTTCCGTGGCGCACAACCCGACCGAGCTGAACCGCCAAGGCCCCGACACCGGCACCCAGTACCGCTCGACCATCTTTGCCGCCAATGCCGAGCAGGCGCGCGTCGCCAAGGCATACATCGCGCAGCTCGACAAGGCAAAGATCTACGGCAAGCCAATCGCCACGACTGTCGAAACGCTCAAGGGCTTCTATCCGGCCGAGGCGTACCACCAGGACTTCATGACGCGCAACCCCGACCATCCGTACATCGCCTTCAACGATCTGCCGAAGGTCGAGAACCTGAAACGGGTCTTTCCGGACAGCTATCGCGCCAAACCCATGCTGGTGGGTTCGGGCGCCTGAAAAGCGTTTGTCAGATGCTGGCCGGCAGGGGCTCGGGCGGTGGACCGTAGAGGTTGGATTCGGGCTGGCTCGGCTGAACCATGAAGTACAACAGCACGAGCGAGCCCACCACCGGAATCAGCCCGAGCAGCAAAAACCAGGCGGACCTGCCCACGTCATGCAGGCGACGCGCACCGGCCGCCAGCATCGGCAGGATGAAGGCAAGGACCACCAGCAAGTTGACGTATTCGTGGATGAAGCCGGTGACAAAGGCCAGGATGAAGTAGGCCAGGAAGAACCACCAATACTCGGGACGCGATGCGCGGCCGGAAAAATCGACGTACTTGCGAAAGCAGGTCTGTACGGCCTGTTGAAAGTTCATGAACGACTCCTCTTGTTGATTCCCACGGGAAAACCCCGCGGTCATCATATCGAGCAGTCCGCGTCAATGGCTCTGCCGCAGCCTTCCGAGCAGGCCGGCTGTGGACGCATCCAGCCCATCGACATTGCCTGATGCCAGGCGCGGCTCGATGTCCTTGGCCAGGACCTTGCCGAGCTCGACGCCCCATTGGTCGAAGCTGTTGATGCCCCAGACAGAACCGCTGGTGAACACGCGATGCTCGTAGAGCGCCAGGAAAGCACCGAGCGACTCGGGCGTCAGCTTGTCCAGCACGAAGAAGGTGCTGGGCCGATTGCCCGGGAAGTTCTTGTGCCCGCCCGCATCGCTCTGGCCGACCATGAGTGCCTGCGCCTGGGCCAGCGCATTGGCGAGCAGCTTCGGGTGATGTCCTTCGAGGTCATGCGCCGGGTCGCGCACTGCGAGAAAGTCCAGCGGGATCACGTCCGTGCCCTGGTGCAGCATCTGGAAATAAGCATGCTGCCCGTTGGTGCCCGGCTCGCCCCAGAGCACGGGCGACGTACCGAACGTTACGGGCTTGCCTTCCATGTCCACCTGCTTGCCGTTGCTCTCCATTTCGAGTTGCTGCAGATAGGCCGGGAGGCGCTTGAGCGAACTGTGATACGGCGCAATGCAACGGCTGGTGAAGCGATGAAAGTCGCGATACCAGACGTCGAGCAGGCCAAGCCGCGCCGGCAGGTTCTGGTCCAGCGGCGCGGTGCGGAAGTGCTCGTCCATCGCGTGTGCGCCAGCCAGCAGGCTGCGAAAGCCTTCGGCGCCGATGGCCAGTGCGATTGGAAGCCCGATCGATGACCAGAGCGAATAGCGTCCGCCGACCCAGTCCCAAAATCCGAAGGTCGTCTCGATGCCGAATTCGCGCGCCGCGGCGACATTGGTGGTCAGCGCGGCGAAATGGCGCGCGATGTCAACTCCGCCGGATTGCTCGAACCACCGCTTCGCCGACTTGGCGTTGGTCATGGTCTCGGCGGTGGTGAACGTTTTCGAGGCAATCAGGAACAGCGTGTGCTCGGGCGCAAGCCCCCGAAGCACGCCGGCGAGTTCATGGCCGTCGACATTCGAGACGAAATGAAAACGCTTGCCCGGCGCAACATCGGCCTCCAGCGCAAGAACGGCCATCTGCGGGCCCAGGTCCGAGCCGCCGATGCCGATGTTCACCACGTCAGTGATGGTGTTGTCGGCGCGGATCGATTCCGCGAAATCGAGCATGGCCGTCAACGTGGTCTGCACCTCATTGAAGGCGCCAGCCAGCTTGGCGGGAGGCGGCGATGACGCGGGCCTGCGCAGCAGCGTATGAAGCACCGCGCGGTCTTCGGTCGCGTTGATGTGGTCCCCCGCGAACATCGCGTCCCGATGCGCCTCCAGACCGGTTTGGCGCGCCAGGGCCATCAACAGTTGCTCGGCGCGTGCGTCGATCAGGTTCTTCGACAGATCGGCAAAGACGCCGGGCGCCGACTGGCTCAAGCTCTCGAAGCGCTTGGGATCAGCAGCAAACGCCCGACGCAGGTCGAAGCCCTTGCCGCTTGCTTCGTAGTGCGCATGGAGCTCAGTCCAGGCGGCCGTCCGATCGCCGCGGGTGCGCGTCATGTGGTCTCCATGAGTTTTTCGAGTTTGATCGCGTCCGCTGCAAAGGCGCGAATGCCTTCGGCGAGCTTTTCGGTAGCCATCGCGTCTTCGTTCAGTGCAAAGCGGAACGAGGGCTCGTCGAAGGTGACTTTTTCAGTGTCGCTGCGCTGTGCGGCTTCGGCGTCCAGAGCGTGCTTGAGCGGGGCCTCGCTGGCCGCCAACTCCCCCAGCAGTTCGGGGCTGATGGTGAGCAGGTCACAGCCCGCGAGAGCGGCGATCTGCCCCACGTTGCGGAAGCTGGCGCCCATCACTTCCGTCGCGATGCCCTGCTTCTTGTAGTAGTCGAAGATCTGCCGCACGGACTTCACCCCCGGGTCATTGGCACCCGCGTTGGCCGCCTCGTCCCATTTGGCGCCGGCCGATTTCTTGTACCAGTCGTAGATGCGGCCGACGAAAGGCGAGATCAATTGAACCTTGGCTGCCCCGCAAGCCACCGCCTGCGGGAATGAAAACAGAAGCGTCAGGTTGCAGCGGATGCCCTTCTGTTCGAGTTGGCGCGCGGCCTCGATGCCTTCCCATGTCGAGGCAACCTTGATGAGCACGCGCTTCTCCACGTCGACACCTTCGGCGCGATAGAGCGCGACGATGCGCTCGGCCCGCGCCATGGTGGCTTTCGTATCGAAGCTCAGCCGCGCATCGACTTCGGTCGAGACGCGGCCAGGAATGATCGAGAGGATCTCGGTTCCGAAGCGCACCAGCAGCCGATCGATGACTTCGTCGATGGGCTTGCCCCCGCGCTTCTTCACCACCTCGTCCAGCAGCGGACGATAGTCGGCCTTCTGCACCGCCTTGAGGATCAGCGACGGGTTGGTCGTCGCGTCTCGCGGCTTGAACTGGGCCAGTTGACGGAAATCACCGGTGTCGGCGACCACGGTGGTCCATTGACGGAGGGCATCGAGTTGGTTCATCGGATCATTATCCCGCTGCAAAACTACAGGCCGTGTCGTCCATGACTGACGTAGGGTGGTTCGATCGGTAACTATTCTTCGGCCTTGTCGACTCGCCCAAGGGAGAAAAGCCATGGCTATTCGCAACCGCCGCGCCCCACCGCCAGCCGCCTTCGACGACCGCGCCCACAGCGCCTCGATCGGCACGCTGGCAGCCGCTTTCTGCGTTGGCGGCGCGCTGACGCTGCTGGCGATGACGAACCCTCGCAGCGCGCGCGGCGAAGCCGTCGCCGGACCGCCGGATGGCGCACCGCTCATGCGTGCGCCGCTCCAGGTGGTGGCACCGGTCGACCTCAAGCGCTATGCGGGCCTCTGGCATGAACAGGCCCGCCTTCCGAACCGGTTCGAGAAGCAATGCACGGGGGCGGTCACCGCCGAATACAACCTGCGCGACGACGGCACCATGGAGGTGCGCAACCGCTGCATGCTGGCGGACGGCAAGTTCGAAGAATCGGTCGGTTTGGCCCGTGTGGTGCCGGTCGCCGGCCAACCGGGCGCGGGCCGGCTCGAAGTACGCTTCGCACCCGACTGGCTTGCCTGGCTGCCGATGGTTTGGGGCGACTACTGGATCCTGAAGCTCGATCGCGACTATCAGGTGGCTCTGGTCGGCACGCCCGACCGCAAGTACCTCTGGGTACTGTCGCGCGCGCCCACGCTGGATGAAGCGTCGCTTCGCGCCGAACTCGACTACGCCCGCACGCTCGGTTTCGACGTGGACAAGGTCGTCTTCACCGGCAAATAGGCTTCGACCTGCGCCGGCAGTTCGGTCGGCCGCTGGCAGTGGATCGCCTTCCAGCCGAGTTCGCGCGCGGCAAGGACATTCGGAAGCGAATCGTCGATGAAGAGGGTGTCTGCCGCCACCAGCCCGTAGCGCTCCGTGAGCAAGTCGTAGATCTCGCGCTGCGGCTTGATGAGCTTGACGTCGCCCGAAAAGATGCCGCCGTCGAACCAGCGGAAAAACGCGTGGCGGTATTCGAGCACGCGCGCATAAGGCTCGGGCATGTTCGACAGGTAGTAAAGGCGCAAGTCCTCGCCGGCATCGCGACGATCGCGCAGGCTCGCAAGAAGATTGACCGTGACCGCGACCGGCTCCAGCCTTTCGCCGATGGGCGCAAGGACGTTGCTGAGCCGGTCGGCAGGCAGCGACAGCCGCAACGCCATGCGGCCGATCGCATCGTCGAGCGTGTGCGTGCCGCGATCGAAACCCAGCCAGTCCTCGTGATGAAACATCTGGACCGCCAGGGCGTGCGCTGCATCGGCAGTGGGTGCATGAGGCGCGAGTTGCGTCTGCACCAGGGCGACGGGCTCCCAAGTCAAGAGAACCGCGCCAAGATCAAAAACGACATGGGTGGTCATAGGGCGGCAGGCACGATGGAAACTCCGTGGTTCGTCAGGGAAAGGGTCGTCTCCGCGCCGGCGGCCAGAGGGTGCGCCAGATCGGTGGAAATGACGAACACTGAGCCGAGCGCGGTATCGAAAGCATATTCGTAGAAATTGCCCAGGAACGCGGCCTTGCGAAGGGTCGCCGCAAGCCCGACCGCCGCGCCGATATACCAAGCCTCCGGCCGCACCGCGACTTTCACGATCCCGGGCGCGATGGCGGGGCGCGGGGTCAAGGTCAGCGGACCCATCTGCACGCGCCCGTCGGGTTGCGCGAGCGCCGGGAACACCATGGCCTCACCCATGAAGCCGGCAACGAATTCGCTCTCCGGCTGGCCATAGAGCTGCTCGGGCGTACCGCGCTGTGCGATGACGCCGTGGTCCATCACGATCACCTGGTCGCTGACGGCGAGCGCTTCGCTCTGGTCGTGCGTGACATAGGCGACGGTGAGCTTCAATCGCTGCTGCAGATTGCGGATCTCCTCGCGCATCTCGCGGCGCAGACGGGCGTCGAGATTGCTCAGGGGCTCGTCGAAGAGCAGCACGGCAGGCTCCAGCACCAGTGCTCGCGCGAGCGCCACGCGTTGTTGTTGACCGCCGGACAGCTCGCTGGGCAAGCGCTGGTCGAAACCCACCAGCCCCACGCCCTTGAGCATTTCGCGCGCGCGGCCGGCGGCCTCGTCCTTGCGCACGCCGCTCGTCCTCAATCCGTAGCTCACGTTCTCGATCACGTTCATGTGAGGAAAGAGCGCGTAGCTCTGGAACATCATGCTCACGTTCCGATCGGCCGGGCCGAGCGCGGTGACGTCGCGGCCGCCCATGAAGATCGAGCCGGAAGTCGGCGATTCGAGCCCCGCAATCATCCGCAGGATGGTCGTCTTGCCGCAGCCGGAGGGGCCGAGAATCGTCGTCAGCGTTCCCGCGGGCACATCGAAACTGATGCCTTTCACAGCGAGCGGCGCGCGCGAGTCGCCTCCGTAGCGCTTGGTGATGTCGCGAAGTTCGATGCCGTTGCTCATGAATGCTTTCTCAGGGTACTGCCGGGACGATGACCGGAGCGCCCACCCGCCTGCGCCCCAGCTTGCGCTCACCGACGATCCATTGCACCAGCGCGACGGCGATCGCCATCAGGATCATCAGTACCGTGCAGTAGGCAAGCGCGACACCGTAGTCGCCATTGCCGACGCGGCCAATGATGTAGGTCGTCGCCAGTTCGTTCTCGGCCGTGACGAGAAAGATCACCGCGCTGACGGTGGTCATCGCGCGCACGAAACTGTAGACCAGCGCGGCAACCAGCGCCGGCTTCAGCAAAGGCAGCACGACCTTGAAAAGCGTCTGCGACGTCGAGGCGCGCAGCATCAACGAAGCCTCGTCGAGCGAACGGTCGATCTGCCTGAACGCCGCCGTTCCGGCGCGCACGCCGACCGGCAGATTCCGGAACATGAAGCACAGCACGATGATGAGCCCGGTGCCCGTCAGCTCGAGCGGCGGCACGTTGAAGGCCAGGATATAGCTCACGCCCAGCACCGTGCCAGGGATGGCAAAGGCAAGCAGCGCTGCGAATTCGAAAGCGCCTTGCCCCTTGAACTCATTGCGCGCCAGCAGCCACGCGATCAGCAGGCCCAAGCCTGCCGTCAATGGCGCGGAGATGCCGGCCAGCTTGAGCGTCGTGATCAGCGAATTCCATGCGGTGCCTGCCCAGACGATGCCGAACTGTCCCCATTCGAGCGCGAAGGCAGTCCTGAAATGATTCAGCGTCAGCGTGTAGTCGCGCCCCCAGGTCTGCACGAAGCCGCCCGCGAAGGCGAAGAGATAGACCACGACCGTGAAAGCAATCCAAGGCAGCGCAACGCAATAGATGGTGCGCCTGACGCCGTCAGGCAAGGCCATGGCGATCCCGGAGTCGCCCTTTCCGCTCACCGTCGTGTAGTTGCGCTTGCCCAGCACGCCGCGTTGAACGGCAAAGACGGCCAGCGCGAACAACGTCAGCACCCAGGCGAGCGATGCGGCGCGGCCCTGGTCGTATTGCGCGCCCACGATGGCGAAGAAGATGTCGGTCGAGAGCACCGAGAACTGGCCGCCCACCACGATCGGGTTGCCGAAGTCGGCAATGCTTTCAATGAAGCCCACCAGAAACGCATTCGCGAGTCCCGGCTTGAGCAAAGGCAGCGTGACGGTGAAGAAGGCCCGGCGGCGGTCCGCCCGAAGCATCAGCGCCGCCTCTTCGAGGTTCGGCGAGACACCCTGGACAACGCCGCGCATGATCATGAAAGCGATCGGCGTGAAGGCGAAGAGCTGCGCCACGAGCACGCCCGGCATGCCGTAGAACCAGCGCGTCGGCTCGACGCCAAAGGTGCTTTCGAGCAACTGGTTCACGACGCCCGCGCGACCGAACAACAGGATCAGCCCCAGCCCGACGACGAAGGGCGGCGTGACGATGGGCAGCAGCGCCAGCAGCCGCAACGGTGCCTGCCAGCGCCGGCTGCCGCGCTCGGACATCAGCGCCATCAAGGTGCCGAGGAATGTCGTGCCCGCGGCCGTGAGCAGGGCCAGCGCGAGCGTGTTCCAGGCGACTCCGCAGCGAACGCCGCCGGCGAGGCAACCCAACCCCCAGACTCGTTCGGTGCCGATCCGCGCAGCGAACGCCGCGATCGACCAGCGGCCGTCTTCATCGAGAAAGGCCCCGGCCAGCGCCTTGGCCACCGGATAGGCAATGAACAGCGCCATCAGCACGCCGCAGGCGACCACCGCGCCGGAAACGAAAAGATCGCCCTTGAAGAACCCCAGCCGCGCGAGTCCGAACGCCGTCAGCAGGACGAGCGCGGATATCGCCACGAAACCGCCGGCGCCGATTCCGAACTGATGGACCGGCAGTTCACCGAACTGCGCCTCCAGGATCGGAAGCGTCCAGCCCTTGGCACCGATGAGGAAGCCGCTGAGCGCAAGCCCGATGGCGCCGACTGCGCCGCCCACCAGCAGCATGCGGCCCTGCGCCCGGCCGGCGCGCAGCAGCCCGCCCAAGGCGCACAACGCCAGGCCAATGAGCCCGATGTAGAGCCAGGTGCGGCCCTGCAAGGCCGCCTGCACCACGCCATCAGCGGCTTCGCCTTCATTCAGGACCTGCGGGATCACCTCGTACCAGGCGGTGTCCTGAATCGCATACCAGGGCAGCGCAACATAGCCGATCAAACCGGCCGCAATGCATGCCCAGATGGATCGGTTGGGGCTGCGGCGCACGTTGGAGGTCGCGTACACGCTAGCGCGGCAGCGAGTTGACGTCCTTTTCCCAACGCGCGATCAAGCGCCGGCGCTCGGCGCTGGCGCCGTACTTCGCATAGTCGTAGTTGATCATCTTGATCTTCTTGAAGTCCGGCACGTTCGGGTCCACCGGCGTTGCCTTGTTCGAGGGCAGTTGATACTGCTTGGCTGTCGCCCCGAAGGTCTGGGCCTGCGGCGTGAGCGCCCATTCGTAGAACCTCTTGGCCTGGTCAAGATTGCGGGCGCCTTTCACGATGCTCATCGAGCCGATCTCGGCGCCCGTGCCCTCCGACGGCGTTGTCGTCTCGACCGGGAAGCCCTGCATCTTTTCCTGCGGAGCGTCATGCACGAAGCTGATCGACACCGCCGTCTCGCCACGAGCGACCGCCTTGATCGGGCCGGTTCCCGAACGCGTGTATTGGCCGACGTTGCGATGCAGTCCCTTGAGATATTCGAAAGCCTTGTCCTCGCCCATCAACTGCACGAGCGTGGCGATCATCGTGTAGGCGGTGCCGCTCGATGCCGGATTGGCCACCTGGATGTCGCCCTTGTATTCGGGCTTCAGCAGATCGGCCCAACTGCGTGGCACGCCCAGCTTCTTTTTCTGGACGAGCTCGGTGTTGTAGCCAAAGCCCAGCGGGCCCGAATAGATGCCCACCGTTCGGTAGCCCGACTGCTGGGCCTGCTGCTGTGCCCATGGATAAAGTTGCGGGAGCGTGGGCGACTTGTATTCGAGCGTGAGGCCCAGTTCGGCCGCCTGCAGGTGCGGGTCGCCGGTGCCACCGAACCAGACGTCGGTCTTGGGGTTCTCCTTCTCGGCGATCAGCTGGGCAAGCGCTTCGCCGGAGCCCTTCAGCGACATGTTGAGCTTGACGCCCGTGGTGCGCGCATACACCGTGGCGATCATGTTGCACCACTCGGCCTGTACAGAACAAATCACATTGACCGTCTGGGCAGACGCAGCGCCCGACGCAGCGATCAAGACGGTCGCAATGGCCGCGCTCACGAGTTTCTTCTTCATCCGGACCTCGTTTAAAAATAGAAAAAGGCCCCAAGGGGCCGCCTGCAGCTTAGCGCGGGGTCAGCTGCGAGCGGATCGGTACAAGTACCATTCGCTGGGCAAGCTGCATGCTCGCGCTTTACTACCCATAGGGATGTATCCATGAGTTTCGATCTCGTTCTTTTTGGCGGCACCGGCGACCTCGCATGGCGAAAGCTGATGCCTGCCTTGTTCCAGGCTTTTCGGCACGGCAGCCTGCCCGAGGGCGGACGCATCATCGGCGTTGCGCGCGACGACCTGAGCGACGACGGCTACCGCGAACTGATCCAGTCGCGCTTCCAGGCCGTCGAAGGCGCCAAGCGGCCGACGCCGGAGGAGTTCAAGAAGTTCGCCTCGCTGCTGTATTTCCAGCGCATGGACCTTTCGAAGCCTGCCGACTACGACATGCTCGCCACGCTTCTGAAGACTCGCAATGCGGACACGGTGGTGATGTATCTCGCGACGGCGCCGGCGCTCTTCACGCAGGTGGTCGAGCAGATCGCCGCGGCCGGGCTGAACGGGCCGCACACGCGCCTCGTGCTCGAAAAACCGCTCGGGCATGACCTCGCATCCAATCGCGCAATCAACCAGGCGGTGCGCAACGTCCTGCAGGAACAGCAGGTGTTTCGCATCGACCACTACCTTGGCAAGCCGGCGGTGCAGAACCTCTTCGCGATGCGTTTCGGCAATGCGCTGTTCGAGCCCATCTGGCGGCGCGAGCACATCGCCAACATCCAGATCACGATCGCGGAAGACCTGGGCGTCGAAAAGCGCGGCGCCTTCTACGACCAGACCGGCGCACTGCGAGACATGGTTCAGAACCACGCGCTGCAACTGGTCTGCGCGATCGGCATGGAGCCGCCCATCAACGCACACGCCGACGCGATCCGTGACGAAAAGCTCAAGGTGCTGCGCTCGCTCAAGCCGTGGACTTCCGAAGACATCGGCCTGCATGCGATTCGCGGCCAGTACGTCGCGGGCACCGCGTATGGAGAGCGCGTGAAGGGCTACCGCGACGAGCCAGGCGTCGACCCCGAAAGCCGCACCGAGACCTTCGTGGCGCTGCGCACCGAAATCGAGAACTGGCGCTGGGCCGGCGTGCCGCTCTACATCCGGACCGGCAAGCGGCTGGCATCACGCGACGCGCGCATCGAAGTCAACTTCCGCCAGACGCCGCATGCGATCTTCCGTGCACCCGCCAATTCGGTGAACAAGCTCGTGATCAACCTGCAGCCCAAGGACGGCCTTGAACTGCACATGCTCGCGCAGGCACAGGACAGCCGCCAGCGCAACGGAAGCCGCCACGCCGCGCCCCAGCTCGCCCCGGTACAGCTCGATCTCGATTTCGACAAGCGATTCGGCTCCGAGCGCGTGGGTGCCTACGAACGCCTGCTGCTCGACGTGATCGCCGGCCGGCTGAACCTGTTCGTGCGCAGTGACGAGCAGGAAGAAGCCTGGCGCTGGGTCGAGCCGCTGATCGACAGCTGGTCGTCCGACGGAGTGCCCCGCCCCTACGCGGCGGGCACCTGGGGCCCCAGCGCGTCGAGCGCCATGATCGCCCGCGACGGCTACTCCTGGGGCGAGGAGCAATAGGCCGGTGCGGCATGAGCCAGGCCCGTTCGTGGAACACCGCGGAACCGGCTTCGCCGGGCCGCTGGGTTGCCCCCGGCAGGGGGTAGGCGGCTACACGAAGTGAGCAAGCCTGGGGGTGAGCCTATGTCCTGCCTTCTTCTACGGCGTGGCAGGCCACCTGCACGCCTCGAAGCGTCTGAAGCTTCGGCCGTTCGATCCTGCAGCGCTCGTTGGCCAGCGGGCAACGCGGATTGAAGGTGCAACCCGAGGGCGGATTGAGCGGGTTCGGCACCTCGCCCTGCACCGGCGTGCGTGAACGGCCCACGTGCTTCATCTGCGGGATGGCATCGAGCAGCATGCGCGTGTAAGGGTGCTGCGGTGAGGCAAAGAGCTTGTGCTTGTCGGCAACTTCGACCAGCCGCCCGAGGTACATCACGCCCACCTGGTCGGCCACGTGACGCACGACCGCCAGATTGTGCGAGATGAAGAGATAGGTCAGGCCCCGCTCGCGCTGCAAGTCCTTCATGATGTTGAGCACCTGCGCCTGCACGCTCACGTCGAGCGCCGAGGTCGGCTCGTCGCACACCAGAAACTCGGGCTGGGTCGCCAGCGCGCGCGCAATCGAGATGCGCTGGCGCTGCCCTCCGGAAAACTGGTGCGGGTACTTCACCATGTCCAGCGGGCTCAGGCCGACTGACTTGAGCAGTTCGCCCACGCGCGCCTTCAGTTCCGGCCCTTCCTTCAGGATGCCGTGCTCGCGCAGCGGTTCGCCGACGATGTCCTCCACGATCCAGCGCGGGTTGAGGCTCGCGTACGGATCCTGAAAGATCATCTGGATGCGCCGCCGAAGCGCCTGGCTTCCGCTGCTGCGGTAGACCGCGTGTACGTCCTGCCCGTCGAAACGCATGCCGCCCTGCGAAGGCTCGTAGAGGCCCACCAGGAGCCGCGCCACAGTGCTCTTGCCGCATCCGGATTCACCGACGAGCGCCAGCGTCTTGCCGCGTTCGATCGAGAAACTCACCCCATCGACCGCCCGCAGCAGCACGCGCGGCTTGCGCTCCATCACACGGTTGAGCCATGGCGGAGAGACATCGAAGCTCTTGGCGAGGTCGTTCGCCTGTACCAACGCACTCATGCGGTCTCTCCGTAGGCTGGCTGTGCGGTGTGCGCCGCGTGCAGCCAGCAGGCGGCGCGCGTGGCGCCCGCGTTCATCAGATCCGGCCTTTCGGCCAGGCAGCGGTCGAAAACGCGCGGACAGCGCGGGTTATAGGCGCAGCCCTTGGGAATCGCATTGAGCCGAGGCATGGCGCCGTCGATCTGGTTCAGGCGCTCGCGGTCCATCGTCATGTCGGGGATGGAGGCCATGAGGCCGCTCGTATAGGGATGCGCCGGCTGATGAATGACTTCCTGCACCGGGCCGACTTCGGCGATCCGGCCTGCGTACATCACGGCCACCCGATCGCAGGTCTCGGCGATCACGCCCATGTCGTGCGTGATCAGCATCACGGCCGCGCCGCGCTCCTTGCAGATGCCCTTGAGCAACTGGATGATCTGCGCCTGGATCGACACATCCAGTGCCGTGGTCGGTTCGTCTGCGACGATCAGCTTCGGCTCGGCCGCCAGCGCGAGCGCAATCACCACGCGCTGGCGCATGCCGCCGGAGAACTGATGGGGATAGTGATCGATGCGCTGCGCGGCGCCCGGGATGCCGGTGTCTTCCAACAGGCCGATCGCGCGGCGTCGCGCTTCGTGCTCGGTCACCGGCAGATGGGTGCGGATGGTCTCCGTCAGCTGCCGTCCGATGGTGTAGAGCGGATTCAGCGACGTCAGCGGATCCTGGAAGATCGCGCCGATCTTGCGGCCGCGAATGTGCCGCATCGCGTCGTGCCCGAGGTTGTCGATGCGCTGTCCTTCGAGCCGGATCTCGCCGCCGGCAATGCGACCCGGCGGTTCGAGCAAGCCGATGATCGCCGCGCCCGTGAGCGACTTGCCCGCGCCGGATTCGCCGACCACGCCGAGAATCTCGCCGGGCGCAATGTCGAATGAAATGTCGTCGATCGCCCGCAAGGTGCCGCGGCGATGCGGAAACTCGACGACCAGGTTGCTGACTTGCAGGAGAGTCATCGGAAGTACCGCGTCAACGGAGTTTGGGATTGAGTGCGTCGCGAAGCCAGTCCCCGAGCAGGTTCACGCTCAGCGCGATCAGCACCAGCATCAGCCCCGGAAAGACCGTGATCCACCATTCGCCGGAGAAGAGATAGTCGTTGCCGGTGCGAATCAGCGTGCCCAGCGACGGCGAGGTCGGCGGCACGCCCACGCCCAGAAACGACAGCGTTGCCTCGGTGATGATCGCCGTCGCAACCTGGATCGTCGCGAGCACCATCACCGGCCCTGTCACATTGGGCAGCACGTGCCGCAGCATGATGCGCAGCCGCGAGACACCCGTGACGCGCGCGGCCTGCACGTATTCCTTGTGGCGCTCGACCAACGTGGAGCCCCGCACCGTCCGCGCATATTGCACCCAGCCGGTCAGCGATATCGCGAGGATGAGCACGCCAAACGCGACGGGACCATGCGCTTCAGGAAAAAGCGCGCGACCAACGCCGGCGATCAGAAGCGCAACCAGGATCGCCGGAAACGACAGCATCACGTCGCAAAGCCGCATCAGGATGGCATCGAGCCAGCCGCCGAAGAAGCCGGCAATCAGCC
The DNA here is from genome assembly GCF_056394705.1 of Variovorax sp. 10N420. NCBI lineage: Bacteria > Pseudomonadati > Pseudomonadota > Betaproteobacteria > Burkholderiales > Comamonadaceae > Variovorax > Variovorax sp. 10N420. The sequence continues at coordinate 75,972 of NZ_JBFTIJ010000004.1, read as the reverse complement.
CCAGCAAGACACCGACAACCATCGACAGCATCACGGAGACCAGGCCGACCACGAGCGAAATGCGCGCGCCGTACATCACCGCGGAGAGGATGTCGCGCCCTTGATCGTCGGTGCCGAGCAAATACTTTCGCGTGCCCTCCGCAGTCCATGCCGGCGGCAGGCGCGCGTCGCCGAGTTCGAGCACCGCGAGGTTGAAGGGATCGTGCGGGGACACCCAGTTGGCGAAGACCGCGCAGAAGAGGCATGCGAATGCGATCAGGGCCGCGAACATCGCAACGGGCGAGTTGCGAAAGCTATGGCCGACATCGCTGTCGAGCCAACTGGCGATTCTCTTGTTCATCGTGGAGAGTGAAAGCGTGAAAGCGGGGTCCGCCGCGGCGGACCCCAGGCGCTCGAATCGAGCCGGGCGTCAGGGTTGCTGCTGCGCCTTGATGCTCATCCACTTGAAGAACATGAAGTTGTCGGCGAGCTGCGTGAGCTCCACCTTCTTGCTCACACCCCACGCAAGCGATTGTTGATGCAGCGGCAGGTGCCCGACATCGTCCGCATGGATCTTGAACGCTGCCTTGATCAGCTCGTTGCGCTTGGTCTTGTCGGTCTCCGACTGGATCTGCTTGGTGATCTCGTCCAGCTTCGGATTGCAATAGGCACCGAGGTTGAACTGGCCCGCGCCCTTGTCATCCGGGCAGGCCATCAGCGAGCTGAGTGCGTTGTGCGAGTCATAGGTCGTCGGCGTCCAGCCCAGCATGTAGAAGCTGGTATCGCGGCGCAGCACCTTCGGGAAATAGCTGCCCTTGGTTTCGGCGATGAGGTTGATCTTGACGCCGATGCGGGCGAGCCCCGCGGCGACGCTCTGGCAGATCTGCGCGTCGTTCACGTAGCGGTCGTTCGGGCAGTTCATCGACACTTCGAAGCCATTGGGATAGCCCGCGTCCGCCAGCAGCTTCTTGGCGGCATCGACGTCGTAAGGCAGGCGCTTGTCCTGCTCGGCGGTCCAGCCGTTGACGCCCGGGCCAACCAGCAGCGCCGTCGGCCGCGATGCGCCGCGCATCACGGTGCGCTGAATGCCTGCGATGTCGATGGCCTGGTAGAAGGCCTGGCGCACGCGCTTGTCCTTGAACGGGTTCTTGCCCTTGACGCTCGAATAGAGGAGTTCGTCGCGCTTCTGGTCCATGCCGAGGAAGATGGTTCGCATCTCCGGGCCGGTGATGACACGCGCACTGGGGCTTGCGTTGATGCGGGCGATATCCTGCACCGGCACGGGCTCCATCACGTCGACTTCGCCGGAAATCAGCGCAGCGACGCGCGTGGCCGGATTGGCGATGGGCGTGAAGACGATCTCCTGCGCGTTGCCTTCGATCTTGCCCCAGTAGGTGGGATTGCGGACGAACACGGTTCGCACGTCAGGCTGGCGCTCTCGCACGCGGTACGGGCCCGTGCCATTGGCCTTGAAGGAAGCGGTGTTCTCGATGCCCTTGCGCTTGTCGACCGGCTTCGCGGCGCCGTTCTCCTCGCACCACTTCTTGCTCATGATCATGGTGAGCGTGATCACGTCCGGCAGGATCGGCAGCGGCCCGTTCGTCTCCATCTCCACGGCGTAGTCGCCGACCTTGCGCACTTCCTTGATGTCGCTCAGCGTGGCCTTCATGTCCGAGCCCTCGCCCTTCGCGCGTGCAAAGGTGAACACGACATCGTCGGCAGTGAACGGCGTGCCGTCATGAAACTGCACGCCCTTGCGCAGTTCGAAGCGCCAGACGTTCGGCGCGGTCTGCTTCCAGCTCGTTGCGAGCAACGGTGCCAGGCTCAAGTCCTTGTTGCGGCCGACGAGCGGCTCGTAGGCATTGGCGGTGACGCTCAGTTGCAGCGATTCATTGAGCGAATGCGGGTCGAGCGAAAGTGCATCCCCCTGGTTTGCGACGCGGATGGTTTGAGCACCGGCCACAAGGCTCGTCGCCGTCAGCACGGACAGGATCGCTGCCGCGACCACGCTTTTCTTCAGACTCATGAGAAGCTCCTCGGGGTTGGAAAGGATCAAGAGGCCGTCTGGGCCAACTTGTTTCTGGATTTGCCGGCCGTCGCGGCCAGCGGCATGCCCTGCTCGATCAGTCCCGCATGCAATGCGGCGCCGAGCGGCAGGATCTCGTCATTGAAGTCATACCGGCTGTTGTGCAGGAAGGCGCCGCCCCTGGCGTCCTGCCCGATGCGCAGATAGGCACCCGCCTTTTTCTGCAGCATGAAGGAGAAATCCTCGGCGCCCATGCTCGGCTCCATGTTGCGCTCGACGTTGTGCGCGCCGACCAGTGATTGCGCGACGTCGCCGGCAAACTGAGCTTCCGGCGCGGTGTTGATGGTTGCGGGGTAGATGCGCTCGAACTTCACTTGCGCGGTCGCGCCGAAGCCAGCCGCGACGGCACTGCACAGTTCGGCAAGCCGCTGCTCCACCTGCTCCTGCACGCGCGAACTGAAGGTCCGCACCGTCCCCACGAGCGTTGCCTTTCCGGGCACCACGCTCATGGCACCGAGATCGCCGGCGCTCACCGCGCAGATGCTGATCACGGCGGCATCGATGGGCCGCACGTTGCGCGACACGATGCTCTGCACCGCCGTGATGATGTGCGCGGACACCACCACCGGATCAACCGTGAGATAGGCGTGCGCACCATGCCCGCCCTTGCCTGTGACCTCGATCGTGATGCGGTCCGCCGCGGCCATCATGGCGCCGCGATTGATGCCGACAGTGCCTGCGGGCATGCCGGGCCAGTTGTGCATTGCATACACCGACTGCACCGGAAAGCGATCGAAGAGGCCGTCCTCGATCATCACGCGCGCACCGGCAAAGCCTTCTTCGCCCGGTTGGAAGATCAACACGGCGGTGCCGTCGAAATTGCGTGTTTCCGCGAGATAGCGTGCCGCACCTACGAGCATCGTCGTGTGCCCGTCATGGCCGCAGCCATGCATGAGCCCCTTCTTGGCGGAGCGCCATGCGAAATCGTTGTCTTCGCACATCGGCAATGCGTCCATGTCGGCGCGCAGTCCGATCATGCGGCCGCTGGCCGTCGAGTTGCCGCGGACCACACCCACCACGCCCGTCTTGCCGATGCCGGTATGGATCTCGTCGACGCCACAGGCGCGCAGGGCTTCGGCGACGCGGCCCGAGGTGTAGATCTCCTCGAAACCGAGTTCGGGATGCGCGTGCAGATCGCGGCGGAATGCGGTGATCTCGGGATAGAAGCGGGCAATGTGCGCGAACGCTCTTCCGGCCGCTTGCAGACGTGGCTCAGTCATCAATGTGCTCCAGCATTACCGACACGCAATCGCGGATCGACCACAAAGTAGAGCAGATCGACCACAAGATTGATGACGACAAAGATAAGCGCGATCAGGCAAAGATACGCGGCCATCACCGGGATGTCGGCAAAGGTGACCGCCTGAATGAAGAGCAGGCCCATGCCGGGCCACTGGAACACCGACTCGGTGATGATCGAAAAGGCGATGAGCCCGCCCAGCTGAAGTCCAGTGATCGTCATCACGGGCACCAGCGTGTTCTTGAGCGCGTGCCCGAAGTGGATCGACCGATCGGAAAGGCCCCGTGCGCGTGCGAACTTGATGTAGTCGGTGCGCAGTACCTCGAGCATCTCGGCGCGCACGAGACGCATGATCAGCGTGAGCTGGAAGATGGCGAGTGTTGCAGCGGGCAACACGATGTGAATCCAGCCGTCCCTGCTGAGAAGGCCGGTGCTCCACCAGCCGAGCCGCACGGTCTCGCCGCGCCCGAAGCTGGGGAACCATCCGAGCAGCACCGCAAAGACGAGGATCAGCAGGATGCCGATGAGAAAGGTCGGCAGCGAGACGCCCAAAAGAGAGAGCGTCATGAACATCTGGCTCATGAAGCTGCCGCGCCGCAGCGCGGCGTAGACACCCATCGGAATGCCGATGACGAGAGCGAGGACCGCAGCGACCATGGACAGCTCGAGCGTGGCCGGAAAGCGCTCTGCGATGAGCCGCGAGACCTTCGCGCCTTGGCGGAGACTCAGTCCGAATTCACCCTGTGCGGCGTTGACAAGGAAGTGCCAGAACTGCACGAAAAACGGCTGGTCGAGCCCCAGGGCGGCGCGCAGTTCGCGAATCTGCTGGGGCTTTGCGTCCTGCCCGAGCAAGAACACGACCGGGTCGCCCACGTACTGGAAAAGAAGGAAGGCGATGAAGGCAACCGCGACCATGACGATCACGGCCTGGATCAACCGGCGCAATATGAAAGCGATCATTCAACAGACGAAATGTTCATTCATGCTAGCAGAGCAAAGTGCATGCCCAAGCAGGAGTTCCCCGAGGTCCGCACCATGAAAAAAGCCACCCGACTTTCGTCGGGTGGCTTTCAAGACTTCCCATTGATGCTGGCTTACGCCAGCGTCAGATCAGAAAGCGTGACGGATACCGAAGTCGTAGCCGACCGAGTGTTGTGCAACGGGCGTGAACGCCACACCGCCAACAGCAACCGGGGTCGTGTAGAAGGCCGGGCCGCCAACGATCAGAGCAGCGCCGTCCTTGTTGTTCACGTAGCCCACCGTTGCGTACAGGGCCGTACGCTTCGACAGGTTGTGCACGTAGCCCAGAGCCCACTTGTCAGCCTTCGGATCTGCGAACAGGCCGGTCAGCTGGTTGATGTTGCTGGTGTTGTTGTACTTGACGGTCGAGTACGAAGCGCGGATCAGGCCAGGGCCGACCGGCACGGTCACACCGATCAGGCCGCCATTGGCGCCCGGCTCGCGGAATGCGAACGGGTTGGTCAGGCCGGAGACAACGCCAGACGTGCTGTCGGTCTTGAGCTTGTTGTTCGAGTATTCACCGAACAGCTTCACAACACCGAAGTCCCACGAAGCGCCGAGGTTCCAGATGTCGAGGTTGTTCGTCGTACCGGCGAAGTAGTTCGAAGCAATGGTGCTTTGACCGTAAGCCAGAGCGACATCCAACGGGCCGTTGGCGTAGCCGACGCGACCACCGATGTAACGGCCAGCGCGGCCATTGGTACCAGGAGCGGTCGGGTTAGCGATGAAGGCGGTGGCGCCAGGAGGCGTCAGGCTGCCCGGATCGTAGCTAACGTTCTCGTTCATGGCGTACATCACCTGACCGTAGAAACCACCCAGGTTCGGCGGCAGGAAGTAGCCGACCGAGTTGTTTGCACGCACGTAGTTCGTGTTGGCGATGAAGCCGCTGGGTGCGCCAGGACCGTAGCCGCTAGCCGTCGAGATCAGGTTGGTGCCAACGCCGTTGGTGCCGAACGGATCGAACACGGTGTCGTTCCAGAAGGTCGGCACGTAGTCGCGACCGAGGCGGACTTCACCGAAAGCACCCGACAGGCTCACCGTCGAACGACGGTTGAAGAACTGGCTGCTAGCGGTCGTGATGTTGCCAACACCAGCGGTGCCGTTGTCGTTGCCCAGAGCAGCTTCGAGCCAGAAGCTGGCTGCAAGACCGCCACCCAGATCTTCCGTACCGCGGAAGCCCAGACGGCTGGAGTTGTAGCCCGAATTGCTCAGGGCGGTTTGGCTCGTCTTGATGCTGGTACCGAAAGCCGTTTCCGACGTATTCGAGTAGCTGCTGACAGCAGCGTCAACCACGCCGAACAGCGTCACGGACGACTGGGCCGAGGCAACACCGGCGACAGCCAGAGCAGCCAAGGCAACTAGGGATTTTTTCATTGCAAGTTTCTCCAAGGTTAAACATAGGGCTCCGGTGCGAAGGGCTCACCGTGACTGGCACTTTTGTGCTCCCACCGGACCCCGGGCCAACCTCCTTTTGGGAAGTTGTCGCTATTGCACCAGAGCCGATCGGTCAGGGCAAAACAATTCGCCCGAAAAACCAGCCGTGTCTGGCGTTTCGTTGCACTGTTGCAACAAAGCCAGCGCGCCAACCATGCCTTCACGATGTGAAACTTAAGTCGCACGATTTGTTACGGGCCGCAGTGGGGTCGCAGTTGGGTTCCAATCGCCTCATGAACCGATCGCTCGACTCCTTGCTCGGGGTAGCAGACGCGGCGCTGCGTACCCTCTTTGCCAAACCGCACGCCACCCGGCCGACCCCGCCGCCCGACTCCCCTTCGGGTGCCCTGAACGACGCGGAACGCCGCGAAGCGGGCGCCCTGATGCGGGTCAATCACGTGGGGGAAGTCTGTGCACAGGCCCTTTACACAGCGCAGGCGGCCGTGACCCGCAATGCCGAATTGCGCGTGCACTTCAGCAACGCGGCGCGCGAAGAGACCGACCACCTCGCCTGGACGCAGCAACGGCTCGACGACCTGGGCGCACGGCCTTCGATGTTGAATCCGCTGTGGTACGCCGGCGCTTTCGGACTGGGCCTTGTTGCAGGACGTCTTGGCGACGCGCTGAGCTTGGGGTTCGTGGCGGAAACCGAGCGCCAAGTCGAAGCGCACCTCGACGGCCACCTGGACAGGCTACCGGCAGGCGACACCGAATCGAGGGCGGTCATCAACCAGATGAAGCTGGATGAAGCGCGACATGCATCGCAAGCCTGGAGTGCAGGCGCCAAAGAATTGCCGCCGTCGGCCAAGGCATTGATGCGAGCGACGGCGCGCGTGATGACGACCGTCGCGCACCGCATCTGAGCGGGCCGCTTGCCCCTAGAGTTCGATCAGCTCGAAGCTGGTCGTGATTTCGGCCGTTTTGCCGAGCATGACGCTCGCTGAGCAATAGGTCTCATGACTCAGCGCGATTGCCCTTTCGACGGCTGTGGCGGGGACGCCTTTGCCGGCCACCGTAAAGTGCATGTGAATTTTCGTGAATACTTTTGGATCTTTTTCGGCGCGCTCGCTCGTCAGCTTGACGCTGCAGCGCTCGACCTGGTGCCGGCCCCGCTTCAGGATCAACACCACGTCGTAGGCCGTGCAACCGCCGGTGCCGGCGAGCAGAGTCTCCATCGGTCGCGCGGCAAGGTTCTGCCCGCCGTTTTCAGGCTTTGCCGCATCGGGGGCGCCGTCCATCATGAGGACGTGGCCGGTTCCCGTTTCGGCGACGAAGCCCATCGCAGATCTCGCGCCGGTATTGCCGGTCCAACTCACTGTGCATTCCATCTTGCTGACTCCAGGTTCTGCCGGTTCAAGAGGTTCCACCATCGGCAGACAAAAGCTCTCGCCAGCGTGAATTTGTGTTCGAAAAGCGCCACGCCCTTGTTGCAATGCAACAAACAGTCGATATACTTTATTTCATCGCACACGACACCGTGTGCACCGGTTGTCTCCTCCACCCTCCCAATTGGTGGATTTAGCCCCGAGCCGCAAGGCCCGGGGCTTTTTTCTTGAGCCTATGATCGCGGCCCTATGTCCACGACCAAGCCCCCTGGCGTCAACCTCACCCCGGCCGACTACCTCAAGCGAATCCTGACTGCGCGTGTCTATGACGTCGCGGTCGAATCGGCCCTCGAACCGGCACGCGCGCTCAGCGCCCGGCTGGGCAACACCATTCTGCTCAAGCGCGAAGACCAGCAGCCCGTCTTCAGCTTCAAGCTGCGAGGCGCCTACAACAAGATGGCGCATCTGAGTCCCGAACAGCTCGCCAGCGGCGTGATCTGCGCGTCGGCCGGCAATCATGCGCAAGGCGTGGCGCTGGGCGCGCGCAAGCTCGGAGCGCGAGCGGTGGTCGTGATGCCGGTGACAACGCCCCAACTCAAGATCGACGCCGTGCGAGCCCTCGGCGGCGAGGTGCATCTGCACGGCGACAGCTATTCGGATGCCTACGTGTATGCGCTCGAGCAGCAAAAGGCGCACGGCCTGACCTTCGTACATCCTTTCGACGATCCCGACGTGATCGCCGGCCAGGGCACGATCGCGATGGAGATTCTTCGCCAGCACCAGGGGCCGCTGCATGCGGTGTTCGTCGCCATTGGCGGCGGCGGGCTCGTGGCAGGCGTCGCGAGCTACATCAAGGCTGTGCGGCCCGAGATCAAGGTGATCGGCGTGCAGATGAACGATTCGGACGCGATGATCCAGTCGGTCGCGGCGCATGAGCGCGTGACACTGCCCGACGTCGGCCTGTTCTCCGACGGCACGGCGGTCAAGCTGGTGGGCGAGGAAACGTTCCGTCTGGCGTCGAATCTGGTGGACGAGTTCATTTCCGTCGACACGGACGCGGTCTGCGCGGGAATCAAGGACGTCTTCATCGACACGCGCAGCATCGTCGAGCCCGCGGGCGCGCTCGCGGTGGCTGCGATCAAGCAGTACGTCGAGGAACGCGGCACGCGCGGCGAAACCTATGCCGCCATCCTTTGCGGCGCCAACATGAACTTTGACCGGCTGCGCTTCGTGGCCGAACGCGCCGAGGTCGGCGAAGAGCGCGAGGCGCTGTTGGCGGTGACGATCCCCGAAGAGCGAGGCAGCTTCCGGCGCTTTTGCGAATTGGTCGGGCAATTGCCGGGCGCATCGCGCAACGTGACGGAGTTCAACTACCGCATCAGCGAAGCCAAGGAAGCCCACGTCTTTGTGGGATTGACGACGACGACCCGAGGCGAATCCAGGACGATTGCGGATACCTTCGTGGAACATGGCTTCGGCGCGATCGACCTCACGCACGACGAACTGGCCAAGGAACACATCCGGCACATGGTGGGAGGCCGCTCGGGGCTCGCGCACGACGAACGCCTTCTGCGGTTTGTATTTCCGGAACGTCCGGGGGCGCTTTTGAAGTTCCTGAGCCTCTTGCGACCGAACTGGAACATCAGCCTCTTCCACTATCGGAACCAGGGCGCGGACTACGGGCGCATCCTCGTCGGGCTCCAGGTGCCTGCGGCCGATACTGCGGCCTTCGACGAATTTCTGCAGGCGCTGGGCTATCCCTTCGTCGAAGAAACGGACAACCCGGCGTATCGGCTGTTCTTGCAGTCTTGAGGGAGCGCGTTCAGCGGCGCGGTGCTGGCGGCCTTGTCAGGGGCGGCGCGGATGCACCCGGCACTCCGAGCGCTCCCGGGGCCCTTGGCGCTGCAACTGCTCCGCCCTCGAGAGGCGTCGGCGGCGACATGACGGCCAGCGGACGCGTCGGCAATTGCAGCGTCAATGCCGGCGACGTGTCGACGCTGGCGCCAAGCGATGCGGCACGGGTGCTGACTGATTGCAGTACGTAACCTTCCGCAACGGTCGCGCCGACTTTGAAGGGGCGCGGCGGCTTGCCGTCGACGGCAATGAGCGCGGCCCCTTGCTGGTCGGCATCGGCCACCACGCCCAGCAGCGCAAAGCGGCTCGCCGCCTCGGGTGTCGCGGCCGCGGACTGCGCCGACACGGCTCCGAGCATCTGCGCCACAGCCGCGGGATCCGGCTCCGCCTGCGCCTTGGCCACGGCGGGCGGTGCGATAGCGTCCGAGGGCGCGGCCAGCCGCAATCCCCAGAACACGATGCTCGCCGCCGCGAGCGCCCAGAAAGCCGTCGTCGTGACGGCGACGGGCCATCGGGCGGGTGCGTAAGGAACTGCCATGGAGGCGGATTATCATTCAGCGGATGCGGCAGTCGCCGCCACTCCCACGCGTCAATTCCTTCCATGCCCCTTTCTCACCGCTCTCTTTCGCGCTCGCTCCAGCGCGGCTTCACGCTCATCGAGCTGATGGTCGTGCTGGTCATCATCGGGGTGCTTGCCGCGTTGATCGTCCCGAACGTCATCGAACGTGCCGACGACGCCCGCGTCACCGCCGCCAAGACCGACATCAACAACCTGATGCAGGCGCTCAAGCTCTACCGGCTCGACAACCAGCGCTATCCCTCGGGCGATCAAGGCCTGCAGGCACTGGTCGCCCGCCCCACCACCGGCCCGGCCGTACCCAACTGGAAGCCCTACATCGACAAGCTGCCCAACGATCCCTGGGGGCATCCCTACCAGTATCTGAATCCGGGCATCAAGGGCGAAATCGACGTGCTTTCGCTCGGCGCTGATGGCCAGCCCGGCGGCGAGGGCAAGAATGCCGACATCGGCAGCTGGCAGTAGGCTCCGCCGCCGTCGGACCCACGAGATTCGCGGCGGGACGGGCGGCTTCACGCTGCTCGAGTTGCTGGTGGTGATCGCGATCATCGCGCTGGCTACGGCAGGCGTCGGGTTTGCCATACGCGACACCAGCCAGGCTTCTCTCGACCGTGAGGCCGAAAGGCTCGCCGCCTTGCTCGAATCCGCCCGTGCGCAGTCGCGAGCCAGCGGAGTCGTCGTGCGATGGCGCCCCACGCCGCAGGGCCCAGGCAACTTCAGCTTCGACGGGCTGCCTTCGGGCTCGCTGCCTACGAGATGGCTCTCCGAAGGCATCTCGGCACAACCCATGGCCCCGGGCGGCGTCGCCGTCGGCGCGCTGCAGTTGGGCCCGGACCCCATCATCGCGGCGCAACAGGTGCTGATGACGGCGCAGGGACCGCCCAGCCGCAGCCTCATCATCGGCACCGACGGGCTGCGGCCTTTCGCGGTGATTCCACAATGAAGCTGACGCGCCCTCACGCCAAGGCCCGGTTCCGCCAAGCCGGCTTCACGCTGATCGAGGTGCTCGTCGCCCTGGGCATCGTCGCCATCGCGCTGATGGCCGGCACCCAGGCGACGATGGCGCTGACCCGAAATGCGCAGCGCCAATCGGACGTGATGCTGGCCCAGATCTGCGCCGAAAACGAGCTGATCAAGGCGCGCCTGGCAAAGCAGATGCCGGCCATCGGGGATGCGGGGCTGACCTGTACGCAGGCCAATACGGCGTTTGGGGTGATCGTCTCGACAACCCCAACGTTGAATCCGAACTTTCGCCGCGTGGACGTGCAGGTGCGCGATGCCGACGGTGCGCCCGTGTTCGGGATCTCCACGGTCGTGGGACGCTACTGATGCGGACGTCGCGCGGCTTCACCCTCATTGAGCTCCTGGTGGCGATCGCCGTCATGGCGCTGCTTGCGCTGATGAGCTGGCGCGGCCTCGACGGCATGGCGCGCTCGCAGGCCGTGAATCGCGAACGCGGCGACGGCGTGCTCACGTTGCAAACCACGCTGTCGCAATGGGGCGCCGACCTCGACGCCACCGTGGCCCTGCAGCAAACCCCCGCCATGGACTGGGACGGACGTGTGTTGCGGCTCACCCGGCGCAGCACCGACAACGCCGTGCCCTCCGTCTTCGTCGTAGCCTGGACCCTGCGCACCGACTCCGCCAACGGCACCCATTGGAGCCGGTGGCAGTCACCTGGCTTCGCCACGCACGACGAATGGCAGCAGGCATGGGACCGCGCTTCTGCCTGGGCGCAAGGCGGCGGCAATCAGGCGGGCGACGCGCAGGTCGACCTGATGCCGCTGACGGATTGGCAAATCGCCTACTTCCGCAACGACGCCTGGGGACCGGCCGTCAGCTCTGAAACGCTCGGGACGAGCACACCTCTGCCAGACGGCGTTCGATTGGTGATTGGCCTTCCGCCGGGCGCAGCCCTGGCAGGGCAGATCGTCCGCGACTGGGTGCGCCCTTCCGTGACGGTACCGAAATCATGAACATGCGCGGACACAAACCGGCTCAGCGTGGTGCGGCATTGCTCACCGCCATGCTCACCGTCACGCTGGTGGCGACCTTTGCAGTGGCGGCGCTCTGGCAGCAATGGCGTGCCACCGAAGTCGAAAGCGCCGAGCGCGCGCGCATGCAAGCCGGGTGGGTGCTGATCGGAGCGCTCGACTGGTCGCGCCTGATCCTGCGCGAAGACTCACGCGCCAACACCGGCGCCGACTACCTGGCCGAGCCTTGGGCGATTCCACTGGCAGAAGCCAAGCTGGCGAGCTTCCTGGCCGCCGACAAGAACATCTCCAGCGACCAACTCGAAGGTCTGCCGGATGCGTTTCTCTCCGGACGCATCATCGACGCGCAATCCAAGCTCAACGTGAGAAACCTCATCCAGAACGGGAAGCCGGTCGAAGCCTATGTGCAGGCGTTCAATAAACTGTTCACTCTCCTGGGGCTGCCCGCCAGCGAGGTCGAGACGCTGAGGAGCAACCTGCAACGCGCCCTTCCCGCTGCGGCCACGGTGCCGACCAACAACTCGGGCACGGTGACGGACACCACGTCGAGCACGGGGTCGAGCGACACCGCCGCGGCCACGGCGGCGGCGACAGTCGCACCCACGGGCGTCGCCACCACCGGCCCCTTGATGCCACAGCACACCTCACAACTGGTCTGGCTAGGCCTTTCGCCCTCCACCGCCGCGGCGCTCGAGCCCTACGTCACCGTCTTGCCCACCAGCACGCCCATCAATCTGAACACCGCCAGCGCCGAGGTGATCTACGCCAGCATGCCCAAGCTCGACCTGGCGGGCGCCAAGAGGCTGGTCGAAGCCAGGGCGCGGAAGTACTTCAAGTCCACCGCCGACGCCAGCGCGCTCGTCCAGGAAAGCTCGACCCAATTCGTCGAAGGACAGCAAGGCGTATCGACCAACTACTTCGAAGTGCATGCGCGGTTGCGCTTGGACAACGCGTGGATCGAAGAGCAAACGCTGCTCAGGCGCGACAACCTCGACGTCCGGATCGTGTGGCGCGAACGTGGCGCAGGCGCCACGTTGCCGCCGCCCAAGTCCTGAAGGTTTTGCCTTTGCTTTCGTTTTGGGTCACAAATGAGCGCGACGCCCATAGCATCAGGGCAAGTCGCTATCAAATCAGTAGCAACCACTGTGGTCACGCTCCTACAATGACGGCCCTTTACCTCCTCGGACGCCTGTGCTGCTTGTAACCATTCCTGTCACGTCCGGATCGGCCACCACCGAATACGGCTGGGCGGACTGGTCCAGCGATGGCCGCAAGCTGCGGTCGCAGGGGACCGCCCCCGCAGCCCTGTTGCCGACGAGCGACGAAACGATCGTCGGCGTACCCGCCGCCGCCATTTCTTGGCATCAGGTGATACTGCCGCAGGGCAGCCTGAGCAGCAGTGCGCGCCTCCGCTCTGTACTCAATGGCCTGCTCGAGGATCGCCTCCTCGACGATCCCGAATCCATGCATTTCGCCATTGAGCCCGGTGCTCGCGCCGATGTCCCGGCATGGGTAGCGGCATGCAACCGGCTGTGGCTGCAGAGCGCGGTGCAGACGCTCGAAGCGGCCGGCCGGCGCGTGACGCGCATCGTCCCCGAATTCACGCCGCGGCCCCCTGGCGTCCCATCGACGCTCACGGCCATTGGCGAACCGGACGCGCCGCTTTGCGTCGTCTGCGGCACCGAGGGCGTGGCCATATTGCCGCTGGACAGCGCCGCGCTGTCGCTGGCCGGCCCGCTTCCCCCGGGCTCGACCGCGCTGGCCGAACCGGCGGTCGCCGAATTGGCCGAAAGCGTGCTCGGGCAGCGCGTTCCCATCGTCCTGCCGGCGGAGCGTTGGCTCCAGGCCACGCAATCGCCGTGGGACCTGGCGCAATTCGAACTCGCATCCACCGGGCGAGCCCGCGCGAGCAAGAAAGCCGTCGCTGTCGCGCGCGAGCTCTGGCGCGCACCCCGGTGGCGCGCCGCCCGCTGGGGCGTGTTGATCCTGCTGCTGACGCAACTGATCGGCCTCAATGCGTGGGCCTGGAAAGAGCGCAACGCCCTGGCCGCTAAGCGCAGTGCCGTCCGCAATGTGCTCACGCAAACTTTTCCGTCAGTGCAACTGGTGGTCGATGCACCCGTCCAGATGACGCGCGAAGTCGCGGCACTGCAGCAGTCCACCGGCGGCGTCACCGCCAGCGACCTCGAACCCATGCTCAGTGCCTTGGCAGCCAGCCTTCCCAAAGGCCGAACGCCGACCGCCATCGACTTCACCGCCGGGCAACTGCGCCTGCGCGGCCTCGGCCTGCAACCCTCGGAGACGGGCACCGTGACATCCGCACTTTCATCGCGCGGATACAGCGCACGCACCGAGGGAGACCTGCTCCTGGTCCAGGCGGAGGCCGCCCGATGAAGGGGTTCAAAGCCCTCGAGGCGCGCCGCCAAGCCTGGTGGTCTGAATTGGACGTTCGCGAACAACGCATGATCCTCGGGGCGGTGACGCTGGTGCTGGTCGCCCTCTTCTGGTGGGTGGCGCTGGCGCCTGCCTTGCGCACCCTCACTTCAGCGCCCGCCGAACACGCCCAGCTCGATGCTCAGCTGCAGCAGATGGTCAACCTCCAGGCGCAGGCAAAGGCCTTGCAGTCGCAGCCCCGCGCGACCCGCGACGACGCCATGCGCAGCCTGGAAACATCGGTCCGTCAGGACCTCGGCGGCGCCGCCCAGCTTCAATCCGCCGGTGCCGGAGAAGGCGCGACCATCGCGCTGCGCGGCGCGACCGCCGATGCTCTCGCGCAGTGGTTCACACAGGCCCGCAGCAATGCGCGCGCCGTACCTCGTGAAGTGCACCTGACGCGCAATACGCAGTCACCGCAGTCCACCCCATCGACCCAATCCACCCAGTCCGACAAAGCGCCCCCGTCGGGAACGGGGCCCTCCGGCGCGCGCTGGGACGGCACCCTGGTCATGAGCCTGCCGGCACGCTGAGTCCGCAATGGCCACTTCTCGCTCAACCCCCACTTCAGCCGCTGCCGGCTGGCGCTGGGCCCTGCTGGGTTCGCTGATCGGCATCGCACTGGCGGTGTCGTTCTTCGCGCCGGCACGCTGGCTCGCCGCCGGACTCTCGCAGTGGACCAACGGCCATCTGCAGCTCGTCAATGCGCGCGGCACGGTCTGGACCGGCACGGCTGGCCTCGTGTTCGCGAGCGGTGTCGGCGGTGCCGAGCCCGTCTCCCTGCCGGGCACGCTCGGCTGGACGGTTCGGCCGCGATGGGATGGCGTGACGGCTGCGCTCGACATTCCGTGCTGCGCCGTCAAGCCGCTGGAGTTCCGGGCCCGCCCGCGCGGGAACGGGCTCGAACTCGACTGGCGCGACGGCCAATCCCGCTGGCCGGCGGCGCTGCTCACCGGCTTCGGTGCGCCATGGAACACGCTCAAGCTCGAAGGCATGCTGGACGTTTCAATGCAGGCATTCAACCTGCGCTGGAGCGGCCCCCGGCTGGCAATCGCGGGCCGCGCCACGCTCGATGCGGTCGATATCTCATCGAGCCTGTCGACCTTGCGGCCGATGGGCAGCTATCGCATTGCTCTCGAAGGAGGGTCGTCGCCGACCATCCTGCTGACCACCCTTGACGGGAGCCTGCAACTCAACGGCAGCGGCCGATGGAGTGGGACCGCACTGCATTTCGACGGCGAAGCCAGCGCCGCTCCGGGGCGGGAAGACGCACTTTCGAACTTGTTGAACATCATTGGGCGGCGCGAAGGTGCACGCTCGCTCATCACATTGGGTTGACCATGAAGCCAAGAACTTCCTACGGCACCCGCATCGGCACTCTCGCGCTCGCAGCGCAGATGCTGGTCGCGGCCTGCATGCCCCCCTTCGCGTTTGCGCAGGAAGTCGCTGCACCCCGCCGCGGCGAGCCGATCACGCTGAATTTCACCAACGCCGAGATCGAATCGGTCGCGCGAACCATGGCGGTCGTGACCGGTCGTGACGTGGTGGTCGATCCGCGCGTCAAGGGCACGATCACGCTGCAGACGGATCGGGCCATCTCCCCCGAGGCGGCCTTCAACCAGTTTGCCGCGGCACTGCGCCTCCAGGGCTTTGCGATCGTGCAGTCCGAAGGCCTCTCCAAGGTGGTGCCGGAAGCCGACGCCAAGCTGCAGAGCAGCGCGGTGACCACATCGACGCCCACGCCATCGAGCGTGAGCGGCAACCAGATCATCACGCAGGTGTTCAAGCTCAACTACGAGTCGGCCAACAACCTGCTGCCCGTGCTGCGCCCGTTGATCGCGCCCAACAACACGATCAACGTCAACCCTGGCAACAACTCGCTGGTCATCACCGACTATGCGGAAAACATGCGCCGCCTCGCACGCATCGTCGCGGCGCTCGACGTGCCGAACGCCTCCGACATCGACGTCATCCAGCTCAAGCACTCCGTGGCGACCGACATGGTGCCCCTGGTCACGCGACTTCTCGAAGGCGGCAGCAGCACGGGCGGCCCTGTGCAAGGGGCCGCGCCCGGTACGGCGGACGCATCGTTCCGCACGACACTGCTCGCGGACCCGCGCGGCAACTCGATCATCGTGCGCGCCGCCAATCCGGCACGCGCCCAACTGGTCCGCACGCTGATCGACAAGCTCGATCGCGCACCCCTCGACACCGGAAACGGGGCCGCGGGCAACGTGTACGTGGTCTATCTGAAGAACGCCGATGCGGTCAAGCTGGCGACCACATTGCGCGCCGCGATGTCCGCCGAGGCGCGCGGCGGTTCCGGCGCCACGGGCGCGGGCGGCGCGGGGACCAATCTGCAGCAAACCGGCGCAACGGCGCTTTCCGCAGCGGCACAGACGGGCGCCAACCAGAGCGGCGGCATGGGCCAGAACCCCGCGGCGACGGCGCCGCTGAACAATGCCAACCAGCCGTCGACGGGAGGCCAGATCCAGGCCGACCCCTCCACCAACTCGCTGATCATCACCGCGCCCGAGCCGCAATACCGGCAGATGCGAGCCGTGATCGACCGCCTCGATGGCAGGCGCGCGCAGGTCCTGGTCGAAAGCCTGATCGTCGAAGTCAATGCCCAGAAAGCGGCCGACTTCGGCGTCCAGTGGCAGACGGGCATCGGCAGCAATGGCGACCGCAACGTCGGCTTCATCGGCACCAATTCGAGCATCGCCGGGCAGAACATCGTCGACCTGGCCGTGGGCATTGCCACCAAGAATCCGGCGACGCGCCCCTCGACGGGCATCAACATCGGCGTCGGCAGGCAATACGGAGGCCAATACATCCTGAGCTTCCTTGCGCGCCTCTTCGAGAGCAACGGCGAAGGCAACGTGCTCTCCACACCCAATCTCCTGACGCTCGACAACGAGGAAGCGAAGATCATCATCGGCCAGAACGTGCCCTTCCTCACGGGGCAGTTCACCAACACCGGCGCCGCCAACGGCTCGGTCAACCCCTTCCAGACGATCGAGCGCAAGGACGTCGGCCTGACACTGCGCGTGCGCCCGACGATCAACGAGGCCAACACGGTCAAGCTGCAGATCTTCCAGGAGGTCTCGACGGTCGACCAGGCGACCGTCAACAACGTGAACGGGCCAACCACCAACAAGCGCAGCATCGAATCGAGCGTGCTCGTCGAAGACGGCAGCATCGTCGTGCTCGGCGGGCTGCTGCAGGACGAATACTCCAAGAGCAACGAGAAGATACCGCTGGCGGGCGACATCCCCATCCTCGGCAATCTTTTCAAGAACGAAACCCGGACCCGCACGAAGACCAACCTGATGGTGTTTCTGCGGCCCGTGGTGATCCGCGACAACAGCACGAGCGAACAGCTCACGCTCGATCGCTACGACTCGATCCGCGGCCTGCAACAGTCCTCGCAGCCCGAAAAGAACATCATGCTGCGCAACGTGGACGAGTCCGCCATCCTGCCGCCGCTGCCGGCGCTGCCCAATTCGGACCGCCGGATCGAAGGCACGCACCTCGTGCCGCCACCCCTGACGCCGACCGATCCGCTGCCGGCGAATCGCGCAACCCTGAAGGGTGCGTTGCCACCGACGGCAGACCCTGCAACGCAGCGCGAATTGCCCTAGAGTTCTGGCCGTGCGCTATCCCCTCCCCTACGCTTTCGCCCGCGGCCAGCAGTTGCTGCTTGAAGAATCAGACGACGGCTTCACGCTGTGGATGCCGAAGGTGCCGCCGCGCAGCGCGCTGGGCGAAGTCCTTCGCAAATACCAGGTCAAGACCTTCGAGCCGCTCCCACCCGAGCAGCTTGCGCAGCGCATCAGCGCGGCCTACGCGCAGGGCGAATCGAATGCGGCGGCGGTCGTCAGCGAAGTGCAGAGCGACGCCGATCTCTCGCGCATGATGCAGGAGCTCCCGGCGGTCGAGGACTTGCTCGAATCGGCCGGCGACGCGCCGATCATCCGCATGCTCAACGCGCTGCTCACGCAGGCGGCGCGCGACGGCGCGAGCGACATCCATATCGAGCCCTATGAGCGGACATCGTCGGTGCGTTTCCGTATCGACGGCACGCTGCGCGAAGTGGTCCAGCCCAATCGAGCCTTGCACGCCGCGCTGATCTCACGGCTGAAGATCATGGCCGACCTCGATATCTCCGAAAAGCGCCTGCCGCAGGACGGCCGGATCAGCTTGCGCATCGGTACGCGGGCGGTCGACGTTCGCGTGTCGACGCTGCCTTCGGCGCACGGAGAGCGGGCGGTGCTGCGCTTGCTGGACAAGTCCGAAAGCAAGCTCACACTCGAATCGGTCGGCATGCTGGGCGACACGCTCGCGCGCTTTGAACATTTGATCGAGCAGCCACACGGCATCATTCTCGTGACGGGGCCGACCGGCTCGGGCAAGACGACGACGCTCTATGCGGCGCTCAGCCGGCTCGACGCCGGCAGCAGCAACATCATGACGGTCGAAGACCCGATCGAATACGAACTGTCGGGAGTCGGGCAGACGCAGGTCAACGCCAAGATCGAGCTCACCTTCGCGAAGGCGCTGCGCGCGATCCTGCGCCAGGACCCGGACGTCATCATGATCGGCGAAATCCGGGACTTCGAAACCGCCCAGATCGCCATCCAGGCTTCGCTCACGGGGCACCTGGTGCTCGCGACGCTGCACACCAACGATTCCGTCAGCGCCGTCACACGCCTGACCGACATGGGCGTCGAGCCCTTCCTGCTCAGTTCGTCGCTGCTTGGCGTGCTGGCACAGCGGCTGGTGCGCAAGTTGTGCCCGGTGTGCTCGGTGCCCGGCCACAACGGCGAAGCGACACCGGTAGGGTGCGATGCCTGCGGCCAGACGGGCTACCAGGGCCGTACAGGCATCTTCGAACTGCTCGTGGCCGACGACACCGTGCAATCGCTGATCCACAACCGCGCCCCCGAAAGCCAGATCTTCGTCGCAGCCGAACGCGGCGGCCTGCGCTCCATGCGCGAAGACGGCGAACGCCTGGTGAAGACCGGCGTCACGTCGCGCGCAGAATTGCTCCGCGTCACTCGCGAATAGCTCGGCAAGCCGTCTGGGGCGTGCGTTCTGGCGATCTGCCGTTCTGATGTTCTGAAAGCCGCACGGCGAATCGGATTGCCGAGCGTTGACAATGCGGTCCATGCTGCACTCCATGCCTGCACTCCATGCCTGCCTATTCGTTTGAAGCCATAGACCAACAGGGGCAACCCCGCAAGGGCGTGCTCGAAGCCGATACCGCTCGCAGTGCGCGCGGCATGTTGCGAGCCCAGGCGCTGATTCCGCTGACGGTGACGTCGGTCGGCAGTGTCGAAAGCGGTGGAGCGCCCGCTTCGGGCGGTTGGCGCCGGATGTTCGGCGGCGGCCGCATCTTCAATTCCACGACGCTCGCCGTCTGGACGCGCCAGATCGCCGGCCTGGTGTCCTCCGGGCTGCCGCTCGAAAGAGCGCTCACGGCGCTGACCGACGAAGCCGAATCCGAAGCGCAGCGCAATCTCGTGGCGTCGCTGCGCGCGGAAGTCAACGCGGGCTCCCCCTTCGGCCGCGCGCTGGCGCAACATCCACGCGAGTTCTCGCCCATCTACACCGCGGTGATCGGCGCTGGCGAGCAAAGCGGCAATCTCGGCCTGGTGCTGGAGCGGCTGGCCGACGACCTCGAACAGCGACAGGCGCTGCAACAGAAGCTGGTCGGTGCCGCGCTCTACCCGGCCATCGTGACCCTGGTCGCGATCGTGATCGTGATCTTCCTCGTGAGCTATGTGGTGCCGCAGGTCGCCAACGTGTTCGCCGGCACCAAGCGCGCGTTGCCGATCCTCACCGTCGCCATGCTGGCGCTGAGTGACTTCGTACGCAATTACGGCTGGGTGATGCTGGGGATCGTTGTCGTCGGGGTCATCGTCAGCCGGATGGCGCTGGCGCGGTCGGCGTTCCGCGAAAGATTCGATGCCGCCTGGCTCAACCTGCCGCTGGTGGGCAAGCTTTCGCGCGGCTACAACGCTGCACGCTTTGCCAGCACCTTGGCGATGCTCGCCACGGCCGGCGTTCCCATCCTGCGTGCGCTCCAGGCCGCGTCCGAAACACTGGGCAACCGCGCCATGCGAGCCGATGCGCTCGATGCGCTGGTGCTGGTGCGTGAAGGCGCACCGCTGGCCTCCGCACTGGCGCAGAAGAAGCGATTTCCAGGCATCGTCTCGATGTTCGCGCGGCTGGGCGAGCAGACCGGCACGCTGCCGCTGATGCTTCAACGCGCCGCGAATCAACTCGGTGCCGAGGTCCAGCGGCGCGCGATGCATCTCGCCACCATTCTCGAACCGCTGCTGATCGTGGCAATGGGCGGCGTCGTCATGCTGATCGTGCTGGCGGTGCTGATGCCGATCATCCAGCTCAATCAATTCGTGAAGTAGCGTATGGCTGTCTCCCTCGAAGACAAGCTGGTCGTTGCGATCTCGTCGCGCGCGCTCTTCAATCTCGAAGAAGAAAACCGCATCTTCGAATCGGGCGACGACGCCGGCTACATGAAGCTTCAGCTCGAAAGACTGGACGTGCCGGCGAAACCCGGCATCGCCTATTCGCTCGTGCGCAAACTGCTGCGCTTCAACGACGACGGCAAACAGCGCGTCGAAGTCGTGATCCTGTCGCGCAACGACCCGGTCTCCGGCATGCGCGTGTTCCGATCAGGCGTGGCCAACGGCATCACGCTGCAGCGGGGTGTTTTCACGCAAGGCCGTCCGCCTTTCGGCTATCTGCGGCCCTTGCGGGCGCACCTGTTTCTCTCGGTCAACGCCGAAGACGTGCGCGAGGCGCTCGGCGCGGGCTTTCCGGCCGCACGGGTGCTGGTCGAATCGGTCCACGCGAGCGATGCCTATCCGAACGAAGTCCGCATTGCATTCGACGGCGACGCGGTGCTCTTCAGCGACGAAGCCGAACGCGTTTTCCAGGCCCAAGGGCTGGACGCCTTTCAGCAGCACGAATCCAGCAAAGCCGAACTTCCGCTGCCAGAAGGGCCTTTCAAGCCTTTGCTCGCAGCGCTGCACCGGCTGCAGCGTGCGAGCAATCCGGCCATGCGGATTCGCACCGCGCTCGTCACAGCGCGCAGTGCGCCGGCACATGAGCGCGCCATTCGCACGCTGATGAACTGGAACATCAAAGTCGACGAGGCCATGTTCCTGGGCGGGCTCGCCAAGGGCGAATTCCTGCGCGAGTTCGAACCCGATTTTTTCTTCGACGATCAGACAGGCCACGTCGATGCGGCGGCGCGGCACGTGCCCGCCGGCCATGTCTCCAGCGGCATCAGCAACGAGCGCTGAGAACGCGACTCATCAGAGGGAACCGATCGACATGTCCTCTCCGCCGACAACTCATCGCCCGCTGATCATCCGCCACGCCGACGTGCTGGTCACCATGGACGCTGCTCGCCGCGAGATCGCCGACGGGGCGGTCGTCGCCGAAGGGCCGGCGGTCGCATGGGCCGGACCGACTTCCGAACTGCCGGCGACCTACGCCGAGGCGTTGCGCAGTGGCGAGGCCGATGCAATCGACATGCAAGGCCACGTGGTGATGCCGGGATTGGTCAATACGCACCATCACATGTACCAGAGCCTCACGCGCGCGGTGCCCGAAGCGCAGGACGCGGAGCTCTTTGGATGGCTCAGCAATCTGTACCTGCTGTGGGCGCGCATCACACCCGAGATGATCCGCGTGTCGACACAGACTGCAATGGCCGAACTCATGCTGTCGGGCTGCACGACGACCAGCGACCATCTGTACCTCTTTCCGAACGGCTCGCGGCTGGACGATTCCATCGAGGCGGCCGATGCGATGGGCATGCGCTTTCATGCGTCGCGCGGGAGCATGAGCGTGGGCCAGAGCCTCGGCGGCCTGCCGCCGGACGAAGTCGTCGAGGCCGAAGACGCCATCCTGCGCGACAGCGAACGGCTCATCGACCGCTGGCACGACGCTTCGCGCCACGCGATGCGTCGCATCGTGCTGGCACCTTGCTCGCCCTTTTCTGTTTCGCGCGATCTGATGCGGCTTTCCGCCGAACTGGCGCGTGAACGGGGCGTGTCGCTGCATACGCACCTCGCGGAGAACGACAACGACATCGCCTATTCGCGCGAGAAGTTCGGCATGACGCCCGCCGAATATGCCGAAGACCTCGGCTGGGTCGGCCGCGACGTCTGGCACGCGCACTGCGTGAAGCTGGACGAGGCCGGCATCGCGCTCTTCGGCCGCACCGGAACCGGCGTGGCGCATTGCCCTTGCTCGAACATGCGCCTGGCGTCGGGCATCGCTCCCATCGGTGCAATGCGCCGTGCAGGCGTTCCGGTGGGCCTGGGCGTGGACGGCAGCGCGTCGAACGATGGCGCTCACATGCTGGGCGAAGCGCGGCAGGCGCTGCTGCTTCAGCGCGTCGGCTACGGACCGGCGGCAATGACCGCACGCCAAGCGCTGGAGATCGCCACGCTCGGCGGCGCGCGCGTGCTGGGCCGCGACGACATCGGCGCGCTGGCGCCAGGCATGTCCGCGGACATCGTGGCCTTCGATTTGCGTGGTGTCGGGCATGCAGGCGCCGGGCACGACCCGGTGGCCGCACTCGTCTTCTGTCAGCCGGCCCACGCGGCGTTGAGCGTCGTCAACGGGCGCGTGCGGATTCGCGAAGGTCGAATGGTCGACGTCGAGCTTGCCCCGCTGCTGGCGAGGCACCGCGAACTTGCCCGCACGCTGTATGAGCGCGCAAGGCACCCGCACACTGCCTGAACAGGGCTTGCTCGTGTCTTTTCACCATGCATCGAAGACATCGCGCGCGATGCCGAAGCCGGTGCTCGCACCCGTGCCGCTGGTGACCAGCACCACGCGCGTGGCATCGTCCGGTGTGTCGATCACGCAGGGCAGTTCGGGCGACGAGGGATAGACGCCGGCCCAGCGCTCCGTAATTTGCGCCTGCTCCAGATCGAGCGTGGAGCGCAGATGTCGCAGGATCAATCGGTCCACCTCTTCCATCGCGAAAGGTTCTGGCGCGGCGCTGTAGTGATGGGAATCACCGACCACCAGCGAGCCATCTGCGCTCTGCACGACGATCAGGTGAATGCCGTGCGCCAGCGAATCGGCTTCCTCTTGCTCCAGGCGCGTGCGCAACGCTGCCGCCTCAGGAAGCGTGCTGTAGCCCTCGTAGCGCACGAGGCTCAGATCCATCATTACCGAGCCCGGCAGGCGGAAACCGGCTTCCGGCCGGACGCGCAGCATCTGCAACCGACAGAGGCTCAGTGCATGGGGGGCGATGCGGTCCGCAAAGAGACCGTGCAATTCCGCGTTGGTGCAGACGACGACGCGCTCCGCGTGCAAACTGCCTAGTGACGTGCGCACGCGCGGTGTTTCGACTTCGAGCACGGCTTCGGAAAAGCGGAACTCCACGCCGTGTACTTCGGCCAGCCAGCGCGTCAGCAGGCCGATGGCCGTGCGTGACTCCACCCGCAGTTCATGCGGACTGAACAGCACGGAGCGCGCTTCTTCCAGGCGCAGCGCCGGCGCCTTGGCCTGGGCCTCGGCAACCTCCAGCAGTTGGCACGCCTCGCCCATCGGCGTGCGCAAGAACGCTTCGAGCACCGCATGAGCCTCCGGTCGATAGGCGGCCAGCCACAGGTGCCGATGAACAATGTCGA
Source organism: Variovorax sp. 10N420 (assembly GCF_056394705.1). Lineage (NCBI taxonomy): Bacteria > Pseudomonadati > Pseudomonadota > Betaproteobacteria > Burkholderiales > Comamonadaceae > Variovorax > Variovorax sp. 10N420. The sequence continues at coordinate 52,344 of NZ_JBFTIJ010000004.1, read as the reverse complement.
TGCCGGCTTGCGGCGCGACGGCCGCCCACACGTTGCGCGAGTGCATCGCGCGGCGCCAGGTGTCGCCAGGAGCCTGTCCCGTGACAGTCACGAAGCCGAAGTTGCGGATCGATGCGCCGACGCATGCGGCGTCGCGCTCCACTACGCAGACCTTCAGGCCGCTCGTGGCAGCGGTATATGCATGCGCAAGGCCGACGATGCCGGCGCCCACCACGATCACATCAAAAGAGGGGCCTGCTGCACTCATCGATTTCTCCAGGCTTGGGTCTTGGCGAGCGCCGAACGTGCGGCCCATGCAAAAAGGCCGCGGCCGATCGCGGCCGTGAGCATGATCAGTGACGCCATGGCGGCGGCCGGCGCGACGTCGCCGGCATCGTCCATGTTCAGCACGGCGATCGCCGCCAGTGTCGTTTGGGGCGAGTAGAGAAAGACCACCGCCGACACCGTGGTCATCGCGTTGACGAAGAAGTAGCCCGCGACGTCGAGCACGGCGGGCAGTGTGACCGGCAAGTGCACGCGCCATAGCGTCCGCCAGAAGGGAATGCCCATCGATTCGGAGACGAGTTCGTATTCGCGGTCGAGCTGGCGCAGCGCGGTCAGCGACGTGAGGTGCGCGACCGAGAAGAAATGGGCCACCGTGCACACCACCAGGAGGGTCATGCCGCCATAGAGCCCGTGCAGCGGATTCGATGGCAAATTGAAAAAGAAGATGTAGCCCACGCCAAGCACCAGTCCAGGCACTGCGAGAGGCAGGTTCGCCAGGAGGTTGAGCAGTTCGCGCAGCAACCCGAAGTGGCGCGGCTTTTCGACGAGATAAGCCGAAAGAAAGGTCGCGACAGCCCCTGCCACTGCCGCGCCGACCGCAAGGCGCAGCGAATTGACATAGCTGCCCCAGCCGCCGCCATCCATGTTGCCGAAGTCGTAGTTCTTGAGCGATGGCGCAAGCTGGTAGGGCCAATAGGTCGCCAGCGACGCGAAGACCGCCATGCCGATCATCACGAGGATGCAGGCGGCGATCAGGACGCAGGCCAGCAACAGCGCACGGTCGCGAGCGGGCACCGGCTCGGGCACGTGCGGCGTGGCACGTGCCGACAAGGCCGCGGCTTGCCGCCGGCGAACGCGGCGCTCCACGATGAAAGACAGCACGGCCGGCACAAGCAGCACGAACCCCACGACCGCGCCCATCTGGAAATTCTGCTGCCCGACCACCTGCTTGTAGATGTCGGTGGCGAGCACACCGGTCTGGCCGCCCACCACCTTGGGGACGCCGAAGTCGGTGATGACGAGCACGAACACCACCATGCTTGCGACGATCAGCCCATAGCGCGACGCCGGCAAGGTCACCGTGCGGAAGATGCGCCAGCGTGACGCGCCGAGCGTCTCCGCGGCCTCGTAGAGCCGGCCGTCGGACGTCGACATGGCCGTGGTGAGGATGAGCAGCGCATGCGGCAAGGTCCAGAACACTGAGCCGAGGACGATGCCCAGAGGCCCATAGATCGACACGTCTCCGAGCCACGCCTTGAATATGCCCTGGTTGCCGAAGAGATAGACGAGGCTGATGGCCGGCAGCAGCGACGGCGCCAGCAGCGGCAAGAGCGCAACCGCACGCAGCAGCGCCTTGCCGCGCATGCACGACAGCGTGAGCCCGTACGCATAGACGTAGGCGATGCCCGTACACAGCAGCGCACTTACCGCCGCAAGCCAGACACTGTTGAACGCCGAGCGCACTAGCGCAGGGTTGTCGAGATACCGCGCGAAGTTCGCCAGGCCGACGAAGGCCCCGGCTCTGTCGAAAAAGCTCTGCCCAACGAGGGCGCCGACCGGGAGGGCCACGATGATGACCAGCACCATCAAGGCTATCGAAGCGGCAACGCCGACCAGCCAGCGGTCCCGATCGAAGACGCCACGCCGCCGCGACGGCTCCAGGCGATAGAGGAGCGTGCTCAACGCGCCAGCACCGACAACGCGTGCTGCGGCAACTGGATGTGCACCATGCTGCTGGGCACCAGCGGATCAGCGGCGCGATGGTCCATAGGCATATCCGCCTCGATCTCGATACCCAGCGGTTCGCAGGCCAGACGCGCCGCAGTGCGATGGCCGAAGAATTCGGTGCCGAGCAGCCGGGCCGCAAAGCTGTTGGGGCCAGCATCGTCGCCAAAGCGGCGGACCACCACATCCTCGGGACGGATGCCGACCGTCGCTTGCGCGCCCACGTCGACCTCGCCCGAAGCGCAAAGCAGCTCGCTGTCGCGCACGCGCACCTTGCCTTCGGGCAGCACAGTCGCAGCCAGCATGTTCATGCGCCCGACGAAGCTCGCGACGAAGCGCGTGCGCGGCCGGCGATAGAGCTCGCCGGGTGTGCCCGCCTGCTCGATGCGGCCGTCGTGCATCAACACGACACGGTCGGCCATCGAGAGCGCTTCCTCCTGGTCGTGCGTGACCATGATCGTCACCACGCCAAGCCGCTTCTGCAGTGCGCGGATCTCGCCGCGAAGGCTCGCGCGCACTTGCGCATCGAGCGCGGAAAGCGGCTCATCCAAGAGTAGCAATCGCGGATTCGGCGCGAGCGCACGTGCCAGAGCCACACGCTGCTGCTGGCCGCCCGAAAGCTGCACGGGGTACTTGTCGGCGTGCCCCGCAAGGCCGACGAGATCGAGCATCTCGCGCGAGCGCTTGGCGATCTCTCGCGCGAGCGCGCCGGTGGGCTGCAGGCCATAGGCGATGTTCTGCGCCGCCGTGAGGTTGGGGAACAAGGCATACGACTGGAACACCACGCCGAAGCCGCGCGCCGCCGGCGGCAGGTTGCCAATGTCCTGCCCATTCAAATGCAGCTTGCCTGCGTCCGAGTGCTCGATGCCGCAAACGATGCGCAGCAGCGTCGTCTTGCCGCAGCCCGAGGGCCCGAGCAGACACACGAACTCACCGGGCTCGACGTCCAGGTCGATACCGTCCAGCACCCGCGTGGCGCCGAACGACTTGCCAATGCCGCGCAGGGAAAGAAAACTCACTGCGGCGCCTTCTTCTCCGATTTGGATTCATAGCGGCTAGACCATTCGGCGAGGATGCGCTCGCGATTCGCCGCCGCCCAGTCGAAGTCGTTTTTGGCCAGCAGCTTCTCGACGTCGCCCGGCACGAATTCCAGCTTTTCCTGAATGCCTGGCAGCGCGAGCACTGCAAAGTTCTTCGCGTAGAGCTCGTTGGCCTGTTTCGTCGCGGCCCAGTCCGCCAGCGCCTTTGCGGCTTCGGGCTTTTTGGTGGTCTTCATGACGCCGGTAGCCTCCATGTCCCAGCCGAGGCCCTCCTTCGGCAACACGATATCGATAGGAGCGCCGTCGCGCTTGGTCTTGTTGGCGCGGTATTCGAAGGACATGCCCAACGCGAACTCGCCCGCACCCGCCTGGCGGCAAGGCTTGCTGCCGGACTGGCTGTAGATGCCGATGTTCTGGTGCAGGGCGTCCATGAACTGCCAGGCCTTCTGCTCGCCCATCATCTGGATCCAGCCCGAGACCATCAGGTAGCCGGTTCCTGACGCGGCCGGGTTCGGCATCGTGATCTGGCCCTTGTAGACAGGGTTCGTGAGGTCGGCCCAGCTCGTGGGCTTCGGCAAGTTCTTCTTCTGCGCTTCGACCGTGTTGAAGCAGATCGCGGACGACCACACGTCCATGCCGACCCACTTGGGCGGATTGGCGCTGTCACGCATGGTCGGTTTGACGGCGCTCAGGCCCTTCGGGGCATAGGGCTGGAGCATGCCTTCCTTGTCCAGCAGCATCAGCGATGTCGCGGCGAGTCCCCAGACGACGTCGGCCTGCGGATTGGCCTTTTCCGCCAGCAGCTTGGCAGTGACGATGCCCGTCGAGTCGCGGACGAATTTCAGTTCGATGCTCGGGTTGTCCTTCTCGAAGGCCGCCTTGTAAGCCTGCACCTGGTCCGCTTCGAGCGCCGTGTAGACCAGCAGCTCGGTACGGCCTTGCGCGGCCGCGCCGACGGCGATGGTCAGCAAGACGGCCGGCAGGGCCCATTGAAATGTGCGACGAAGCATGAGGTTCCTCTTCGGGTGGTGAATGGATGAAGGCAAGCTGCCCATCGGTGCGCATTCGGCGCAAGGCCGGCCGATCATCGGAGGCGGATATGACAGAGGTTTGTCAAATCCTTCATGAAGGTGACGGTCCGCCAACTGGCCGTCATGCCGCCGACATGTTTCAGCGCCAATTAAGACTGCGGGTCGCGCCGGCGGTACGATGAAAGGCAACGCGCCGTTCGGGCGTGCTTTCATGCTCATGCCAATGACCTCCCAAGACGGCTCCCAGAACATCATCTCCACCTTGCGGCGCATCGGCGCACTGGCGGCGCCCTACTTCCGATCCGAAGAGAAATGGGTCGCGCGCGGCCTGCTTGCCGCCATCGTTGCGCTCAATCTCGGCGTGGTCTACATGCTGGTGCTCAACAACCAGTGGTATGCCCGCTTCTACGACGCATTGCAGAACAAGGACCAGGCGGTTTTCTGGCGAGAGATCGTCTTCTTTTGCTGGATCGCAGCGGCGTACATCGTCATCGCGATCCTCAAGTTCTACCTGACGCAGTTGCTGCAACTTCGCTGGCGCGCCTGGATGACGCGCAGCTATCTGGCGCGCTGGATGGCCGACCACACGTTCTACCACCTCGAACTCGCGCGCTATGGCCAGCAGGACGGCCAGTCCCCGGACAACCCCGACCAGCGCATCCAGGAAGACATGCAGATCTTCACCGACTACACGATGACGCTGTCGATGGGCCTGCTCAACGCCGTGGTCACGCTGGTGAGCTTCATCGGCATCCTGTGGGGTCTGAGCGGTGTCACCAGCTTGTCCCTGTTCGGGACCAGCGTCACCATTCCGGGCTCGATGGTCTGGATTGCGCTGCTCTACTGCGCCGCCGGCACTGTCATCACCCACTACATCGGCCGTCCGTTGATCGGCCTCAACTTCCAGCAGCAGCGCTTCGAGGCCGACTTCCGGCATCACCTGGTGCGCGTGCGCGAATACAGCGAAGCCATCGCGCTGGACCGCGGCGAACAGGTCGAGCACGGCCAACTCAAGCTGCGCTTCGGCGCCGTGCTGAAGAACTACCTGCAGTTGATCAACAAGCAGAAGAACCTCGTGGCATTCACGGCTTCATTCAGCCAGGCGTCGGTGATCTTCGCCTTCATCGTGCAGGCGCCGCGCTTCTTCAGCGGCGCAATCCAGTTGGGCCAATTGATGCAGGTGAATTCGGCATTTGGACGCGTACAGGATTCACTCAGCTGGTTTGTCGACAACTACGACCGCGTCGCCGTCTGGCGCGCCACGGCGGACCGCCTGACTTCGTTCGAGGCCGCCATGCGCGCCCATGCCGACAGCAAGAGCGCGCTCGAACGCACGCCTTCGAAGACCGGCCAAGGCCTGCGCACCGCCGGCATCAACGTCGCATTGCCCGACGGCGCACCGCTGATCCGCAATGCCGCTCTTTCGGTGCAGCCCGGCGAAAGCGTTCTGCTGCAGGGCCCTTCGGGCAGCGGCAAGTCGACCCTGTTCCGGGCCTTTGCCGGGATCTGGCCTTTCGCGAACGGACAGGTCTCGATGCCGCCAAATGCAATGTTCATCCCGCAACGCCCCTACGTTCCGAATGGCAGGCTGCGCGATGCGCTCGCCTATCCGCACGCAGCCAGCGAATACACCGACGCGCAACTCGTTGAGGCGTTGAACGACGCCTTGCTGCCCGACCTTGCCGGCCGTCTCGACGATAGCGATGCTTGGAGCCAGAAGCTGTCGGGCGGCGAGCAGCAGCGCCTTGCGATTGCGCGCGTGCTGCTGCGCAAGCCGGCATGGCTCTTCGCGGACGAGGCCACCAGCGCGCTCGACGCCGAAGCCGAGGAAACGCTCTACAAGCGGCTCGCAGCAGGGGTGCGGGCTGCCGGCGGCGCGATGGTGTCGATCGCGCATCGCGCGTCAGTCGGCAGCTTCCATGACAAGCGCTGGACGCTGGTGCCCGAAGCCGACGGCGCCGCCTCTCGCTACAGGGTCGAAGCGACGTAGCGCTCCCAGCCCCTCGCGCGAAGTTCGCACGCGGGGCAGGTGCCGCAGCCATAGCCCCATGCGTGGCGGTGTGTGCGGTCGCCGAGATAGCAGGTGTGGGTCTCCTCGACAATCAGTTCCACCAGCGCCTCACCCCCCAGCCGATGGGCCATGGACCAGGTTTCGGCCTTGTCGATCCACATGAGCGGCGTCTCGATCACGAAGCGGCGGTCCATGCCGAGCGACAGCGCAAGCTGCATCGCCTTCATCGTGTCGTCGCGGCAGTCCGGGTAGCCTGAGAAGTCGGTCTCGCACACACCGGTGACGATCACCTGCAAGCCTCGCCGGTAAGCCAGCGCACCGGCGAGCGTGAGAAACAGCAGGTTGCGGCCGGGAACGAAGGTGTTCGGCAGGCCATTGGCCTGCATCTCGAAAGCGATGTCCTGCGTGAGCGACGAAGCGCTCACCTGCCCCAGCACGTCGACCGAGAGCATGTGGTCGTCGCCGAGGCGCGGCTTCCAGTTGGGAAAGGTCTCGCAGAGCCGTTCGAGCACTTTGGTGCGTACGTCCAGTTCGATGCGGTGACGCTGCCCGTAGTCGAAGCCGATGGTTTCCACGCGCTCATATTTGTCGAGCGCATCGGCCAGGCAGGTCGTCGAATCCTGGCCACCGGAGAAGAGCACGAGTGCGGTCGTGTGCATGACGATCCAATCAGAGAAAGCGTTCGAGCAGCTTGCGCGAGTGGCGGTCCAGCGCCTTCACGTCTGCAATCCGGAACTGCACGCCATGCGCGCTGGCGATCAACAGTGCGCCACCTTCCAGACGTCGAATGTCCTCTTCGGCCTTCAGCACGAAGCTGGTTTCGCCGCGGTCCGTGTTCACGTGCCACGTGCTCGGCACGCCGAAGCTCGACACGCGATGCAGCTTCAGCAGCGTCGGCGCGAAGTCGCGAGCAGCAAGTTCCTCATGCAGCATCGTGCGCAAATGCGCAGGCAGATCGGCAATGCGATCGACCCAGACGATTTCGCGTCCATCGCTCCCGACCAGCGAAATACCGTCGTCCGACGCGGTGAGCGGAAAGGCACGCACCGGCACCACGCCGACATGCCGGACGCCATCGGCGTCGATCAGCACGAGGCGCCCGAAGCGATCGCGTTCGAGTTCAAAACCGTTGTTCATGCATCCCCCGCCGGATGGGCTGCATGACCGCCCAGCGCCATCGCCACTGCGGTGCGCTCGGCAACCGCGCCGGCGCTCTCATCGTCGGCCTGACGCAGTTGCGCCTGATAGAGCCGCCAGTAGGCGCCCTGCTTTTCCATGAGTGCGTCGTGCGGTCCGACCTCGACGATCTCGCCGCGGTCCATTACCACCAGCCGATCGGCCTTGCGCAGCGTGGAAAGCCGGTGCGCGATCGCAATGGTGGTGCGGCCCTTCACGAGGTTGTCCAGTGCCTTCTGGATTTCCTTCTCGGTCTCGGTGTCGACCGCCGACGTGGCTTCGTCGAGGATGAGGATGCGGGGGTCGATCAGCAGCGCACGCGCAATGCTGATGCGCTGCCGCTCGCCGCCCGACAAACCCTGGCCGCGCTCGCCGACGAGCGAGTCGTAGCCGTGCGCAAGACGAAGGATGAAATCGTGCGCATGTGCCGCGCGCGCGGCGGCCACGATCTCCTCGCGCGTCGCATCGGGTTTGCCATAGGCGATGTTCTGCGCGATGGTGCCGAAGAACAGAAAAGGCTCCTGCAGCACCAGCCCGACATGGCGCCGATAGTCGGCCACGGCAAAGCGGCGGATGTCCGTGCCGTCGACCTTGATGGCTCCGTCCGTCACGTCGTAGAAGCGGCAGATCAGGTTGACCAGCGTGCTCTTGCCCGATCCGCTGTGGCCGACGAGGCCGATCATCTCGCCCGGTTCGATCACCAGGTTCAGGTCGCGGATCACCGCGCGACTGCCGTAGCGAAAGCCCAGGTCCGCCATCTCGATGCGGCCCTGAATGCGTTCGATCTTCACAGGGTTGGCCGGCTCCGGAACGTTGCTCACGTGGTCGAGGATGTCGAAGATGCGCTTGGCGCCGGCGGCGGCCTTTTGCGTGACCGACACAATGCGGCTCATCGAATCCAGGCGCGTATAGAACCGGCCGATGTAGGCGATGAAAGCCGTGAGCACACCGACCGTGATGCTGCCCCGCGCCACCTGCCAGATGCCGAAGCCCCAGACCACCAGCAGCCCGATCTCGGTCAGGAGCGACACGCTCGGCGTGAAAAGCGACCAGGTCTTGTTGAGCTTGTCGTTGACCTGCAGGTTGTAGATGTTGGCCGACCGAAAGCGGTCGGCTTCGCGCTTTTCCTGCGCAAAAGCCTTCACCACGCGGATTCCCGGAATGGTGTCGGCCAGCACGTTGGTGACCTCGCTCCAGACGCGGTCGATCTTTTCGAAGCCGGTGCGGAGCCGGTCGCGCACGACGTGGATCATCCAGGCGATGAAAGGCAGCGGGACCAGCGTGACCACCGCGAGCAGCGGATTGATCGAGAACAGGATGACCGCGGTCATCGCGATCATCAGCACGTCGGTGAGGAAATCCAGCGCATGCAGCGACAGGAAAACGTTGATGCGATCGGTCTCGGAGCCGATCCGGGCCATCAGGTCGCCGGTACGCTTGCCGCCGAAGTAATCGAGCGGCAAGGTCAGCAAGTGCTCGTAGGTGGTCGTGCGCAGGTCGGCGCCGATCCGTTCGGAGACGAGGGCCAACAGGTAAGTGCGTGCCCACCCGAGTGCCCATCCGACCAATGCGGCGGCCAGCAGCGCGGCGAGGAACATCACCACCTTGACCACGGCAATCTTCTGCCCGTTCTGGAACGGGATCAGGATGTCGTCCATGAGCGGGATCGTCAGGTACGGCGGGACCAGGGTCGCGGCGGTCGAGGCCAGCGTCAGCAGGAAACCGGTGATCAATTGCTTGCGATAGGGCTTGGCAAATCGGCCGAGCCGCAACAGCACCCAGGTCGACGGCGGCGTCTGCAACTCGGGTTCGACCAGCGCCGCTTCGTCCGCCTCGGCGGCAGGCCCTGTCGCCTGCGCGACTCCCGAAACCTGCTGATCGAAAAGCTTCTGCAGCCGCAGCGCCGCCGGCTGCTGGGCCAAGGTATAGCGCCAGCGAGCCAGCCGGCCATTGCCGTCTTGCAGGTCCAGGGTCCCGATTCCGGCGTGATCGGCCAGGTGCAGATCCAGCCCCTCTGCCTGCAGCGGCCATTCGGACCAGGCGCCGCCCGCGTCGCGCATCAGCAGGCGGCGGTCCGTCAGCGCCAGAAGGCCGGATGTAAACCGAAGTTCCCCGTCGAGGTCAACCGGAAGAGTTGCCAGAACGTTTTCCGCGTCTGAGAGCCGGTTTTTCAGCGCGTCTGTAGCCCCCTCTGATTCGCCCTCCGGGGTGCCGACTGGATCGTGATGTTGCATTGTGTTTCTGTATTTCCGGCCCGCTGCGGGACCCTTCTTGGCGCTCACCGGGCGCCGATTCTGACCGATCGCCATGGGCGCGCTTGAAGGCGCCGCAGTGCTCGGCCAAAGCACATCGAACGTTTTCATGACCCGTTTCGACGACATCCGCCTGCTGCGCATCAACTATTTGCGCGGCCCGAACATCTGGACCTACCGCCCCGTGCTGGAAGTCTGGCTCGACCTGGGCGCGCTCGAAGAGCATCCGTCCAACACCATCGCCGGCTTCACGGAGCGTCTCACCAAGCTGCTGCCGGCGCTGATCGAGCACCACTGCGGCGTCGGCGAGCGCGGCGGGTTCATCCAGCGCCTGACCGAAGGCACCTGGGCCGGCCACGTGCTGGAACACGTGGTGATCGAGCTGCTCAACCTCGCCGGCATGCCGACAGGCTTCGGCCAGACGCGCAGCACCTCGCAGCATGGCGTCTACCGGATGGTGTTTCGCGCACGCGATGAGCAAGTCGCCCGCGTCGCCCTGGCCGAGGGCCACCGCTTGCTGATGGCAGCGATCAACCACGACGCCTTTGACGCGGCGGACGTGCAACGCGCCGTCGATGCGGTCAAGGCCAAGGTCGAGGACTGCTATCTGGGCCCCAGCACCGCCTGCATCGTGGGCGCTGCGACCGATCGCGGCATTCCGCACATGCGGCTCAACAGCGGCAATCTGGTCCAGCTCGGCTACGGCGCGAACCAGCAGCGCATCTGGACGGCCGAGACCGACTACACCAGCGCCATCGGCGAATCAATCGCCAGCGACAAGGAACTGACCAAATCGCTGCTCGCAAGCTGCGGCGTGCCGGTGCCTGAAGGGCAGGTCGTCGCCAACGCCGGGGAAGCCTGGGAAGCGGCCGAAGACATCGGATTGCCAGTGGCCGTGAAGCCGTCCGACGCCAATCATGGCCGCGGCGTTTCGCTCGAACTCAACACGCGCGAAGAAGTCATCGCCGCTTTCGCGGTCGCCGAGCCCGAAGGCAGCGACGTGATGGTGGAGCGCTTCATCCGCGGGTCGGAGCACCGTCTGCTAGTGGTCGGCGGCCAGGTGGTCGCCGCCGCGCGTGGCGAAATCATCACAGTCACGGGCGACGGCGAATCGACCGTGGCCCAGCTCATCGAAAGCCAGCTCAACAGCGATCCTCGCCGTGGCGCGGAAGAGGAATACCCGCTGGATGTGATCGTGCTGGACACGGATGCCAAGCTGCAGCTCGAACTCAAGCGCCAGGAGCTCGATGGCAATTCGGTGCCTGCATCGGGGCGGGTCGTCACGATCCAGCGCAACGGGAACATGTCGATCGACTGCACCGACCAGGTACATCCTGAAGTCGCGCACGCCGCAGTGCTCGCTGCCCGCGTGGTGGGGCTCGACATCGCCGGCATCGATCTCGTGGCGCAGGACATCTCCCGGCCGCTCGCGGCGCAGGGCGGCGCGATCGTCGAAGTCAACGCCGGGCCCGGATTGCTGATGCACCTGAAGCCGGCCGTCGGATCGCCCCGCCCCGTGGGCCGCGCGATCTGCGATCACCTCTTTCCGGACGACGCTCCGGGCCGCATCCCTGTGGTCGGCGTGGCCGGCTCGCGCGATACCGCGGTGTTGTCCCGGCTGGTCGCCTGGCTGATCAGCCTCGGCGGCCGTCATACGGGCCTGGCCTGCCGCGACGGCCTCTTCCTCGATCGGCGCAGGGTCGACGCGCGCACGAGCGCCAACTGGCAAGCCGGCCATCGTCTACTGGTCAACCGTGCCGTGCAGGCCGTGGTGATCGAAAACGGCGCCGAAACCATCCTGCGCGATGGCCTTTCCTATGACCGCTGCGAAGTCGGCATCGTGACTGACCTGGACGGCTCGGACGCGCTCGGCGAATTCGACATCACCGAGAGTGACCAGATGGTCAAGGTGCTGCGCACGCAGGTCGACGTCGTGCTGCCCGAAGGCACCGCCGTGCTGAACGCGGCCGACCCACGCGTGGCCGGGCTGGCCCCGCTGTGCGATGGCGCGGTGATTCTTTATGCCGCGGACCCGCAGGCCGAAGCGCTGGCGAAACACCGTGCCGATGGCGGCAGGGCCGTCGTCATTCGGCAGGACCGCGTGGTTCTCGCCAACGGCACCAGCGAATCTTTCCTGCCCGGGCTCGGCCGGCTCACCATCTGGCGCGCCACGCATGCGGGCGTCAGCCTCGAAAGCCTGCTCGCCGCAGTCGCCGCCGCGTGGGCCATGGGCATTCCGCTCAACCTGATCGGCGCCGGCGCGGAAGCCTTCGAAGCAGACCTGCAGGCGGCGCTCGCATCGTTGCAGCTGTCGCAAACGCTGGTTTCACCCGAACTTCAATTTGCCTAAATGAACACCCCCGGGCCTGGCGCCCGCGCAAGCGCCGCGCGGCAGCGGCGGAACCGGCTTCGCCGGGAGCGAGCAAGCAACGGGGGGGAGATAGTTATGGAAATCACACGCACCCGCGCACTGCGCGGCCCCAATCTCTGGAGCCGCCACACCTGCATCGAAGCGATCGTCAACTGCAAGGATGACGAAAACGCCATCGAGCGCCTCACCGGGTTCGAGCCGCGCCTGCGCGCGCTCTTTCCAACCATCGGCGAACTGCATCCGATCGTGCTCGGCCAGCCGCTCGCACTGGCGCACGTGCTGGAAAACGCCGCAGTCGCACTGCAAGCGCAGGCCGGCTGCGCGGTGAATTTCGGCCACACCTCGCGCACCATCGATGAAGGCGTCTACCAGGTCACCTTCCAGTACAGCGAAGAAGCCGTCGGCCGCCGCGCACTGGAGTTGGCCAAAGAGCTCATCGATGCCGCGCAAGGCAATGCCGCCTTCGACGCCACGGCCGCCATCACCGAACTGCGCGACCTCGACGAATCCGAGCGCCTCGGACCGAGCACCGGCTCCATCGTCGACGCGGCGGTGGCCCGGGGCATCCCGTACCGGCGCCTCACCAGCGGCAGCCTCGTGCAGTTCGGCTGGGGTTCCAAGCAGCGCCGCATCCAGGCCGCTGAAGTCGACAGCACGAGCGGTGTCGCCGAAGCCATCGCACAGGACAAGGAACTCACCAAGCAACTGCTCAACGCAGCAGGCGTCCCTGTTCCGCTCGGCCGTCCGGTGACCGACGCCGAAGACGGCTGGGCTGCGGCGCAGGAGATCGGGCTGCCGGTGGTCGTCAAACCGCAGGACGGTAATCAGGGCAAGGGCGTCACGGTCAACATCACGACGCGCGAGCAGCTCGGTGCGGCTTATGCATCGGCGGCAGTTCATGGCGAGGTGATGGTCGAGAAATTCCTGCCCGGCTTCGACTTCCGTTTGCTCGTGGTCGGCGATCGGCTCGTGGCCGCGGCCCGCCGTGATCCGCCGCAGGTGATCGGCGACGGCGCAAAGACTGTTCGCGAACTCGTCGATGCGGTCAACCAGGACCCGCGGCGCGGCGAAGGGCACGCGACATCGCTCACGAAGATCCGGCTGGACGACATTGCGATCGGCCGCCTCGAAGCACAGGGCTTGAAGCCCGACAGCGTGCCCACGCTGGGCCAGCGGGTCGTCCTGCGCAACAACGCCAATCTTTCGACCGGCGGCACCGCGACCGACGTGACCGACACGGTGCACCCCGAAGTCGCCGCGCGTGCGGTCGATGCGGCGCAGATGGTCGGCCTGCACATCTGCGGCGTCGACATGGTTTGCGAGAACGTGCTGCGTCCGCTCGAAGAACAGCACGGCGGCGTGGTCGAAGTCAATGCCGCGCCCGGGCTTCGCATGCACATCTCGCCCTCGTTCGGCCGCGGCCGCGCGGTGGGCGAAGCGGTGATGGACACGCTCTTCGCCCATGGCGACGACGGCCGCATCCCGGTGGTGGCCGTGACCGGCACCAATGGCAAGACGACGACCGCAAGGCTGATCAACCACCTGCTCGCCGCCAGCGGCCTGCGCACCGGCATGACCAACACCGACGGTGTCTACGTCGACGGGCGCCAGACCGACAGCGGCGATTGCAGCGGCCCGAAGAGCGCGCGCAACGTGCTGCTTCATCCGGATGTCGACGCGGCCGTCTTCGAGGTGGCGCGTGGCGGCATCCTGCGCGAAGGCCTCGGATTCGATCGCTGTCAAGTGGCGGTCGTCACCAACATCGGCAGCGGCGATCACCTGGGCCTCAACTACATCACGACCGTGGAAGACCTCGCCGTGCTCAAGCGCGTGATCGTGCGCAACGTAGCGCCCAGCGGCTATGGCGTGCTCAACGCCGCGGACCCGAACGTCGCTGCGATGGCCGCGAGTTGCCCCGGCAGCGTGATCTTCTTTACCGCCGACCGGCAGCATCCGGTGATGGCCACGCACCGCGCGCAAGGCAAGCGCACGGTTTATGTGGACCAGGACGCCGTGATCGCGGCAGAGGGCTCGTGGCGCGAACGCATTCCGCTGCGCGACGTGCAGATCACGCGCAACGGCACCATCGGCTTCCAGGTCGACAACGTGATGGCGGCCATTGCCGCAGCCTGGGCCGTGGGCCTGGACTGGGATGCGATCCGCAGCGGGCTTGCCAGCTTCAAGAACGACGCCGCCGGTGTGCCGGGCCGCTTCAACGTGATGGACTATCGCGGCGCGACCGTCATTGCCGACTACGGCCACAACACCGACGCCATGCGCGCACTGGTCTCCGCCGTCGACACCATGCCGGCGAAGAAGCGCTCGGTCGTGATCAGCGGCGCGGGTGATCGCCGCGATTGCGACATTCGCGACCAGACCGCCATCCTTGGCGAAGCCTTCGACGACGTCATCCTCTATCAGGACGCGGCGCAGCGTGGGCGCGCCGACGGTGAAGTCATGGCGCTGCTCCGGCAGGGGCTCGAAGGCGCGCGGCGCACGCGGTTCATCGACGAGATCCGCGGCGAATTCGTCGCTATCGATTCAGCGTTGGAACGCCTGCAGCCGGGCGACCTCTCGCTGATCCTCGTGGACCAGGTCGAAGAAGCCCTCGCCCACCTCGCAAAGCGTATCGCCGAAGCTTGAGCCGGCGCCCGCCTTGAGAGCAGGTTGCCCGAGTGCTTGCCGGATTGGTCCGACACGAACGCGCGGCGAGGGGGGGTGGTTCGGGAACGGTTCGCCCCGCATACTCCAAGTTCCCATAAGGAGTACCCATGAAGAACGCCTTTCGAACGTGTCTCGCAGTCCTCGTGGCAACCGGTGGCCTTGCTGCTGGCTCGTCCGTCCTTGCCCAGTCGTCTTCCATGTCTTCGTCGCCCTCGTCACTCCCTTGCGATGGCGTGCACCAGAACAAACAGGCTTGCCTGCGCGAAAGGGGTGCAGCGGCCGAGACAGCGCGCAGAGGCGGCTTCCCGAAGGTCGATGACGCAACCCTGCGGCAGAACGCCCTGGCCCGCTGCAGCCGGCAGCCCCCTTCGGACCGCGCCGCCTGCGAGGCGCGGGTCACGGGCAGCGGTTCGACCACCATCACCGGCAGCGTGCTGGGTGGCGGCGTGATCCGGTCGACCGAAACACTCGTCCCGGCGCAATGAAGCGGCGGTCGTAGGACTCAAACCAAAGACCTACGCCGTCACTCGACTGTCACATTGGGCGCGACTGCGCTGGATATAGTCATGGGCTAGTTTTTAAGAGGAAAACTTCCCCATGAACGCCATCAAGGTCGCCCGTCGATTCATCGAGACCGACCCGACCAATGAGTCGGCAAAGATCCTGGCCCGTCTGGTACTGGCACTCGAATCGGAGCACAGCTTCGAACTCGTCACGCTGTATGAACTCGACTACAAGAGCTTTCAGATCGCGATGGACATCCTCAAGGAATGGCGGCTGGACCGCTATTACGCGAGCAAGTCCAAGCTGTTCGATCTGTCCCTCCAGGTCAGCGAGTTGCCGGGCTGACAGCGGCGTGCCGGCGGCAGCGAACGACCCGTGACCGAGTTCGAACTCAAGTTCCAGGTCGACACGCAGCACCGGGCGGCGGTCGAAGCGGCGGTGGCCCGCGGCCGCTCGCACGTCGAGCGGCTGCGCGCCCGCTATTTCGACACCGCCGATGGCGCCCTGGCTGCGCAGCGGCTGGTGCTGCGCCTCCGCAAGGAAGGCCAGGCGTGGCGCCAGACTGCCAAGGCCCCTACCGACAGCCTGCTGGAGCGCCATGAAGACAACGTGGATCTTCCTCCGGGCGGCGCACGCGACGTCCCTCTGCCCCGCATCGATCGGCATGACGGCACGCCCGTCGGCGACCTGATTCGCCAAGCCTGCCGCGAGGCCGGCCATGACCCGGCGACGGTCGAACTCGTTCCCCTGTACGGCACGGATGTCCGCCGCACGCTGCGCGAAATGCGGACCGGAGACGCGCTGGTCGAACTCGCCTTCGACAGCGGCGAAGTGCGTTCGGGCGAGCATGCGCACGCGCTGTGCGAACTCGAATTCGAGCTCAAGGGCGGCAGTCCAAGATCCATGCTCGAACTCGCCCAGCGCTGGCGCAACCGCTACGCGCTCTGGCTCGACACCGTGTCCAAATCCGAGCGCGGCCAGCGGCTGGCGCAAGGCAGGCCCTTCGGCGATGCGGTCAAGGCGCGCCCCCCTGAACTGCACAAGGATCAGGACGGGCCCGAAGTCTTCCGGACGGTGCTCAAGGCTTGCCTGGCGCAAATCCTCCCCAATGCGAGCGAAGTCGCCGCCGGCAGCACTGACGCCGAGCACGTGCATCAGTTGCGAGTCGGCATTCGCCGATTGCGCACTGCGCTGCGCGAAATGGCGGCACTGGCGCCTGCCATCAGCCCCGAATGGGACCCCGCGCTGACAGATGCCTTTCAGGCGCTCGGACGGCGCCGTGATCACGATCACCTTGTTCACATCGTGCAGCCGAAGCTCGAAGGCGTCGGTGCGCCGCCAGTCGATGGCTCAGTCAGCGCCGCCGATCTTCCCGATCCTTCCGAAGTGGTCCGGGCGGCGGCATTTCAGTCCGTGCTGATGGAACTGATTGCGGCATCGCTGCCGGTCGAACCCACGGACGAGGTCGAGAGCGAGCACCCCGCGCGCGACGAAACCGGCCCACCGCGCAAGGTGCTGCGCAAGCGGCTCTCCAAACTGCACCGGCAGGTGACGCGCGACGGCCGCCGCTTCGAAGAGCTGGAGCCTGCCGCCCAGCATCGTGTGCGCAAGCGGCTCAAGCGGCTGCGCTACCTGGGTGAGTTCGTGGCGCCGCTGTTCGGCGCGCGCCGCGCGAAGCGCTATCTCGAGCAGCTCGAGCCCGCACAAGACGCGCTGGGCGAACACAACGACAACGCCGTCGCCATTGCCGCCTACCGCGACAACGCCAGTCACGACGGGCAGGCGTGGTTCGCGGTCGGTTGGCTCAGCGCGCAACAGCCTGCCAGTGCCTCCGAGTGCCGCAAGGCGCTCGACAAGTTGGCCGATGCACGGCCATTCTGGAAGGCGTCGAAGCGCTGACGCTGCAACGTCAATGCGAGTGCCTGGGCACCGCGGCGCCGCGACAGCCCACCAGGAAATCGAAATCGCAGCCCTCGTCCGCTTGCAGCACGTGATCTACATAAAGCCGCTGATAGCCGCCGCCCTTGGCGACGACTGGCGTACGCGCGATGGTCGCGAGACGATCGGCCAGTTCGGCATCGCTGATGTCCAGGTGCAAGCGGCCCTGTTCGCAGTCGAGCTCGATCCAGTCGCCATCGCGCACGGCAGCCAGCGGGCCGCCGTCGGCCGCTTCAGGTGCGACGTGCAGCACCACCGTGCCGTACGCGGTGCCGCTCATGCGCGCATCCGAAATCCGCACCATGTCCTTGATGCCCGCGCGCAACAGCTTCGGCGGCAAGCCCATGTTGCCGACCTCGGCCATGCCCGGATAGCCCTTGGGACCGCAGTTCTTCATGACCAGCACCGAGCTCGCATCCACGTCGAGCGATTCGTCGGCGATGCGCGTCTTGTAGTGATCGAAGTCCTCGAACACCACCGCTCTGCCGCGATGCTTGAGCAGTTCGGGCGAAGCAGCGGAAGGCTTCAGCACCGCACCGCGCGGTGACAGGTTGCCGCGCAGGATGCAGATGCCGCCGTCTTCGATGAGCGGCTTGTCCAGCGGGCGGATCACCTCGTCGTTGTAGCTCGGCGCGTCGCGCACGTTGTCCCACAGCGACCGGCCATTGACCGTGAGCGCATCGGGATGCGGCAGCAAGCCGTTTTCACCGAGCCTGCGCAACACAGCCGGAAGACCGCCCGCGTAATAGAACTCTTCCATCAGGAAGCGCCCGGAGGGCATCAGATCCACGAGCGTGGGCGTGCCGCGGCCGATGCGCGTCCAGTCTTCGAGTTCGAGCGCAACACCGATGCGCCCGGCGATCGCTTTCAGGTGAATCACGGCATTGGTCGAACCGCCGATGGCGGCATTGGTGCGAATCGCGTTCTCGAAAGCTTCGCGCGTGAGGATCTTCGACAGCGTCAGCCCTTCGCGCGCCATTTCGACAGCCCGCATGCCCGACATCTGCGCGAGCACATAGCGGCGCGCATCCACTGCCGGGATGGCAGCGTTGTGCGGCAGCGAGACGCCCAGCGACTCGGCCATGCAGGCCATCGTCGAAGCCGTGCCCATCGTGTTGCAGGTGCCTGCCGAACGCGACATGCCCGCTTCGGCCGAGAGAAACTGATGCACGTCGATTTCGCCAGCCTTCATCGCCTCGTGCAACTGCCACACGGCGGTTCCAGAGCCGATGTCGCGACCTTCGAGCTTGCCGTTGAGCATCGGCCCGCCGGTGACGACGATCGCGGGAATGTCGCAACTCGCTGCACCCATCAGCAGCGCCGGCGTGGTTTTGTCGCAGCCCGTGAGCAGCACGACGGCGTCGATCGGATTGCCGCGGATGGCTTCCTCGACGTCCATGCTCGCGAGGTTGCGCGTCAGCATGGCGGTCGGACGCAAATTGGATTCGCCGTTCGAGAACACCGGAAACTCCACCGGAAATCCGCCCGCCTCCGAAATGCCACGCTTCACGTGTTCGGCGATCTTGCGGAAGTGCGCGTTGCAGGGCGTGAGCTCAGACCACGTATTGCAGATGCCGATGATCGGGCGTCCGTCGAATTCGTGATCGGGGATGCCCTGGTTCTTCATCCAGCTTCGGTACATGAAGCCGTTCTTGTCGGCCGACCCGAACCATTCGGTCGATCGCAGTTTCTTGGGTGTGTCGGACATGCGGGGATTTCGGTGATGACTGGCGGTGAGGACTAGGGGCGCTCTGCCGCACGCGCCGAGAACAGGCGCTGCAGCAGGCAGAAGACAAAGAGCAATACGCCGACGACGATGCGAGTCCACCAGGAACTCAGCGTGCCGTCGAAGGAAATGAGCGTCTGGATGACGCCCAGCATCAGCACGCCGAAGAGCGTGCCAATCACATAGCCGACACCGCCGGTGAGAAGCGTGCCGCCGATCACCACCGCCGCGATGGCATCCAGTTCGAGCCCGACCGCGTGCAGTCCATAGCCCGAGAGCATGTAGAACGTGAACACCACGCCGCCCAACGCAGAGCAGAAACCGGAGAACGTGTAGACGCCGATCACCGTCGAGCGAACGGGCAGGCCCATCAGCACCGCCGATTGTTCGTTGCCGCCAATCGCATACACCGTGCGGCCGAACGGCGTGTAGTGCGCGATGAAGACCGCGATCGCAACCATCGCGAGTGCAATCAACCCGCTGAGCGAGATCGACGCCGTGCCCCACACCGGCAGGCGCCACTGCGAGATTTCGGAGTAGACCTCGTTGGTGATGCTGATCGAATCGATGCTGATCAGATAGCAAAGCCCGCGTGCGAGAAACATTCCGGCCAGCGTCACGATAAAAGGCTGCAGCCGGAAGCGCTCGATCAGCACCCCCATGAAAGCACCGAACAGCGTGCCCATGGCGAGCACCAGCGGAATGACCACTGCAGGGCTCCAGCCGTGCTTTTCGACCAGCGAAGCGGAGACCATCGTCGTTAGTGCGATCACCGAGCCTACCGAAAGATCGATGCCGCCGGACAAGATCACGAAGGTCATCCCCACCGCGACGATACACAAGAACGCGTTGTCGATCAGCAGGTTCAGGAAAACCTGGGCCGAGAAGAAGCCGTTGTAGAAGATCGAACCCAGCGTCGCGACCAGCGCGAACAGCGAGATGGTCGCGGCCAGCGGCAGGTACTTCGGGTTGAGTCCCCTGCGCGGACGCGAAGCCGGCGCAGGCACTCCAGGCGCGTGCGCGCTCGATTCAGGCACCACCGCGCTCATGCTTGACCCCTCACACGTGGTGGCCGCTGCACCAGCTGGCGAATGCTCGCGCGGAACTCAGCCGACTGCACCAGCATCACCACGAAAACCACCGCCGCCTTCACCACCAGGTTGATCTCAGGCGGAACGCCGAGCGAATAGATGCCGTAGGTCAGCGTCTGGATGATCAACGCGCCAATCACGCTGCCCACCAAACTGAAGCGCCCGCCCGTCAGTGCCGTGCCGCCAAGCGTCACAGCCAGGATCGCATCGAGCTCCAGCAACTGTCCCGCGTTGTTGCCATCCGCGCTCTTGACGTTCGAGCTAATCAGCAAGCCCGCCACGCCCGCGCAAAACGCGCAGAACATGTAGGCACCCACGATGATCCGGCGCGCCCGCACGCCCGCCACACGCGCCGCGTTCGGGTTGATGCCCACCGACTGAACGAAGAGCCCCAGCGCGCTCTGCGTGATCGCGAAGTACACCAGCGCGAACACCGCTGCCGCAACATAGACAGAAAACGGCAACCCGAACAGATAGCCGCTGCCGATAGAGAAAAACGGCGCGTAGTAGATCGTGATGATCTGCCCACCCGTGATCAGTTGCGCGATGCCGCGCCCCGCCACCATCAGGATCAGCGTCGCAATGATCGGCTGCATGCCAACCCGCGCGACCAGCAGCCCGTTCCACAAACCGCACACCAGGGCCGCCCCAAGCGCCGCCACGATCGCCAGCCACATCGGAAACCGGCTCACCTCCGCCGCCGCCCCGTTGTTGACCACCAGCGACCCGCCGATCATCCACGCCGCCAGCGCCGCCGCGATAGCCACCACCGCGCCCACCGAAATATCGATCCCCCGCGTCGCGATCACCAGCGTCATACCCAGCGCAACCAGCACCAGCGGCGCCGCCCGATTGAGGATGTCGATCAAGCTCCCATAAAGATGCCCGCCCCGCACCTCCAGATGCAAGAAGCTCGGATTGAAGACAGCATTGATCCCCAGCAATATCAGCAGCGTGACCAACGGCCAAGCCAACCGATGCCGAAACGCCCGCGAAACCATAGAAGCCGACCCCATATCACTCATATCAGATCCACCATCGATCCCTTCTCAGAAACACCGCGGAACCGGCTCCGCCGGGCCGCCGGTGTTGCCCCCGGTAGGGGGTTGGCGAAGCGACACGAAGTGCGCGAAGCCTGGGGGCGAGTCATGTCTCGGCGATCAGGTCGTAGACGGCGTCCTCGGTGGCGCCACCGGGCAGTTCGCCCACCTTGTGCCGCTCGCGCAGCACCACAATGCGATGCGACACGCGCACCACTTCGTTCATTTCCGACGAAATGAACAACACCGCCATCCCGCCCCGCGCCAGGCGCAGGATCTCGTCCATGATTTCCTGCTTGGCCGCGACGTCGATTCCGCGCGTCGGCTCGTCGAGGATCAACAGGCGCGGCTCCGTTGCCAGCCAGCGCGCCAGCACCGCCTTCTGCTGATTGCCGCCCGAGAGCAAGCCGATCGGCGTCTCGATGCTGGCCGTCTTGATGCCCAGCGCCTTGACGAAGCGCTCCGCCAGCGCCGCCTGCTCGGCGCGCGACAGCGTGTTGCGCACACCGCGGCGAGCCTGCAAGGCGAGCGCGATGTTCTCGCGCAGCGACAAGTCGGCGATGATGCCGTCGGTTTTTCGTTCTTCGGGACACAACGCAAGGCCGTGCTTCACCGCATCCGCCGGACTCGCAAGATCGACCGCGACACCGTCGATCTTCAGACTGCCTTGATCCGGCTTCGCGAGCCCGAACAGCAATCGCGCCAACTCGGTGCGCCCCGAGCCGAGCAGCCCAGCCAGCCCCACGATCTCACCGGGACGCACCTGCAGGTCCACTGGCTGCAACTGCCCGCGCTGGGCCAAGCCTTCCGTTGCCAGCACCGCGGCAGCACCAACGTCAATGGGAGGCAGGTCCGCATGACCGGTCGCCTGTGCTGCGAACTCGCGCCCGACCATCGCCGAGATCAGCGCCTGGGGCCCGAGCTCGCTGGGCTTCCATTCTCCGACCCAGCCGCCATTGCGCAGCACGGTGATCCGGTCCGACACCGCATAGACCTGGTTCAGGAAATGCGTGACGAACAAGATCGCCAGCCCCTCGCCCCGCAACCGGCGCAGCACAGTGAAGAGGCTCTTCACTTCCTCGTCGTCCAGGCTCGATGTGGGCTCGTCCAGAATCAACACCTTCGACGACAGGCCCAGCGCACGCGCGATCGCCACCATCTGCTGCACGGCCACCGAATAGCTCGACAACAGCCGGCTGACGTCGATATGCACGTCCAGCCGCGCCAGCAGCGCACGCGCCTCACGGTTCACGGCCGCCCAGTCGATGCGAAAGCCCTGCGCCAACCCGCGTCGTGGATAGCGCCCAGAGAAGATGTTCTCCGCGACCGACAGATTCGGGCAGAGATTGACCTCCTGGTACACGGTGCTGATGCCCATGCGCTGCGCATCGATCGGCGAAGAAGGCCTGATGGGCGTACCCGAGAGCGTCATCTCGCCGGCATCCGCCGCATAGACGCCGGTCAGCACCTTGATCAACGTGGACTTGCCCGCGCCGTTCTGTCCCAGAAGCGAATGGATTTCACCGGCTCGCAGCCGCAGCGCAACCCCGCGCAAGGCCGGCACGCCGTTGAACTGCTTGTCGATGCCCGTGAGTTGCAGCACCGGCGCGTCGATGGAAGCGGGCGTGCTCATTTGTTCTTGTTGTAGACGTCGATGAACACCGCCGCCAGCAACACCAATCCCTTGATCACCTGCTGGTAGTCGATGCCGATGCCCAGGATCGACATGCCGTTGTTCATCACGCCCATGATGAAGGCCCCGATCACCGCGCCCATCACCTTGCCGACGCCGCCCGAAGCCGACGCGCCGCCGATGAAGCAGGCCGCGATCACGTCCAGCTCGAAGCCCAGCCCTGCCTTGGGCGTCGCCGTGTTGAGCCGCGCGGCGAACACAAGGCCCGCCAGCGCCGCCAGCACGCCCATGTTCACGAAAGTCAGAAAGGCCAGCCGCTGCGTCTTGATGCCGGACAACCTCGCCGCCTTCTCGTTGCCGCCCAGCGCATAGATGCGCCGGCCAATGGTCGTGCGGTTGGTGACGAAGTCGTAGGCGACGATCAGCACCGCCATCACGATCAGCACGTTGGGCAGCCCCTTGTAGGTCGCGAGCAGATAGCTCAGCAGCAGGATCGCCGCCGCGAAGAACAGGTTCTTGACGAGGAAGAAAGCGTAGGGCTCCTGCGCCATGCCATGCGCCGCGAGCTTCGCGCGGCCGCGCAACCTGAAGAACACCAGCGCCGCGGCGGCCAGCGCGCCGAGCACGAGTGAAGTGGTGCGCAAGCTTTCGCCGCCCATCACGTCAGGCACGAAGCCCGAACTCAGCTTCTGGAAAGCCTCGGGAAACGGCCCCACCGACTGCCCAGCAAGCAATGCCAGCGTGAGGCCCTTGAACACCAGCATGCCCGCCAGCGTGACGATGAACGAAGGAATCCGGAAGAAGGCTACGAACCAGCCCTGCGCCGCGCCGATCAATCCGCCGGCGATCAGGCACACGATGAAAGTCGGCACGAAATGCCAGTCGTACTCCACCATCAGCACCGCAGCCAGCGCGCCGACGAAGCCGCACACCGAGCCTACAGACAAGTCGATGTGGCCCGCGACGATCACCAGCAGCATGCCCAGCGCCATGATCACGATGTAGCTGTTCTGCAGCAGCAGATTGGTGAGGTTCAGCGGCCGCATCAGCGTACCGTCGGTCAGCACCTGGAACAGCGCCATGATCGCGACCAGCGAGATCAGCATGCCGTATTCGCGCAGGTTGTTCTTGATGAATCCCGCGTGTTCGGCGGCCGCTGTACTGGATGCCGGCGGCGTGATGGGTGTTGCCGGTTTCACGGCTTCTGCTTCAGGCTGCATTGATGCTGCTCCCGGAGGCCACGATCACTCGCATGATTTTTTCCTGCGAGGCCTCGGCAGCAGGAAACTCGGCGACGAAGCGCCCTTCGTTCATCACATAGATGCGGTCGCACATGCCGAGCAATTCCGGCAGTTCGGAAGAAATCATGAGAATGCCTTTGCCCTCGCTCGCGAGCTGGTCGATGATGGTGTAAATCTCGTACTTGGCGCCCACGTCGATACCGCGCGTGGGCTCGTCGAGGATCAGCAGCTCGGGCTTGGCAAAGAGCCACTTGCTCAACACCACCTTCTGCTGGTTGCCTCCGGACAGGTTGACCACGCGCTGGTCCACGCCGGCGCAGCGGATGTTCAGCGCGCGCCGATACTCGTTCCCCACTTTGAACTCGCGCCCTTCGTCGATCACGCCGCCCTCGGAGATGGCAGCAAGGTTGGCCATGCTCACGTTCTTGCGGATGTCTTCCTCCAGCACCAGCCCCGCGCTCTTGCGGTCCTCGGTGACATACGCGATGCCGTGGTCGATCGCCTTGCGAATCGTGCTCACGTCGACTTCCTTGCCATGCATGTGCACCGAGCCGCTGATGCGCTGCCCGTAGGAGCGCCCGAACACGCTCATGGCGAATTCAGTGCGCCCGGCGCCCATCAGCCCCGCGATGCCGACGATCTCGCCGCGCCGCACACGCAGGTTCACGCCCTTGATTTGCTCGCGATCGGCATGCAGTGCATGGTGAACGCGCCAGTCGCGCACCTCGAAGATGGTTTCACC
The DNA here is from genome assembly GCF_056394705.1 of Variovorax sp. 10N420. NCBI lineage: Bacteria > Pseudomonadati > Pseudomonadota > Betaproteobacteria > Burkholderiales > Comamonadaceae > Variovorax > Variovorax sp. 10N420. The sequence goes on along the minus strand of NZ_JBFTIJ010000004.1, from coordinate 27,895 downwards.
GACGTGCGGCGTGCGCTGCGGGTAGCGGTGCGCCATGTCGCGCCCGACCATGCCGCGAATGATGCGGTCTTCGCTGATCGGCGTGCTGCGGCAGTCCATGGTTTCGACCGTCGCGCCATCGCGCAACACGGTGATCGAATCGGCCACCTTGGCGATCTCATTCAGCTTGTGCGAGATGAGAATCGACGCAATGCCCTGCGCCTTGAGCTCCAGCAGAAGGCGCAGCAAGGCATCGCTGTCGCTTTCGTTCAGGCTCGCGGTCGGCTCGTCCAGGATCAGCAGCTTGACCTCTTTCGAGAGCGCCTTCGCGATCTCGACCATCTGCTGCTTGCCCACGCCGAGGTTGGTGATGAGCGCGGTCGGCAGCTCCTTGAGCCCGACCTTGGCCAGCAGCGCACGTGTGCGGGCGTAAGCCTCGAACCAGTCGATCACGCCGCCGCGCGCGGTCTCGTTGCCGAGAAAGATGTTTTCCGCAATCGACAGCAGCGGCACCAGCGCGAGTTCCTGGTGAATGATGATGATGCCGAGCTTCTCACTGTCGGCGATGCTCCTGAAGCGGCGCACTTCGCCTTCGAAGTGGATCTCCCCTTCGTAGGAGTCGCAGGAATACACGCCGCTGAGCACCTTCATCAGCGTGGACTTGCCCGCGCCGTTCTCGCCGACCACCGCGTGGATCTCTCCCGCGCGTACTGCGAGGTTGACGTTGTCCAGCGCGTTCACCCCCGGAAAGCTCTTGGTGATGCCGCGCATCTCCAGAATCACATCTTTCACCCTGTCTCCCTTCGAACCTGCGGGGCCACCGGCCCCGCATCGCACGTCCCGGCTACTTGATCTGGCTTTCCTTGTAGTAGCCCGAGTCAACCAATGCCTGCTTCCAGTTCGACCCGTCCACGCTCACAGGCTTGAGCAGATAAGACGGCACCACCTTGACCCCGTTGTTGTAGGTCTTGGTGTCGTTCACCTCCGGCTGCTTGCCGGCCATCATCGCGTCGACCATGTTGACGGTGACCTTCGCCAACTCGCGCGTGTCCTTGAAGACCGTGGAAGTCTGCTCTTTCTTGAGGATCGACTTGACGGAGGGGATTTCCGCGTCCTGCCCCGTCACCACCGGCATCGGCTGCTGTGCAGAGCCATAGCCCACGCCCTTGAGCGAGGAGATGATGCCGATCGAAAGCCCGTCGTAAGGCGACAGCACCGCATCCACGCGGTCCTTGGTGTAGTAGGCCGACAGCAGGTTGTCCATGCGCGCCTGCGCCACGGCACCGTCCCAGCGCAGCGTCGAGACCTTGTCCATGCCCATCTGCTTGCTGCGCACCACCAGCTTGCCGCTGTCGATGTAGGGCTTGAGCACTGACATCGCGCCGTTGTAGAAGAAGAAAGCGTTGTTGTCGTCCGGCGAACCGCCGAAGAGCTCGATGTTGTACGGCCCCTTGCCTTCCTTGAGCTTCAGCGCGTTCTCGATGTACTGCGCCTGCAGCACCCCGACTTGGTAGTTGTCGAAGGTCGCGTAGTAGTCGACGTTCTTCGAGTTCTTGATGAGCCGGTCATACGCGATCACCTTCACGCCCTTGTCGGCGGCCTTCTGCAGCACGTCCGACAGCGTCGTGCCATCAATCGCCGCAATCACCAGCACCTTCGGCCCCTTGGTGACCATGTTCTCGATCTGCGCAAGCTGGTTCGGAATGTCGTCGTCGGCGTACTGCAGGTCCGTCTTGTACCCCTTCTCATTGAAGTACTTGACCATGTTCGACCCATCGGCAATCCACCGCGCCGACGATTTCGTAGGCATCGAAATCGCAACGAGCCCCTTGTCCTGCGCATGCACAAGCGGCACCACGCCACCCATCATCACAGCCGCAGCCCCAGCAAGCAGCGACTTAAGAAATACACGTTTCATGAGCGTCTCCAGTTTCAAAAAAATTCATCCCCAAAAATGACTGCAACCGCGGCCGCGAAGCGCGCCGCAATTCGTGGGCTGCCGCGGAACCGGCTTTGCCGGGCCGCAGGCAGCGCCCCCTGGAAGGGGGGAGGCGGCCACACGAAGTGGGCAAGCAACGGGGGTCAGTACTTGCTAGTACTTCCTATTCGGGAATTCGGACTTGGCAACCTCCATCGGGAAGATCCCTTCCTGCGTCAGGATGCGCTTGGGCAGCGGCTTGCCGGCCTTGATGTCCTTGACCGCACTCATCAGCTGCGGCCCAAGCAGCGGGCTGCATTCGACCGACACATTCAGTTTGCCGGCCATCATGGCCTCGAAGGCTCCCTTCACGCCGTCCACCGAGATGATGATGATGTCCTGCGCCGGCTTCATGCCCGCTTCCTCGATCGCCTGGATCGCGCCGATCGCCATGTCGTCATTGTGCGCATACAGCACGTTGATCTTCTTGCCCTCGGCCTTCAGGAAGGCTTCCATCACTTCCTTGCCCTTGGCGCGGGTGAAGTCGCCCGTCTGCGAACGGATGATCTTGAACTTCGGATCGGCCTTGATGATTTCCTCGAAGCCCTTCTTGCGGTCGATCGCGGGTGCCGAGCCGACGGTGCCCTGCAGTTCGACGATGTTGACGGGGCCCGCGTTGCCCTTTTCCTTCTCGACCAGCCAGCGGCCTGCCTTGCGGCCTTCCTCGACGAAGTCAGAGCCCATGAAGGTCACGTAGAGCGAGGTGTCCTTGCTGTCGACAGAGCGGTCGGTCAGCACCACCGGAATGCCAGCGGCCTTGGCTTCGCGCAGCACCGGATCCCAGCCGGATTCGACCACCGGCGAGAAGGCGATCACGTCGACCTTCTGGGCGATATAGGAACGAATCGCCTTGATCTGGTTTTCCTGCTTCTGCTGTGCGTCGGAGAACTTGAGATCGATGCCGGCCTCCTTGGCGGCCGACTTGATCGACTCTGTGTTGGCCGTGCGCCATTCGCTTTCGGCGCCGACTTGGGCAAAGCCCAGGACGATCTTCTGCTGGGCCAGCGCCTTGATCGGCAGCAGCGACGAGAGCGACGCGGTAGCGAGGGCGATGTTGAGTGTGCGACGGTTCAGTTTCATGTTGTCTCCTGTTTGAACGTGGTGAAAGAAACCCTGGTTTTGTCGACCCACTCAGGCCAGCACGTAGCCGGTCTTGACGGTGGTGTAGAACTCTGCGGCATACCGGCCCTGCTCTCGCGGACCGTAGCTGGAAGCCTTTCGGCCACCGAAGGGTACGTGATAGTCCACCCCCGCGGTCGGCAAGTTGACCATGGTCATGCCGACTTTGGCATGTCGCTTGAAGTGCATTGCGCGCGAAAGCGATGTGGTGCAGATGCCGGCGCAAAGCCCAAAGGGCGTGTCGTTGGCGAGTGCGAGCGCATGCGCGTAGTCGTCGGCGCGCAGCACGCAGGCCACAGGCCCGAAGATCTCGTCGCGCGCCACGCGGTGACCGGGCCGCGCGAGGAACAACGCCGGGCTCATGTAGTGGCCCGCTGTCGCGCGCTTGAGCCTTTCCCCACCCCAGACATGCTCGGCGCCCTCTTCGGTCGCGCTGGCGACAGCTGCCAGGTTCTTTTCGAGCTGTTCGGCGTCGACCACCGGCCCGATATCGGTGCCGCGCTCCAGTGCGTGGCCGACCTTGAGCGCGGCAAGCCGATGGCGAAGCCGCACCACGAAAGCATCGTGGACCGCGGCCTCGACGATCAGCCGGCTCGACGCCGTGCATCGCTGCCCGGTAGAGAAGTAGGCGCCCTGCACAGCGCAATCGACCGCGCGGTCGAGGTCGGCGTCCGCCAGTACCACCAGCGGGTTCTTGCCGCCCATCTCCAGCTGAATCCTGGCGTGGCGCTGGGTCGCGGCCCGCAGGATGTGCTCGCCGGTCGCGACCGAGCCCGTGAAGCTGATCGCATCCACCAACGGGCTGTCGACGATCGTCTGCCCCACTTCGCGGCCGCTGCCCATCACGAGGTTGAAAGTGCCCGCGGGCAACGCCGCGCGGCTGATGATTTCAGCCAGCGCCCATCCGCACGCCGGCACCAGTTCAGCCGGCTTGAAGACGACGCTGTTGCCATAGGCCAGCGCCGGTGCGATCTTCCAGGCAGGAATGGCAAGCGGAAAGTTCCATGGCGCGATCAATCCGACCACGCCGACTGGCTCGCGCGTGACGTCGACCAGTACGTCCGGCTGCACGGACGCCATGGCCTCTCCGCCGCCCCTGAGAGCCTCGCCCGCAAAGAACTTGAAGATGTGGCCGGCACGCGCCGCTTCGCCCACGGCCTCGGGCAAGGTCTTGCCTTCTTCGCGCGCCAGCAGCATGCCGAGTTCGTCGCGCCGCGCGAGGATCTCGCTGCCGATCTGGTCGAGCACGTCGGCTCGGCGCTGCGGCGTGGTGAGGCTCCAGTGAGGAAACGCATCGGCGGCGGCGCGGATGGCGCGCTCCGTCTGGCTGCGGTCGGCACGCGCATACTCCGCGACCACCTCGCGGGTGTCGGAAGGGTTGCGGCTGGCGCCCGTGGTCACGCCAGTCTCCCAGCGCCCGTTGATGAGCTGCCGTGCATTCTGCTGGAGGTCGCTTCGCTTCAAAGTGGGGCGAGTGTAGGAATCGCACCAATATCTTTCCAATCAATATTTGGATCGAATCGATACCAGAAGAAGCATTCAGGTAAACCCCATGACCAACTACACGCACTGGTTCATCCGTGCGCGCCTCAAGACCCGCCAACTGCTGCTCATCGTGGCGCTGGCCGAAGAGGGCAATATCCATCGCGCCGCACAGGTGTTGAACATGACCCAGCCCGCGGCCTCGAAGCTGCTCAAGGACCTGGAGGACGTCCTGGAAGTGCCCCTGTTCGATCGCCTGCCGCGCGGCATGCGGCCGACCTGGTACGGGGAAACCATGATCCGCCACGCGCGCGTCGCGCTCGCGAGCCTGAACCAGGCGCACGACGAACTCACCGCATTGAAGGCCGGCGGTGCCGGGCAAGTGAACATCGGCGCCATCACGGCCCCCGGCCTCGTGCTGCTGCCGCCAGCTGTCGCCGCAGTCAAGCGCGAGCATCCCAACCTGCGCGTGTCGCTGGAGATAGAGACCAGCCCGGTGCTGCTGGAGCGGCTCGAACAGGGCAAGCTCGACCTGCTCGTCGCGCGCCTCTTCGCGGAACACGACAAGACCAACATACGCTATGAGGCGCTCACCGAAGAGCCGGTGTGCGCCCTGGTTCGGCCCGGCCATCCGCTGCTGGGCATGAGCGGATTGGGCTTGCGCGACCTGGTGTCGGCGGGTTGGATCGTGCCGCCGGCCGGGAGCGTGTTGCGGCATCGGTTCGAACTGATGTTCCAGGAGGAAGGACTCGCGCCGCCGCTGAACGTCATCGAAACAGCGGCGCTGCTCTTCATCACGCGCATGCTGCAGCAGAGCGACATGGTGGCCGTGCTGGCGACCGATGTGGCCCGGTACTACGCGGCGCATGGCATCGTTGCGCTGCTGCCCGTGGAAATGCCCTGCCACATGGATGCATTCGGCATCATTACCCGCACCGATCGTCTCTTGTCGCCGGCTGCGAAGGTGATGATGAAGGCGCTGAAGGCGGAAAGCTTTGCCGCCTACGGGCGTCGGCTCGAGGCTGATTGAAGGGGATCAGGTGCGGGATCAAGTGCGAGTAATCGACGCACCACCATCCACCAGCGAGGCCGTGCCGGTGACGAACGAGGAGTCGTCGGACGCCAGGTAGAGCACCGTGCGCGCAATCTCCTGGGGACTCGCAATGCGTTTGAGCGCGTGCAGGTTCGTGATGAAAGCCGTCTTCTCCAGGGTGTCGTTCATCTCGCGATACATGTCGGTGTCGACCGCGCCCGGAAGAATGGCGTTCACTCGCACAGACTTCGGTCCGAACTCCGCCGCCAGGGTTTGGGTCAGGCCGATGAGCCCCGCCTTGCTCGCCGCGTAGGCAGCGACCCCCGGAAATGCAAAGGTGTGGCCGACGAAAGTCGAGGTGAAGATGACGGAGCCTCCGCCATTTCGGAGCATCTGCGCGATCTGGTGCTTCGCGCCCAGGAACGAACCCGTCAGGTTGACGGCCAGCGTGTGGGTCCAGCCTGCCTCGGAAACTTCCGTGCTCGGACCAGACTCGCCGAGCGTCCCGGCATTGTTGAACGCAGCGTCGAGGCGGCCGTACCGCGAGACCGCGAGCTCCACCAGGCCCTTGGCATAGCTTTCGTCCCGCACATCGCCTGCCAAAGTGACCGCGGAGCCTCCGGCCGCCGCGATCTCCGATGCGAGCGCGATCAGCTCAGTCTCGCGTCGAGCACCCAGCACCAGTTTGGCGCCTTCACGCGCGAAGAGCAGCGCCGTTGCCCAGCCAATGCCGGCGCTCGCCCCCGTGATGACCACGACCTTCCCGTCCATTCGCTTCATGGCCTACTCCCCAGCAAGTTTCCGCACTGCCGCATGAACATGATTTGCTCCTTGGGTATGGGTGCGGAAAGTTTCGCCGAAGCACAGCCGGCCGCCATCTTCCGATCGGAAGAGGGGCCTGTGTACCCGGCTGGCGGCCCCAGTTCGCGGGCTTTACACTGCCGACGCACGACAACCCTGAAGCGCGCTCATGACGTTGCCATCCCAGCCGGCTCCCTGTGATTTCGCTTTCGGCCGATACCGCGTGCTGAAGGACAAGCGCAGCCTGCTCGACGGCGACACTCCGGTGCGAATCGGCAGCAGGGCCTTCGATCTCCTGACGACGCTCATCGAGCGAGCCGGCGAGGTCGTCAGCCGCCGCGACCTGGAAGCGGGCGCCTGGCCAGGTTCGGTGGTCGAGGAAACGAGCCTGCGCGTTCACATGTCTGCGCTGCGCCGCGCAATTGGCGACGGACTGGACGGCGTCCGCTACATCGAGAACATTCCTGGCCGGGGCTACTGCTTTGTCGGAACCCTGGTGCGCGGGGAGCCGGTGCAAGCGGCTGCGCCGGTCGGCACCCGAGCGCAAGCGCCCTTGCCTCGCACCAAGCGAATGATCGGAAGATCAGACGCGCTCGCCACTCTCAAGGAGGCGCTCGATGCGCACCGCCTGCTGACCATCGCCGGCCCAGGGGGCATCGGGAAGACGACGCTGGCACTTGCCCTGGCCGACGCGTGCGCATCCGATTTTCGGGAGGGCGTGGTATTCGTCGACCTCACGCCCGTGGCGGATGGCAGCCTCGTGGCCGCCACGCTGGCAAGCGCGCTGGAGCTTCCGGCGACGCCCCAGGAACCGCTCGCCTCGTTGCTGCAATCGCTCGCTTCGATGGATGTCCTGGTCGTGCTGGACAACTGCGAACACGTCATCGAGGCTGCGGCGAGTCTTGCGGACGGCCTGCTCGCAGGCACCGGGATCACCATCCTTGCCACGAGCCGCGAACCGCTGGACGTGGAAGGAGAACGGACCTACCGGCTCGCGCCGCTCGGACTGCCTCCGGTCGACAATCCGCTCGACCGGGATGGGGCGATGCGGTTCCCAGCCGTCGAGTTGTTCGTTGAACGAGCTTCCATCGGGGGATTGCCTTTCGTGCTGACCGATGACAACGTCCGCGACGTCTGCTCGCTCACGCATCAGCTGGACGGCCTGCCGCTGGCGGTCGAGCTTGTCGCCGCACGGGTCGCGAGTCTGGGCGTGGTGGAACTCAAGTCGCGTGTCGGCGACCACCTCTCGCTTCTGTTTCGAGGCCGTCGCACGGCAGCCCCGCGGCATCAGACGCTCGCGGCCATGCTGGACTGGAGCTATCAGTTGCTCTCCACGCCTGAGCAGATCGTGCTGCGTCGCTTGTCGGTCTTTCGGAGCGCGTTCGACCTGAAAGCAGCGGCCGGCGTCGCGAGCGGCGACCGCATCACGGCCGAGGACGTGCTGCAGGCACTCGTGAGCCTGACCAGCAAATCGCTGATCAGCGTCGACGTGCAAAGCGGGCTCGCGAGCTACCGGCTGCTCGACACGACCCGATCGTTTGCGATGCAGAAAATGCGCGAAGCAGAGCCCGTGGACCCCGTATTCAGGCGCCATGCGCTGGAGATGCACGGCAAGCTGGTCGCTGCGGACGCGGGCCGCGACGGGATGCTTCGCGCGACGTCACTGGTCGCGCACGGTGGTCACATCGAGGATGTCCGCGCCGCGCTGGACTGGTGCTTTTCGGAGGGAGGCGAGCTGCAGATCGGCATCGAGATCATGGCAATCGCCATGCCGCTGCATGAACTCGGGGTGCTTGCCGAACAGGTCGATCGCATCGAGCGGGCGCTCAATCACCTTCGCCTCCTGAACCCGCCGCGACCCGATCTCGAACTGCGCCTGAACCTCGTGCTGGCGTGGCCCAGCGTCGAGCCCGGCTGGCGCGGACAGCGGACGCTCGCCATCCTTTCGCGCGCCTCCCAGCTTGCCCAAGGAATGGCGGATTCGACATCGCGAATCCTCGCGCTGTACAGCACGTGGCTGGGCAGCTTCGTCACGGGTGACTACGTCTCCGCCACAGCGGCTGCCGAGTCCGCTCTGGATGTGGCGAGCAAGTCCGAAGACGAGGCGGGCGTCGTGCTGTCGGAGCGGCTTCTCGCGCAGTGCCGCCACTTCATGGGGGACCATCAGGCATCTCGCCAGTACGCCGAACGGACGCTCGCCCGCGACGAACACAGCATGCGGCCGGAGTATCCGAGCATCGTGCCGCGCCAGGTCTCGATGCGGATCCTGCTGACACGAATGCTTTGGCTCGAGGGCCGCCCCGATAGCGCGATGCGCACCGTCGAGGAATGCCTCGCGGTGGCCGGTGACGCCCATCACCATGCGCTTTTGCAGACGCTGGCGATGGCTGCGATTCCGCTGGCGTTCTGGCGTGGCGAATTCGACCGTGCCGAGCATCTTGTCGTCCGTTTGGCCACGACCTCGCGCAAGAGCAATTCGCCGTACTGGGAGTCGTGGGCACATTCGTTCGAAGCGGTACTGGAGGCCGAGAACGACCGCCAGAGCGAGGCGATGCGCATGCCCTTCGTACAGACCCTCAACGCGAAAGAGCTGGACTGCATCGCCAGCGTGGCGAGCCGGTGGCATCACTCCGTCAGCCTGGAGCGCGCGAGCTCGGGCTTGTGCGGCTGGTGCGCTCCCGAGGTGATGCGCAAGCGGGGCGAGTACATGCTGCAACGCGGGGAACCCGGCGCGGTCGAGGCAGCGGAACGCGAATTCAGGCGCTCCATGGACCTCGCCCGTCGCCAAGGCGCACTGGCGTGGGAACTCAGGGGTGCCATGAGCCTTGCCCGCTCCTGGATCCGACAGGGCAGATTCCTGGAAGCGCGCGAGATGGTTGCGCCTTTGTACGGTCGCTTCGAGGAAGGGCTCGACACACCCGACCTGCGCGCGGCCCGGGATATCGTGTCAGCCTAGAGCCCGTGCGCGCGAGCGCGGCTCGCTTCGCGGAAATTCGCGGCAATTCACGCCGCTACGTTTTTCTTGCAGAGACTTCTCACGACTTCACTGGTCACCGCCGGCTCTTGCGACCATTCTTCGGACTCAGCAGAGCGCGCCAATGCATGGAGCGGCTTGATCAAAGGAGTCATGCGGATGAACAGAAAAATCTTCGTCGATGTTTCGCACGTCGATCCCGTCGTCGCGGTCGGCTTGAGCGGTGCGTTGCACTTGCAGGCTGACTTCAGCGTTTCGGAACGCAGTCCAGACGAGCCTCGCCGAACGGAATCGGCGCACGTGGTGGTCACGGACTATGACGCCGGCCTCGAGCTCGTCACGGGCCTGCATCAGAGGTCCACCGGAGCCGCCCCGCTTCCAGCCGTGCTCGTGGTGACACAGCGGCAAAAGGAATGGGAAATACGCCGCGCATTGCAGGCGGGGGTGCGGGGATACCTGTTGATCGGATGCGCCATCGATGAGCTGAACACCGCGGTGCGATCGCTCAGCACCGGCGTGCGCCATATCGGCGCCGTCGCAGCACGCCGCCTCGCCGACAGCGTTGCGCGGGAAGCCATGACCTCCCGTGAGGAAGAGGTGCTTCGGCTCCTTGTCGAGGGACTTGGCAACAAGGTCATCGCACGGGAAATGGGCATCGGGGTCGGCACGGTGAAGTCTCACCTGCGCTCGATCTACGGAAAGCTCGACGCGACCAGCCGAACCGAAGCAGTGACGGTGGCAGAACGCCGGGGACTGCTCGATCGCGCGGCGCAGCCGGCGCCGGCGACGCAGGCCATCGGGCGCGTGATCAGGCCGCTGGCAACCGTTCCTCGCCATCTGCCTGGCACGGGCACGAGCCCCCGGGTTTTCGCCGGATGGGCGGCGGCGGGCTCATAGGCGGCGAGGCACCGATCAACCAACCACACAACCTGGAGAAATAGCATGCGACTCAAACCCAAAGAGCATCTGTCACCTTTCCATTGGATTCGTTGGGGCCTTTTGCTTCTGCTCACGCTCACGGGCTATGCCCTCCCCGTCTCGGCGGCAGTCCAACCTTACCCAAAGACCTTCCGGATGCAGCAGATGGCCGTCAGTGGCGGCACGCAGTACGTGCGGGTCGGTGGCACCGGCCCCGCCGTCGTGCTCCTGCATGGCTTCGGGGACACTGGCGACATGTGGCAGCCGCTTGCGGTCGCACTCGCCAAGACGCATACGGTCGTCGTGCCCGATCTTCGTGGCATGGGGCTGTCATCGCACCCCGAGGACGGTTACACGAAGGCATCCCAGGCTCGCGACCTGATCGGGATGCTCGATCGTCTTCAGATCGGCGACTTCACGCTCGTGACTCATGACATCGGCAACATGGTGGGCTACGCCGTCGCTGCGCAGAATCCCGCGCGCGTGAATGCGTGGGCCATCATGGACGCGCCGCTGCCAGGCATGGGAAGCTGGGACAAGCAACTGACCAATCCCAAGGTCTGGCACTTCAACTTCCGCGGGCCAGACGTCGAACGCCTCGTCGCGGGCCGCGAACGCATCCTGCTGGACAGGTTCTACAACGAGCTTTCAGCGAATCCCGCGGGCATCGACGAACAGACACGCCGCCACTACGCAAACCTCTATGCGAGACCGGGGGCCATCCACAACGCATTCGGCGGCCAGTTCGCCGCATTCGCGACTGACGCAACGGACAACCAGGCACAGTTCGCCAAGACGGGAAAGTTGACGATGCCTGTCCTGGCGATTGGCGGCGATCACTCTTACGGCGCATCGATGGCGCCAGAGCTGGAAAGCGTGGCAACGAATGTGCGAGGCGCCGTCATCGCCAACTCCGGCCACTGGATCATGGAAGAGCAGCCGGAGCAGGCGCTCGCAATCCTCATCCCCTTCATTGAATCGGCACCCGTGCGGACAGCGCAGGTGCGGCTCACGTCGAAGGACATCGATGGATTGCCCGCCTCCACCGCGGGAACCGGGACATCGGGTGTCGCCGGCGTCTCCACACGGCTCTTGTATGGCGATCCGGCCAAGCCCGGCCTGTACAGTGTCGAACTGTCGGTGGCCCCCAACACGGTGATCGAGGCTCACCGCCACCGGGACGCACGTACCGCCACCGTCGTCTCAGGACTTTGGCATTTCGGCTATGGCGCTGCCAACGACGCGGCTTCCGAAGTGTCCTTGCCCGCGGGCAGCTTCTATACGGAGCCCGGGGGCGTCGCGCATTTCGCCACCACGGGTCCGGAGGGCGCGGTGGTCGTGATCACTGGATATGGGCCCTCCGACACCACCTACGAAAAGTAGGCTCAAAGGATGTAAATCATGGACATGCAACTCACAGGCAAGCTCGCACTGGTGTCCGGCAGCACCGCGGGCATCGGCCACGCCATCGCCGCCGGCCTCGCTGCGGAAGGCGCGCGCGTCATCGTGAACGGGCGAACGCAGGCGGCCGTCGATGAAGCTGTCGGCCGCATCGTCGCGGGAGATGGAGGCTCGGTTCAGGGCTTCGCCGGCGATCTGAGCAAGCGAGCCATCGCCGAAGACCTCGTGGGCAAGTTCCCCGGCATCGAGATCCTGGTGAACAACCTGGGCATCTTCGAACCCAAGCCCTTCGAGGACATTCCGGACGAAGACTGGATCCGCTTTTTCGACGTCAACGTGCTCAGCGGCGTTCGTCTGGCTCGCCTTTGCCTGCCGGCCATGCGAAAGGCCGACTGGGGCCGGATCATCTTCATCTCCAGCGAAAGCGCCGTGCAGATTCCGGCCGAGATGATTCACTACGGCATGACGAAGACCGCCCAGCTCGCGGTTGCCCGAGGCTTGGCCGAATCCCTCGCCGGCACCCGGATCACGGTGAACAGCGTTCTGCCCGGCCCCACCAAGTCCCGAGGCGTCGACGACTTCGTGGGCGCACTCGCCAAAGCCGGCAACCAGACCTTCGAAGAATTCGAGAAGGACTTCTTCGAGAAGGCGCGGCCCACCTCGTTGATCAAGCGCTTCGAGACGACGGCCGAGATCGCGTCCATGGTCACTTACATCGCGAGCCCGCTTTCATCCGGGACGACGGGCGCTGCGCTCAGGGTGGATGGGGGCTGCACGAAGAGCGTGGTGTGAGCGTCAGTTCCTCAGGATCGTGTTTCCCTTGACCGTCACCGGCTGGCCGACGGCAAACGAAATGCCGGAGTCAATCGTGCGCAGCGACCCGTCCTGCATCCGAACGTTGACCCTGAAGACAGTGTGCGTGTTGCGGTTTCTTTCGACCGCGTTGCCGGCCATGGCACCACCGGCGGCGCCTGCAACGGTGGCGAGCGTCCGCCCCCTGCCGCTGCCGACCTGATTGCCGACCACGCCGCCCACCACGCCACCGGCCACCGCGCCGAGCCCGGAGGCGGATGCGGAGGCCTGCACAGGGCTTACCGATTCGACGGTGCCACAGACGGAGCAGGTGCCTGCAGTGGTCTGGCCATGCGCCAAGCTCGCCATGCTGGCCATTGCCGCGAGCAGGCAGGCGGCTGCCCATCGCCCTTGGAAACTGAAACTCGATGCCATGAATCCTCCGTTCATCTTCAATGTCAATGCGTTGCCGTCCGGAATCCTGCACCAGGGTCGCCACGCACGCAAGCGCATCGAAGAGGAGCGAAGTGGACTCACGTCAACTCGGCCGCCTCACGCATCTTTGCGGGATTCGCCACGATGCTGATTGACGCGATCCGGTCATCGTTCGTCTCGAACGCCAGCACCGAATGCAGTGTGCCGTTGAAGAACCGAAGCAGCCCCAGTTCGCCATTGACGCGCACCGGACGATAGTCGAGGCGCGCGTCATGGGCGGAAGCTTGACGGGCAATCACGTGGAAGAGCCGGGCGATGCGTTCTGCGCCTTGCAAGGGCTTCAGCACGACGCGTGCCTTGCCGCCACCGTCTGCCACAACCTGGGCGTCGCTGGAGAGCAGCGCAACGATGCGCCCGACGTCGCCGCTCGTCGTCGCCGACACGAACTGCTCCACCAGCCAGCGATGCTGCGCGGGCGATGCTCCAAAGCGTCCGCGCGGTTCGCCCAAGCGTTGCCTCGCCCGATACATCAACTGGCGGCATGCGCCCTCGCTGCGTTGAAGGGCCTCGGCGATCTCGGTGTAGTTGAAGTCGAACACCTCGTGAAGCAGGAATGAAGCGCGTTCATCCGGGCTCAACCGCTCGAGGGTCAACAGAAAGGCGATGGACAAGTGCTGTGCCTTCTCCAGTTCGGTCTCTGGCGAGGCGAGGTCCGCCACGATCGGCTCCGTCAGCCACGGCCCGACGTAGGACTCGCGTTCCACTTTCAAGGTCCGCAGGCGATCGATGCACCAGCGCGTCGCCACGCTCACCAGCCACGCTTCCGGCGAGCGCACGCTGCTGGTTTCGGCTTCGAGCCACTTGAGGTAGACCTCCTGCACGGCGTCTTCCGCCTCCTGCCGTGTTCCCAACATCCGATAAGCGATACCGAACAGGCGCGGCCGCAGGTTCAAGAAAGCTTGGGTATCCGCCATCGCGTGACAAGTGAGAAGCGAGAAGTGAGAACAGTCGTGGGAGGCGAACCGGCACACGGTGGTGACGAAACCGGACCCTCAAACGTCTTGTATAGCGAGTCGATCAACCATTGACGTTGGAAGGAAATATGCTTGAACACACCAGCACAGATGAACAACGCGTTCTCGTCACAGGCGGTACCGGGCATCTCGGTCGCGACATCGTGGGCCAACTGCTGGCCCGGGGCAAACGGGTGCGAGTCCTGGCCAGGCTGCCGGGCCGCGACGCGCGCGTCGAATGGGCCCGCGGCGACCTCGCCACCGGGGCCGGCCTGAGCGAAGCGCTTGAAGGCGTGACCACGGTCATCAACGCTGCAACCTTCTCCCCGATCGCCCAGCGCGGCCGGATCCGGCTGGTGGACCTCTTCGCCACGCCTTCAGCGGTGGACGTGGACGGAACGGGCCGGCTGCTGCGCGAATGCCGCAACGCCAGGGTGCAGCATTTTCTGCACGTGTCCATCGTCGGGCTCAGCGAGGCTGCTTCGCTGCCTTACAGCAAGGTAAAACTGCAAGGCGAAACGCTGGTCCGAGAATCGGATGTTTCCTGGTCCGTGGTGCGCGCCGGACCGTTCTACTACCTGCTTGCACGTCTCTTCGCCAGCATGCGGTGGATGCCTTGGTGGATCCTCCCAAACGTTGTCGTCGATGCGGTGGACACCGCCGATGTCGCGTCGTATCTCGTCGATTGCGTCGGCGACGGCAGGCGCGGTATGCGTGACGAGATCGGCGGGCCCGCAGCACTGCCGCTCCCGGTTCTTGCCCGCCAGTATCTGCAAGCGCGCCGCCTGAAGAAGCGCGTGATCGGCTTCGATGTCGCTCCACAGACGGCGGTCCGGCTGGGCTTTGCCGAAGCGCACGGCCGCAAGGGGACCACCGCCTGGCATGAATGGCTCGCCGCCAACATCGACGAACCCAAAGGCACCGTCAGGCGTGTGGCAAAGCCTGCAACCGCATTCACTCACGATGAAAGGGGCGCAAATTGACTGCTACCAACCCACTCGACGCGTGGCATCGCATGGTCGTTACGCAAGACCCGAGCGGTCTGCGAGATCTGCTCGCCGATGACGTGGTGTTCCACTCTCCCATCGTTCACTCGCCGCAACGCGGCAGGGAACTTGCAGCGCGTTACCTGGAGGCCGCGCTGCACGCTTTCTTCAATCCGACCTTCCACGTCGTTCGCAAGCTCTTCGGCGACAGGGATGCGATGCTTGAGTTCGAGAGCGGCATCGACGGCGTGACCGTCAACGCGGTGGACATCGTCAGATGGAATGACGCCGGCCAGATCGTCGACTTCAAGGTGATGGTCAGGCCACTGAAGGCCATCGGCGTGGTGCAGCAGAAGATGACCGCGAGGCTCGAGGCAGGCAAGTGAGACTTGCCGCGCATGCTTCAAACCAGCGCCGCGGAACTCTCCTGGATCAGTTGCCCAAGCAGGTCCACCATCAACCTGACACGCGGCGAACGACGAACGTCGGGGTGCACGACGCACCATATCTCTCGCAGCAAGGGGCGCTCCAGGCCTGGTGGGCCTGGTGGGCGTGGCACTTCGATCAGGCCGTTGTCCGGCCTTGCGATGAAAGTGGGGAGCATCGCAAGCCCCATGCCGGCTCGGCACGCCTGGTGGACCGCCGCAAGATCGTTGCTTCGCAGGACGAAGGGTCGGTCCCCGGCAATGCGCGCAAGCAACTGCTGGTGAGGCACTTCGCTCATCGGCTCGCCATAGCCAATGAAGGTCCATTCCGACTCGGCCCGGGCGAGCCACGCCGGCGTCGCATAGAGCCGAAAGCTCAATTCTCCCAACTTGCGTGCGGCCAAGCCGGGTTCGTCAGGCCGCATGAAGCGAAGCGAAACGTCGGCTTCGCGCCGGTGGAGATTGGCCGTTCGAGCCTCGCCGACGAGATCCAGCTCGATCCCCTTCCAGCGGTCGGCGCAGCGTGACAGGTGAGGCACGAGGAACTGGCTCGCGAACACCGGCGGGGCGGATATCCGGACTGTTCCTTCAAGGCTCGTGGCCGCCGCGGCTGCCCGGGTGAACGCCAAGGCTTCGTGCTCCAGACGCTCCGCCGGAGCGATGAGCGCTTCGCCTTCGCTCGTCAACGTCCAGCTCCTCTGAAGCCGGTCGAACAAGCGCACGCCGAGACTCGCCTCCAGTGCACCGACACGCCGCGCGACCGTGGAGTGCTCGACATTCAATGTTCGCGCGGCGCCGGACAAGCTCCCTTCGCGAGCCACCGCCAGGAAGAAGCGAACGTCGTCCAATGCAGACGCCGTCTGCGCCGAGGAAATGCGTTGATCGGGTGATTTGTGCACAGCAGATGCGAAGGAATAGGGAATAGGCATGAGGTCGTCCCGTCCCTAGCATCGCGCGCTTCATTCACTTGCACGGATCTCGACATGACCTCGGTTTCACACATCATTCCATACGGCCCGCCCCTGTCGCTCGACACTGCGCGGATGATCGCCGCCGCCGCAGAGGCCGAAGCGAAGGCCAACGGCTGGCCCATGGTCATTGCGGTCATGGACAGCGGCGCCAATCTCGTCGTCTTGCACAAGATGGATCAAGCCCAGACCGGCAGCGTCACCATTGCGCAGGCAAAGGCGGAAAGCGCCGTGCGCTTCAAGCGCCCGACCAAGGTGTTCGAGGAAGCATTGACCGCCGGCGGCATCAATCTCAGGCTATTGGCTACGCAGGGTGCATGCCCGCTCGAAGGCGGACTGCCGCTGATGTCGGGAGGCCAGTTGGTGGGAGCGATCGGTGTTTCCGGCATGCAGTCGACGCAAGACGCGCAGGTTGCCGACGCAGGGGCCAAGGCGATGGCGGACGCTGGTTGATTCGCCAGGCGCTGGAGCAGCCGGTCGCCTTCTGCACCGCCTGTTCTTAGATCAACGCCGCAATCGCTTGTCCGAGTTCCTTGGTGCTCGCGTTGCCTCCAAGATCTGCCGTGCGTGGTCCTTCACGAAGTACATGCTCGATAGCACTCAGGATCGCGTCGTGTGCTTCACGCTCGCCGAGGAAATCCAGCATCAAAGCGGCCGACCAGATCATCGCGATCGGATTGGCTACGCCCTTTCCGTAAATGTCCGGAGCGGAGCCGTGCACAGGTTCGAAAAGAGAGGGAAAGCTTCGCTCGGGATTCAGGTTGGCTGACGGTGCCAGGCCGATGGTGCCAGTGCACGCGGGCCCCAGGTCCGAAAGGATGTCGCCGAACAAGTTGCTTGCCACAACCACATCGAATCGCTGCGGCTGCAGCACGAAGCGCGCAGTGAGGATGTCGATGTGCTGTTTGTCGACCTGAACCTCCGGGTAGTCCGCCCCGACTGCATCGGCGCGGCCGTCCCACCACGGCATGCTGATTGCGATCCCGTTGCTCTTGGTAGCCACGGTCAGCCGCTTGCGAGGCCGTGACTGGGCCAGTTCGTAGGCATACCTGAGCACACGGTCGGCTCCAAAGCGGCTCATCACGGTCTCCTGAACCACGATTTCGCGCTCGGTGCCGGCATACATCACACCGCCGAGGTTGGTGTACTCGCCCTCCGTGTTCTCGCGCACGATGTAGATGTCGATATCGCCTACCTTGCGGCCGGCCAGAGGGCACGGCACACCATCGAACAATCGTGCCGGTCGGAGATTGATGTATTGATCGAACTCACGTCGGAACTTCAGAAGAGACCCCCACAACGAGACGTGGTCCGGAACCGTATCGGGCCAGCCGACAGCACCGAACAGGATGGCATCCTGCGTTTCGAGCTGGGCTTTCCAGTCGGGCGGCATCATGTCGCCATGGCGCTGGTAGTAGTCGCAGCTGGCCCATTCGATGTGCGTGAACTGCAGATCGAGGTCGAACCGGCTCGCAATCTTTTCGAGCACGCGATGACCCTCGGGCATCACTTCCCTGCCGATGCCGTCACCGGGGATGCTGGCGATCTTGAGCGTTCTGCGGTGAGTCTTGGTCATGGGCGAGTCTCTCGAATCCGGAAATCAAAGGTCAAGGGTCAAGCTGTCGCTGCACGCACGCGAGCAGCACGGAAGAAACTGGTTGTTCAGGGTTCGCTCCTCGGGAGTGAGAAACATGTCCCGATGATCTGGAACGCCTTCGAGTACGTCCGTCAGGCACGTGCCGCATACGCCCTGCTCGCAGGATGTCGGCACGACGATTCCGATCCGGGCAAGCGCGCTCAAGGCGGTCTCAGTGGCGGCGACTGTCACGCGCTTTCCTGTTCGCGCAGCCAGGATTTCAAATGCCGCTTTCTTGCTGTTGTCCGGTGCAGCGACCGGCTGGAAGTGCTCGAAATGCACCCGGTCCTCGCCCCACCCCAAGTCGCGGGCCGTATCGAGAACATGCTTCATGAAGCCACTCGGTCCGCATACATACAGATGCGCACCGTCAGGCGCCTCGCTCAAGGCTGCACGGCAGTCGAACTTCGTCCCGGCTTCGTCATCGAGGTGCAAGGACACCGAGCTTGAAAACGGTGCGCCTAGAAGCTCTTCGGCAAACGCCATTCTGGCTCGCGATCGCGCGCAATAGTGCAAGGCGAACCGCGACCCCGCAGCCGCAAGCTCGGCCGACATGGCCATGAGCGGCGTGATGCCGATGCCGCCCGCAATCAGAAGAGCAAAGGGCGAAGGCTGCAATTGAAAGTGGTTTCGAGGGGCGCTGATCTTGAAGCATTGGCCCTCGTTCAAACGCTCGTGCACCTTGATCGAACCACCGCGAGAATCGATTGCGCGCAGCACAGCGATCTTGTATTTGAAGCGCTCGGACGGGTGGTTGAGCAGAGAGTACTGCCGCACCAGTCCGTCCAGGTGCACGTCGATATGCGCACCTGGCTCGAACGGCGGAAGCGCGCCACCCGAGGGGCGCTCCAGTTCGAGCGCACAGATGTCCTCGGCAACCAGGTTCCGTCGCGCGACGCGAACATCCAGAAGCGACGAGTTGCTCATTCCGCTTGCACAGGGTTGATCAACGTGCCAACGCCCTCGACCTCGACCTCCACGCGGTCACCCGGCCGCATGAACAGGGGCGGCTGGCGTTTGAAGCCGACGCCTCCGGGTGTGCCCGTGACAATGACGTCACCCGGCTCCAGCGCGGTAAAGGTCGAGATGTAGCTGATCAGCCGCGGAATCGGAAAGATCAGTTGTGCGGTTGTCGCGTGCTGCACCACCGTTCCGTTCAGGCGGGTGGTCAGACTGAGCTCCTGACCGTCGCCGATTTCGCCGCGCGTCACGAGCCATGGGCCGAACGCGCCAGTGTCAGGAAAGTTCTTTCCGGGAGTCCATTGCGTCGTGTGCGATTGCCAGTCGCGAATCGAACCGTCGTTGTAGGGCGCGTAGCCCGCCACGTGCTTCCAAGCCGCGCTCTCATCGATCCGTCGGCCGCCCTTGCCGATGACAACGGCGATCTCTCCTTCGTAGTCGAGCGAAGTCGACTCTCTGGGGAGGACGATCGGCTGCTGGTGCCCGAGTTGCGACGAGGTCACGCGCAGGAATACCGTTGGTTGCGTGGTCGTCTCCCGTTTGGCTTCGATTCGGTGCTCGTCGTAGTTCAAACCTATGCAGAAGATTCGAGGCGCATCGGGAACCACAGGCAGGTACTCGATTTGATCGAGAGGGATGGTCGCGGGGCGGGATCTCGCGAGGTCCTCGATCTCACTCAGGCTCATCTTGGCCAGGGCGCTTCGAAGCGTCGGAAAGCGCCCGTTCGCAGCTGCCTGCAGGTCGACGATACGCTGGTCGAAGATGGCACCCCAGCTCGAGGCGCCTCCATGGAAATAGCTCAGAAGCTTCATATGAACTCGGTTGGACTTGCTGATTGCGTCAATCGACGGTGATGCCTGCCGACTTCACGATCTTTCCCCACTTGTCGTATTCGGAGAGAAAGAAGCGCTTGAATTGATCGGGCGTTCCACCCGCCACGGAGGCGCCTTGAGACGAGAGGACGTCGCGAAGGTCTTTCTCCTTCAGCGCCGCTTTCGTCGCGTTGGAAAGGGTGTCGATGATGGGCTGAGGCGTGTTCGCTGGCGCAAGCAATCCGAACCATGTGCCCGCCTCGAACCCTTCGATGCCCGCCTCTTGCATGGTCGGGACCTGTGGGAATTGGGGCGAACGCTCTGTGGACGTGATCGCGACTGCGCGCAGCTTTCCAGCCTTCACCAACGGCGCCGAAGTCGAGAAGACGTCGAACATGACATCGATCTGGCCGGCCACCAAGTCCACCAATGCGGGTCCGCTTCCCTTGTAAGGCACGTGGACCATGTCGACGTGGGCGAGACTCTTGAAGTATTCGCCTGCGAGGTGCGCCGCACTGCCGTTGCCAAACGAGCCGTACGTCACCTTGCCCGGGTGAGCCTTGGCCTCCCGCACCAGGTCGTCGACCTTGGTGATCTTCAGCGCGGGGTTCACGACCAGCAGAAGCGGTTGGGTTGCCACCAGCGTGATCGGCTCGAAACCCTTCACGGGCTCGTACGCGAGTCTGGGGTAGGTATGGGGGGTCACCGTGAGGGGCCCGGCCGCGCTGAACAGCAGCGTGTAGCCGTCCGCCGGAGCCTTTGCCACGTATTCGTGTCCGATGCTTCCTCCGGCACCAGCCCGGTTCTCGACCACGATGGGCTGTCCGAGCCGCTCGGTCAGCGACTTCGCCAGCAGGCGCGCGGTCGCATCGGTCGAGCCGCCGGCGGCGTACGGAACAATCAGCTTGATGGGCTTGGCCGGGTAGTTCTGGGCGAATGCGCCAGTTGCTCCGATCAAGGCGCAGGCGGCAAGCGCCAAGGCACGCCGCCAGCGGAAATAGGTCGAAATCATCGTGGAGTCTCCTGTCGATTCTGTTTACTTCGCGGTCGCGAGATTGCCGGCCGCCTTTTCGGGGGCGATCCGCCCGACTGGGTCGCCAAAGCGCTCCAGCATGACTTGCTCGAAGGACACGCCTTCCGAGGCAAACCAGCTGCCCGAACGCAGCCTGTAGGCCTCATGGTTCATCGGAGCCTTGGGCTCGATCCCCGCTGCAAGCGCCTTGGCCGCAGTCAGGATCGTTCGGCGGAATCGCACCACTGCGGCGTCCGAGGCGGAAAGATGCTCCTGCGTCCGGTCCGCGATCCGCCCTTGACTGTCCTGGATCATGGCGTCCTGCTCAGCAACCCCGCGAACACCCGTGAAGCTGATGTGCTTTTGTTGGTGCCGGTCGATCAGGTATTCGTTCGATCGATTTCGGATCGGGATGAAATTCGCATCGACCTCCGCAACAACGCCATGTCCGCCGCCGAACTTGCTGACCTCGTCCTCTGTGAGCGGCCGGTCGGGATTCCAGGCATAGGTGTAGATCCAGCAGTTCTCATCGTCGATCGGCACCCAGGTGTAACCGAAGTGAGTTTCGCCCGGCAGCGTTGAAGGTGTGGTGCTGTGTGAAGGCACCGCGTACTGCGCGCTGCGCCAGTAGCGAACACCGTCGTCGGCGCGTCGAGCTCCTCCGACCACGAAGCCAACCTCGTGCTCGAGGATGGAAAACTTCGGCAATGGGTCCTCGCGTATCCAGCGCAGGCGCTTCTCGTCCGCTGGCGCATCCGGATTCGAGTTGGAGGGAACGCCCGGCGCCGGCATATGCAGGAACGAGAAGTGGGAGGTGTCCAACGCACCTTCAATGGACTGTGCCCAGTTGCACTCCTGGAGCTTCTTCGTCACGAACCGGTGCGAGGCCGGCAACGCACCAAATTCAAGGCGCGGCACTTCCGGCAGCGTTCTCTCCCAAGGATCGGGACCCATGTAGGCCCAGACGATGTCACCGTATTCGCGCGTCGGATAGGCCTTCAGGCGGAGAGACTCGTGATAGCTCGCGTCAGGAGGCACATTCGGAAGCTCGATCGGTCGGCCCTGCACATCAAACTGCCAGCCGTGGAACACGCAGCGAATGGCGCAGTTCTCGTTGCGGCCAAAGTACAGGTCGGCACCACGGTGCGGGCATTTGGAGGCAACAAGGCCCACCACCCCGTCACTGTTTCGAAAGGCCACCAGACGCTCACCCATGATGTTGACGCGCATTGGCGCACCATCGCGCTCGGGCAACTCACGCGAAAGCGCAATGGGCTGCCAGAAGCGACGGAAGAACTGTCCCATCGGCGTGTCTGCGCCAGTGCGGGTCAGCATCTCGTTGTCGGAAGCACTCAGCATGTTTGTCTCCTATGCGGTTGCGATGGAATGCCGGGGGTCTCGAATGCCGTATGGCGCACCCCAGGCGATCGTGTCCAGGGTCTCGCGCGAGGGTGCGTACTCGCAGCCGACCCAGCCCTTCCAACCCAGCTCTTCAATGAGGTCGAAGAGGTACGGGAAATGGATCTCGCCCGTACCGGGCTCGTGCCGCCCAGGCACGTTCCCGACCTGGATATGTCCGATGTAGGGCCAGGCCGCGCGCATCCGGTCGGCAATGGACCCCTCCTCCATCTGGATGTGGAAGGTGTCGAAGCAAAGCTTCACGTTGGCACGCCCAAGGGTCTTGACGACTTCGACGCCCTCGTCGATGCGGTGGTACAGGAAATCGGGAAACCGGGCGCGACAGCACGGCTCGAGGATCAGCGTCAAGCCGTGCGAGCCCGCTTGGTCCGCCGCCCAGGCGATGTTCTCCAGGAACAAGTCCATGCAGCGCACCCGATCCAGTTCGGGGCCCATGTTGCCCGGCATGACATGGATCATCGGCCCGCCCACCTGCGTCGCGTAGTCGATCGCAGCATGAATGCTGGACCTGAAATCCTTCTCTCTGCCAGGCAGCGCGGCAAGCCCGCGCTCTCCGCCGTTCCAGTCGAAAGGCGAGAGGATCTGAACCATCGAAAGCCCGTTGGCGCCAAGGCGCGCGGCGATTTCCCGCGCCGGATATTCGTACGGAAAGGCGACTTCGACGCCCTTGAATCCAGCCTTCGCCGCAGACTCGTACCGTTCGAGCATCGGCACTTCCGTGAACAGCCAGCGCAGATTGGGATCGAATCGCAACATCGTGAGGTCTCCTTGTTGCGGCCAATCGTAGGATTGCCTTATTGTTGAGGCAAGCCAGCAATTTTTAGCGGGCGTTGAGTTTTTCTCATGAATATTGGCAACGTTTCATTGCGCCAGGTCCGCGCATTCGTCGCTGTGGCGGACGCTGGAGGATTTGCTGCCGCCGCACGCAAGCTGCACCTCACGCCTTCGGCGCTGAGTCTCCTCATCAAGGAGCTCGAGTCAAACATCGAAGTGCGCCTCTTTGACCGGAGCACACGCACTACGGAGCTGTCGATCGCGGGCACCGAGTTCTATCCGCTAGCCCGCAAGGTGCTGACTGACCTTGAGCAGGCGCTGGTCAGCACCCAGGACTTGCAGCAAAAGCGGCGAGGGACGGTGCGCGTCGCATGCACTCCGCTCTATGCTGCCGCCACCCTTCCTGAAGTGCTCCGTCGATACCGGGAGAGATTTCCGGCGGTGACGGTTTACGTCCTCGACTCATTGAACCAGCAAGCGCTCGCGCGTGTAGCCAGTGGCGAGGCCGATTTCGGAGTCGCCCCTCAGCGGCAGGCCGCACCCGAGCTCATGCAGCAAAGCCTCATGCAGGATCGGGTGTGGATGGTCTGTCGACCCGACCATCCTCTTGCTGTGCACAAGCGGGTGAATTGGGCGCAGACCCTCAAGTACCCTTTTGTGAGCCTCACACCTGACTTCACCCGGCGCTTGCAAGCGGACTTGTTCCAGCACTCTTCCGCACTGGTGCTCAATCCAGCCCTGGAAGTGTCATTCATCACCACTGCGCTGGGGATGGTTCAAAGCGGATTCGGGATCACGGCTCAGCCTAGTCGCTCCCTTTCGCTGCTGCCCGCATTCGGCCTCGTCGCGCGTCCCCTGATTTCCCCAGTGGTGGATCGCCACTTGTCTCTCTTTTTCCTGAAAGGCAGAGACCTTTCGCCCGCGGCGGACAGCCTTCGTACATTTCTACTGGAGAACCTGGGTGAGCCGGCATGACCAGGCCCGCACGGAGAGGTCGTCGTCCCACAAGTCCGCAGACATGCGGGAGTCCGGCGTGAGCGTCGTTCATGACGGTGTGACTTCAGGTCAGTGGAAGCTCAATTTCAGCTTCTGCGAAAACTTCGCGCACGACAGACAGCCCGTTGAGCGCTGCCGGAAATCCCGCGTAGACCGCCATCTGCATCACAACTTCGACGATTTCTGCAGGCTTGCAGCCAACGTGCAATGCTGCATGCACATGCACACGGAGTTGGGGCTGCACATGACCCAGTGCGCACAGCGCCGCGACCGTCGCCAGCTCACGTTCGCGCAAGCCCAGGCCTTCTCGTGCGTAGATGTCGCCGAACGGAAATTCGAGCACATAGCGCGCGAAATCCGGAAATGACTTTGCGAGCGTCTGAACCGCATCCAGGCCCGCTGGGCCATCCACTGCGGTCAGCATGCGTGAACCGCGTTCGTACCGGTTCATTGCGCACCTCCTCTTTGATGTCGCCGAAAATTGTCAGTTGCTGTGGCATGGCGGAAAAACATCATGAAGTCCTCTGAAAAAATTGATGACGTTCACTCTAGAGGTGACGCCGGGAACGTGGAATGACCAAGTTCGTGATACCTTTTTGATATGTCGAGTCTTTTGGATTCCCGTGCACTGGCGCTATTCCTTGCCGTCGCAGACGCACTGAGCTTTCGCCAGGCAGCTGAGACGCTTCACCTCTCCCAGCCGCCGCTGAGTCGGGCGATTCGCGAGCTCGAGGAACGATTGGGAATTCGGCTTTTCGACCGGACCACGAAGGGCGTCAACCTCACGGACGCCGGGCAGAGACTGCTGCCCTATGCGCGCAAAATCGGGAGGTTGCTCCGCGAGGCAGAAGCGGAGCTCGCGACTCAGAACTTGCCGGCAATCCTGAGGCTTGGCCTTACTAGCGCAGCGGAGCCGACCTGGTTCCGTGGACTGGCAGAACGAATTCAAGCAACTCACCCGGGAACTGTCGTATCAATCCTGTCCGATACCTCACCGCGGCTCGTACGCCGTCTTCATGGTGGGAAACTCGATGCGGCCTTCGTCGCATTGCCTACAGATGTGCAGGGGTTGAATGTCTTGGAATTCGACCGCCTTCCGATGGTGGTAGCGATGCAGTCTTCCAATCGCTTGGCCAAGCGAAAGGCGGTTCGTCTGGCAGACCTGGCGGGTGAATCGGTCTTCTGGTTTGAGCGGGCGCGACAGCCCGCTTTCTACGACCACTGCCAGAAGGTCTTCTCCCGGCATGGCTTCGCCCCCTCAAAGCTCAGGGAGCCTACGGACCATCACGTCTTGTTGGGTGAAGTGGCCAGCGGGCGTGGTGTGGCGCTACTGCCCAAGTCTTTCACTGGATTGAGACGGGCGGGCGTCGTCTACAGGTCTTTGGTCGAGGGCGAAGAACTGGCTGTCGGCATCGGGCTTGTTACGCGCGGGGACCGGCAAGGAATACGCGACATACTGACCGCAGCGGCCCTGGTTTGCTGACCCTCGCCACGGGACCAGGCGCTCGCGCAGGGACCCACTCTCTCGGGAGATCTGCTAGCCGAGTTGCTGCGCGAGCCCAATGAGAATGCCTTCGGGCCCGCGGATATAGCAGAGCCGATAAATGTCCTGATACTGGACGACTTCGCCGACGAGCGTCGCGCCGCGGCCAACGAGCCGGGCCAGCGTATCGTCGATGTCCTCCACGGCGAACATGATGCGGAGGTAGCCGAGAGCGTTCACTGGGGCGCTGCGATGGTCTGCGACCAAAGACGGCGCGACGAAGCGGGACAACTCCAGCCGGCTATGGCCATCGGGCGTACGCATCATGGCAATCTCGACGCGCATACCGCGCAATCCAGTCACGCCATCTGCCCAGTCCCCTTCGATCGGGGCGCGCCCCTCAAGTTCGAGACCCAGTTCAATGAAGAACTCAACGGCCGCATCGAGGTCTTCCACGACGATGCCGAGGTTGTCCATGCGCTTGACCGTCATTCATGTCTCCTTGGGATCTAATCAGTTGCGTGCGAGGCTGCGGCCCTCCGAGATCGCCAGCGGCTAACAATTGCTCCTGTCATTCTTGAGTCGCCCTTGAAGGAACTTGCCAAGACCACCCTTAAGCTCGGTTCTTTCAAAGAGCCTGCCTTGGAATTGGAAATCTCGATCAATACGGATGATGAGCAACTGCTCAAAGTTTCCTTGACTCTTGACGAGTACACGATCGCTGCCCTTCTCAGGCGAGATGGTCTTCACCTCGACAAGCTTGCCCGCGATCGTGCCATCAGAGCCCGGCGAGTGCGTTGCGTGGCGGCGAAGCCCAAACTTGATCTCAGCGTAGATTTCTCCCAGTTCGCCCCAGACCTGCAAGTATCTGCCCGTGTTCTCGAAGTGGCGTGCCGCGCAGTCGACTAAGTCTTGGAAGATCTCTGTTTGCTCTAGGACGCTGAACGGAAAACCCTCTCTGCTCTGAAAAGGCTCAATTGAGTAGGCGTCATCTTCTGACTCATTTTCAAGTTGAGCGTCGATCCATTCGGTGCTTACGTACTCCCACTGCCAAGGAGCTACGCCAGAGCCGGCAGCATCGGCAATTTCCTCTGCGCTATAGCCACGCTCGTTCATTTCATAGAGAAAGTCCCAATCGCCCATGATTCCTCCCATGCTCAACCAGTTGTCGATAGCGCTCCGACGCGCCTGAGCCGCCAACGTCCGGAGTTGGCCCAACGTGTGTCACTCGATGTACCGGATGAATCCCGGCCCCGGCGCTCTCTCCGGCACTTCGTCAAGCTTCCGCGCGTTTGCGTAGAAGATGTCGAACCGAGGAGCGTTGCTCCAGATCTCATATGGAGGCGCGCTTTGCGCAACGGCCACGATGTCAGCCTCCCAGGCCATCTCGTAGCTTTCGGACGAGCCGCCTTGCAAGGCCTTGAAAGCAACCACGATTGTGCTGACGGTCTTTTGCCGGTCTTTGGAGAACGGCTGGCAGAACGCTATGCCTGCATTCGTCTCCACCCATTGCCCTTCCCATTCATAACGCTGTGGCAGGTTTTCTGGTTGGCGCGTGAATAGGGCTAGTTTCATAGGTATTCGTGCAATGAGAAGGTCTGAAGATCAAGAGTTCGTCGGCAATTTTTTGATGACTCTGCATTGCGGATTCTGCCGACTAAGTAGTACCGGAGCAAAAGTTCGACCAACGCTCGCGCGCGAAAGCGCAATCCAAGGGGCCCGTCCCTGCGAGCAGCGTCTACGTCTTCGGCAGTTTGGCGCTCGCATCTCAACCGAATCTGTAGCTCGCGCGGCGCGACAACAGACTTCATCCACCACTTTTGAAGATGCCAATGACTCTGCGCTGAAGGCCGCGCAAGTGCCGCCGATATACTCCCCGCGATCACGTGAAGGCGTGATCGGGTTTAGCAGCCCATTGCCATCTTTGCGACGCAACTTCGGAGGCCATTCAATGGCACACCCCACTTGCGCGCTCGCGCGCTCTCCAGACGCACCCTCAACTCATCGCACCGGTCCGCCCACGCAAGCTGCGGCTGCCCTGGACAATTTGCAAGAGGCATATCACGCCGCCTCATGCCTGCGCTGTCTACTCGTGCAAGTGGAGAACGTGCGCGAAAGCCATCGCTGCTTCACCCGCACCGAACTGGCTGCATTGCATGCAGTCGTAGATTCGGAAGTCGAACGCCGGTGGCAGATCGTCCACACGGCGGCCCATTCCACACCAGCCCCATCGTGATCCATGCGCAGCCTCTCACCATCAGCGACGGAGAGACAGCGCCAGAGACGCCCAGACCCGCCGAACACCCAAAGAGCCCGGTATGCTGTGCGGGCTGTGCGACCCTTCTGCGCCGCCGAAGCGCGCAGACTCAGGCGGATCAGGGCCGCGTGTGTCTGAGCGCAGCGAGTTTCACGCGGACCCCGCCTGAGTCGAGCACTGCAGGGAAGCCCGAAGGGCCGGCGCAGCGGGGTCGCACAGCCCGCACCGCATACCGGGCGGCC